>NZ_BMZH01000009.1 GCF_014652695.1 Algimonas arctica
TCTGGCGGCTCTGATTACCAATGTCGCGCATAGCAGCTCCGTAGGACCGGAGCTTGTCCGTAATGACCCTTCGGGGCGGACCATAGCGTTTCATCGCTTTCTTCATGAACCGTAAGGCCGCGATTTTATCCCGTTTCTTGGTCACATAGCACTCTAGAACCTCGCCTTCATGGTCAACAGCCCGCCATAGATAATGTTGGACCCCGTTGATCTTCACGAAAACCTCGTCGAGATGCCACTGCCATTGCGTATGTTCGCGCAGACAAGCCGATCGTTTCGACCGGATTTGGTTTGCGAATATAGGACCAAACCGATCGACCCAAAGCCGAATGNATCTCGAAAGCCGGACCCGTTTCAAAGCGATGCGTGATACATCACTCAGCGAGTGGCGTGATTTGATCGCCGTCTAATCGTGGGCCAATTTGTTAGAAATGCGGCTGTCGCCGTTTAAGCTGACAATACCCAACTCAATGCTACTTATCGCCTTGAAGTTCTTTATTGTTACGCTCTGGAGTGGTGCGTTTAGGGTATCTAAGTTTATTGGATCAAATTGAGTCGTAACTTTTACAATAGATGCGTCGGCAATCTCTTTATATTCTAACTCTTTACCCAAAGGGTCATCTCGAAAATTGTCTGAGATGCTATTTTCAAATATTGACAAGGCCTCACGTAGATTCCCTTTAAAGTTTGGAGAGGCTTTGTGAACCACGTTCAACGCTATTTTTGATATTGCTCCTGGGTAATCCACTGAAGCGTCAAAAATGAACGTCTCCCAATGGACTGTCGAATCAATCTGGTTGAAGCTAATTTTCTCAGCATTTGTGGAAATCGTATTCTTAAGGCTCAATGCGCCTGACTTCAAACGCGACACAGTTTTATCGAAAGAGGTGCGTCTTTCCGTCACCAAAAATTGGCGATTTAACTGCATAATACGTAAGTGTGTATCAGCGATCCGTTTATCGGTTTTCGACAAATCTTCGCGCGGGATAATTTTTCCGTTACGCAAAAATGTAAGATATTTAGACCCGAAGTCGTAGCAAGGATCTAATAGTAAACATCTTTCCATTTCCCTTAAGTCATTAACAGAAGGCGTACTGTCCAATGGCGCACGAGAGCCCAACAATGGAAATTGATTTCGTTTTAACGAATTGCATGTTGCACATGAGAGTAAAAGGTTGTCCCATTCATAAGCCAGCCAAACATAGTGCTCCAAACTACTGGTGTTGTCACTATCGAGGGCATTTGATAAAGGTCTAAAATGCTCAATGTCAGCGGTTTCAATAGAAACTTTTGATTCGCAATATGCGCATCTCATACAGAATGCTTTGTGCAGAATTGGTAAAAGTTCGAGAAAAACACGATAATCGACAGGGGGGCGGCGTCTGCGACGAACTGAAGGTTGTAGCTGAAGATATTTTACTATTTTAGATTTAGCCTCAGAAAGACCTATTTGCCTTTCTGCTACATTTGAAAACTTTGATTTATCTACAAATCTCACATTAGCCTTTCAGGCGGCAACTCAACATTTGCAAAAAGATTATAACAATTTCATTGGCTTTCCGAGTGAAAATTATTTTTTACACCAACTGCGCATTCTAAGAGGGCACTCATCTTTATCCCTCCCGAAGACTGACGGCGAAATTATAGTATCCGGGGGGGCAGTATTCAAAAATGGTCTGATAAATAAAACTAGTTCGATTAGCGTTACAGACGCGTAAACTGGTTGCGTCTGAATTTTAACATTAAAGAAATGCACTGTGATACATCAAAACTCACCCGCAATTGGTCCCTATTTGGTACCTTGAGTTTTTAGGGTCAAAATAGCATTCTCTAAAAATCGTATAAATTATTGATTTTTAAGAGAAAAATGGTGCCCCACACGGACTCGAACCACGGACCCCCTGATTACAAATCAGGTATCATTAGAATCTCGGTTTGACCTAACCCAACAAACGACTGGACTTCGCGCGCAAAGCACGCGGTAGTGTCCTGCGGCCCGATCTGAGGGTCTTGTCTCGGTAGTAGCGCTCACACGGTGTGGGTGCGGATTACGGAGACCAGTATGACCACGCAAACCCAGACAAAGGCCCGAGAACTCACCCCACCCCGCGAGGGCACCAAACAAGCCAAGCTGGTCGCAATGCTGTCGCGTAAGAGTGGCGTGACGCTCGCTAAGGCGAGCGAAGCCCTTGGATGGCTTCCCCATACGACGTCCGCCACAATGACAGGCCTACGCAAACGCGGATATGCCATCACTCGCACTGAGCGCTCGAACAAGGACAGCGTTTACGCCATCCAATCGAATGAGGTGGACACATGAGCCGCCCTGACAAGGTCGCGGACGGCCTCGCAGAGCTGGAGGCTTTAAACCGATCCGAGCTAGGGGAACGCTGGACGTCGGTCGTAAACTGCCCACCGCCCAAATCTGCCAGCCGTGTCTTTCTGCTGCGCGCGCTGTCCTATGAGCTGCAGTCTAAACATGCACCGAACCTTTCTAAAGTTGACCAGAAAGTCTTGAAGGCCGCTTTGCGCGATCAAGGCTCCAGGTTTCAAATATCTACTTCTTCAGAGGATGCGGGACCTAAGCCCATACGCTCCAAACCCCGAATAGCGCTCGTACCGGGATCCCGCCTCGTGCGAGAATGGAATGGGCGTCCTTACACAGTCTCAGTCATTGAGGAGGGCTTTGTCTATAAGGACAAGGTCTGGAGCTCCCTCAGTGCGATCGCCAAGGACATCACAGGCGCACACTGGTCCGGCCCGCGCTTCTTTGGGCTCAACAAGGCATCGGGCTGAGACGGGGCGAGCTCATGTCTGAGACCAAGAAGCGCTGTGCGGTCTATACCCGAAAGTCGACGGAAGAGGGCTTGGACCAAGCGTTTAACTCGCTCGATGCCCAAGCGGAAAGTTGTGGCGCATACATTCTGTCTCAAGCGGGAGAAGGCTGGACGCCCACAGGTCAGGTCTATTCTGACGGCGGTATATCCGGCGGGCATATGGAAAGGCCGGGGCTGCAAGCCATGATTGCCGATATAGAAGCTGGACAGATTGATATTGTCGTTGTTTATAAGGTGGACAGGCTGACACGGTCGTTGGCGGACTTCGCCAAGCTGGTGGATGTCTTTGATCGGCATGCCGTCTCCTTCGTTTCCATTACACAAGCTTTCAACACGACCACCAGCATGGGACGGCTGACACTGAACGTTCTACTCTCTTTCGCCCAATTCGAGCGGGAGGTCACAGCGGAGCGAATCCGGGATAAGATCGCAGCGTCGAAGAAGCGCGGACAGTGGATGGGTGGGTTGCCGCCGCTGGGCTATGACAATATCAACAAGCAGCTCGTGGTGAATGAGGGAGAGGCCGACACGGTTCGTCATATCATGACGCGCTATGTAGAACTTGGCTCAGTCCGTCAGCTTAAGCATGAGCTGGATCGGGATGGCTATGTCACCAAGCGGAGGATCACGAAGAAGCAGTCACAAATTGGCGGCAAGTCCTTCAGCCGAGGTCATCTCTACAAGCTCCTGTCGAACCCGGTCTATATCGGTAAGATCAAGCATAAAGATGAGGTCTATAAAGGCCAGCATACCGCCATCATCGACATAGGCTTATGGAAAGCCGTGCAGGCGACATTAGAAACCAATGCACCGAAACGGCGACGCTCAATCAACATTGCGTCTAACAGTCTGCTGACGGGCTTGCTCTATGACCAGAACGATCAGCGCCTCTCGCCAGTGCATTCTAAGAAGCCCAATGGTCGACGCTATCGTTACTATATCTCCGCCGCGCTTTCCAAGGGCGAAATGGATGATGGGACGGCACTTCGGCTTCCGGCCAAACAGATTGAAAAGCTTGTCGTGAGCCGGATCACTGATCTTCTGTCCGATACGGCGCGCATCATGGAAGTCCTAGGTCTCAAAAATATCACGCCGCATCATGTCTCTAGTCTAGAAGCCTATGCCGCTGAGTTGACTGACCATCTCACTGCCGAGCATTCAGAAACTCAGAGAGTCGTGCTGATTGATCTGGTTCGTCGTATCCAAATCAGCCAGACCGAAATGACACTGACCCTCCGTCGCAACATGCTCGTGCCCGCTACCGAAGCCTCTCAAACACAAACCAACGCCTGTGGAGATCCCGTCATCACACTGAAATATCCGCTTCAAATGAGGCGACGCGGGATAGAGACGAAACTCATCATCGGAGGGCAAGCCCTTGGTCATCCAGACTCCGACCTAATCAAGCTCGTTGCGACAGCGAGACATTGGTGTGAGGGATTAAAGAGTGGTGTGTATCCGACCACTGGAAGCATTGCTGAAACGGAAAATGTTCATCGCGGCGATATTAGTCGGACACTCATGTTAGCATTTTTGGCGCCCTCTATCGTGAGAGATATTATCGATGGGAAGCATCCCGTCGATATGACGGTTGACCAATTACGCCGACTGTCCCCGAACCTGCCCCTAGATTGGACCGCCCAAAGAGCGTTCCTTGGGATGGAAGACTAACACCTCATAATCCCACAGATGTTAACTGCATCCCGTCAGAAATATTGCGGCGGAAATATTTGCGATCTGAGACGCTTTAGATAATCGGCGTAAAATAGCCGATTCTTACGTCTCTCTTGACCTCTCCCGTGAGGTCTTATCTGGCTAAGTCCCCGATAGTAGGGGCTATTCTCACTCCACACATATCGGAGGCCGAGAGTGCTGAGTGCGTGGTAGTGGGAGAGAGACTTGAACTCTCGACCTCAGGATTATGAGTCCTGCGCTCTAACCAGCTGAGCTACCCCACCACGGTAAGGCGCGCCATATAGGGGTGTGGGGGCAGGGCGGCAAGTCTTGTTTGCGGATGTTTTAACGCTTTTGCAGATGCTATGCGCAAGACCGCTTCCGCACTCCGGCGCCATCGTCCGCCATATCGGCGGACCTTCTTACGGTGAGGCGTGTGAGGGTTGAGCCCGCTAGAGCCGTGCCCTAATTCAGGAACATTTCTAGCGGGTCTTCGAGTCGCCGTTTCAGGTCTTGGATCATCAGTGCTGCATCATAGCCATCGATGACGCGATGATCGCACGAAACGCTAAAATTCATGACCAGCCGTTCCACGACGACACCGTCGCGCATTTCCAGCTTTGGTCGTATTTTGTTCGGGCCAAAGATCGCAACTTGCGGTCGGTTAATGACCGGGGTCGTGACAATCCCGCCTAAGGGGCCGAGCGACGTCACGGTTGTCGTCGCGCCTTGGAAATCGGCGGGCGATAATTTGTTGTCGCGCGCGCCGACGGCTAGGCGTCCGATTTCTGTGCCCAACTCCCAAATCGAGAGGGTCTGGGCGCGGCGCAATACAGGCACAACCAAGCCGAGATCCGTCTGGGCGGCGATGCCGAGGTTCAGATCGCTAAACTGGCTGACATAATTACCGGGACCGCCCGACAATCCATCAGAGCCATCCTGATAGAGCGCATTAAATTGTGGCCAGTCTCGCAAGGTCACCGCGAGGGCGCGGATCATGAAAGGCAAAACGGTCAGCTTTGTTTTCGTCGGATCATCGGCGAATTTCGTATTCACGCGTTTCCGTAAGCCTTCCAATTCCGTCATGTCGATTTCGTCGACATAGGTGAAATGCGGGATGTGACGTTTCGCGTCTTGCATCCGCGTCGCGATCACGCGGCGTAGGCCGATGACCTTGATCCGGGTTTCACCCTCAACGGGTTCCATGACGCTGTTGAGTGCATCCAGATCGGCATGCGTGACTTGGCCCAACGGTCCCGTGGCTTTCGCTGAGCCGAGATCAAGGCCCGCGTCTTTGGCCCGTTTGCGCACGGCGGGTGAGGCGAGGGCGCGTATTGATGTCTGTGGAGCAGGGCGGCTGCTCTGTGTCTTTACGGGCGTAGAGGGTTTGGCTGCGGGTGTCTTCGTGGCTGTGTCATTTTGTGCGGGCGCGATGTCAGTATTGCCGCCACTCTCGACCGTGAACCGCACGAGCACGGAGCCCACGGACGCGATTTCGCCTTCGTCACACCCGACTGCGCTGACGATACCGCTGACCGGGCTGGTCAATTCGATCGTGGCTTTGTCTGTCATGGCATCGGCAATGGGATCGTCTTCTTCGACGGTGTCCCCAACCGCGACATGCCAGGCGGTGATTTCCGCTTCGACCACGCCTTCGCCGATATCGGGTAGTTTGAAGTCGTAAGTGCCGGATTCGACCTGTACGTCAGGGGGAGCGGTCGCGACTTCTGACGGTGCGTCAGAACTTAGTGCGTCTGGGGTTGGGGCGTCGGCGCTTGCATCACTATCGGCTACATCAAACACGACCAAATCAGCGCCGACAGCGACAATTTCGCCGTCTTCGCACGCGACTGTGCGGACAACTCCGTCGACTGGGCTGGTGAGCTCAATCGTCGCTTTATCCGTCATGGCGTCCGCAAGCGGTTGATCTTCTTCGACGGTGTCCCCGACAGCCACATGCCAAGCCGTGATTTCGGCTTCGACGACGCCTTCGCCAATATCTGGCAGTTTAAACCGATAGGTGCCCATCTATGCGGCCTCCAAAACCTCACGAACAGCCGCGGTAACGCGTTTCTGTCCCGGGAAATAGGCCCATTCTTGCGCGTGTGGATAAGGCGTATCCCATCCGGTCACGCGTTGGATCGGGGCTTCGAGGTGGTAGAAGCACCGTTCATGAACCAAGGCCATCAGTTCTGCGCCAAAGCCGGATGTACGGGTGGCTTCGTGCAAAATAACGCAACGTCCGGTCTTTTTGACGCTGGCTTCAATGGCATCAATATCGAGGGGCATAAGCGAGCGAAGGTCGAGGATGTCAGCCGAAATGCCCATATTCTTTGCGACCGCTTCGGCGACCCAAACCATCGTGCCGTAAGCGATGATGGTAATGTCGGAGCCTTCCGTGACCTGCCGCGCCTTGCCCAGCTCAACAGTATAGCGCCCGGACGGCACTTCACCGAGTTCGTGTCCTTTCCAAGACACAGACGGGCTTTCGTGATCGCCGTCAAACGGGCCATTATAAAGGCGTTTTGGTTCCAAAAAGAGAACCGGATCGTCGCTCTCAATCGCCGCAATCAACAAGCCTTTGGCATCATAAGGATTGCTCGGAATAATCGTTTTTAATCCGGAGATGTGCGTGAACAGGGCTTCGGGCGATTGGCTGTGCGTTGGGCCACCAAATATACCGCCGCCGACCGGGGTGCGGATTGTCAGCGGGGCAATGAAGTCACCGTTGGAGCGGTAGCGTAGTCGCGCTGCCTCACTCGCGATTTGGTCATAGCCGGGATAAATATAATCGGCGAACTGAATTTCTGCGACGGGACGCAACCCGTTGGCGGCCATGCCGATCGCAATGCCGACAATGCCGCCTTCGCTAATCGGTGTGTCGAAACAGCGGTGCAAACCGTGTTTTTCTTGCAGCCCTGCCGTGCAGCGAAAAACACCGCCAAAAAACCCGACATCTTCGCCAAATGTGAGGACGTTCGGGTCCTCTGTCATTTTGACATCCATCGCGTCGCGGATGGCTTCGATCATGCTCATTTGTGGCATTATCCGAGCTCCCGCTTGAACATCTCTTTTTGCTCTAACAGCAGCTTAGGCGGATCGGCGTAGACTTGTTCGAACATGGTGAAATCATCCACTTGCGGGCCTGAATCGACCGTGCCGAGCGCTTCGGCTTGCTTGTAGGTTTCGCGCACGAAGAGTTTGGCCTCCTTTTCATACGCCGTGTGTTGATCTTCGTCCCACTCGCCGAGTTTAATGAGGTGGTCTTTCAGACGTTTGACAGGATCACCGAAAGGCCAGACTTCGGCGTCATTCTTAGGGCGGTATTTGGAGGGGTCATCCGACGTTGAATGGCCTTCTTTGCGATAGGTGAAATGCTCGATCACCGTCGCGCCGCCCCCTTTGCGCGCCCGCTCGGCGGCCCAACTCGTCACGGCGTAAACCGCAAGCGCGTCATTACCGTCGACCCGCAAGGTCGCAAGGCCATAGCCGGTGCCGCGTGCGGCAAAGCTTTCGCCTTCGCCCATGGCGATGCCTTGGAAGGATGAGATCGCCCATTGATTATTGACGACATTGATGATGCAGGGCGCGCGGTAGGTGGAGGCGAAGTTAAGCGCATAATGGAAGTCGCCTTCCGCCGTCGCCCCTTCACCGGTGAAAGTGGACGCTATCGAGTCAGAGTTCTTATAGGCTTCGGCCATCGCCCAGCCGACCGCTTGGATCAGCTGTGTGCCGAGATTGCCCGAGATTGAGAAGAACCCGTGCTTCTTAAATGAATAAAGCACCGGAATATTCTTGCCCTGCAGGGGGTCGCCGGAATTGGACAAGCATTGGTTCATCATTTCCAGCATGGACGCGCCGCGATTAATCAGAATGCCTTGTTGACGATAGGTCGGAAACGTCATGTCCGTGTCTAATAACGCTTGTGCGTGACCGACAGACACAGCCTCTTCGCCCGCGCTTTTCATGTAAAAGCTCATCTTGCCTTGGCGCTGCATGGCGAACATCCGCTCATCCATTGCGCGGGTCAGCATCATGTCTTTGAGCATCTTGCGCTTTATGTCCGGCGTCAGGTTCGGGATCCATTCCCCGGCGGTGTCGCCATTGAAGCGCATCACGCGGATGAGCTTTAGCGCATGTTCCGCCGTTTCATGATCGTCGCACATCGGGTCAGGCCGATGCGGCGTGTGCATCGTGGGAACGGAAATATGACTGTAATCGGGAGAATCACCGGGCCGAAAGGGGGGCTCTGGCACATGCAGACGGGACTGGTTTGACCTTGGTTTCGCCATGTAGCGTGAAGCCTTTATCCATAATTGACGTTGGAAACGCCCAATGACAGCCCGTTTATGCGGAAACTATGTGAAATACATTGCGACAATTGCAAGATTGTTGGCAAATCCTACCAAGATGCGCTAGGAATACAAAAAACTTGTTCAACGAATTCGCCAAACGGCATGGCGGCAGGGGATAGACAATGAAAACGCCTACGCAGATTGATAACATCGATGCCAAAATTCTGCACCTTCTGCAAGGAAATGCGGGTCTCTCTGTGGCGGAGATTAGTGAGCAGGTCGGATTGAGTAGTTCGCCGTGCTGGCGCCGTATTAAGCGGATGGAAGAACTCGGTATCATCAGCGCCCGCGTCACCCTGCTCGACCGGAGCCTGCTCGGCCTTGATTTCGAAGTCTTCGTCGCCGTGAAACTCTCGTTGCCCAACCGTACGAATATGGAAAAATTCGAGCGCGAAGTCTCCCGCATGCCCGAAGTCGTCCAATGTGCCGTCGTGACGGGCGCCGTAGATTTCATGCTCCGCATCGTCACGACGGATATGCACGCTTATGAGACTTTCCTGCGCGAGACCCTGCTCAGCATCGACCTGATCTCAGACGTGCAAAGCCGGATCGTGTTGCGCCAAGCCAAAGACACAACGGCGTTACCACTGAACCTTATTTCGAGTGCTGTCCCGCGCTATTAACGCCCGGTCCTTACCGATCCGGCTGTCAGCATATGTGTGGAATGATGGCGCCTGGTTTGCCGGGCAGCGTTCCATCTGCCATGCGTGCCTTCAATCATTGCAATAGGAAGCGATTATGATCGGTTATGTAACTATCGGCGTTCGGGATATCGACGCGGCCAAGGAATTTTATACCAGCTTGACTGGTCACAAAGTGCTTTTTGATGGTGGCCGTATCGCCTTTATCGGCGAGACCATGGGCGGACCGATGATCGCCGTCTGCGTCCCGTATGACGCAAACGACCCGCATCCGGGGAATGGCACCATGATCGCATTAAAAGGTGGCGGACAGGACGGCTGTGACGCGATGTACAAGAAGGCGCTTGAACTCGGCGCGACGTGCGACGGAGAGCCGGGCTCCCGCATACCGGGTCAATTTTATGGCGCCTATGCCAAAGACCCGGATGGCAATAAGTTGTGCTTTTACGATTTTAGCTAGGTTCTCAAACTTTTAGCGTTTGCCACGCGGCTGACTGATTTTCAACATCCGCGTGGCGACTTCATTTGCTTTCAATGACGACCCCAGCATAACGTTGGGCTTATGACCTGTGGTGTTCGCCCATTTTTAAAAGGCTTTCTGAGCCAATGGCACCCGTCTAATTTTTCCGTAGATGGAATTGCGTTTGGCAATGCCGAGCAATTCATGATGTACAAAAAAGCCACCTTGTTCGGCGACGGGATGATCGCAGAAAAGATAGTGGCGGCAAAACACCCCAGCGATCACAAGCGTCTCGGCCAACAGGTTCGGGGATTTATCCAACAAGATTGGGACGCAAATAAAGTCGAGATCGTTCATGCAGGAAACTGGGCAAAATTTACGCAGAACAAGGGGCTTCGTAAGAAGCTCCTCGCCACAGGGAATGCGATACTCGTCGAAGCTAATCCCAAAGATATAATCTGGGGCGTTGGATTAGCTGAAAACGACCCGGACATCACTAACCCAGACTGCTGGCGCGGACAAAATCTACTTGGTGAAATTCTCATGCGAGTCCGTGCGGAACTTGCCGACGATTGATTTTACGAATTCTCTGAAGACCTTTTTGGCAGCCAATCGCGCTGAATGCGCGAACCGCTCGCGACGCTGCGCTATTGTCAGTCCCCCGGACTGACAATTCCGGCGGGGCCGGACCGCTAAGCGCCCCGCACCTTCACCAACTCATCCCGCAACCGCGCCGCTTCCTCAAACTCCAAATTCTCAGCCGCTTCGAACATGCGCTTCTCTAGCTCGGCCGCCACCGCAATGGCGTTGCCGCCCATTGTCTGGCCGGTGAACGGTTCGTCGCCTTCGGCGGCTTCGAGCATTTGGCCGCGTTTGCCTTTTTTCTTGAGGCCGCTTGGAGTGTAGCTGTCGCGTTCGTCCTTGATTTTCTGCGCGTTTTGGCTGTCGCCGACCATATCCGCGACGCCGCGCAAAATGGTTTGCGGGGTGATACCGTGTAGCGTGTTGTGGGCGACTTGGCGGACGCGGCGGCGTTCGGTCTCATCCATCGCGCGTTGCATCGAGCCGGTGATTTTATCGGCGTAGAGCACGACATGGGCTTCTGAGTTCCGCGCGGCACGACCGATGGTTTGGATCATCGACGTCTCGGATCGCAGGAAGCCTTCTTTATCCGCGTCGAGAATGCCAACGAACGCACATTCCGGAATATCCAGCCCTTCGCGCAGCAGGTTAATCCCGATGAGCACGTCGAACACACCGAGCCGGAGATCGCGGATGATTTCGATCCGTTCCAACGTGTCGACGTCACTATGCATGTAGCGCACTTTAATGCCCTGATCCGACATATATTCGGTCAGGTCTTCGGACATCTTTTTCGTCAATGTCGTAACGAGCGAGCGGAAGCCTTTGGCCGTCGTCTTGCGGACTTCGTCGACCACGTCATCAACCTGATTGTGATGCTCACCGGACACAGGGCGCACTTCGACAGGGGGGTCGATGAGGCCGGTTGGGCGAATGACTTGTTCGACGAACACGCCGCCCGTGCGTTCCATTTCCCAATTGGCGGGTGTGGCGCTGACATAGACGGTCTGTGGCCGCATCGCGTCCCATTCTTCGAACTTCAGCGGGCGGTTATCGATGCAAGAGGGCAGGCGGAAGCCATGCTCAGACAGGGTCGTTTTGCGGTTCGCATCGCCGCGGCTCATGCCGCCGATTTGTGAGACGCCGACATGGCTCTCGTCCATGAACAGCAGCGCATCTTCGGGCAGATATTCGAACAATGTGGGCGGCGGTTCGCCAGGCGCGCGGCCCGTGAGATAGCGCGAATAGTTTTCGATCCCGTTGCAGAAACCGGCCGCCGCCATCATTTCCAAATCAAATTCAGTGCGTTGCTGTATGCGTTGCGCTTCGAGGAGTTTGCCTTCGGCTTCGAAGATTTTTAGCGTCTTGTCCAACTCGGCTTTAATGCCCTTCATGGCGCTTTGGACGGTCGGGCGCGGCGTGACATAGTGGCTATTGGCATAGACTCGGACTGTGTCGATCACGCGGCCTGTTTTACCCGTAAGCGGGTCAAACTCGGTGATGCTGTCAATCTCATCGCCAAAGAAGTCAAAGCGCCACGCCGTATCGTCATAGTGCGCGGGGAATAGTTCAATCGTATCGCCGCGCACACGGAAGGACCCGCGTGCAAACGCGAGATCATTACGTTGATATTGCAGCCCGACCAGCTGAGTCATCAACTCGCGCGGATCAATCGCTTGCCCGCGCGCCAAATCAATCGTCATCGCCGTGTAAGTCTCGACCGAGCCGATCCCGTAAATACAGGACACAGACGCGACGATAATCACATCATCGCGTTCCAAAATTGCGCGGGTCGCCGCGTGGCGCATACGGTCAATCTGCTCATTGACCGAGCTATCTTTCTCGATGAACGTATCCGTGCGCGGGACATAGGCTTCCGGCTGATAATAATCATAATAGGACACGAAATATTCGACGGCGTTTTCCGGAAAGAAGGATTTAAATTCCGAATAGAGCTGCGCCGCGAGCGTCTTGTTCGGCGCCATAATCAGCGCCGGGCGCTGCGTTTGTTCAATGATCTTGGCCATCGTAAAGGTCTTGCCCGACCCGGTCACGCCGAGCAGAACCTGATCGCGGTCCTTGTCATTGATGCCCTGCACGAGCGCTTTAATCGCTTTGGGCTGATCGCCCTTGGGCTCGAACGGCGAATTCAAGATAAACCGCTTGCCGCCTTCCGACTTCTCTGGACGCGCCGGCTTATGCGGGGTCCACAGCGCCGGAGCATCGTGGACAGACATTCGAACGGGTTCAAGCATAGAAGGTAGATAGGGGAACGGAGCGAGAACGCCAAGGGGTCGGCAATGCGAGTGACAGTCTCATTCATCGAGGTGCGTCGCCGCGCTAAGGGCACAAGTAGGTCTAGTGCGAGCCAGACACGGCTTGCGGCGGCGAAATACCCGCCCCATTAGTCGCTTGAAGTATTGCGGAGCCTGAGGTTCCGCATTTATCTTTTAGAAGCGCGAGGACCGACAGGCCCTGCCGTAATTTATCGGGCGAATGCGTCTGTCGCGATGGCCGATGTGCAGGTGATGATAAAGCCGAGTGTTGCGGCGCCGATTTTCTTTACATTCCGAGTCATAAAATTCAAAATTCCGTAGTGTGTGATGGACAGTATCAGTGTCCTGTTTAATTTCGTTTCGATCGAGACTGGGTTAGATCAAAGTCTCAAGACGATTGTGATATCGCATGGTTGTGGATTAGGCAGAATAGCCATGAATGCCGCACCATCTATGCATTAATGGGAGCCTTGGACGTAGTCTCGCCTCTTTTTTAAATTAATTGACGCAAGCTATGTTTTATTGGGCAGCTGAAATAGTCAGCCGATGCCCTGCTGCGGGCGCGTATTGTTGAATTTTTGTGCAAAAATAAGGCTGATTGGGTCTCGTTTTTCATGTGAAGTCGCATATAGCTCAACCTCCATGGCCTCTTGCCCCTTGCGCCCCTATTTGCGACATGCGCGACTTAACTTACTCTTCGGACGCGTTCACCCATGCCCAGCTTAACATTCCCTGACGGCAACATCCGTGACTATGACGACGGCGTTACGGCGCTTGAGGTTGCCAAGTCGATATCCTCTGGCCTGGCCAAGAAAGTCTTGGCGGTGAAGCTGGACGGTGTGTTGCTGGATGCGACGCGGCCGATCACCGCTGACGCTAAAATCGAACTGGTGACAGCGAAAGACCCGGAAGGGTTGGAGTTGATCCGGCATGATGCGTCGCACGTGATGGCGGAAGCCGTGCAAGAGCTTTTCCCCGGCACGCAGGTCACGATTGGGCCCGTCATCGAAAATGGCTTTTATTACGACTTCCACCGCGAGGAGCCGATTTCTGAGGATGACTTTGCAGCTATCGAGAAGAAAATGGCATTCATCATCAATCGCAATGACAAGTTCGTGCGCGAGGAAATGGATCGGAACGCTGCGATTAAAATGTTCCGCGACATGGGCGAAACGTTCAAGGCTGAGTTGATCGAGGACCTGCCCGAGAGCGAAACCATCACTGTTTACCGTCAGGGCAACTGGTTCGACCTCTGCCGTGGCCCGCATTTGCCGAGCACAGGCAAGATCGGCAAAGCGTTCAAATTGATGAAAGTCGCGGGCGCTTACTGGCGCGGGGATAGCAATAATCCGCAACTGCAGCGGATTTACGGTACCGCTTGGGCAAGCCAAGAAGATCTGGACGCGCACCTAAAACAAATCGAAGAAGCCGAAGCGCGCGACCATCGCCGTTTGGGACGTCAGTTGGAGCTGTTTCACTTTCAAGAGGAAGCGCAAGGGCAGGCATTCTGGCACCCCAACGGCTGGATGATTTACACAACGCTGATGGCCTATATGGCCCGCCGCCAGCGCGAATATGGCTATGCGGAAATTAAAACGCCGCAGTTGATGGATCGCAAATTCTGGGAGGCATCTGGCCACTGGGAGAAATATCGCGAGAATATGTTTGTCGCCGAAATCGCCGAAGAAGATAAAGTTCTCGCGCTGAAACCGATGAACTGTCCGTGTCATATTCAAGTCTTTAATCAGGGCATGAAATCCTATCGTGACTTGCCGGTGCGCTACGCGGAATTTGGCTCCTGCCACCGCTATGAGCCATCTGGGGCGCTGCATGGCCTCATGCGCGTACGCGGTTTCGTGCAAGATGACGGGCATATTTTCTGTACGCTGGATCAAGTCACGGACGAGGTCAAAGCGTTCACCGAACTCTTGAAATCCGTCTATGCCGACCTCGGTTTTGATGATGTCAAAGTCAATTTTTCAACCCGTCCCGACACGCGCGTCGGATCCGATGAATATTGGGATATGTCTGAAAAAGCGCTTGGAGAAGCGGCAGAAGCGTCCGGATTGGAAGTCATCTTGAATGAAGGCGATGGCGCGTTTTATGGCCCGAAACTCGACTTTGTCTTGCGCGATGCAATTGGACGGGAATGGCAGGCCGGGACGATCCAGCTGGACCCGAACATGCCCGAACGGCTCGGCGCGAGCTATGTCGGTGCGGATGATGCGAAGCACGCGCCGGTTATGTTGCACCGCGCGGTGCTCGGCAGTTTTGAGCGCTTCCTTGGCATCCTGATCGAAAATTATGCGGGTAAATTCCCGCTCTGGCTAAGTCCTGTCCAAGTCGTTGTCGCGACCATCACGTCGGATGCAGATGATTACGCCGCCGACGTTGTCGCCCAGTTGAACGCCGCCGGTCTTCGCGCCGAGCTGGATACACGCAATGAGAAGATCAATTACAAAATTCGTGAATTATCTGCGGATCGTAAAATACCCGTCATTGCTGTTGTCGGTCGCCGTGAAGCCGAAGAAGGCAAACTCGCGTTGCGTCGTTTGGGCTCGCAAGGACAAGAGATCGTGACCGTTGAGGATGCGATTGCGGCATTGACGATCGAGGCGACTGCACCGGACCTTAAGCGCTAAGCGTTTCTTGAACACAATGAAGGCCATACGGTTCATCGATGGATTTGCGAGTGTCTGGCTAGTTTTTTGGCTTAGCTTTATCGCAGTTTATATCCATTTTGGCGCGCTGGGGTTTTCTGGCTTAGTTATTCTTCTGGGGGCTGTTGGATGGCTCGTTTGGCTGGTCCATCGGGACGTGGTCCCGATGAATAGCCGCACGCTCATTGTCCCCGGTCTTGCCTTTGCGTTATTTTTTGGCTGGTTGTCACTCAGCGCGGCTTGGAGCCCTGCTGGGCCAGAGACGGCCTATCGTCTTGCGGGACAGGTGGCGTTGACGGCGGCCTTGCCTGCCTTGTTGTTGACGCGAACCGAATGGCGACGGACCCTGCTGAGCCAAATCCTGATGGCCGTTGCCTTCGCGGGCGTGGCCATATTGGCGCTGGATGTAGCGTCGGGTTATGGCATCAATACGTTTCTGGACCCTGTTGGTGTGGGAGAGGATTTGAACCAGCGGCAGGGTGATGCGGAGATGAATATTGGTCGCGGCCATGTCGCTTATGCCGTAATACTGCCCTTGCTCTTGGCGTTCTTTGCTACGCGTTTACCGCCGGGGCGGTTTTGGCCGACGACCATCACCTTTATCGCGTTGATCCTGATCGGAACTATGTTGAACCGCTTGTCGATCGTACCGATGATTATGCTCCTCGCCGCGCCGTTCTTTATCATGGGGTATAAAACGCCGCGATGGGGACTGCGCCTGTCGCTTAGCGCATTGGCGGCGTCGATTGTGTTTGCCCCGCTTGTCGGTGTCGTGTCCCGCATGGCCGGAGAGGGCACGATGGCGCGCCTCCCGATGAGTTGGGACCATCGACTACGGATGTGGGATTATAGCCTGTCGCGCATCACTGAATCGCCGTGGATCGGTAAGGGGCTCGATAGTTCGCGCAGTTTTCAAGAGGCTTTCACGACACGCATCGGCGTTGATGTACCGTTCGTGTCATTGCACCCGCATAATATTGGTCTGCAAACATGGGTCGAAGCGGGCGCCATCGGTGCGCTTTTGCTCACGTTGGCCATCGTTAGCCTTTATGCGCCGTTGCGTCGCCTTACGGGCGACCATGCGTGGCGAGGGGCGGCTGTCTCTGGCATGTTAATGAGCGCAACCGTGGCGAGCGCCGTGACTGTGGGGGCGTGGCAATATTGGTGGTGGGGACTATTGGGTCTCTGTTTGGCCCTTGTGTTACTGATTCCAACGAAACTCGACCTGTTATTGTGCGACGTTCCAGACGAAGTGCCGACCGATGAGCAATAGCACCGCACCGACAAAAAAGATCCGGATCAGTGTCGTCATGGTGTCCTACATGACGGGTCCGGCGCTGATCGAAGCGATCACAGCCGTGTGTAACGACGCGGATATTCATGAGTTGATTATTGTCGACAATGGCAATTCCACCGCTGATCGCGCGCAATTATTTCGGATTGCGCAGCGCAATCGGATGGTCCGTCTTTTACAAGGTCACGGCAACGTCGGCTTTGCGCGGGGCTGCAATTACGGCGCAGCGCTAGCGACCGGTGACAATCTCTTCTTCCTCAATCCCGATGCAAATATCGAAACCGGCGCCGCGCGCAAATTGGCTGAGGCTGGGGCCGCCGCTCAAACGCCGTGGATTGTGGGCGGAATGCTGCTAAATTCTAACGGTCAGGAACAGCGCGGGGCGCGGCGCGGCGTGCTAAACTTCGCCTCTGCTCTGGCCAGTTTTACACCTCTGCACCATCTGCCGGGTTTTCATTCCATCCACCGGGATGACGCCCCATTGCCCGAAGGTCCGGTGCCGATGCCAACCGTGTCTGGGGCCAGTATTATGACGGACCGGGCCTCGTTCGACCACATCGGAGGCTTTGATGGGGGGTATTTCCTGCATGTTGAAGACATCGCGATTTGCCGCGCTGTCCGGCAGGCGGGGGGTGCGGTTATCTTCGTTCCTAACGCGCGCGCAATGCACCACGGCTCCACGTCTGACGTCACGCGTTTGTGGGTGGAGTGGCACAAGCTAAAGGGATTTTTACGGTACTTCTGGACGACAGGCCCGGGGTTCGGCGTGAAACTTGCGACAATCTTGTGCGCGCCAATTATGGCCGTCATGTTGGCCGCGCGTTTCGTCATGTTGAGCTTACGCAAGGCCGTGCGCGATCGCTAACCCGGCCAACGCGCCATTCTGTGTTATAGAAGTCCCGAATGAGGGAGAATACTATGCAACTCGGTGCTTTTTGTATCAGTCTTGCCGTGGCGGACATCCACAAATCCAAAGCCTTTTACGCCGCGCTCGGGTTTACCGAAGTGGGCGGAAATATTGATCAAAACTGGCTGGTTCTCGCCAATGGTGACACTAAAATCGGTTTGTTTCAGGGGATGTTTGACAAGAACACGCTGACGTTCAATCCCGGCTGGGATCAGAGCGCACAAGAGCTCGACGTGTTCGAAGACGTTCGGGATATTCAAGCAAAGCTTAAAGCGGCGGGCTTGGATATTATCCGCGAAGCGGACCCAAAAGGGGACGGACCGGATTATGTCACCTTGCTTGATCCCGATGGAAACCCGGTTCTCATCGATCAGCATCGCGCAAAAGCCTAAGGCCTAAGGACTAAACACTTAGTCCGCGACAGCCCAGCGGTAGAGCTCAGCGACCGAACAGTTCTCCGTGAGGAAGACCGTCAAGCTGACGTTGCTCCCCTTGGCGTAATTCATCCCGGCAACGGTTTCGCCTTTCGTAGCGCAGGCGGGGGCAGCGGTATCGTCCGCGAGAATAAGCGCATCGCCGGGTTCTGCGGCGCGCGCTAATCGCGTCTGCGTGTCAGTCAGGAAAACCAGAGACGGTTCACGGTAATCCGGGGACGAAATGCGCATGCCTTCGGGGATTTTTGCGACGAGGCGCGGCGTGAGGTCAATCAAGGGGCTGTGACCAATGACGCCCCCAAATCCAATGCCGAGGAATAAAGCCGTCAAGGTGAGCGCGCGCTTGTCCTGTTGGCGGAGGAGGCAGACACCCGCCGAGAGGGCGAGCGCGATCATCCCTATCGCAATTACTCCGACCCAAATCGGGGGGGTGGCGGTCCACAGTGTCGCGGCAACACCGACAGATAATAGACCGCCGATCACGGCGGCGAGCGTCAATCCTGCGACTCTCGTTTTACGGGCGTCCGTAAGCTTCACCCATCCCGCGCCTGCCAGCAAGACCAGCGCCGGATAAAGGATGAGCGTGTAATGCGGCAGTTTGGTCGGAACCAACTCCAGAAGAATCCACATTGGCACAAGCCAAGCGATCAACAACCGAATGTCCTGATCCGCGCGCTGTTGCCACGCAAAGAAGACGGCAATCGGGACGGCGAAAATGCCGGGCCAAAACATGAATAGTGTCGTGATTAAATAATAGCCCGGCGCGCCGCCGTGGAATTCTTGTGCGCCTGCGATTTTACCGCCGAAATCCCGACCTATCGCTTCGGCAAAAAACGCGCCGTTCGTTTCCAAACCGATGGCTATAAACCACGGCACGGCCATCATGAGGGCGACTAGGATCGGCAGAGGCTTCATAATGGACCGGACACGCGCGGCGGATCGGTTCCAGATCGCATCAACGGCAAGGGCCAAGATGGCAAGACCCAACAGGATAGGCCCCTTGAGCAACATTCCCAACGCGAGGCCTAACCATGTCGGCCAGGCTCTGCGTGTCGCCAGACCGTAAAGGACCACAGCGCTGGCCCCGGCCAACATCGCATCCGTCTTGGCAAGATGGGCTTCGAACACAAGCGAGACGGAGACGGCAAGGAGGCCCGCGCTTATGACTGCCTCGCGGCGTCCAAACAGGGCCGCGCCGCATAGATACGTCGCCCATATGGCAATCAGAGCCCCCAAAACACTCGGTAATCGGTGGGCCCAGATGGCGCGTTCGCCGCGTTTCACATCGTCAATTTGTCCTGTCGCACCAAGGCTCGCGAGTTGTGCCCAATATGCGCCCGCAGGTTTTTTGTGACGCGCTTGATCTTGAAAACGAATGTCAATGAGAGCCCCCGTCTCGACCATTTGGACGGTCGCTTGAACATACCGGCTTTCATCGCGGTCTATCGGGGGGATTGAGGCGAGACCGGGCAAAAACGCGAATAACCCAATGAGAGTCAAAAACAGAAGGTCGCGAAGCCGATTTGACGGGGTGTCGAGCATGTTTTGCAAATGCCTTGACCTGTCGCTGAGAGCAAGAGCCGCACTGCGCACTTGTTCGTTAGCGACACGCCTGCCAAAGCAAGACATGGCCAATGACACTCTATCTAAGCTCGCCCCGCCTGCTCTCGCTGTCGTCCTGCCCGCTTATAATGAATCCGGTAATCTAGGTCCCTTGATTACGGAGATTGACGCCGCGCTAAAGGATGTCGCGCACGAAATTGTTGTGACCGATGATGGATCGACGGATGATACGCAGGCCCGATTGATCGCGCTAAAGACTAAATTTCCTCAACTGCGTGTGCTGTCCCACCGCAAGAATGCCGGACAAAGCCGGGGGCTGCGCACGGCTATCATTGCGGCGCGCGCTCCTATGATTGCGACACTGGACTCAGATGGGCAGAACGTCCCTGCCGATATTCCCGCTCTTTACGCGCAAATAATCAGAGACGACGCGCCTGAGACATTGGGGATGGTTGGCGGGCGGCGCGCCAAACGCAAGGACACAGTGGCCAAGCGGCTGGGGTCGCGCATTGGCAATGGCGTTCGTAAACGTCTGCTCCATGATGAGGCTGATGATACCGGATGTGGGCTTAAAGTCTTTCGTCGTCAGGCGTTCTTAGAACTACCCTATTTTGATCACATCCACCGCTATCTGCCAGCCTTGATGCTGCGTGAAGGCTATGTCTGCGAATACCGTGATGTTGATCATCGGGAGCGCGGCGAAGGTGAAAGCAAATATACAAACTTCGGGCGATTAAAGGTCAGTATTGCGGATTTGCGCGGTGTCCGTTGGCTCATTAGTCGCGCACGACAGTCCGGTGGCTATGACGAAATATAGGCGCAAGACCGCGCAGACGTCTTTACCCGCCCTTAACGGGTCTGCGCGCAGGATAACGGTTAGTTAACCAAGTTTTGCGGGGCCGCACGATGCGCGTGCTTTCAGTTTTTCCTTTGATGACCGTCCCGGTCGTCATTTATAATCTTCTCGCCCTGACCGGTCAGGCTTTGTCCAGCGTGGACGAAATGCGCGTTCGTTTGGATACGGATTTCCTTGTTGTGCCTATGGCAAGTGGGGTCAATTGGGCGATTACACCGGGTCATGCGCTGACCAGCTTAGCGCTGGTTTGTCTTTTCTTTGAGCTCATCAAATCGACGGGTACAGGCCGAGCGGCTGTGATGAACCACGCGTTTTCGTTAATCTTATTCATCATCTGCCTCATCCAGTTTCTGTTGATGCCCGCGTTCGCGACCTCGGTCTTCTTCATTGTCGGAACAATGACCCTGTTGGATGTTTTGGCCGGCTTCATGGTCACGATCGCCTCGGCGCGGCGTGACTTTGGGGTCGATGCTGGCTTTGCGGATTGACGACGATGGGGTCTACGCCAAAAGATCCAACGACGATGGCACGGCAAACCCGTTCCCCTTTGCTTGAACCCGCGCTTTTGTCCGGTGCGCTCGCGCTGGCGGGGGCTTACGCCTTTGAAATGGGCGAAGACGGATATCTTGATTTTTCAGATCGCACCGCCTTGGAACGCTATCTAATCGAAAGTCCTGGTGCGCTACAAACGACGCAAGCCGACTGGGAAGGTCGGATGCTACGGCAAGATATGCGCGACAGACAAAACGCGGTCGGCTCACTCACCTATGACGGGGCGCGTTATCAATTGGACTACCCCTTACGCGATACAATGGGTGTGACGCGCCATGTGCGCGAAGTGGCCGAAGCGGTTGCGTGTGCCGATGGTCGCGCGACACTGGTTCGCGGTGTCATTATTGATCGGACCGATGATGTTCGAAGCGATGAAGCGACCGTGTGGCGGGCAAGGCATGACGCGCTGACGCGACTGCCTAACCGGGCCGCTTTGATGGAGGGGGGCACGCAACTCGCTGGATTGGGAGGCCGGATCGGTATTCCCGTTCACCTCCTACGGTTACGCCTTAGCAATCTGGAGACATTAACCGCGACATTTGGCGAGGGTTTACGCGAACAACTTTTGCAACAGGCCGCAGATCGGATGCAGGCGGCTTTACGGACGCCAGATTTGGTCGCGCGCTTAGACGGTCCGGACTTCGCCGCGGTGACACTCAATTCTGATCCCGATACATTGAGCTTACGCTTACGCGCGGCGGTCACAGCCGAACTATACCAAACTCCGTTTGGCCTTCTGGCATTAGAACTCGAATCGACCCGCGCGCCGCTCGACACGGTTGAGCGCGCATTGGCGATAACAAATCGGGCATTATCCGGTGATGATGCGCCCCTCGCACCGACGAAAACGCGCTTACCCAGTGTCTATGAAGCCTTAGACGAAGCGCTGTTAGAACTGGCCTTCCAGCCGATTGTTCACGCGGTGAGCCAAGACCTTCACCATCATGAATGTCTGTTGCGCCTGCGCGACGGTGCGGGACGTCTGTCGAGTGCGTTTCCCTTTATCGTAGCCGCAGAAGGGGCCGGTGAGGTTCACCGGATTGATCTCTTTGTCCTCGAACAAGCGGTTCCTTTTTTGGAAGCGGATAGCCGTTTGCATCTCGCTTTAAATGTCTCAGCCGGAACAATTGGCAATGACGCCCACAGCGTCGCCTATATTGATCAGCTGCGAAAACTCGGCCCGTTGACGAAGCAGATTACGCTCGAAATGACGGAAACGCTTGCGGTTGATGATCCCGCAAAGGCGTCGCGGTTTTCCGCCGAGGTACGCGGGTTGGGGTGTCGCTTTGCCGTGGATGATTTTGCGTCCGGACATACAAGTTTCCGAAACCTGCTTGCCGTCGAGGCTGATTGCATCAAAATTGATGGCAGTCTTGTGCGCGGCGTGGCGCTGGATGCTAACAAACAGGCATTCATTCGCATGATGGTCGATTTAGCCTCAACCTTCGCCGTCGAAACGGTGGCTGAAATGGTCGAAGATCGGGCCGATGCTCAAATTCTTGCGCGTCTGGGCGTAGATTATTTGCAAGGCTATTATTTTGGTCGGCCCGGACCCGCGCCGCATCAGCCCAATACGCCCGCAAGTCCGTCTCGCGCGGCATGACGGGTTGAGACGGTCGTGCTAAGCACACTCCATGCGTGAGTCCGCAGAACGTCTAGAGAGTTTCTACGCCACACCGCTCGGGCGGATGGCGTGCGATATGGCGTTAAGGCGATTGCGTACGCTCTGGCCTGATCTGGCGGGCAATAATGCGCTCGGGTTTGGCTATACTGCCCCGTATCTTGAGAGCTACCGCAAGAGCGCAAACCGCATCGTGCTGACTAATCCGTCAGGGCAGGGGGCGATCGCTCACCGCTCTTCGCGCGGCGTTATGGACTGTTTGGCAGATGAAACTTTGCTGCCATTCTCTGACGCGACCTTTGACCGTGTGCTGTGTGTTCATGCGGTGGAAGAGGCAGATGATCTACCAGGTTTACTGCGCGAGTTATGGCGCGTGACACAGCCCGAAGGGCGGATCGTGGTGATCGCGGCGGGTCGCTCTGGCCTCTGGGCACAACGCGATAGCTTGCCATTTGGCGCGGGGCGTCCTTTTTCCCGCAACCAACTTCGCGCGCAGTTGATCACAGCGGGTTTCAGCCCGACCGTCGGCGCGGGCGCGCTATACGGGCCGCCCGTGACTCGTCTATCGGGACCAAAAATTGCGTCAGGGTTCGAGCGGTTCGGCGAAACAATCTGTCCGGGTTTGGCCGGATTGGTGATGGTCGAAGCGATCCGGCGGCTCTATGTCGAACCTGACAGGCTGGAGACAGCGAAAGTGCGCGCGCCGCTATTTGGCAGCACCGCGCAACCGACCGTCGAGCGAAATGAGCGTGTGGAGACAACTGAATGAGCGGGAATTCCGATCTTGAGAAAGTCCGGCGAGAACTGGACCGGGTTGACCGGGCGATGCTTGGGCTGATTGCTGAACGATTGGCGCTGTCTGCGGATGTTCGCAAAGCCAAGGCAGGCGCGAAGCTCTGGCGGCCCGCCCGCGAAGATAGCCATGTGGCAGATTTGGTCTCGATGGCGCAGGGCACGGACACGCCACCCGCACTGGTCTCTCGTATCTGGGCGGAATTAATGAGCGCCTCAATTTCTGTGCAGGGCTCAACCCGGCTGCACTTTGCGCTCGAAGGCGATACGCGGACGAATTTGGCGCTGATCCGAGACCGGTTTGGCGGAAGTTTGCCGCTACTCTCCTACCCGACAAGCTCTGCTGCGCTCGCGGCCGCGTATGGAGACGATGAAGGGATTGCGGTTGTACCGGCCCCGGGTGGCATGAATAATTGGTGGACGTCGCTCGCACCCGGCGGGGCCATGTCTGATTTCAAGATTGTCGCCGCCTTGCCGCGCATCGAATTAAAAGACGGACGGCAAGGTTGGCCGCAAGCCGTCGCCGTGGCGGCGATTGATCTCGATCTGGCGAATGGCCGCGTGCTCTGCGCCATTCGCGGTAAAGCCAAGGGGACACTTCGCGCCGAAAGCGGGGACTTGTGCCTCTACGAAATGAATGGCGCAGACGGGGTGGATCGAAACGACGTGATCGGCTACCTGCCGCCTCCAGTTTCAAGCTAGGGTTTTCATGTCGTTTGACTCCATTCTTATTATTGGCGCGGGTTTAATCGGGAGCTCGATTGCGCGCGCCGCTAAATCCAAGGCGGGCGTGTTTACGGTCTGGGTCGCGGACCGATCGGCCGATGTGGTTGAAACGGTTGAACGCTTGGGCTTTGCCGATGGTGTGGCGGAAGGTCCGGCCCATCACTTCGCTGCCAAAGCTGATCTTGTCATCCTGTGTGTGCCGCCCGCAAAAATTGCTGAGGTCGCTGCCGGTATCCTACCCGTCATGAAACCGGGCGCGGTTCTCAGCGATGTAGGGTCCACAAAAAGCGCAATGATCAAGGCCATCCGCCCGCATTTGCGCGATGATGTGAGTGTTATTCCCGGCCACCCGATTGCCGGAACAGAATTCTCTGGTCCCGAAGCGGGCTTTGCCGAATTATTTGAAAATCGTTGGTGTATCCTGACGCCTTTGGACGACGCTCACCCGGACGTGGCGCGGCTGAGCGCTTTCTGGCAGGCGCTTGGATCCAATGTTGAGCTTATGGACCCGGATCGCCATGACACCGTCCTCGCCACGACCAGCCACGTGCCGCATTTGATCGCCTACACATTGGTGGGCACAGCCGTGGATATGGAAACCGTCACGGGCGATGAAGTCGTCAAGTTTTCGGCCAGTGGATTCCGAGATTTCACCCGCATCGCCGCGTCCGATCCGGTCATGTGGCGGGATGTGTTCCTCAGTAACCGCGAAGCGACATTGGACGTGGTCGAACGGTTTATTGAGGATTTGACCGCCTTGAAACGGGCGATCCGTTGGTCCGACGGCGAAACCTTGCTCGATCACTTTGCCAAAACGCGCGACATCCGCCGCCGTATCGTTGAGTCCGGTCAAGATGAACCCAACTTTGGGCGGGACGACTAGGAACGACTTATGTTGCAGATGCGGCCAAATTGTGAGCGGTGCGATGTGGACCTCCCCGCAGATGAAACTGGCGCGCTGATTTGCTCCGTCGAATGTACGTGGTGCGAGGCCTGCAACGCGTCGGTGCTCAAGACTGTCTGTCCGAATTGCGGGGGGATGCTGAGCGCGCGTCCGACGCGGTCAAAACGACTGCTTGAAAAATATCCAGCCTCAACCAAACGCGTGCTTAGTCAACAGGGCTAGGTTCAACCTCATGAGGGGTGGTGAGCTCATCCTCTGAGAGAACAGGTTCGCGCATATTAGCGCCTTTGGGTCGTCCACGCGCCATGACCAAAAGATATTTGCCATATTCACCGGCGAGGCGGCGAAAGCGTCCGCCGTCGCTCCACCATTGATTTCGGGATTCGTTTCGGACGGGAACGGCCGTGATCCGAAGTCCCGCCATTTCGTAACCAATTTCGACCTGCGCGCGCGGCATATGATAAGAGGATGTGACGAGGATAATATGGTCATAACCTAACGCCTCGGCCCAGGCCGCCGTCTCGCGGGCATTCCCACGTGTATCGAGCGCAGCGTAATCAACATCCATGCAGCAGACTGCGGTGTCGTCAGATAAACCCGCGAGGCGGGAGACAACCGCTTCCGTGAGGCTCGTATTAACGCCGGAGATGAGCAACCGTTCGCCCAACCCTTGTTCCATCAACGCGCCAGCCTTTTCTAGACGGCCGCCCCCGAGGCCCGTCCAGACGACGATCCCATCGGCCTTCGGCAAGTCTATCGGCGTGTCTAAATTATCGACATAGCTTGCAAAGGCAATGAATCCGCCGGCCAGTCCGCCCAATAAAAGCGCCGTGAGAAAGCCGAATAACCGACGCTTGCCCCGGCCCGGTTTTGCAGCCTTCTGAGGCGTTCTTTTGTGTGTGCGGCGGCTCATGCGCGGCGCCGTTCATCACGCAATTGACGCAAAGACGACCACCCCGCGGCTATGGCGCAAATGACCGCAAAGGCCGTGCAGAGCAGGATGAGCGCAACCCCATCCGTGAACCCGTCCATAATACCGCGCCACCCGACAGAGCCTTGCCCCGGCCCGACAGAGATGAAAATCCAGACAAATACGGCGAAGCCTGCGCCGAGGGCTGCGCCCACAAGACCGCGCCGTGCCGCTTGTCCCACAAATAGCCACGCAATAAAGCCATCCGTCGCGCCCGCTTGGACCAGAACATGGATGATATCGCGTTGTGCGGCTAATCCCGCGCGTGTCGCGAACATACTCACAGCGGTTGCCGCCAACCCGATCAGCGCGACGAGACCGATACCAAGTAACACCAAACGTCCGACGGTCTGTTTTAACTGTCCCGAAAAGCGAGAGTGGTCATCTATCACGGTCTTTAAGCTGGCTTCGGAGAATTGGCGCTCTAAGGTTTCAATCGGGAGCTTAATCTCTGAGTCGATCCGGATCACGCCAGGAATGGGAAGATCGGGCGGCAAGGTGCCGTCGCCGAGCCAAGGTTGGATTAACGCGGCTGATTGCTCGCGCGACAATAGGGTCAGGCGGGCCTCCGGTATAGCGGCGCGGAGAATGTCACGCGTGGCAATCGTTTGCGTCTCGCGTTGTGCCTCACTTGAAATCAGCAACTGCACTGTCGAGCTTTGCGTTAGCTGTGCCGTCCAGCGGTCTGATAAACGGTCTGCGCCATTCGCAAACATCAAGGCGAGCGCGGCCAGAAACGCCATGACGGTCAATACAACGAGCAAGGCCCGCCCCTGTTCAGGGCGTGATGGCAATAAGGGTTGTTGCGTTGCGAGCGGTTCGATCATGTCGTGCGCCCCGATTTATTGGCTGGCACCCGCCCGCCGCTCAATCGGCCGTCTTGTAAATGGATTGTGCGGGCACTGACATTCTCAATCAGGCCGAGATCATGTGTCGCAATCAGCACGGTCGCGCCCATCCGGTTCATTTCTGCAAACAGCCGTAACAGTCGCGCGCCGATTTCTGGATCGACATTGCCAGTCGGCTCATCCGCGATCAAAAGATCTGGCTTGGCGATAACGGCACGCGCAATGGCGCAACGTTGCTTTTCCCCGCCTGACAACGTCGGGGGCAGAGCGTTACGACGATGACCCAGACCGACCCAATTCAAAAGCTCGTTTACATCAGGGATATAGTCTGACCGTGTGCGGCCTGCGACACGCAAGGGCAGGGCGACATTTTCCCAAACAGAGAGGTGATCGATAAGACGGAAGTCCTGCAACACGACGCCGACCCGCCGTCGCAAGACTTGCAACTCTGATGACTTAAGCGTCGACACATCTTGACCAAACAGGTGAATCAGCCCGCGTGAGGGCTTGAGCGATAAATAGGCCAGTTTGAGCAAACTCGATTTGCCCGCGCCAGATGCGCCCGTCAGAAAAGTGAAACTGCCCTGCGGTAGGGTCAAATCAACATCACACAGGACTTCCGGCCCACGCCCATAGCGCAAGCCGATACGCTGTAAATCAAGAGTAGGTGCGCCGGTAGAAGTCATAGATAGGTGTGTGTCTGAGGTCTCGTTAGAAATGGGGCCGATTCGGGTAATCTGTGACGAAGCCATAACAGGATGGCTGGTGCGTTCGCTGGACAATCTCGACGCTCTGGTCAAGAACATCAAGACAAAGTCGCTGCGACTCGGGGGAGGGCTGGATGAAAAAGAGACAACTCTGTCCTGATATGGGGGTTGAAATGTCCAATGGGAGTGTTTTGTGAGCGCGCTTGTTATTACCTGTCCGGATTGTGGCACGCGTTACAAAGCGACCGCGGCCAGTATTGGCGACGACGGTCGAACGGTCCGGTGTGTAAAATGCGAGTCGACTTGGTTCGTGCCTGCGCCGGACGTGATTGATACGATTATTTCTGATCCAGATGCTCTGGCGCTTGCCGATAATATTGCGGCGCAAAATCAGCCCGCGTTTACGGCTGAGCCTGAATCATCGCTAGACCCCGATCCTGTCGCAATAATTACGGGATCAGTTGCCGCGGCTCCTCCCCCCGTATCTTCTGTTTCAGAAGCACCCTCAGACCCGGTTTCGCCTGTTGCGCAAGAGTCTCAACCGGAACCCGCCCCGACTGTTGGCGCCGATGTAATGATGCGCGATCATGTGGACCGTAAAAAGCTTTATCGTCGACGTAGGACGATCCGTTTTATCTGGGCGGTTCCGATCCTTTTGGTCATAGTCGCGGCCATTATCGCGTATTTTAATCGACAGGAGATTGTGAATCGTATTCCGCAAATGGCGTCGGTCTATCAAATGATCGGGGTTGAGGTCCGGGCGGGTGGATTGGAAATTGATCCGCCGCAGGCGCGCACTATTTTGATCGACGGGCAACCTGTTATCCGCGTTGAGAGCGTTGTGCGTAATTTGACCAATAAGCCTAAAACTGTCCCACTCATTGAACTGACCTTGCACGATAGTGACGGTCAGGGGTTAATCCAGTGGTATGTGGAACCTGATCCGGCCCAAATCGGCGCGCGGGGACGTCTGGTCTTCACCAGCGAAATCGCCAATCCCCCCGCCGGAGCCATCGGCCTGCGTTATCGATTTTCCGACGATATACAGCTGTCAGCGGCTAGCGGGTTATGATGGCGAGGCCATCACCCTGACGCCCCGCAGGCAATCGCCGCACGACGACCCCAGACTTAAATTCGACATCCGCCACCGTATTCACGCCCGTTTCTGCGACATAGATATGTTCGCCATCGTCTGAGAATAAGATCGTGACTTGCGCCGCGCTAGAGCCGCCGCTGACCAGGATAGTACGAAGCATTCTGCGGGTTTCCACGTCAATCACCGAGAGGCTTCCATCTAGCAAATTTGAGGTCACGGCATAGCGGCCGTCCGGAGAAATTTGCAGGCGTAACGGGAATTTTCCGACCTCGAGACTGTCGATCTGCTCGAGCGTTGCTGCGTCATAAACGATGACGGTGTTGGCTTCGCGGTTACTAATCCACAATTCTGTGCCGTCTGGCGTCAAGTCGATGCCTTCCGTGCCCGCGCCAGCGGGAACGGTCTTGATGAGGGTGTCCGTCTCTAAATCTATCAGGCTGATAGATCCCGCGCCGAGGTTTGCTGTGTAGGCTTTGGTCCCGTCCGGGCTCACTTTGACCATATGAGTGCCAGCCTCGTTCGTCTGTATGCCGACGATTGTGCGATCCGGCGCAATTTCGACAATCGACTGGTTGCCTTCTGTGGAGGCAATGATCCGCCCGTCATCCAGCCATTGAATACCGTGAGGGCGCGTGTGTTCGCCTAAATCGATCGTTTCGACGATGACACGGCGATCAAGATCGAAAATGTCGATGTGATGATCTTGATAATTGACCACGGCGGCCTGTGTTTTGTCGGGCGACGGCACAATTTCGTGCGGCCAACCGTGGCTGGTCGGCACGCGGGCCAATTCCTCGCCGCTCATCAGATCAATAAAGCTGACCGTATCTTCGCCCTTGTTCCCAACCAGTAGGAGCGGCGAGGGTGAGTTTGCTATATTCTGAGGCGCGTCACTCTGAGCGGGTTCACCGTTGGCGGCACAGGCTGCGAGGAGAATGGCTGATCCGAAAAGCCAATGTTTCATTTTCTTGCTCTTGCGGTCTTTTTGCTGCGGCCCGGGACGGCTTCGCTGGCGAGCGTGTCCGCGCGCTCATTGCCGAAATCGCCCGCGTGACCTTTGATCCAACGCCAGTCGATGTCACGGGTTGCGGCCAACGCATCGAGGTCTCGCCACAGGTCTTCATTTTTGACGGGTTTTTTGGCGGCTGTCTTCCAGCCGCGTTTTTTCCAACCGGGCAGCCATTCTTGCAGCCCTTTTAGGACATAGGTCGAGTCAGAATACAGGACGGTTTTACCGGTCCAGCCCGGCTTGATCGCCTTCAACGCCTCAATCACGGCCTGCATTTCCATGCGATTATTGGTCGTCTCGGGTGCGCTGCCACTGAGTTCTTTTTGTTTTTTACCATGGAACATGACCACACCCCAGCCACCCGGACCGGGGTTTCCAGAGCAGGCACCGTCTGTGTAGATGACTAAGGCGCCGTCTAGATCGCCGGCCTCAAAAATATCATTACTCATGCAGCGGGGGCTTTTTCAGGAAGAAGCTGACGCGGCAAACGGAAGATGACGTTTTCATCCGTGACGCGGAATTCACGCAAATCTACATCATATCGAGAGCGCAGCGCCGCCAATACGCCGTGCATGAGATATTCTGGCGCTGAGGCACCAGCTGACAGGCCTATTTTATCAGCGCGGTCAACAGAGTCCCAGTCAATCGATTCTGCGGAACTGATCAAATATGCCTCTTTCGTCCCCGCCGTGAGCGCCACTTCGACGAGGCGTTTGGAATTCGAGGAGGCGACAGACCCGATGACAAGCATCAGGTCACAATCGGTGGCGATGGCTTTGACCGCCGCTTGGCGATTCGTCGTCGCGTAACAAATATCTTCTTTAAAAGGCAGGGCGAGGCTCGGGAAACGCGACTGTAAGATCGCAATCAGCGCGGATGTATCGTCAACGGACAAGGTTGTTTGTGTGACTAAAGCAAGATTGTCGGGGTCAGTGGGCTGATAGTTGCGCGCATCGTCTTCGGTCTCGATCAAGGTGATTTCACCGGGCGCGAGCTGCCCCATCGTACCGATGACTTCTGGGTGGCCCGTATGACCGATCAGCAGGATATGCTTACCGGCACTATGGTGGCGTTCCGCTTCGACATGAACTTTGGAGACAAGCGGGCAGGTCGCATCGAGGAAGTTCAGGTCGCGCGCGGCGGCGGCTTTGGGCACAGATTTCGGCACACCGTGGGCGGAAAAAACGACTGGGCGGTCATCCGGGCATTCGTCTAATTCTTCGACAAACACGGCGCCGAGATCCCGCAGGCGATCCACAACATGACGGTTATGCACGATCTCATGCCGAACATAGACCGGCGCGCCATATTTCTTGAGGCTTTCCTCAACAATTTGGATGGCCCGATCCACGCCAGCGCAGAAGCCACGCGGGCTCGCCAGAAGGACAGACTTCGATTTACGTTCGGGGCTCATGCGGACCTTGTCTTAAAGCTCTGTTAGGTACGGCGTGTTTCGGTGTCCACGTGTTGCGCAGACCCCGTTCGGCGGTTAAGCAACGTCCTAACAACGCGTCGCGACCCTGCCAAGGCCTGACCACGGTCGGTAGGGAATACGGCCAGACCATGACCACAGTTGATCGTTCATGAAAAAAATTATTACTCTCGCGATTGTCGGTGCGCTGTCACTCGCAGGTTGCAAGTCCACGGCCGAGGCTCTCAGCATAGGGGAGGCCGGTGACCGAAACTCTGGGCCATGCCCACGGGCTTTTGCACTCTACGATGCCGCGCGCATTGTTGAGTTTCGGAACGAGAATCAACGCTATGAGGATGTCGGATTCACCGGGCAAATCACCAAGGTCCGCTCGCTTTGCCGGTATGTCGGGGATAATCCAATCACCGGGAGCGTCGATATTACCTTTGAGCTGGGTCGCGGTCCGGCGGCATCGCAATCAGAGGCCGTCTATCAATATTGGGTCGCGATTACGCGCAAAAACATCGCGGTCATTGATAAACAGACCTTCCCATTACGCGTGACATTCCCGGCCGGCGTTGACCGTTTGACGATTACAGAATCGATCGACGATTATTCGATTGCCCGGGTCAATGACACGACATCAGGAGAAAACTTCGAAATTATCGTTGGTTTTGAAGTCACAACTGAACAGCGCACCTTTAATGCCGAAGGTCGTCGTTTCCGTGTGGGTGCCGGACAAGAATAGAGCTGAGTTGATGACATTGCAGTCCCGCCTATCCGACGCTTTTGGCGAGGCGTTTGCGGCCTTGGGCCACGATGCTACCTTTGGAGTGGTGGTTGAAAGCAGCAAGGGCGATGCCCCGTATCAATGCAACGGCGCTATGGCCGCGGCGGGCGCGGCCAAAAAGCGCGGCGAAAAACTCAATCCGCGTGACGTCGCGAGCGCAGTGGCGGCCCATCTAGCGGATAACCCGCTGATTGAAACGCTCGAAATCGCGGGGCCGGGGTTCTTGAACATCACCCCGTCGGCACAGGCGCTGGCTGAGACCGCACAGGCTATTTCTGAGGACCCGATACGCGGTCTTTCTGCCGGTGCCGAGTTGACGATCGTTATTGATTATGGCGGCGCGAACGTCGCGAAACCCATGCATGTTGGCCATCTTCGCAGCGCCGTCATTGGCGAGGCGCTGAAACGCTTGATGCGCGCGCGCGGCCACACCGTCATTGGTGACGCCCATTTGGGTGATTGGGGCCTGCAAATGGGTCATCTCATTAGTGAGCTTGCAATCGAACAGCCGAGCCTAATCTATTTTGATGAGGCCTATGACGGTAATTATCCTGATATATCGCCCGTGACGATGGACGACCTCGCGCGGCTATACCCGCAGGCTTCCAATGCTGCGAAAGATGACGCGGACCGGATGGAACTGTCCCGCGTTGCAACCGCGGATCTGCAGGCCGGACACAAGGGGTATCGCGCCCTGTTGGACCATTTCATCGCTGTCTCGGTTGAGGCGCTCAAAGAGGGCTATGGCCGTCTCGGCGTCGAATTTGATTTGTGGAACGGCGAAGCCTGTGTCGATCCGTTGATCCCTGATATGGTCGAAGAACTGCGTCATGCGGGTTTGGCCGAAGAAGATGGCGGCGCGCTGATCGTCCGAATTGAACGCGAAGACGATAAAAAAGAAATGCCGCCGGTCATGTTGCTCGCCAGCTCTGGCGCCGTGCTATACCACACGACGGACCTCGCTACGCTGGTTGATCGCAAGGCGCAGATCAATCCTGATCTTATTCTCTATGTCGTCGATCAGCGCCAAGCGCTACATTTTGAGCAAATCTTCCGCGCGACGGCGAAGGCTGGATGGTTCCGCGAAGATCAGCTGGAGCATTTGGGCTTTGGCACGATGAACGGCACCGACGGTAAGCCGTTCAAGACCCGTGACGGCGGCGTTCTGCGCCTCGAAGATCTTATGGAAATGATGCAGACAGCCGCAGAAACGCGACTGACAGAATCAGGCATTGGCGCAGATTTTGATCCAGAGGAGCGGGCTGAAGTCGCCCGACTTGTTGGGCTTGCAGCGTTAAAGTTCGCGGATTTGCAAAATGCCCGCCTGACCAATTATGTTTTTGATCCGGAACGGTTCACGGCGTTTGAAGGCAAAACCGGACCCTATTTGCTCTATGCGGCTGTGCGCATTAAATCGATCTTACGCAAAGCGGATGATATGGGCGCGGCGTTCGGTCCGATTATACCAGAAGACCCCGCCGAAGTGGCGCTGGTTCTTGCGCTAGACGCCTATCCCAAAGCGATCGCGCTGGCCGCAGAAAAGCGCGCACCGCACATTCTTTGCGACCATGTTTATGGTTTGGCGCAAGCATTTTCGCGGTTTTATACCAATTGTCCCATCCTTGTGGACGAGACTCCGGAAGTAATACGCGCGTCACGCTTGTCACTCGCGAAAGCCACGCTTGAGCAGTTAGAGCATGGCTTGGGAATTATCGGACTGGACGTGCCGGAGAAAATGTAAGGGCAGGCTTTACCCGACGGATTGACTGACCCCCGCCTGCGCGGAGGTCTAACTCGGTGTTGAGAATTGGTGGCGCCTATTTCAATTTTTTATCGGGGTGGACCCGGCTGTCTGTTGCCTGACGTCGCGATCAAACATTCCGCGTAAAGGTCGAGAATCGCTTCGCGGTTGTTTTCCCCCCACACGCCCACGCCTTTGAGTTTTGAGAGGATATCGAACGCGACTTCTTCTTTGGACTTGCCGGACATAGAGACGCCTTTTGCTGAGTAATTGTGCGAGGCGATATTACACAGAGTGATTAAGGGTTTGATCTATTCATCCAATTGACTCCGCCTCGTTAAACGCGCATTTCACGCCCACTTCCAACCCGTGGGAGAGAGCGGTGTCTTGAACATCGCCGCCGAAGGCGCAACCGCCGCCGGAAACGCTCAGGCACCCAGGACCACGGGTCGGTCAAATTGCTGGAAAGAGGTCCGCTTGGTGAGAGGACCCGCCGACGGAGTAAATCTCTCAGGCCCGATAGGACAGCAGGTGGCACAGGGCGCGAAACTCTTCGCGACGGAGTGCTTGGCTATGGCGAATGATCTAAAAAAAACCGCTTTGCATGATCTGCATGTTGACCTCGGCGCAAAGATGGTGCCGTTCGCGGGCTATAATATGCCCGTTCAATATCCACTGGGGGTCTTGGGAGAGCATCTGCACACGCGTGAAGCGGCAGGTTTATTCGATGTCGGCCATATGGGGCAGGTGTTTTTGGTTGCCGAAGACAAGACCTTCGAGACCGCCGCCAAAGCGTTAGAAGCGCTCGTCCCGGCGTCGATATCTGATCTGGAACCAGGGCAGCAACGGTACACACAGTTTTTGAATGATGATGGCGGCATCCTCGATGACCTGATGGTCAGCCGGATCAATATGCCGGGCCATGATCACATGATCTATCTGGTCGTGAATGCGGGCTGTAAAGATGCGGATTACGCGCATTTGGCAACGCATATGCCGGACGATGTTGCGATCAATATTAAAGACGACGCGCTCTCGCTCGTCGCGCTGCAAGGCCCGAAAGCGGTCGAGATTATCGCACGCCTTAACCCGGATGTCGCCAAGCTCATCTTCATGACCCACGGCGAGTTTGAGCTGCAATTGCCAGATGGCGGTGTTTACGCCCATATCTCGCGGTCGGGTTACACGGGTGAGGACGGCGTCGAAATTTCTGCCCATCACGACGATATGAAACGGCTGGTCGGCCATTTATTGACGCAAGACGGCGTGGCGCCAATCGGCCTCGGCGCGCGCGACAGTTTGCGTATGGAATCCGGCCTGTGCCTCTATGGCAATGATATTGATACCACGACGAGCCCGATTGAAGCGGGCTTGATCTGGTCGGTACAAAAACACCGCCGCTCTGGCGAAGGCTATAAGGGCGCGGCGCGTGTTGCGGCTGACCTGAAGACCAAAACACGCCGTCTCGTCGGGATTAAACCTGAAGGACGCGCGCCCGCGCGCGGTCACACTGAAATTCAAGATGTCGATGGCAACCGCATCGGCGAAGTCACCTCAGGCGGCTTCGGCCCGTCAGTCGGTGGCCCCGTCGCTATGGGTTATGTTGACGTGCCGCATAATAAAGCCGGCACGACGGTGCATTTGATTGTGCGGGGCAAAGCGCTGCCCGCAACCGTCACCAAACTCCCTTTCGTTCCGCATAATTATTTCCGAGGAAAATAGGACTTCGCCATGATGAAATATACTGAAAGCCACGAGTGGATTAAATTGGACGGCGACGTCGCAACGGTCGGCATTAGTGATTACGCCGCCAAAGCCCTCGGCGATGTGGTCTTTGTCGAGCTTCCGGGTGTTGGCGATGACGTTGACGCGGGCGGCGAACTTGCCGTGGTCGAGTCTGTCAAAGCGGCGTCCGAAGTCTACGCCCCGATTGCTGGCGAAGTGACCGCCGTGAACGACGCGCTCGAAGCCGCGCCGGAAACTGTGAACGCCGCGCCAACAGAAGGCGGCTGGTTCGTGAAAATGACGGTGGCGGATGCAAGCGCGCTCGACGCGTTGATGGATGAAGACGCCTATAAGGACTATTGCGCGGGACTATAGATCGTGTTGTCCGGCCCCTCAGTCTCGCCGCGTTCGCCGCTGTCCGTCTGTGGAAGGTCGCAACATGAACCATAAATTCCTACGCATCATTGCTTTGATTGCGGCCATGATCGCGGCGCCTGCGCTGGCGGGTCTAGTCTATCTCGAGCCGCGTTGGCTCGACCTGATGGCATCAGCGGCGATTGGCATTGTGACGGGGCTGACAGTCTTGTTTATTTTCAAACGTCTTCCCGTTGATGACCGCAAGGGTTGATATGACAAAGTCCCCACGATTGCGATGGCCTCACATGACGCCCGCATTTGTGGCCGTTTCCGCCGCCTATTTTCTGAAACCTTGGTTTGATCGTCTGATGCAAGACGACAGCTCACAGGATATTTAACATGCGTTACCTTCCCCTGACAGACGCCGACCGCGCCGCGATGCTCGATGTTATCGGCGTGCCGTCGATCGATGATCTATTCCAAGATGTGCCGAAATCGGCGCGTCTGTCAGACCTTGTCGACCTCCCGAAACACCAATCGGAACAAGCGGTTGAGCGCCATATGGGCAAGCTCTCGGCGAAATCTGTCTCCGCCGGATCGGTGCCGTTTTTCTGTGGCGCGGGCGCTTACCGCCACCATATCCCAGCGACCGTCGATCATTTGATCCAGCGCTCCGAATTCCTCACCGCCTACACGCCCTATCAGCCGGAAGTCAGCCAAGGCACGCTGATGAGCTTGTTTGAGTTCCAATCCCAAGTCGCGCTTCTGACCGGCATGGATGTCGCCAATGCCTCCATGTATGACGGCTCCACCGCTTGCGCCGAAGCCGTTGTCATGGCGCACCGTGTCGCGCGTGGGAAAAAGCCCAAAGCCGTACTCGCGCCCGGTCTGCACCCACATTACGCGGCGGCGACGCAAACGCTGGCGTCCACGCTCAACATCAAAATTGATGAGCGCGAAACGCGTCCGGGCCGCGATTATAATGTGGTCGAACATATTGATGACGACACGGCCTGCGTCGTCGTGCAATCGCCGAATGTGTTTGGCGAGATTATCGACCTGCGTCCGATTGCGGAAAAAGCCCACGCGCACAAAGCACTCCTTATCGCGGTCTTTACAGAACCTGTCGCGCTCGCCGCGATCACCCCGCCGGGTGAACAGGGCGCCGATATTGTTGTCGGCGAAGGGCAGGGACTCGGCGTCGGCCTCAACTTCGGCGGGCCGCATGTTGGCCTATTCGCCTGTACGCAAAAGCTGGTGCGGCAAATGCCGGGCCGGGTCTGCGGCGAAACGATTGACGCCAATGGCGAGCGCGGTTTTGTGCTGACACTGTCCACGCGCGAGCAACATATCCGCCGTGAAAAAGCGACGTCCAATATTTGCACCAACTCCGGCCTCTGCGCGCTGGCGTTTACGATCCACATGACGCTGCTCGGCGAAGCCGGGATAACGCGTCTCGCGGCGCTAAACCACGAAGCGGCCTGCGATCTGGCGGATCGTCTGGAAGGTATCGACGGTGTTGAGCTGGTCAATGAGACCTTCTTCAATGAATTTACGCTGCGGCTCTCCAAGCCCGCGAATGATGTCGTCGATGCGCTCGCGGCCAAAGGCATCCTCGGCGGTGTCCCGCTGACGCGGATTCAACCGGATGGCGATGAGAGCCTGCTGCTGGTCTGCGCGACAGAAACGAATGACGTTGAGGATTTCGCGGCCTTTGCGGCGGCGTTGAAGGAGGTGTTATCATGAACAATCAAGGTCGCCCGACTGCGCCTGACGCAGCCAACACAAATACCCTCGCGCCGAAAACGCACTCCGGTAACCAAGCCTTGAACCAAGCGGTGCAGCTCATTTTCGAAGTGGGCGATCTCGCCACGACGGGGATTGATTTGCCGCAGCCCAAAGGCACGAAGTCCCGTCTCGGCGATCAAGCCCGCAAAGGCCCCATCGGATTGCCCGGGCTCAGCGAGCCGGAAACCATGCGCCATTATGTGCGCCTGTCCCAAAAGAACTACGCGATTGACCTCGGCGTTTATCCGCTCGGCTCTTGCACGATGAAACATAATCCGCGCCTGAACGAGAAAGTCGCGCGCATGCCCGGCTTTGCCGATGTGCATCCGCTGCAACCGATCGCGACCGTGCAAGGCGCGCTCGAGTTGATGAGTGAGCTGTCGCACTGGCTGATGACGCTCTGCAATATGCCCGCCGTCGCCCTAACGCCCAAAGCGGGCGCGCATGGCGAGCTGTGCGGGATGATGGCGATCCGCGCGCGGCTTGACGCCGATGGCCAGACGCAGCGCCGCCGCGTCCTCGTGCCAGAATCGGCCCACGGTACCAATCCGGCGACCGCTGTGCAGTGCGGCTTTACCGTCGATGAAATCCCGGCGTCCGGCGATGGTCGGGTTAATCTCGACGCGCTCAAGGCCCGGATTGATAGCAACCCCGACGATGTCGCGGGCATCATGCTGACCAACCCCAATACGTGCGGCCTGTTCGAGCGTGATATTATCGAAATCGCCGATGCGATCCACGCGGCAGGCGGCTATTTCTATTGTGACGGCGCGAACTTTAACGCGCTCGTGGGCCGCGTCCGTCCGGGCGACCTCGGCGTCGATGCGATGCACATCAACCTGCACAAGACGTTCTCCACCCCGCACGGTGGCGGCGGTCCCGGTTCCGGCCCGACTGTGCTGTCCGACGCGCTCAAAGACTACGCGCCTGTGCCCTATGTCGTGCAAACCAAAGAGGGCTATGACCTCGTCGAAAATGCCGATGATAAAAGCTTCGGCCGCATGTGCGCCTTCCACGGTCAAATGGGCATGTATAGCCGCGCTCTGACCTATATGATGAGCCACGGCTCCGACGGGTTGCGCCAAGCGACCGAGGACGCGGTCCTCAACGCCAACTATGTGCAAGCCAGCCTATCGGACGTCATGACGCCCGCGTTCGGCGGTGTCTGCATGCATGAAGCCCTGTTTGATGACCGGTTCCTCAAGGACACAGGCGTCGATACGCTCGATTTCGCCAAAGCGATGATCGACGAAGGCTACCACCCGATGACGATGTATTTCCCCTTGGTCGTCCACGGCGCGATGCTGATCGAACCGACCGAGTCCGAGAGCAAACAAGAGCTCGACCGATTCATCGGCTCCATGCGCCATTTGGCGGAGAAGGCGAAAGCGGGCAACGTCGAGATGTTCAAACAAGCGCCGGTCTATGCGCCAATGCGACGGTTGGACGAAACGCAAGCGGCGCGAAAGCCTGTGCTGCGGTGGGTTGAGCCGGAGGAAGTTGGGGTGGCGGCGGAGTAGGGGTGATGCGGCCATAAAGCCGCATCACAATTAGCTGACGTTATTCAAACGTTCCCTTTTTGGGAAAGCGTTTGCCCGTATTAATTTCGCTGATGCGACCGGGATTAACGTCGAAATGCGCAGCAATGCGCGATTGTAGCCAGCCGTCAGCAATCATGCGTCGGACTTGTTTAGCATCGTCATAAGTTAGTCGGCGTGACGGACGCCCGGGGTGTTGGGAAGCCATTTGGCAGTTCCTTAGTCAATGATGTCTCTTGCGAAGTGACGTCCCATATGCCAGTTTTCGAAGGCTAGTTTGTTGGCTATGGTCTTCGGTCGCTTTAGTGGTCGAGACAAACCACCGAACCAGGGGTCGCTCTTTCCTTGCGTCAACAAGGGTTTTGAGCGGCCTTTTTTTATGCCCTATGCGCCGGTTCCGCATACTGTCTTACGCAAGGGCGTTGCTAATAATTTTGTTCTCATAAACCAGTCCTTTTCGGGGATCGCAGATATTGGATCCCATCTCGGGGGTTTCCCTCGACACAAATGTACGGGATTTTTTGGGTTGTCGCGAGTCGCCGCCTTGCAAAACAATGTGGTTAGATTGCTTTCATGTGAAAACTTCCCAAGAGAGATGCTTCAAAAAGGATGCTTTGTAGAAAAACCCATCCCCCCCTACAAAACCCATGATCTAATCCACTCACCGCTGCTGGACACGGGGGAGGCATGCTCCTCGGCACAGTTGGACTCTTAGAGTTCTGGGCGGGGTTTGGTGGACGGATTCGTATGTGAAGTCATGAGGCGCACACGGGTCCATCTGACGAGGCGACTGATGACGACAATCGAATGCTCACGAGCCGGGTTGGGGGTCTACGGATCGCTCAAACGGTGCGACTTCGATTGATCGGATCGTTGGCGGCCCCGGGGTTGAAAGCCTCGGGATTGTCTCACGGTCTCCGGTGTGTGCTCAGACGGGCCGCCGGGTCACAGCGTGTTTGATCGGGTGTGTACACTGGGCGCGCGGACGCTGTTCGCTGTAAAATGGTATTCCTTTTGTGTTTCCATCGGGGAGCACCGTCCGCGCTCGTGTCGCTTTTCACGATTTGTCGGTGGCCGTGGCCTTGATGCGCGGTTGGATGTGGGCGTTTGGGGGGGTGTTTGCTGCGTGCCGTCCTCTCAGACATCGCATGTTCGTCCTTTGGGGACGAATGCCTGTCGGCAAGGTTTGCGACGGCGCGCGCCTGCGCGCCTTAGACCCCTTACGGGGACGCAAACCTGTGCGCAGAGACGCAAACCGCAATTAGAAACCCCATTCCAATCCCATCGCGGCGTCTGCGATTTATCTTTTGCAAAGAGGTCTGAACGCCATAGTGTGCAACGAATGATGGATCAGGGCGTTCAGACCTGTGACCATCGGGATATGGCCTGCCGGATTTCGGTTCGAAGGGTCAAGAAAGACCATATTTATGCCGTTTACGCAGAACCTGCCGCGGATCTTCTTCTCGAAGATGGGCAATCAACAGCTCCGCACGGCCATCTGGACGGGCCGGGATAAGGGGTTTGGCAAGCGGACACCGCTGTTATTCTTCAACGGTATTGGCGCGAACCTCGAAATTGCACAGCTGTTTGCGGACACGTTTACGGGTCGCGACATTATCACCTTTGACATGCCGGGTGTCGGCGGATCGCCCGATCCGACGTTTCCTTACCGACCGTGGTGGGTCGCCAAAGCGGCTAAGAAAATCCTCGAAGAAAACGGCTATCACCGCGTTGATGTGCTCGGCGTCAGCTGGGGCGGCGGTCCGGCGCAGCAATTTGCGTGGCAGAATAAGAGCATGACGCGGCGATTGATCCTGTGCGCAACGACGCCGGGTTGGACGATGGTGCCGGGTAATCCCAAGGCGCTGTCCAAAATGATGTCGCCGAAACGCTATATCGACCGTGACTACCTCAAGAAGAATTTCGAGACCCTCTATGGGGACGCGGCCAGTAGTTCCGATGATTTTGCCATCAATATGGTGCCGCCATCGGTGAAGGGCTATTTGTTCCAACTCTCGGCCATGGTTGGTTGGTCATCGCTGACATTCGCGCGACGGATTCGCGCGCGCACGCTGATAATTATGGGCGACAAAGACCATATTGTGCCGGTCATTAATGGCCGTATTCTGCATGCGGTGTACCGTCGTTCGCGGATGGAAGTGATTGAAGGGGCTGGACATTTATTCTTGCTCACGCGGCGCGATGAAACGGTCGAAATTATCCGTGATTTCTTTGGCGAACCGGAAATGTCGATGGAACATGCAGACCCCATCGAAATGCCGTCCGTCAAGGCCAGCTATAATCACGCCCATGATCGTAAGGCTGCCCGCGCATAAATCCCAATTTCAAATAGGAGCCGACCATGACCGATAAGAAATCCAACCACACAACCGATGTTGCGCGGCGTATCTGGCTCGCGGGGGTCGGCGCCTACGGGAAAGCGTTTGAAGAAGGTCGCGACCGGGTCAAAGGGCTCAGCGGCGGTCTGTCAGGTAAGACGTCCGAGACATTTGAAAGCCTCGCTGAAAAAGGCGAGAAGATCGAAATGGCGGCGAAGGTCAAAGGCGCACAGCTGGCGGGCAAAGCGTCCGATCTGGGCGATGATATTCAATCAACCTTGGCGATTGAAGACCGCATCCAAGCGATGCGTGACCGCTTGACGCGGCATGGCTCTGATGATCGTCACGACGCGATTGAAGCGCGCTTGACTAGCATTGAAGCCAAACTGGATTTGCTGTTGAAGCCGAAGGCGCCCGCAAAGGCTCCGGCCAAGACGCGCGCCACCACGACGCGGACGAAGAAAGCACCTGTTAAAAAAGCCCCAATCAAAAAAGCCCCTGTTAAAAAAGCCGCTGCCAAGAAAGCCCCGGCCAAAACAACCGCTAAGAAATCCTCCTGAGTGTGTGCTAAGGTCACACGGTGACCGAGCGATCTAAAACCAAGGAGACGATCCTGCGAACCTCGCTCGCCCTGTTTAATCAAGAGGGCGAACATGCAGTGAGCTCGGTCGACATTGCGGCCGTCATCGGAATTTCGCCGGGCAATCTCTATTACCATTACAAAGGCAAAGACCCGATCATTCGCGAGCTATTCGCGGATTTTGAGGTTGAGTTGCGGCAAGTCCTGTCCGCCACGGTCAATGAGCCGCTGGCCATGCAAGATAATTGGGTGTTCCTTTATATTATCTTTGAGGAAATTTGGGATTTCCGCTTTTTCTACCGCAACCCAACCGAATTACTGGGCCGTTTGCCAGAGTTAAAAGGCCCGTTTTCGCGATTACTCGCGCTCAAAGAACGGACCGCATTTTCGCTTCTATCCGACCTCGAAGACGGCGGGCATTTGAAATTTGGCGAAAGTGAGAAAGCGTCACTGTCGGCGCGGCTGGCGCAGCATTTTACCTTCTGGCTGCAATATCACCAGCTCAGAAAAGGCGGAGATTCCGGATCAGGCCCAACCAAAGCGCTGATTGATCGCGGGGTTTATCAAAGCCTCTCGATGATTACGCCCTATTGGACGCATGGCGAGGGCTTTGCGGCGATGTTACGCGAAACTGTCGAAGACGCATGAACGCGACGTGAATATCGGGATCAGCTTGGCCTCAGTCTTGCGTGTGTAAGGGGACAATATGACCCGATTTTCAATTATTCTCTCCGCAACCGTGCTGCTGATCGCGCCCTCTGTCTTGGCGCAGGACTATGAAACGGGATCGCAAATGACCGGCGAGCCCTACTCCTCCGCGCAGTTTGGGGATGATTTTGAGACCGAGTTTACGCAGATGTCGCCCGAACAAATCGCGGCTGATGTCACGACGGGATATAATGCGCGCACCGGCGCGAAAGAATATCTCGCGCCGACCTTTGATCCGTTTGAAGAAGACGCGGCGCTGGCGGGCACAGTCAGCTTACGCGGCACAGACGGCGCGCGTGATCTCAACGGTGATGCTGTCGCAGATGGCGCTTTGCTGGATATCTCTCTGTTCTATACGGATGCCGGAGATCGTCGTTTCGGTCTGACCCGCGACGCGCTTTTCCTCAATGGTGAGCCTGTTCCGATTATCCTTCGCGATAGTCGTGAGCTGGAATGTTCCGCCCGCGTGACAGAGCGGGTCTACCGCTATGACCGCTATGATGATCGAAATGCCGTCCGGCACATTTGGATCCGCCCGACCTATCGGGGTCATCGCGGGTTTGCGTATGGCGGCTATGGAGGGCTTTGGAATGGATTTGGGACAAGGGGGGCTCGCGGATGGACAGGCCCACGCTCACGACCCAGACCGAATACGCGTTCACATCCCAGATCTACGCCCAGATCTACGCCCAGATCTACGCCTAGGACCACGCCTAGGCCCACGCCGAGACCTCGGCCGCGGTCTCGACCGGACACACAGACACCCTATTATCCCCATTCAGAGCCACGACTTGATGGAGAGCAGCAGATCCATCCTCGTCCGCGGGCAGATCGTCCGAGACCGGATCGCACATGGACGAATAGGCGCGGGCGTGATGAGCAGATAACACCCGTGACCCCGGACGGTCGGGTTACGCCTACTCCGCGCCGCGATGCGACGCCGCGTCCACGGCGCGCTCGGACTGTCACGCCAACATCGACCCCTCGGTCAGGACGACGGGACGCAACCCCCAGGCCTGCGCCAGTGACAAGACCTGCGCCAGTGACGAGGCCTGAGCCAACATCACGGCCCAGACCTGTCCCAACTTCCAGACCTGTCCAAACGACAAGACCCGCGCCGACGCCAAGGCCTCGGTCTACGCCAAAACGGCGAGAGGTGCCGATCTCGCGACCCATTCCACGATCAGATCCCAGCGAGCAATCCCGCGTCGTGCATGATATGTTTCCGGGCGACGGCTATGATGACGCGATCGTGGTCAGTTCCCAAAGAGACTGTGCGCGGGAAGATCAGCTGGTCTTATTTATCCCGAATGAGCGTCTTGATGCGGCGCGCTTCGATGGCCTGACATTGATCCTGCGCGACGTGACCTATGATCCGCGCACAGGGCGAACAACGGTCTATGAAGAACGTCCGCTTTATATTCCGCCGAACTATATTGAGGGATTTCGCATCGCCACGTCTCGACCGTGATAGGGTTGGCATTCGCCTTGCAAGTCTTGTTACGAACCTGATGCTTAGTCCCACGATAGCGCAAATTGGGTCCCAAATGATGGTCTTGCTCCCACGAGGCCATCCGTATGCGAATGAGTTAAACCCCGCCTCCCACGCGGGGTTTTTCTTTGCCAAAATTTCGCCTAAGGACGTCGTAAAATAACTAAGATTTCGGGAAATATCATGCTGTCTACATTGAAACGCGAAGCGGGATATTTGTCGGGCATGTTGCGGATGCTGAAATCGGTCAAGCAAGTCGATGCGACGTCAAATCACCTTTTGGCGGACGAACTGGAAATGCGGGTCGATGCGTTCGGCCCGAACATCGCTTTCATCGAAGGGGATCGGACATGGACCTTTGATCAGACCGAAGACTACGCCAACCGCGTTGCCGGCTGGTGCGAAGTCAATAACATCAAACGCGGTGATACGGTTGCTGTCTTTGTCAGCAACCGATTGGAATATGTCGCGCTCTGGTTTGGCCTTACCAAACGCGGCGTCATTCCGGCGCTGATCAATTTCCAACTCGCGGGCAAAGCGCTCGCCCATTGCGTCAATATTAGTGAAGCGTCTCATGTCTTGATTGATCTCAACTTGTTAGAGAATTGGGAGAGCGCGCGGCCTGATCTTGATGATGGTCTCACAGAATGGGGCGCGTTTGGGGATTCCCCTAGCTCTATGCAGCCCTTTGATGGTGCTTTGCTTGATATCGTTCCGAACCGCCCGGCGAAAGACGTTCGGGGGGACGTAACAGCCGGAGAGCAGGGCATGAAAATGTTTACCTCTGGCACGACCGGATTGCCTAAAGCGGCCAAAGTGACCCATGTGCGAGCGCAAAACTATATGCGCGGTCTCGGGGCTGGCGCGAAAGCAAATGCGTCAGATCGGATGATGCTCGTGCTGCCGCTTTATCATGCGACAGGCGGACTTGTGGGCATGGGCGCGGCGTTCTCGAATGGGGGCGCATCCATCATTCTGCCGAAGTTCAGTGCCTCGACCTTCTGGGACGATGCCGTCAATTATGGGGCGACTATGTTTACCTATGTGGGTGAGCTCTGCCGTTTCCTCCTCTCCACGCCGCCGCACCCCTTAGAGCGGTCGCATAAAATTCAATGGATTATCGGCAATGGCCTGCGTCCCGAAGTGTGGGAAAGCTTCGTGGCTCGGTTCAACATTCCCCACGTCATAGAATTTTACGGCGCGACAGAAGGCAATGTCAGCCTCATTAATCTGGACGGCCCAGTTGGCGCCGTGGGCCGCGTTCCGTCCTATCTAAAGTGGAAGTTCAATATTGATATTATCCGCTATGATGTCGAAACGGGTGAGAATCCGCGCGGGTCTGACGGGTTTGCCTTGCGCGCGAATGATGATGAAGTTGGCGAAGTCATTGGTGAAATTCGGGAAGATGACGCCCGCTTTCGCTTTGATGGCTATGAAACCAAAGAAGCGACGCAAAAGAAAATCCTCCGCAATGTGTTTAAACCCGGCGATGCGTGGTTCCGCACGGGCGACCTGATGAAACGTGATGGCTACGGCTATTACTATTTCATGGACCGGGTCGGCGATACGTTCCGTTGGAAAGCTGAAAATGTCGCGACCAATGAAGTGGCAGGCGTGTTGTCCGGATTTAAAGGTGTCACGCAGGCGAACGTCTATGGTGTCGAAGTGTCAGGTTATGATGGCCGTGCGGGCATGGCGTCGATTGTATCGGACACGACGCCAGACCTCAAAAAACTGAAAGCTTTCCTCGATAAGGAATTGCCGCACTATGCTCGGCCGGTCTTCCTGCGTTTGAGCCAAGAATCAGAGACGACCTCAACCTTCAAATTTAAAAAGACGAATTTGGTCAAGGCCGGGTTTGACCCAGACCGGATCAGCGAGCCCGTCTATTACTGTAACCCGCAGACCAAAGCCTATGAACAAGTCGATGCGGACATATTTGCGAAAATCAATAATGGGACCATCCGACTTTGAAGACTGCGGCGGATATCCTCGAGTTCTGGTTCTCGGACCGAGTTAAGGCGCGCTGGTTTAACAGCACGGCAGAGTTTGACGCGGAGATCATCACCCAATTCGGGGACACGTCGGAGATGTTGGCAACGGCGCCGTTTCCGCATTCAACGTGGGGGACGGACCCAGACTCGGCTTTGGCGCTCATCATTGCGCTGGACCAGTTTCCGCGAAACATGTTTCGGGGGGCGGCTGAGGCCTTCCAATGGGACGCCCTATCGCTCGGCGTGGCTGCGAGTATGATTGATGACGGTTGGGATATGGAAATTCCTGCCGCGCGCCGCGCTTTCGTTTACATGCCTTTCATGCATGCGGAAGATTTGGCGGCGCAGAACCGCTGCGTCGAGCTGTCTGGCTCACGTTTTGAGGATGGCGGCAGCACACTGCGCCATGCGAAAGCGCATCGTGATGTGATTGAGCAGTTTGGTCGCTTTCCGCACCGCAATGCAACATTGGGCCGAGAGAGCACGCGGGAAGAACGTGAGTTCCTTAAAAGGGGTGGCTACGATCCATCCTGAGACAGGTTGAAAATCTCATTTTCGATGAAGTCGCGTGGCACCGCGGGGAGGGAAAGCCGCGCCACAACCGCCTGATTTCGCGCGATGTGGCGCGCGCTATGCAATATGATCCTGTGCCACCTTACGTCGCCGACGATTGATCGCTATCTAAGCGTGGTGAAGACACCCAGAACATTGATTGAGTCGCTCTCCGAAACACTGTCTGAACAGTTTTCGAAGCTGACGCCTGACGAGCAGTTCCTCGACAAATTCCAAGAAAATTTCCGACGCATGACGCGACGGTTTGATACGCCGGGGCCAGAGGTCCGCGTTTGTGAAACGTTCGAGATCGAAGGCGTCGAAGTGAGGCTCTTTGTGCCGTTCGGCCCGCTTCCGACTGTAGGGCCAACAATAATCTATGCTCACGGCGGCGGCTTTGTTTCGTGCGACACGCACACCCACGAAGGCATTATTCGTCGTTTGGCCAACGCTTCATTCTGTCGTGTGCTTGCGGTTGAATACCGTTTAGCGCCGAAACATCCGTTTCCGGCGGCGCCAGATGATGTCGAAACCGTTTTACATTGGGCGCTAGACGCGCGCGGGGAATCGCGCGGTATTGATGGCAATAAACTGGTCGTCGCAGGCGATAGTGCGGGCGGAAATATCGCCGCGTGGTTGGCGCAAAAATACCGCAACCGGATTAAGGCGCAAGTTTTATTCTACCCGTTGATGCAACTTGTTGACGTGAAACCTGCCAATCCGGGACCACAAGATTGGCTGCAAATTGGCACTGTTGCGCTGAAATATATTCAGGATCATTATGTCGCTGGGGCGGATGCGAAAGACACAAAAGTCTCGCCGTTGTTTGAGGATGATCTCGACGGTATGCCGCCGGCCTATGTGCTGACTTGCGGGCTCGACCCCTTGCGTGATGAAGGCAAGCTTTATGCGGAGAAGCTCAAAGCGTCCGGCACGACTGTTGTGCAGCTTTACGAGAAGACCATGCCGCACGGCTTTCTCAATTTCGCCAAAGCCTTTCCGCGCGCCAACACAGTCCCGATGGAGGCGGCGGATTTCGTCCGCGCGCAGTTCCCAATCCTGCCACAAGTCAAGAAAGCCCGCCCATGACCACACTCTATTTTCACCCGATCTCCAACCCATCACTTTACCCGCTTTTCGTGGCTGAGGCGGCGGGTGTGAAACATGATCGCAAAATGGTGAACCTTCAGACGCAAGAGCAAAAAGGGGATGCGTATCTCGCCGTCAATCCGTTTGGGCGTGTGCCGGCGATGGTCGACGGTGATTTGGCGATCGGTGAAAGTAGCGCGATTGGTCGTTACTTGGCCCGTCAATCGGGCAGCGATATTTATTCGGAAGATTTGCGCGAAGCAGCACTCATCGACCAATGGGTGGAATTTATTGTCCACCATATTCGCGCCAACGTTGGGCGCGTACAGTTTAACCGGTTCATCGCGCCCATGATTGGCGAGACGTCTGATGAGAGCTCCATCGCGTTGGGCGAAAAATTCCTTGCGGCAAATCTACCGCATGTCGAAATCGCTCTATCCGGTGACGGGCATTTGCACGGCGACCGTCTGACCCTCGCTGACATTGCCCTTGTTGCGGCGATGGAACCACAATTTACGGCCAAGCTTGATCTGGAGGCATTCCCGGTCCTGACCGCGTGGCTGGAAACGATGCGCAAACAGGACTGGTATCAAAGCGTTCACACGCATTTCGGCTCGGAGATGGGACTATAGAGTTCCATCCCGAAGACGCGATTTTAGACCTCGGGGAAGATTTTTCCGATCCCGTCGCGCCCGCGCAATTTCCTCAATACACGCTGCGCTATTCAGACGATCATAGCGCCGCCGCGATCGGTCTTGATGATGTCGACTGGGTGGCGCGGTTCGGACGGTTCGAGCCATTCGACGGCTCGCTCCCAGAGCCACGGGCGCTACGTTATCACGGGCATCAATTCCGCCATTATAATCCGGACATTGGCGATGGGCGGGGATTTCTTTACGCGCAATGCCTAGACGCTGACGGGCGTCTGCTAGACTTTGGTACCAAAGGATCGGGCCAGACGCCGTTTTCGCGCAGCGGTGACGGGCGGCTAACCTTGCTCGGCGGGGTGCGTGAAGTCCTCGCCACGCGTTATCTTGAACATCTCGGCGTGAATACGTCGCGGAGTTTTTGCCTGATTGAGACAGGCGAAAATTTGCAACGGCATGATGAGCCGTCGCCGACGCGCTCTGCCGTCCTGACACGCCTCCAACACAGCCATATTCGTTTTGGCACATTCCAACGGCAGGCTTTTTATGAGCGTCGGGATAATCTCGAAGCCCTCGTCGATTATTGTCGCCAACATTTTTACCCAGACGTCACGCGGCCAGCCGATTTGTTGCAGGCGGTTGCCATCCGGAGTGCCGATTTGGTCGCGAGTTGGATGGCGGCGGGGTTTGTGCACGGCGTCATGAACACGGATAATATGAACATGACGGGAGAGGTGTTTGACTTTGGCCCTTACCGATTCCTGCCACATTATGATCCAACATTCACGGCGGCTTATTTCGATCATAACGGCCTCTATGCGTTTGCGCGTCAGCCCGAAGCCATGGGATGGAACCTCGGACAACTCGCGCAAAGCTTATCGCTCATTGAAGAGGATCACGCTCTGATCGACGCGCTAAACGTCTATACGGATCATTATGAGACCGCGCTTGTCCGGCATATGTTCCGCCGCTTGCGCCTCGATATTCCCCGGAACGGGTCGGCCTTCATTAAGCTCACATTTGATAATTTGCGCGAAAGCCGGGCGAGTTGGCCAAACTTTTTCCATGATTGGACGGGGGGAGAAAGCGGGTCGCCTCTGCAGGATTATCCCGATAGCGTCTGGGCGGAATGGAAGCGGATATACCGCACGCTCACGCCCTCCGGTCCACGCCCGATGACGGAGCGTCCCGCCACATTACTCTATGACCAGATTGGTGCGCTCTGGGCGCCGATTGACCAAGACGACGACTGGTCACTTTTTCGGGACACGCTAGAAACTTACGATCGTCGTCGCTATACGGATCATTAAACCGGAGACTCTTATGAAACACCTCATCGCGATTGCCGCCATTCCTGCCCTCATCGCTTGCGCTGACACAGACGGTGTTGAGATGGCCGCAAACGATCCTGTTCCAGCGGTCGCCAGCGAAGTCGAAATGGCGGAAGCTTTTGATTTTTCTGTTCTCTCGGCGGGGACATATTCGGAAGATAATGGCCACGCCTATATTCAGTTCTCCTACGACCATCAGGGATATTCCCGCCCGGTACTGCGCTGGAGTGAATTTGACGCGACTGTCACGCTCAATCCCGACGCCCCTGAAAATTCATCCCTGATTGTGACGATCCCAGCAGCATCTATCGACTCGATGGTTCCGGCTTTTAATGATCATCTTAAAAGCGGGGATTTCTTCGACGTTGAAACCTATCCAACTATCACGTTTGTCAGCACGTCCCTGGATATTAATCCGGACGGCACAGGCACGATTACCGGCGACTTGACGATCAAGGATATCACCCGCCCCATTACGTTTGACGGCAAAATCAACAAGGCGGGGAAGTCGCGTTCCGGCGCTGATATGTTCGGTATTTCTGGCACAGGCCTGATGAAACGCTCGGATTATGGCGTCGACAACTATGTGCCCTATGTCGGTGATGACGTCCAACTCGTGATGGAAGTTGAGTTCCAGAAGGCTGAGTAGTTTGCCTCAAGCGGCCTCAACCGTGAACCGTTACACGACAGTCGCGATCGTCCTGCATTGGGCGATCGCGTTGATGATTATTGGCCTCATCCTATTTGGCCTCTTGATGACCCAAGAATGGGTGCCGAACCGCTTTGCGATTTATCAATGGCATAAGAGCATCGGCATCACCGTGCTGATCCTGTCAGCGCTGCGCCTGATGTGGCGGCTGACCCACCGCCCGCCCGCCTTGCCCGCGTCCATGCCGCTGTGGCAGCGTAACGCCAGCCACGCGACACACGGGCTTTTCTACGCTTTGATGATCGTCATGCCGCTCCTCGGTTGGGCGATGGTGAGCGCCTCTGAACTTCCGATCCCGACTGTGCTCTATGGCCTTGTTGGACTCCCTGACATGCCCGGTGTTCCTGAATCCGAAGCGGTCGAAGGGCGGTTCCGCTTGCTCCATGAAATCGGAGCCAAACTCTTCATCGCCTTGATTGTCCTGCATGTTGGGGCCGCCTTGAAACATCATTTCAAGGATAAGGATGATGTGCTGCGCCGAATGATTCCGTGGCTGAATAAACATCGGCTCAAAACCAAAGTTTGAAAATGGCGACCCCGGGTGGATTTGAACCACCGGCCCCCAGATTAGGAATCTGATAATCGGCCGCGGTTGAGGGAGGTCTACTGTGTGGCTATCATATTGAATGATAACAATTAAAGGCTTATTCAGGTTCTTCTACGACCGTCGTTTCTGTTGAGGCTTGGTGTGGTGGGGACCATGTGGGGACCCGTTGGGCTATATCTCACAACTCTGCGCATATTGCCGTAGAGACCCGACGCGATACTGAGGGCGGCGGTTGTTGTCTAGGAAGGTGGGGCCCTTGCTAAGACCCTTGCGGCGTGCGTTGCGCCAGTTGGCTAGTGTTACCGATGAGCGATCTAGCATCATGGCTGCGTTCGTAGGAGTTATGAGCGTGTCGTCTGGTAGGTCCCACAGGGCCGGAGCGTTGGTTGCGGTCACCCCTGAGGCGAGCGTGGTCATGGCTTGAAGGATGTTGGTGTCGACGGAGGGCGTTGCGGTATCCGAGGGGGTGCGGGGGGGGCTGTCCTGAGCATCATTATTATTAAAGAGGCCCTCGGAGATTTGTGGCATATTTTTATGGTCGACCCCCATTGGGGCGCTCGTTACGCTTGATGTGTCTAGAATGGTGAAGTGCATTTGGCATAGCTCCTAGCCACACTCCGCCCATAGAGTCCCAACGAGGCCCCCTGAGAGGGCGCGTGGGAAATCCAAGGCAGAGCATGGGGATTTAGAGAAGGTGACTCAGTGAGTCGCGTTGGGAGTCTGACGGCGGCGCGGTTATCCTGCGGGCGTCGCGCTGATCTCACTGCCGTTGTCTAAGGGTGGCTGCGGGAGGCGCTGCTTGTAGACACGGCGGACGTCTTCTGAGTCGAGGAGGCCGAGGTTTGCCCTGCGAAAGTCTAACCGATCACTGTTCAGGTGCTTAATCTGGTTGTGAGGCGGCTCACCCATAATGAGGCGGCTAAGTTGTGTGACACCAACACCGGGAATATTAACTCGAACGTATTCGGTGCCACCGCCGCCGCGGTTGACGAACCAAGGTAGCTTCGTGACATCGATGATGCGCTGTTGGAGGTGGTAGAAGTCTACGCGGTCTATGATGGCCCAACGGTCCGAGCGGTTACTGATTGGGACGTAGACGTTTGGTCCGGTGAAGTAAGGTGTGCGATTTGTCTTATATGATTTAGTCATTTTCATTGCCTTTTGGCATGTCACCATCGGGCAGGGGCAAAGGTCCGGCGAAGAACGCACGGAGCCGCCTGCTAGAGGAGCTGCGGTAAGATTGAAGATTGAGGGTGCTAGTGAACTTCACTGGCGCGATGGTCGAAGGTCTCTGTTGAGTCCCTTCATCGACAAGCGGCTGACCCTAGAGGCCTGCCGGTGTCGTCTTGGCTTGTCCTGCGGACAGAGGCCTAGGTAGTCGGTCCGCCTCTGGGGGCTTGGTTCGACTGTGGAGTTTTCAGCGCTGCGACGCTGGAGGTAATGAGGTGATGATTATCACACATGACCTGATTGCCGTTGAACGGCGGTCGTCTCGAAGACGTCTGGCGGTTGCCAATTGCGGTTGCATCCTAAGGTGTAACCTTAGTGGACTGCCGTGGCTGTGCATGCGGCGATGCTTGGGTCGTTGGTGGCGTTAGGTGTGAAGGCGTCTCGGCTTGAGGTTCGGCTGGGGATTAGAACCACGACACATAGCAACAGCAAGCCTAAGAGGCCCCTGCGGTAGGACCGTAGGGTATCCATAGTGTATGCCTTTGTTGGTGAGTGTGAGGGGAATGACTGTGATGGTTGTTCACTGTCGTTGTCTGGTGGTGTGACCACTGTCCCCTACCTAGGAGTTACCTAAGAGGGGATGTGTGGGGGTGGTATCTGTAATCATACCACTGCGGGTATCTGGCGGAGCTACTGCAGTCTCCCTCCTAAGGTAACCTAGGTGTATCCTAAGTATAAACCGGGGGGGGGGCGGGGGGAGTTCTCCTGTAATAGGAGGGGAAAAGGATTTTGGCTCCATATTAGCCGATAAACGATGTCTTGCGTTTCTTCGGTTTGAAGGTCTTTGAAATCTGTCCAGCGAGGTGTTTCGCCATGCGCTTCTTGTGATCTCGGTCGTCCTTACGCTTCCGAGCGGCGTCCACGGATTGACCCATGGCGTCCACCCAGTAACTCACGGCACCTTCGAGGGAGTCGAGCCTGCCTTCATAGCCGTTGGCTATCTTGCGATGCGCCTGTCTGCATGTTTGATGATGATGGATTGAATGTGATGGTGTTGGTTCAACCTCCGTCACCTGCGGGATGTCCTGAGGGTCAGCAGCGGGAACCAGCGTTCCCTCGGTGTTGAGACTAACGTCAGGCAACCTAGGGGCACATCACGGCCCTATAAGAGCTGTAGAGAGCGTTAGTCTAAAACGATGTGGGGTTACTCATTTATACGCTTCTATCGCCCTCTGCGGTCAAACTAGAGCGATTTATGATTCATGGGGCGAATATGGGGGTTGCCCGCCAGTTCTTATAGAGCGGTGGCGTATAGTGCGAATTCGATGCGGCTTAAAACGCCCAAAGAAGGCCGTTGTTAATGTTTTCAATCTGCCTTGTTTTCCGCTCCATTTTGGACGCACTGAAAAAAGGAAGTCCATCCCATTAGCAGACGTTAGACACTCCTCAGTACGGATGATACCACTGCCTAAAAAGTCAGGGGCACATCAAAGTTTTATCTGATCAAGCGAGCTTCTTGGGTCGTATTCTTATAAAACCCCTGAGGAATCGGGACCGAGGTTGCGTCTGGATCAATTCTAATATTGAGGCTGCTCCCGCCTGTATACTTAATCACATTGGCGACATAGGCGGTGAACGGCGAGGGCGTGGCAACCGATCCGCCGCCTGATATTAGTAATGTTTGCTTCGGAAAGTAAAATGCGCCTTCATAGCGAACGTCTCCACCACCGGAAATCACGCTTTTATCATCTTTAAGCGCGTTGGGATCGAGATAAACAACAAAACCGGCCAACGGTCCGTTCTTTGACGCAGAGAAATCGTAAGCACCGCCCCCACTCCAGACGATGCCGGCCTCTTCCGCCGTGCCTGTTAGGAAAAAGGTGACGCCGTCACCCTGCAATGTCGCGCCACCCGTGGACTCAAATGTGCCGTTTTTGATGATGTAGAGGCCGGGCATAAATGTAAATGTATTGTTCGAGACGCGCATGCCTCCACAGTAGACCCCTGGGTAAAGGGTCGTATCGCTGTTTTCATTGAAGTCCACGTGATTGCATGCGCCGACAACTGGTTTCGTGGCTGACGCAAATGGATCGTCGATAGGTTCGCAATCGACAGTCGGTTGGGGCGACATGTTGCTTAAGCCTTGTTCAACTCCACCAACAATACAATTTTCGGAACTATTAAGGGTTGATCCCCCCGATAAGACGACGGCCTTGGTGTTGCCTGAGTTAACCTGAACGGAGCATTGGTTTGCGTTTAACGTTGTGCCGCCGCTTGCTAGCAATGTTTTCTTTTCAAACAGGTCAAGAGCAATAACGCACATGGCGTTACCGCCCGAACTAGAAGACCTTTGAGCCATTGCAGAAACGCTGATTGTGTTTTTGGTCAGATCAGAGCGTCCAAGCAGAGCATTATCAATCGTGCAGGACGCGTTGGCCGTCACCATGTCTCCCTCGAAAAAGAAGTCGGCTTCATCAACGCATAGTTTCTTGGTATTTTGTGTCAGAAATAGATTCCCCATCAAAGCGCGTTCGTCTTCGGTCTTATTGTCGATGGCGGCAGCAGTAAGGACGGCTCCGTCGAGAGCATCTTGAAGATTAGATTTATGTGATGTCAGTTGAGCGAAATCAATCGCGGCTCCTATGCCGATTAAAATCGGAATGGCTGCAATTGAAACGATTAATGCGACGTTTCCATCGCAATTCTGTAAGAATTTTCTTAACATTGTCTAGTCACCGGAAAGTGTTTTGAGCCCGAACTTTATCGAAAAACCATTTAAACCAAGCTAGTTTTCATGTTTAAATTTAGGTTAAGCTCGTGGTGCTATCGAAGTGGTCGTCCTTTGATTTTTAGGTATTACTGTTTCCACGTCGAGGGGTTCACAGCTCTCAGGCAAGATATTCCATTTTCTTAAATCAGCGCCAATGAGATAGATTGGTGTCTGTGCTAAACGCGAGTTTTTGTTCATCTTCATACTAACGGGGTGAAGCATGAGACAGAATAAAACAACGTCCGGAGAGCGGACGATCAAAGACATCCACCGTAAGACGTGAAAACAATGCTGGGCAAGGTAAAGGATCTGAGCGGCTTAAAATCGCCTCATCTAAGCCACTGGCGCGAGAGGCCGTTGTCGCTCAAAGAAGGACGCTCGCTGATTACCGTCAAAACCGAGAAGTGGGCGTTAGACAAATGATAATTTTTTTGCATATAAGCGTTACATGATGATATTTAGATTTCTTTTTTTAATAAGCGGAATTTTCTCGATAGCCGCCTGTGAACCAAAAATGATTAAGCAATCTTCTACAGCATCAGCCACAAAAGTTGATCTTTCAGATGTGCCTGAAAGCGTAATTGGTGTCGTTATGGACAGGCCAGGAGGGTTTAAAATCAAATATGTTTTGAGGAAAAATCACGAAGGACAAGTTTACTACGACGTAGGAGGTGCATACCCAGACGGACTCCAAGTGGAGGTTGATGTTCTGCTGACAGAAAGTGGCCCTAAAATCCTCCAAGAACAGACTGATATTGACTGGGTGCATGTCCCATCAGTGGTTAGTGAGGCTGTTAAAAAGGAGAATGCAGGTAATATTGAAATCGTTCGGGTGGTGGCGAACATTCAACCAGATGGATACACAATTATCTTTGAATTCTTCGCGGATGAACGCCCCTTGCATCCTCGGTTTAAAGTGAGTTTGAGCGACACAAATGAGGTTGTTATGCTTCCTTCCCAACTTTGACTAAGTCCAATCATGTGGGAGAATGAAGTTGTCCGCTTCGTATCGTAGCAGATATTATACGAGCGTCCTAAAATCGCCTCAGGTAAGACACTCGCACATTAGAAAATACGGGCGTTTTTGTGACAGACCTTAATAGCTACGAGACAAAAACGGTCGCTTTTGACGTAACCGTTTAACGTTCCCCAACATAGTTCCACGGCAGCAGCATACCGAGGATAATCGCGCCATCTGCGCACCGTGTTGGCGTTGATGTCGTGACACAGCGGATGCCGATGTTCCGACAGTTCCAGTCTGCGCGACAACCTTCCGCTTGAAATCCGCGCTAAACTGACGCCGAACCTTCCGCTTGCCCATAAAACAATTCCTTCGATTGCGACTACGACTGTTGAGTGGGAACTATTGCAGGACCGCATCGGGACCGTAAGGCGGGGTTCGCCAAACGCTTACGTTTCAACCTTGGTAAACCTGAGCTCTCTACGGTCCATCTTTCGGTTCAGTCGAGCGTGCTCTCTCGCAATAGCCTTCAAGCATCTTTCAGGAGGTTGAGCGGCGATCATCACACGATCTATAATGGTCGATGTGATCTCTCGAGGAAGGTTTGAGAAGCGCTTGAAGGACACGACGGAGTTCTGTTGGTTGTTGTGCTGGATAATCCCGGCGAGGGAATGGGGTTGCCTGAGTGGGCTTAAGGTGGATCGCGGGGACGGCGGTGGTCTGCGGTTGGTCTGGACCTGCCTCAGTTCTTGTATCGCGGGCCTTCGTCTTGGTAATCCGAAGATGGACTGGGGCCGCTCCAGCCGAAGGTGTTTCCCGCGAGCACGAAAGCCCCAACAAGCAACGCGATGCTGACGATGGTTAGAATTAACATGTTTTTGTCGCTGTGGTGTCTATTATCATTCTTATCGGGGCGTTTCGACATTGAGAGTTCCTTGGCTATTGATTTGGCTTAGGTGGCTGGTTTGGCGTGCAGTGGGACCACAGTGGGTGCGGCCTTCTCTTGGGGTGTGTTCGAGATAGTTGACCCAACCGCGTTCATTGCTTTGATCAAATCGCTATCGTCTGCCTCATCAAAATAGAGCATTGTGGTGGAGATATCGGCATGGTCGAGAACCTGCCTAGCGACGTGAACAGGAACGCCATTGCGGGCCATTTCAGTTGCTGCATACTTCCGCAGTGAGTGCCAGTTGGCGCTTGGTAGGCCCACCTCAGTGAGGATGTCTCGCCACCATCGGCGCGGCTTGCCTATCGGCTTCCCTCCGCTCGGATCATTTGGTGATGGGAATACGTATCCATTGAGCCGCTCGACGTTCCCACGGGTCCGCCATTGACTGAGGTTGCCCCAAAGCCTTTCGGTTAGTGGGAGAACATGTTCACGCCCGCTTTTCATAAACTCTTTGGGGACTGTGATGGTGGCGCTACGGTCACTCTCGGGGCCGCGCAGCCACTCCCAGCGACAAACGAGAGTTGGCATTTGGCGAAGGCCCGTGGACGCTGCGAAGTCCACTAGGAGGCCGTAGAGCCTGCGCTTCTCGTAAGCTAACTCTAGTATCCTACCGAGTTCGCCTTGGGTTGGGATGGCAGACTTGACCGTGTCCTTCTTGGCCTTATGGCCTCGAACGGCTTTGCTCGCCCCCGCGCATGGATTGCTGGCGAACACGCCACGTTCCATTCCTTCCCGCATGATGTTTGAGAGCAAGGCGAGGTGCTTGTCTGCGCTCCTCCCTCGTTTCTCAATATCGCGGTAGAACGTCTTCACGTCTTGCGCGGTGATGGTTGCGGCTACCGTGGAGCCGAAGGGCTCTTGCAAGTGGATGCGCCAGATACTCTCGGCCTCCGCAGGGGCGCGCTCTGAGAGTGTCGATAGCGCTCCATTCGGTTGACGGTAGTAGTCCCAAAGGTCTGAGACGGTGAGCGCTTCGCCTTGTTCCTTTAGCCTGAGGGCTTCGGCTGCGTTTTCGGCGCGCACGGCCTCTAGCTTCGCTGCCTTAGGGTCGATACCTCTTGCGGCCTGTTCTGCACACGTCTTTGCTAGGCTGCGAATTCGTTTAAGGTCGTCATTGCACGGGCGTCCCTTCACGGCGGTCTTAAGGTGTCCTAGCGAGATGCTGCATTTGGGTGACTGCCCTGCGGCGTTGGTCTTAACCCGCCCGCACCAGCGCCAAGTCCTTGTCCCAGCCTTAGTGATCCGCAGTTCAAGCCCCTGCTCGCCCGCAAACGTATAATCGCCAACGTCTTTCAACCGATGGATGGTGGCTGTGTTGCAGCTATCTTGTCTTGGCATCGGCTCACGGTCCTTAACGAGTCGGCTGGTTATGTCGCGGGGTATCTTTAGGGCTTCTCGTGGGGACCCTGTGGGGACCATCTAGCGCGTGTGGGGACCCGATGCAAGTGGGGTGATGGTGGGGTTGAAGAAACAAACAGACGTTGAAGGGTCCGTAAACACCGTCTTTACTGGTATTTATAGGGTGTTGGGAGGGTGATGATGGCGACCCCGGGTGGATTTGAACCACCGGCCCCCAGATTAGGAATCTGGTGCTCTATCCGACTGAGCTACGGGATCGTGGGGCCTAGGTAGCGAAGCGGGCGCATATCGCCAAGCCGGATTTCCCAGATTCGACAGTCATGCGCGCACAGCGTAAGATTGCGTCGTGGGATCACCCTATACCATAACGCGACGCGCCGGATTGATCGGGGCAGGGGCTCTGTCTTTGTCACTGACGGGCGGGTTACGCGCGAGTGAACGTGTTCTCGGCGAAGTCGATCGTGTGGCGACTGTGACGTCAGGTCATAGTCTGACGTTGAGTTCTGGTCTGAACGTGCGTTTGGCGGGCGTTGTTGCGCCGGGCCGGGTTGAGGCGTTCGGACACCAAGCGAGAGACGGGCTTCGCGCGCTTTTACAAGGCGCTCAGGTCCGCCTGTCCTATGGCGGGGATCCGCGTGACCGCTATGATCGGGCGCTGGCGCATGTGCATACGCTGACTCCTGACGGGGGCGAGGATATGTGGGTGCAAGAGGCGATGGTTCGTTTGGGTTTGGCGCGGGTTTATACGTGGCCGGATGAGCAAATTGATGCGGATGCCCTTTATAAGGCGGAAGGCCTCGCGCGGGATCAGGCGCAGGGCCTATGGACCGATCCGGCCTATGCTGTGCGCGGGCCGGAGCCAAATGCGCTGGCGCAATATGTCGACAGTTTGCAATTGGTTGAAGGCATCGTGACCAGTACGGCCGATGTTCGGGGGCGCGCCTATCTCAATTTCGGTGCGGATTACCGAACTGATTTTACCGTTGCTGTCGCGAAGAAACATCGCAAGCGGTTTAAGGTCGAGGACCCTGTGTCACTAGAGGGCGCACAGGTACGCGTGCGCGGCTGGGTCGAGCTGATCAACGGCCCGATGATTTGGGCCAGCCATCCTGCCCGGATCGAAGTCCTGAGCTAATTCCTTTAGAGAGTGGACGGAAGAAGCTGACACGCGACCTCAGGGGGGATGACGAGGACGGGCGCATCGGCAATCTCGCCTTGTGGCACAAGCCGGCAAATGGGCTCACCCTCATACATTTCCACGAGCTCGAGCTTAAATGTCACATCCGGCACCGGAATAGGTCGCCCGGACACGTGGCCGCGACCGCGATCAACGGCGCGTAGCTTATCGCTGCGGGTGAGTGCATCAATATCGACGATATAGTCCGGCCCGATGACGTCGCGCACATAGGTGCGGATCATATCGCGGGTGGCACTATCAGGCGTGTCGCGAAGGGTTGCCCCATAGACGGCGGATTGCGGTGTCTGCGCATAGGTCGCGCAGCCCGTCATCAATCCGGCGCAAGCCAAAATACTGACCGAGCGGATCATGGCTGATTATCCTCTGCCGTTTCCCCGAGCGTCGCCGCGATTTCGAGGGCGCGGATGCGCGGATCATTGCGAAGATCAAGCGCCGGGTCGGCGTTGATTTGGGCCGCTAGATCCTGCGCGGTTTTCGTCGAGACAGAGGTCGGAGTCGGGCAAACCCCGTTCGATGCATAAGCAATCGCGGTCGATAACATCGTTTCAGTGGGATCCCCGAGGAGCTTGGTGAAATCATCGCTGACGGGGCATCCCGGCATGACGTCACCCAGAGTACCAACGGGCTGCGCCGGCGCGAAACCATCCGCATAATCGCCAAAGTTCTTGTTGTTCACGCCGCGAAATTGGATCGTGAAATAGGTCGTGCCGCAATTATCTGTGGCATAAAATCCGTAAGGTTTGCCGCAGGTTTGTCCGCCGATTTGGATGACTTCGACATCAATGCCGCGCAATCCGTTAATGACGGCTTCTGACGCGGAACAGGACCGCGACGTGGTAAGAACGAAGACACGGGGTTTGGACACGGTTGGCGCTTGGCGCGAACTTGGCACTGTAAAGCCGACACCTGTATTATAAAACGGAGTTGGACTAATTTGCTGGCCCGTGACGGGGTTTGTGCCGCCTGATTTATCATTGAATTGGAGTGTTTCAAAATTCAATCCGCTCGTCCGGCTGGGCCCGGCGACCATGTAGGACAGTTGCGAGGCGATGGCGAGCAAGCCCCCGCCATTATAGCGCAGATCGAGGACAAGATCGTCGATATTGGCGGTCTGTAATTGTTCGAAGGCCTCAAACAACGCCAGCTCTGCCGTTCGCGGTGAAAATGTGGTGAAATGCACGTAGCCATACGTTCGGCCATTTTGATCGAATGTGCTGACGGCATTAACGGGCGCTTGCGTGACAGTCGCTGAGGTGAGGGAGATCGTCGCATGGGAGCCGTCGAGGCGCTCAATGCCAAATGAATGAGTTTCGCTGGCCGTAGTCGGGAACAAGCCTGCATTGAGCGTGTCCGTATCAGACCCATTGATCGCATCGACGCCGTCAACGCTGAGGATTTTCACGCCGCGTGTGAGGCCCGCCTGTGAGGCCGGTGAGTTGGGCTCGATATAGGCGACCCGAATGTCGCGCGGCGGGCTCGAGGTCACGAGCGCAAATTGTGCGCCATAACCGGAGCTGCTGCCGGATGTGGTGATATCAAGCCATTCCGCGCTGTCATAGGTGAAATGAAACCGGTCCCGCGCATTGCCCGACGCCGTGGTCGCCGTGGTTTTCAACTCATCGAAATAGTTGAGTTTGTTGGAAAACCCATTGGGATTGCGGTCCGTGATTTCATTATACCACAGATAGGTCTCGTTCGACCATGAGCGCAGCCAAAACAGTTCATCAGACAGCGTGCCAGCGACGTCCGAGAAGGCGTTGCCATTGGCATCTGACCCAGATCGCGGTGCGGCGCATTCATTCTTAAATTGTGAGGCGGGTGAGAACTGACCCTGTGTCCATGTATTGCCAGAGGGTTGGGGGGTAGGTTGTTGGGAAATCGGGGATGTCGAAGAACTCCCACTCCCGCCGCAGGCGGCCAGAAAAGCCGCAGTGGTTAGACAGGTTCCAGCGCGTAAAATCCAAGTTTTCGCCATGTGTCTGTCTCCAAGCTTAGTCATTATAACCGAAGTGAGTTTCGCACAAAAAAACCCCCGCGCAAGCGGGGGTTTCATCACAGTTTCAGGATGAGGGTAAGCTGAACGGTTTACGCCGCGGCTTCATTCTCACCATTGTCATTATCTTCTTCTTCCGCTTCGGCCGCTTCCGCAGCCTTGGCCGCTTGGCGGGTCCGCGCTTTTGTCAATGTGTCGAGGATGTCATCCATCGCATTGTCGCGCGGGCTTTTACGGATGGCCGCGACTTCACGAACCATACGATCAAGCGCCCGCTCATAGAGCTGACGCTCAGAGTAGGACTGCTCGGGTTGGGCTTCGGTCCGGTGCAAATCGCGAACGACCTCAGAGACGAGGATCAAATCGCCGCTATTGATCTTGGCTTCATATTCCTGTGCGCGACGCGACCACATGGTGCGTTTCACACGGGCGCGGCCCTTGAGGGTCGTGAAGGCGTCTTTGAGAATAAGGTCATTAGACAGCGCGCGCATGCCGGAGTTGCCAGCTTTTGTCGTCGGAACGCGCAGGGTCATTTTATCCTGCTCAAATTTCACCACATAAACTTCGATGTCAAAGCCCGCGATAACTTCTTGCTCGATACCAATCACTTCACCAACGCCGTGCGCGGGATAGATGATGTGTTGGCCGACCTTGAAGGACACGTTTTTGATCTTTTTCTTGGAACTGGATCTCTTCTTCGTAGCCATAAAGAGGATGCTTTCTTGTGGGTCCGGTGGCCAAAGGCACACAAAAGGACCGTGTTACAATCAAAAATAACGGCGCGAGCCTCCCGCCCAAGACAATCGGAGAGAGACGCTCAACGCCGTGTATGAAAACAGTATAACACAAATTTCCAACAAAAGCGACTCAACGGGCTGTAACAGTTTGAAGGGCATTATCGGCTTAGCTTTTTCGCGGCTTTTGCTTTATAATGTTTTTCAACGGGTCACGAGACCCTTTCGCTAGGCATCATCCTCTGTCACCACATATATCTTGCACAATTCGTCAGGCAGTCCGCGAGGATTTGACCGCTTTATACCAGCTGGAAGAGCGTTGTTTTTCCGGGGATCGGATGTCCAGACGCAGTCTTGCCCATCATATTGCCAGCCCAAGGGCTATTGTCTCCGTCGCGGTGGATGCCGAGCATTCTGATATTGCCGCCTACATCCTGATGTTAAGTCATGCGCAGCGCCGGGATGATCGACTTTATAGTTTGGCCGTTGCGCCCACCCATCGCGGTCGTGGATTGGCGGGCCAGCTTCTACAAGAGTGCGAGCGCTTATCCCATGCGCCGAACCTCTATCTGGAAGTCAGAACGGATAATGATACGGCTATCGCCCTTTACCAGCGTCTTGGGTTTCGTGAAACTGCGCGCCGAAAGTCCTATTATCAAGACGGCATGGACGCGCTTGTGATGATAAAGAGCAAGTCCCAATGAGCCAGACAAGGTCAACAGTGTCATCGCTGCCCCCCGTGACCCAAATTATCATTGTCGATCGTGTTCAAGGGATCATCGCGGCGCAACCGGGCCGCCTGATCCTCACACCCGCAGAGTATATTGCTGGAAAATATGCGCAGAACCATACGCTTGATAAGCGTCAGCGCACGATTAACCTCTGTAATGGCTACGGTTATCTTAGCACCGGCTACTATTGCTCACTGCTCGCCGATGCGCGTGGGCAGCGCTGCACACCCGCCGTGACCGATGTGATCCACGCGCAATGGAAACGACTGCACAGCGCTCGTTTTGCCGAGCTGACGAAAATTCTAAATGAGCCTGAGGCGCGCGCGGCCCTGAACGGGGCGGATCATCTGGATGTGTGGTTCGGGCGCGCCGAAACCTTGGTGCTTGACCCGTTCACGCGCAAAGCGTTCGATCTATTTCGTCTACCGGCCATGCGGATTGGGTTCACCCAATCGCCGTCCGGCCCAATCGTGTCTTCTGTGCGGGTGATGCCCTTGCAGGAGATTGCTGACAGGCACGCGGAGACGGCCTTTAACGTGGCATTGGATGAGTTTTCTGGCTCCGCTTGGTCCGAAAATATGCGGGCCAAACCGGAACGCTACTGGCTGGCCATTCTACATGATCCGGACGCCGAAGATGCCCCGTCCAATGCCGAGGCTCTGGAGAATTTCATTCGTGTCGGACGCGACAAGGGCGTTTATGTTGAGCTGATCACGCGCGCCAGTGCGGACTCGCTCCTTGAATTTGATGCGCTGTTTATTCGGGAGACAACGGCCGTCAATGATCACACCTATCGTTTGGCAGAAAAGGCCGAGCGCGAAGGCTTGATCGTGATTGACGATCCGGCGTCAATCCGGCGGTGTTGCAACAAAGTCTATTTGCATGAAGCCTTTCTCGCGCATGATATTCCAACGCCGCCGAGCGAGTTCCTCTACAAGCGGGAGCGCCAATTGCCTCAACTGGGTCTGGATGATTTCCCGCTGGTACTGAAAGTGCCGGACGGGTCTTTTTCGCGCGGGGTTTACAAGGTTAACTCGCAAGCCGAGTTTGAGGATCGCTGTGCGCAGATGTTCAAGACGACTGAGATTGTCTTAAAGCAGACTTTCATGCCGTCCGATTATGACTGGCGGATCGTGCTGCTAGGCGGCACGCCGCTTCTTGCCTGTCGCTACCACATGGCAAGAGGACATTGGCAGATATTGAACCATGCCATTGTAACGCCTCAAAACGCAGTCGAAAATGCGGATGATGGATCATTTGGTCCCGTCGATTGTGTGCCACTAGACGACGTACCGCCTGCTATATTGGACGCGGCGCAACGCGCCGCCGGTCTAATCGGGGACGGGCTATACGGGGTTGATTTGAAAGAGGTGGGCGGCAAACCCTTTGTCATTGAAGTCAATGACAATCCCAATTTGGATGCAGGCTATGAGGATGTGTTAATAGGCGATGGGCTTTACGCCGCAATTATCGACTATTTCAAAGCGAGAATTGACGCGGAATAGGCGATTTATGCGTTCCGGTAAAAACGCGCAACGCCGTGCCTGAAACGCGATCGTCCGCTTAGAATAGATTTTGCATATAGCGTTCATACGCATCGGGCAAAAGGATGTCGTAGAATAGACCGCCATAAGCGCTGACAATTAGAGCCGAAACCACTGCGCCCAAGGCGATCAGGCTAAGCGTCACGGCACGGGGACGGCCTGCCCAATGCAACGCGGCAGCCAAATGGCTGAAGAGGGCCAAAATCGCGAAGAAATAATAAGGGATGAAGCCATAATTATAGGGCGCGCTGAGCATTGTGGCGGCCACGAAATAGAAGCCTGTATCGACGTCTTCATAGGTTCGGCCGCGAAGCACGCCCAAGAAAATATGGTTGAGGATAAAGACAGCCAGATAGATTCCACTGACAATTTGCACCCAAGACCAAGCCGTTTTTTGGGATTGTCGAATGCGCGGTATGACCAGGGCTATGCCCATGCAAACTTGGCTCACGAACAGCGCGATCAAAACAATCTCAATGACGGGGCTGCGATAGACGACGCGCACGATGTCCATAACGGCGGACTGACTGTCAGCGCCAAATATCGCCGCCGCGTGGGTGATCAGATGCGCGGCGAGGAATAAAAGCAGAAGGTAAGCATTGCGGCGGTGCCAAGGACGAAAACGATCTGCAAAAGTCATAGCTTTACTTATTCGTCTCCGGTCCCGGCTTTCTCAGAGAAATACTTCTCGAACTTGCCGGTTTCGTCTTCGAACTGCTCACGATCCGCGGGCGGCTCTTTTTTGAGCGTGATGACGGGCCAGAGTTCCGCGTATTTGCTGTTGATGGCGAGCCATTTGCCGTCGGGTTCGTCTTCCGTATCCGGGACGATGGCGTCGACCGGACATTCCGGTTCGCACACGCCACAATCAATGCATTCATCCGGGTGGATGACGAGCATGTTTTCACCTTCGTAGAAGCAGTCCACCGGACAGACTTCGACGCAGTCCATAAACTTGCACTTAATGCATTCGTCTTTGACGATATAAGTCATGCGCGGCGCTTTGGCGGGGGGCGCGGGGCCTGTCAACCAGTAGGCTGCGGGCCATCTGATTCTAAGAGATCAATATACAGTGATTGCGCTTCGGGGGCGGGGCCACGGCGCGTGCCAACATCGACCATTTCAACGGTCACAAGTTCGCGGTTTCGCGTAAAAGAGATCGTATCACCGGCGCGCACTTGGAAATGTGGTTTCTTCACGCGTAGCGTCTCTGTTCCGCGTGTGATGCGCAGACGGTTTTTGCCAATGATCGATTGCGCTTCGCTCCGCGTCTTTGTCAGACGCGTGCGGTAGAGCCATATATCAAGCCGGCACGTGTCTTCAGGTTCGTCGCTCAGTTTTTATCGCCTGACGAATCGGGTTTGGCAGTTCTAAGCGCGGCAAGGGCTGCAAAAGGCGAATTTTCAAGCGATTTGCGCGGACGTGGTGCTTTGCCAGCCGAGTAACCGCTTGTTTCGTCTTTGTTGCGAGACGGCTTAGGTCCACGCCCTTTATGTTCACGACGGCTCTTGTTTTGGCCCTTATTGTCGCTTCTCGGGGGACGCGCTTGGCGTGCCGGTAGGGACCAATATTCAAGGCTCGGGACATCGCGAGAATTGCCGTCTTCGCCCTGCTCACGCGGGACATAGATATTGAGGGCCGGACGGGCACGGTCGCGAGTGCGTTTGGGCAGCTTTGGCGGGGTTGCCGTGAGGATCGGGTTGGCGTCTGGCTGTCCCGGAACATCATCCGTTGATATGGCGGCATCGGCAGGAGCATCCGCAGCGGCGGTTGGAAGGCCACCGTCTTGCGCGGGGGTCTCGGCTATTGTCTCGGCGCTTTCGGCTTTTTCCGGCGATGATTCAACAGCGGGTTTTTCAAGTGGGGCGTCCGCTGTAAACGGTTTGAAGCCCAGCGCGGTTAAAACGCCGCGCGTTTCTTCGAGTGAGGCGCCAAGCAGGGCTAGCATTTCAGCCATAATTTGGAAGGTCGGACGTTTGGGTTTCTCAGCGGCGATGGCTTCAAATTGGCCTTGAGCGTCCCGGATTTGCGTTGCCAAGCGATTGAGAATGTCAAAACGCACAATGCGGGGGCCGACGGCCTTATAACCCGCCAGCGCGAGCGCGTTGGGCGCAAATTTGTCAGACTTAAAGTCGCCGACATTGGGAATTGACGTCACGCCGGCAAAAGGGATGAAGGGTTTGCGGTCGCCGCCTGCGCCGAAAGCCAGCAAAAGCGAGAGCAACTTGGCGGGTTTCGGTTTCATCAACTCCGGCATAAACACATTATACTGGCCGAATTGAACGCCGACGCTGCGAATATCGCGGCGTTCTTCGAGGCCGAGATCCCGCACAAGCTTGCCGTGATGACGACGATCAAGCGAGCCGTGGTTTTCAAGCAGGACAAAAGCAAAGCCTTTCGATCCGGCAAGTACTTCTTCGCGATCTTGTAATTCTTTCAGTTTTTTAAGCGGCGCAAGATGGGTTGTGACTTCCGAGCGTAAATATTCGCGCATCCGGTCTTCGGCGAGTTGGCGCAGCGTGGGGTTGCCCAGCTCTCCGCCAATGACTTCGACGTCTGGTGTAAACACGGAGCCGGACTTCGCGATCCGACCGACCGACATGCCGCCCCACAGGATTTCGCCCGCATCAGAAAGCGTGAAAATGGCGTGCTGTCCAGAGGAGAGCGACGTCAGGCGGCGATCCACTTCGGGCGCCACGGCTTTGACAGCCGCCGCTTCGAGCGCTTTGGCCTCGAGATCGGATGCATTGGCGTCACGCGTAAAGGCCAGCCCGTTGAGCTGTCCGATATGATGTCCGTCGACAAAAACTGATCCGTCGTCTTTGATGGAGGCGTCCATGAGGGCTCCCGAGCCTATTCCTTTGAGTAGCGTGGATGTCCGACGATCGACAAAACGGGCGATGAGCCCCTCGTGAAGGGCATCTGACAGTCGATCTTCGACCAATCGTGCTTCGCCCGCCCAATGATCGGCGTCAAACATCCAGCTAGATTTAGCCGCGCAATACGTCCAAGTTCGGATATGCGCAAGCCGCGCGGATAGCGCATCAACATCGCCGAAGACATCGTCCACGCGCGCTATCTTTTTCGCCATGAAATCATTGGCCAGCCGCCCACCGCCTTTGACTAAGGTGCGGTAGATATCCTGTAACAGCCTGACATGCGCATCAATCGTCAGATTGCGGAAATCCGGGACTTGGCACACATCCCACAATTGGCGAACTTGCGCCGGGACTTTGACCCCATTCGCGAGCTCTGGGATCGCCATCAGCCGTTCGAGCGATAATTCATCCGTTGCGCCCTTGATCCGCCGCAGGCGTTTGGTGGGGCGCGGCATGTGGAGTGTCTCAACCAAACCGTCCAAAGTCTTAAAATCGAGGTCCGAATTACGCCATTCCGCATAGTTGAGCATTTCGAACTGGTGGCGGGTTATGCGGTCGACCAACGTGTCGTCCATTTCGGGGCAATCGCCTGTCGTCCCGAACGTGCCATGTTGCCGGAAGCGTCCGGCCCGTCCGGCAATCTGTCCGGCCTCCATCGGTGTCAAATATCGCCGTCTGCGCCCGTCATATTTGGACAGGCCGGCAAAGGCGACATGATTGGTATCAAGGTTGAGCCCCATGCCGACGGCATCGGTGGCAACGAGGAAATCGACTTCGCCACTTTGAAACAGCTCGGCCTGTGCGTTGCGCGTGCGCGGGGACAGGCCGCCCATCACGACGGCTGCGCCGCCGCGGAACCGACGCACGGCTTCGGCCAAGGCATAAACCTCCTTGGCGGAGAAGGCGACAATGACGGAGCGTTTGGGCAGACGATTGAGCTTGGTCGGTCCTGCGTACTCCAGCTCTGAGAACCGTTCGCGGTGATCAAATTGAATGTCGGGCACCAGGGTTCGCAACACGTCGCGCGCGGTTTCAGCCCCGAGAAAAAGCGTTTCCTCATAACCGCGCATATTCATCACACGATCGGTAAAAATATGGCCGCGTTCATGATTGGCCATGAGCTGCACCTCGTCGATCGCGACAAAGGCGAACTTCTTGCTCACCGGCATCGCCTCAACCGTGCAGACATAATAGCGGGCACGCGGTGGGATAATTTTCTGTTCGCCCGTTACCAGCGCGACTTGGGCCGCGCCGACGCGGTCAACGATCTTGTCATAGACCTCGCGGGCGAGCAGCCGCAGCGGCAGTCCAATCACGCCAGAGCTTCGCCCCAGCATCCGCTCCACCGCATAATGGGTTTTACCGGTATTAGTGGGGCCTAAAATACCCTTGAGAATCGGCTGAAAGGCCATGCGAGCCACATTGGGGGCAGAGACTGCGATAGCAAGGCGGCGGATGCAGCGGCCCTCGCATTGAGACAATCAGCCGCTAGAATTTATCCGTCAGGGTGACGCGCCATTCAATCCCCACAATCAACCCGATGATCCAAATCCGTAAGTATTGAAACCCGATGTTCATGACGAAGGTCAAGCCGCGTCTGGTGACGTTATTTCAACGTCTTTCATGACATAAGGGGCTATTGAGCTCGGAAGTTTTGTCATGAAGAAATTTCTTATCGTCTTGTTTGTCTTGGTTCTGATGCTGGCAGCGGGTGTCGGCGTGTTTCTGTACCGTGGCTTCCACATTGATGAAAACATTGTCTTTATGCCTGTCCAACGACCCGACCGGGTTGAGCTGTCGATCCGAGGCGAAGACACGCTCATCAACATGACCCATGAGCGCATAGACCTCGGGGGAGAGACAATTGCGGTGACGACAGTTGGCTTGGATACAGGCCCCTTGATCATATCCTGCTTTGGCAATGCGTCGGATCGGTATGAACATGGCGTCGATTATATCGCCAAGATTGCGCCCTATGGGCAGGTCCTGTTGTGGGATTACCCCGGCTACGGGGACAGCAGCGGTGCGGCGACTGTCGATGCGGTCGCGCGGGTCACGGCGGCGCTGGTCCCGCTTATAGAAGCCCGGGCCGCAGGACGCCCAATCCTTTACTGGGGACATTCTTTAGGGGGTTTTGTCTGTTCAAACTTAGCGGCCCAGACAGACCATGTGGCGGGCCTCGTTTTGGAAACGACAGCGCCGAGTATTCGGTCGGTGGCCGCCGCATGGACGCCGGACAGCATCCCGTTGCGTGTGACCTTTGACGAAGACTTGTTACGCTACGACATTCCTGCGGCCCTCGCGAATGTGACGGCCCCGATCTTGATTATCGGCGCGGGCCGTGACCGTGTCTTGCCCGTGGCCCTATCGCGGGAATTGGCCGAAGCCCTGCCGCAAGCAGCCTATCTCGAAATACCGCTCGCGACCCATTTTTCGGCAGGCTTTGACCCGTATACGAGAGAGGCCGTGCGGGACTTGTTGAACCGCCTTTAGTCTTCGTTCTCGGGTGTGATGACGTCGCCGTCCGGCGTGACGAAGATCATGTCTGACATTTTGATAATCGCTTTGAAGCTGCTGATCCGATAGGCGAACCGCACGGGCACGTGCATGTCGATTTCCGGATAATATTTGAAATAGATATCGACGGGTGTGCCCGCCTCTTCGGCATCGGGGAGATCTTCGGCGTCGAATCCTGATACGGGTTCATAATAGGCGTAACAGTGAATCGTTTTGTCTTTCTCGCCGAGGAATTTCACGCTTGCCGTGCCGACAGGCGCAAGCCGTAAATTATAATGCTGTTTGGAGTCAAAGATTGGCACACTGCCTTCGCACAGAGCCTCCGCGTCCTGACGCCCATTCCGCATCATCTGCAAAAGCGCCGTGACCGTGTCATAGGCGGCGAATCGTTCTTCAGGAGACGCAGGCGGTACGCCCTGACTGCCCAGCCTCGGAATGATCTTCACATCGACATTTTTCGCTGCATTGTCGTAATTCATTTCGACGCGGCGATTCTTCTTATCCGTATTCTGTTGCACATGAAAATCCGGGCGAAGGGATCCGTCCTCGCTGACTGACCCGCGTGTCACAGCCCAAATGTCCAGCTTTTGCAGCAACGCCGCCAGCCCAGAGGTTTTCATGTCCGTGTAGACGGCGTAATCGCGCTCAGTCTCATAGCCGAGATAAGTCGCCTTAATCAGGCGGATACCGAACACATACCCTTTTAACGTAAACGCGAATTGGGTGGCCCCTTTCGGCGCGGCCGGGACAATATAGGGCGTATCATCAAAGGTTTGCTCACTAAGGACCGACATATGCCGCCCCTCTCCAATCAAGCTGACAGACGCCGGGGTGGGCGTGCTTTGCGCCAGAGCGGGTAAAGCCGCGAGTATAACGGCGGAGGTGAGGAATAACTGTTTCATGCCCGCTCTTTAATCGGTCCTGACTGTCGCGCCCATGAACAAGACGCTCATCTGAATTAAGCTTTGGTCAGGTGCGCGCGTATGGGGTAAGGGATCAAGGTCCGGTCTCGTTCTGTATTATTGGCACGTGCTAAATGATGAGCAGGCTTGACCTCGGACGACTCTGCCCCTAATTGGCGCCCCTGATAGCCCACATATGTGGGCCTTTTTTCTGTTTTCTGTTCTAACGACAAGGCAAGCACATGTCCCGCACTTGCGATCTCCTGGGCACGGGCCCGATGAGCGGCCACAACGTGTCCCACTCAAACATCAAATCTAAGCGTCGGTTCCAAGTGAACTTGTGCAACGTGACCCTGCGCTCTGACGCGCTGGGCCAAGATTACCGTATGCGTATCGCGGCGAAAACGCTGCGCACGGTCGATTTCAAAGGCGGTCTTGACGGCTTCCTGACCGGTACGAAGAATAAAAAGCTGACTGACAAAGCCAAGTCGATGAAAAAAGCGGTTGCGGCTAGCCTCGAAGCGACAGGCGAAAGCGAAGCCGCTGCATAAGCGCTCCGCTAAAAGACTATCTGAAAAAGCCCGCCTTTAAGGTGGGTTTTTTTTATGGAGTGATCACGAGCAACGCGAAGAGCTCCGATCTCTAGCGGATCAGCTGATAGAATAACCGCTTACGGCGATGCTCGAGAGGGAGCATCAGCCCGCGCATTTCAACAGACTATCTTTCTCTCTAAGGGGGGGGGGGGCGATAAAGTGGGATGAAGTCCCGCGGCGTGCATGGAAGAGGGATTTCAGGCAGGAAAACGGATTTACCTCTAGCCGCTCTATCTCTGAGCGGACCTTAGTTGGCTGTCTTAAAACGCCCAAAGTAGGACACTCAAAGTTTCAGGTTCGCTCCCGGTTAGCTTCCTACAGTAACATCATATTTCTCACGGGCTTTGTCTATTTTAATGAGATTATCGAGCGCCCAAGACCCTATCGCGCTCACAGGTTCTCGAAACGACTTACCCATTTGTGTCAGCTTATATTCGACTTTGGGGGGGATCGTTGGGTGGTAGGTTCTATGCACTAGGCCGTCTCGCTCCAGCTTCTTTAGTGTCAGACTGAGCATGCGTTGAGAAATGCCCAAATTTCGTTTCAGTTCATTGAAGCGCAGCGTTCCGTATTCGGAAAGCGATATAATTACGAGTAAACTCCAACGGTCGCCGACGCGCGTCAGAACCTCGTTGATGCGTTTGCAATCAGGGCATTCTTTAGACTCAAGCATGTCGGTTCCCTTTGTGTGACCGAGGTTCATACATGTGCCTTCTTGCGAAGGAACTCGGTTTTAAATACATAGTCGGTAACAAAAACATACCTGATTATTTAAGTGCAAACAATAGGACGTTGAAATGACGAACAAGACCCTGCTTGAACAACTAAATTGGCGTTATGCTACCAAGAAAATGGACGCCGCAAAGTCGGTGCCTCAAGAGAAACTTGATACTATCATCGAAGCCATCCGCTTATCGCCAACATCAAGCGGTACACAGCCCTTTGAACTTCTCGTGGTCACAAATCCCGAGCTGCGGAGCGAAATCAGCAAAGCCGCAAGTGATCAGTCGCCGATTACGGATGGCTCGCACCTTTTGGTGTTTGCCGCTTGGGATAATTACACAGAAGCGCGTATTGACGAGGTCGCAAAGTTGAACGTTGAAAAGCGGGGCGATTTGCCTTTGATCGGTCAATATTACGGAAACTTGAAAGCCAGTTATGTGCCGCGTGACGCTGAAGTCAATTATGCCCATGCTGCCCGTCAGGCTTATATTGCACTTGGAATTACTATGGTGGCTGCTGCCGAGCAGGAAGTTGATTGCACGCCCATGGAAGGGTTTGACCCAAGTAAAGTCGACGAAATACTAGGCCTTAAAGAACGTGGCCTGCGCTCGGTTGTCCTCTTACCGTTGGGCTACCGTGACCCAACAGGTGACTGGTTGTTGAATATGCCAAAAGTGCGCAAGTCTCGCAAGACTATGGTCACGCAAATCGATTAATTTTCTTTGAAAACCATGTTGGTCAATAGCCAGTAGGGGCATACCCAACTCTATAAAATGAAATGCGAACACTATGAGCCTATTACGGAAATTAATCAAAGCTTCTCCAACCCCAACCGGTGATGGCGCGTTTATCCCATCTCCATTGGCCTTAAAACTGGCGACATCCTCCACGACCGATTATGATGGAGGCCTCTATGATAATCCCTATTCAGGCGGAAAATTGCGCGTCCTTATGGTTTGCACTGAAGAGCGCAATATGGTCATGGCTAACGGCAAGAAGTTTTCGACTGGAAATCACCCTGTCGAAATGGGGCTGCCCATGCTTCATTTATTGAGCGCCGGGTTTGAGATTGATGTTGTCACGCCAACCGGAGGCCCCGTCCAGATCGAAATGTGGGCCATGCCAGAAAAAGACGAGGCCGTGAAAACGCTCTTTAATGACTTTGCACCTAAATTTGAACGCCCCGGAAATCTCTCTGAGTTTGTGAAAAAGTCGATGACTGATGACACTCCGTATATTGGAGTTTTCATACCCGGTGGCCACGGCGCGATGCTAGGCTTGCCTGATAATGCTGATCTTGGAAAACTGTTGCGTTGGGTTCATGAAAAAGACCTTTACACGCTCTCCATCTGTCACGGCCCTTCAGCTTTATTGGCCGCTCACGATAGCGTAAGCAAAGAACCTTTTATTTATGATGGTTATAAAATTGCGGCCTTCCCAGACAGCGTTGACAAGCAAACACCCACGATTGGCTACATGCCAGGCCATATGCCGTGGTACTTTGGTGAAAAGCTGACTGGACTTGGCGTTACGATTACAAACAAAAAGGCAGATGGTGCCTGTAATATAGACAGGCAGTTAATAACAGGCGCAAGTCCAAAGGCCGCGAACGGTTTTGGGAGACTGGCTGCTGAAACTTTGTTGGACGCGATACATAACTGAGCGGCTTAAAATCGCCTCAAGTAAGCCGCTCGGCTAACGGATGCATTGGGGGTAATCTTCCGTTTTCTGATAACCAGTCTTGTGGCTTATCCTGCCGCCAAAGCCAACATTCTCGCCATCAGTCGATCCGCATCGGCCCTTGGCACGGTCGTTGGCGAACCTCATCCACGCTCGCGGCTCTCGTCATGCCCAGTCTCACCGCATTCCAAACAACCTCATCCCCGCTTACCCAAACCATGATCTTTTAGGCTCACCCGCTTCGGACACGAGAGAGTGCATTGCTCTATGGCTGGCGGGGGTTTGGTGGGCTGGACGGTGGGCGAGGTAATGCGGCGCGCGCGGTTCCATTCGACAAAGCGATTGATGATGGATTGGGGCCTCTGGGGCATAATGGCGAACGCCTGAATGTCAGAGGGGCACCCGATTTATCGGTAGAGAGGACCGGACCGAAAGTCCGCCATCCTGTCTCACCGTCCCGGACGTGATGTAGATCTGCCGGGTCACAAGGCTTTGTTTGGATGCGCCCCCAAGCGCGCGGGCTCTGCCTTCGTGTAAATCGGTTCTCTATTGCTCTACCCGTCACGGGGTAGAACCCGCGCTCGTGTCACATCACGAAACGCTTGAATGCCGACCCCACGATGGGCGGTGGGACGAGGACGCACGTCTTGAGAGAGAGGGGACTTAGACTTCAATATCTGCAAACTGCGCATGTTCTTGAATATATTCGAATCGTAAGTCCGCCTTCTTGCCCATCAGCGTGTTGATGAGACTCTCAGTCGTCATTGTGTCCTCTTCGTCGATGACAACGCGGGCGAGGGTGCGGGTGGCTGGGTCCATCGTCGTGACTTTAAGCTGGGACGGGTTCATTTCGCCGAGGCCTTTAAAGCGGCCAATATCGACTTTGGTCCGGCCTTTGAATTCGCTTTCCATCAACTCGGCCCGTTGCAGATCGTCGAGCGCATAGACGGTCTTGCCGCCCGCGCTCATTTTATAGAGCGGTGGCATGGCCATATAAAGCTGCCCGGCCTCGATCAGGCCCGGTGTCATACGGAAGAAAAAAGTGATCAACAGGGCCGCAATATGCGCGCCGTCGACATCCGCATCGGTCATGATGATGACGCGCTCATAGCGCAGGTCGTCCACGTCGAATTTTTTGCCCAGACCGACACCGAGCGCGGTGCAAAGGTCGTTAATCTCACTATTGGCGAGGATTTTGGCGTTGGTGGCGCTTTCTACATTCAGGATCTTACCCTTGAGCGGCAGGATCGCTTGGGTCTTACGATTACGGGCTTGTTTGGCCGACCCCCCCGCCGAATCGCCCTCGACGATAAATAGTTCCGTGTCTTCGCTGCCCTTTTGCGAACAGTCGGCGAGCTTGCCGGGCAGGCGCAGTTTTTTGGTTGCGGTTTTGCGTTTGACGTCGCGGGCTTTGCGACGGCGCAACCGTTCATCGGCGCGCTCAATCGCCCACTCGAGCAGGGCTTGGGCTTCTTTCGGGTTAGAGCCGAGGAAGTGATCGAATGGATCGCGGATCGCGTTCTCGACGATCCGCGTGGCTTCGCTATTGCTGAGCCGGTCTTTGGTTTGGCCTTGGAATTCGGGTTGTTTGATGAAGGCCGAGACCAGCGCGCCAGCCCCAAACATCACGTCGTCCGGCGTGACATGGCTCATCTTTTTGCCCATGCCGATCAATTCTCCATGCGCGCGCAGACCCTTAGTAATCGCCGCGCGCATGCCTTGTTCGTGGGTGCCTCCGCCCGGTGTCGGGACTGTGTTGCAATAGGACCGGATAAAGCTATCGGCTTCGCCATAGCCCGCGGGGCTCCAGGTGATGGCCCATTCGACGCGGCCATGACCGCTGTCTTTTTTGGATCGACCAGCGAAGATTTCAGTCAAGGTTGGCTTGGTGCAGATGGTTTCCGCGAGATAGTCTTTCAGCCCGTCAGGGAAGTGGAACACGGCCTGCGTTGGCGTCGTGCCGCCTTCTTTGATGGTCTCGGGATCACAGGACCAGCGGATTTCGACGCCGGGTTGAAGGTAGGCTTTGGCGCGGGCCATTTGGAACAGGCGTGCGGCCCGGAAGGCGGCCGTTTTGCCAAAGATTTCGGGGTCGGGGTGGAACCGTACTGTCGTGCCACGGCGATTATTAATCGCGCCGAGCGATTCAAGTTTGCCCACCGCTTTGCCGCGTTGGAAACGCATTTTATAAAGCTGCTTATTTTTGGCGACCTCAACAATGAGGTCATCCGACAAGGCGTTGACAACCGACACGCCGACACCGTGCAGACCGCCGGAGGTCTCGTAAGCGCCATCGGTGAATTTACCGCCGGAATGAAGTTCGGTCATGATCACTTCGAGCGCCGATTTATCTTTATATTTCGGATGCTTATCGATCGGAATACCGCGACCATTATCCGACACAGACAGATAGCCATCGGCGTCCAAATGGACTTCGATCCGGGACGCATGACCGGCGACAGCCTCGTCCATTGAGTTATCGATGACTTCCGCGAACAAATGGTGCAGCGCGCGATCATCGGTCCCGCCGATATACATGCCGGGACGGAGGCGGACAGGCTCTAAGCCCTCAAGGACCTGAATGTCCTTAGCGGAATAACCGGACTCAGCGGCCGCCTTAGCGTCCGAGAGGAGGTCTTTCTTTGGGGCAGAAGCCATAATGGGGTCCGACAAGGGGAACGAAGCGTGAATCAGCTAAGCCACTATGGCCGTTCCCGTCCACCCGGCAAGGCCATTTGCCCGGTTTTAAGCGAGGGATAACAGAGAATGGAAAGCGCGCGTCGGTTAGGTCGTCCAAATAACGGGCCGCATCTCGGCGCTTGGATTGGCCGGGCCATAATGATCGACTGCGCGTCTGACTTGCTGTTCCAATTTTGCTTGATGATCGGGCAAGTTGGTCGGCATCAAGGCTGCGTAAATATCAGGGACATCCTTTACCCGTAATCCGCTCAGACCCAGTAAGCGTTCCCAGTACAGCAGCTCTGCCCAGCCATCGCATTCGCGAGGCAGGCGCGGGCCTTCGGCGAGCTTGCCGACAGAATCCCAAAAATCAGCCATCATCAGGCCGCCGTCACGCAGTTTGGTTTCAAACTGATTGGTCGGCACGGGCCTGATCCGTTCAACGACAATCTTGTTCCACATATAATGGGCGTCAGCGATCAGCTGCGCTTGATCGCGGGGACGATTTAAAATGTCTGCGATAATGGCTTCGGCTTTGGCACCTAGATCCGGATCACCAGCGACGATCCGGGCTGGGGCGAGGGCAATATGCTCCCAATTCCGGGCAAATTCCTCATGGTGGCGACGAAAGGCTGACAGGGTGACGGCGGGCGGGCCCGACCGACCGCTGGGTCGCAACCGCATATCGAGTTCATACGCGATACCCTCGCGTAGGGGGGTGGTTAGAATGGTGCTCAAGCGGCGAACGGCCTTGGTCGCAAGATCGCGGTCCACACCATCATCGAACAGGAAGATGAGGTCGAGGTCAGATTGGGGCATCATGCGGGATTGCCCAAGCTTGCCCATCCCAACGACTGCGATCGCGAGGTCGGGCGCTTTCAGGTCATCGCGCGCGATACTCAGGGCGGCCTCCAATACAGTCTCAGCCTGCTGGGTTAGCGCCGCCGCTAATTCGCGCCAATCCTTTGTGCCCGTCAGGAACGCATGATAATTCTGAAACAGCCCTTCGTTGACGAAACGCCGGAGTCGTTCCAGCCGCGTTTCATAATCATGTTCGGCGAGGACAAAGTCGATTGTGGGCGGAAATGGTGCCAGAAAAGTGTCAATGATATGCGGGCTTTGCGCCAGCAGAACTGACATATGCGGACTATGGAGAAGCGGGCCGACTAGCGCGTCGAGCAATGCAGGATTGGCCGCGAGCAGTGACAGATATTGTTCCGAGCGTGATAGACTGCTGAGATAGGCATCGACGCGCCGGATACCCGCATCTGGCACGTCAGACATTATAACGCGCCGGGCCAAGGCCGCACCGAGTGGCTTCAGGCGGGCCCGTTTAGAGGTGCGGATATTATAGCGCCGAAAGCCGGACAACCAGTCATCGACGATGTCTTGTGTGTCCTCATCCAGATGCGGCATGGCGTCTAACACAGGCTCGGTTTTATCAGACGCGTCGGGCGTCACCGTGAACATGGCGGAAAACCGTGTGCTGACGATATGGCGATGATCCGTGGTTCGGGTCATAAGGGATGCGGGGGTCTCCCCCATCAGTGCCGCGATATCGGACCAGTCGGCTTCCTGCTGCGGCAACACATGTTCATGCCCATTGCGCATCATTTGCAGCGCGTTCTCCAGACGCCGATGATCGCAGTAGGCCGCGGTCAGGCGCTCTGTATCCGCAGCTTCAAATAATCCCTCATCTTTGAGCGCTTGCAGGGCCTCTAGCGTGTTGGTTGTTCGCAGCGCATAGTGTTTCCCGCCCCAAATCATCTGTTTGGCGTTGGTAATAAACTCGACTTCGCGGATACCGCCTGTTCCCAGTTTGACGTTAAAGCCTAAGGGGTGTTCCATGATCGGGGTTGCGGTAACGCGCTCAACCTTCATGCGGGGGTGTTCCAAGTTGATCCGCGTTTTCAGCTCGGCCAATTCGTCAATGGCACGGAAGTCGAGATTTTGTCGCCAGATGAACGGGGACAGGTCAGCCAGAAAGCTGTCGCCGACGGTTTTGTCGCCCGCAATAACCCGGGCCTTCAATAAGGCCAGACGGTGCCAAGGCAGGGCGCGGAAAAAGTAAAAGTCCTGCGCCCGCGATGTGCTGAGGGCGAGGCCTGTCACGGACGCTTCGGGACGCAATCGCCAGTCAACGCGATAGACGAAATCCGGATCGTGCGGCGGCATCAAGATTTTGGTCATCCGCTTCATGACTTTGCTCGTGATATAAGCTTGTCCACGGGATTCAGGTACGGGCAGGACGTCCGGGTCGTAATAGGCGATCAGGTCAATATCAGATGAAAAATTGAGGTCATGCCCTCCAAGTTTTCCGAGCCCGAGTATGAAAAGTCCTTGGGGCTCCCCAGGCAATTTTTCAGCGTGCCAAGCCGCGCGTAGGGCGATCTCCACGGCGCCATCCGCAAATGTGCTTTGTAGACGACCAAGGTCTTTAAACGGACACTGTTGCGATAGCGCGAGATAGGCCCAGCCCAAGTTAAACCGGGCTTTAAGCTCAGGGAGATTGGCCGCGTCAGCCCCTGCCAAAGTCGCAATGGCGTCGTGCGCCGTGTGCTCTGTCGGCTGACCGAACCGTTCGATCAGCCGAGAAAGGTAGGGACTAAAAGAGCAGTCTGACAACGATGCGACCCGTATGACGGATGAAGCCGTCGCGAATATCACTATCGAAGTCGAATCCAACGGATGAGAAGCTAGAGCCAGCCGCGAGCGAGAAGCCGATCAACATACCGGATGATGGGAAATCCGCTGACAAGGTCTGTGCCATTGCGGCGTTGGTTATACCCGCAAAATTATAGCTGGTCAGGACGGGGTCTGAGATAAATTCATTACGATAGCCAACCCGGATGGACGGGCGTATCCACGTACGTTCACCATCGAACTTAGCGCCGATGTTAAACAGACCTGAAATCGAGCCAACGTCTGATGTACGTTTCTGGACAGAGAGGGCGACGCCGACGTCGCCAGTTTCTGTGAAAGCATTTTCGCTCAAACGCATATAATCAAGGCTGACTACGGGGCGGGCCCAGTAGCGCTTACCAAATTCGATATCATAGCCCGCACGCAACGACCCAGACACATGTGTCCCGTTCCAGTCGCCTGTGCTTTGCCCTAAAAAGTCGCCGACCTGAACACGGCGGTTCTGCTCAAACTGGTTGAGTCCCCCGCCGACATAGGCGTCAATACCCAGAGCGCCGGTGGCATACCCGGCATAAAGACCCGCGAGGAGCGTAGTCACGCCCAGCGGCTCATCGACGCCAACGACATCTTCCACTTCCGTCGACGCAAAACCGAAGTTAACGCCAACCGCATGGAAAGGACCGATTTCCGTATCCAAACCGCCAGTAAAGCCGAAGCCTTCTCCGCGATATTGTTCCGAAAGACCGGCGAGTTCACGGTCTGCGAAATAAGCAAACTCTTGAATCCATGCGCCGCCGGGTTTGTCTTGTGACCGACGCGCGGAATCAAGATGATTGCCAACTGCGCCTGTCGCACCGTCGGAATTGGCGAGCACAAATTGACGCGCTGCAGCGGCGAATTCGGGCAACAATTGATTGTAAGCCGCGTAGAATTCGCTGGCGGAGCCGAGATTGGCGACTTCATTGCCGAGATCAGTATTATTCTGCAAGGCCTGTAAGGTCGCGCCGAAAGCGGATTGATTAATCCCGATTTGGGAGCGATCAAGGCCCAACGCAGACGATTCACGCAGATCGACGGTAATGACGAGATCATTATTGTTCAGGGCATAGGCCGTGTCGAATAGGAAACTGCCATCGTCTTGCGAATTAAGCGCGGACAAATCCCCAATGGTCAAATTTGAAGCCGAGGCGATTGAGAACGTCGGAGCGACACCGCCAAGGACATCCGCATTGATAAGATTGCGAAGAAGCGGCGTAATTTGTGCGCCATTGGCAAAGTTGATCGCGCCAGTCGCTTGTAGCGTCGCGGCTTGGCCTGTCGCCCCATCGATCAATGGGCTGAAAGACGATGTTTCATCGAAATTCGCTGATGTAATAGCAATCGGTGCGCTGGATGTGACCGTCATCGCGGAGTTGACAGAGTCAATAACAAGCCCGCCCTGATTGGACAGGGCGCCCGTATAGGTCGTATCCGTCAGCGAAAGAATGTCGTCGCCCGTGCCGAAATCAATATCGCCACGGATCACACCGGCGGTGCTGGTCACTGAATCGTTGCCAGACCCGAGGAGGACATTGCCGAACAGGTTCGGATCATTCGGTGTCAAATCATCATCGAGATCATCGTCAGTCTGACGTTCCTGAAGGAAGGTCACACCGGACGTATTGTTCGACAGATCAAACGCGATCAGCGTAAAATCAGTTTCTTCGTCACCGTCTGTGTCTGAATTGCTCGCAAGCGCGACAATGTTGCCGCGATTGATGATGTTGGATAATGTGCCAGAGGCATCCCGGACAACCGTGGCCGTGCCATTGCGGCCAATCAGCACCGCTGAAATTGTGCCTTCATTTTCCAGAGACGACATTTGTGCGGTCGCGGAAATATCAATGGCCGTTGCAACGACAGGACGCGGAACGGGAATATTCTCTGCATCGTAATAAACTTCGTCGACCGCTTCTGAGGCACGCGCAATGATGATGCCGCTATTATTCAGACGATCCGCAATAGCATTATCGCCCAACACGATGACTCGGGCCATGCCTGTTCCCAATGTGACACCGGCAATAGGCCGTTCGACGGCACCAACAAATGTATCGACTTGCATCGTTCCAGTGTTGCGAATGCCGCCTTCCAAGGTCGCATCCGTAATCGACAAGGCTGTCGCATCAAAGTCATCATAGAGGCCCGACGATACCAGCGTACCAAGGTTGATGAAGGCGAACAGTTCATCTTCGTCAAATCCGTCCGCTGTCGGGTCAATGATGGCCGAAACTGTGCCGATCATGATGGGGGTGCCTTCGCCATCGATTAGGATGGCGGGGGTCGAACTTGCGTGCGAAATATTACTCGTACTGATGAGCGTTGTAACGTCATTACCATCCGCGTCCGTCGAGGTGGTGGTTCGTTGCGTTAGATTGATCCCGCGAGATATATTTGCATTGATTGTAATGGCAGAGGCGGCTTGTCCTAAGTCTTCTGCGCCAAAATCTGTGCGGTCGGCGACTGCGTTAGGGTTAAATGTCGCCCGAGTCGGGAACCGAAAAGCATTATTGGTGATTATACCCGTATTGGCGAACCCACCGCCAATATCAGCACCGATGTCAAAAGCGCCGCTGTTAACACCCTGAATTTCGACGAGACCGTTATTGGTGACATTGCCCGTAATCGCGCTGCCGACGCGGACGCCCGCGCTATTGTCACCGATGATACTCATACGACCGCCAAGGCTCAGGTCGCCGTCTAGTCCAGCGCCAAGCGGCGTGTTTGAAAGATCGACACCAAAACTCTCATTGCCTTCGACCAGAATTGTCGCGGCGTCGGCGATCGTCACATTGCCTTCAAACGGAGATGCCCCTGAGATCAAAATCCCTGTTCGGCCTGTGCCTGATGCAAACGGTGTGTCGGCAAAGACATCATCATCTGTGTCTTCTTGTGTGAAATCTTCAATAACCGAGATCGACCCGGAATGCGTGAAGTTACGATCCGCGCCGCCTTCAAGCGAAACGGCAGTTGCGCCGTCAACATTGTTAATTGACACTGAGCCATTGTTGATCAGGTCATTATTAGAATTCAAAGTGACAGCAGGGCCTGCGGTTTCCAAAGTGACAGAGCCACCCGAAGCAATTGTCAGATCCGATGGGGTTCCACCGTCGCCTGCTGTGGCTGTATCAACCGCTGTTGTTGTAGCGTCCGTGATTTCTACTTGCGCGAAAGCAGGCGCAGCAACCAGGAGCGCAGCGCCGCAAAGCAATGAAGACCAGATCGGTGTCGGGCGGGTGTGGCGAACCATGTCGTTAGTATCCCTTTGTCGCACTCATCATAAGCAAGGGTGCTAGTCCCTGGAGGTTAACAGTCCGAACAGGCGTCAACCAATTAGATTGGCTTTAACGTGCCACCGCTCTGCCGCCAATGAAAGAATGGTCATCAACACAGTTGATTGCAGGCGCAATTTGGGCGCTCCTTATGGTGCGAGGCAGGCTGTGCTTGCGGACTTTTTCCCGGCGTGGCAATCGCACGCTTATGAGCTTGTCTAACATAATCCGCCGTATCCCGCTCTTTTGGGGGCTTTTATTCCCCGCTCTGATTGTGGGCTTAGACCAATTGAGTAAATGGGCCGCGACTCGCGCCTTCGATCAGCCGATGAATGTATGTGCCATAGACCCCTATATTCGCGTCACGCGTGAAGTCAGCCCGATCGTCGACCTCTCGATTCTCTGTAATCAAGGCGTGAGCTGGGGATTGATGCAAGGCGATTCTGCCCTGAAACGGTGGGGTCTGTTGATCTTCGCAATCTTTATGGTGGGCGTGTTGCTGCATGTTTTGTCCGGGGCCAAAGACACGCTGTCTCGGGTGTGTCTGTCGTTAGTGATCGGTGGCGCTGTCGGGAATGCAATTGATAGGGCTTTGTTTGGCGCGGTGACAGATTTCATCAACGCGGAAGATATCGGCTTCAACTATGTGTTCAATGTTGCGGATTCAGCGATTACCGTCGGAATTATCGGGCTTTTCTACGTCATGTTCCGCGACTGGAGGGCTGAGCGCAAAGCGCACGCATCAGACACGCCTGCTAAATGACGATCTGCTCACTTGGCGAGAGCGGGCAGGCTCGTTAAAGGCCAATATAGAACGTCACGGGATTTACTTCATGTCGACCAAAGCCAAACTGGCCCTTTTGACTCTCGCAGCCGCCACGGTTGCCCTGTCAGGCTGCGCCTCCGCTTCCAAAACCCTCGGTTTGAAAAAGGAAGCACCGAACGAATTTAACATTCTCACCAATGCGCCTTTGATCGTGCCGCCGGAATATAACCTGCGTCCGCCTTCTCCGGGCGAGAGTTCTTTGCTCGACAATTACTCGCAAAAAGCGGCTCGCGAGGCGCTATTGGGCGACGTTGATCCGACAGAGCCAACACGTGGAGAGCTGGTCTTGCTAACGCGCGCCGGTGCAGGCCGCGCGGATCAGGAAATTCGGTTGAAAATTGATGGGCAAAATTCCGTCGAGCGCAAATCTGATTCTCTGTCTAACCGCATCCTTTTCTGGCGCAATGGCCAGCAATTTGATGGCGATGGCAATCCCGTTCCCCTTGATTCTGATTCAGAGCAGGAGCGCCTTGAATCGATCAGTAAAGTGACGGGCGGCGGTGAAGTCACTGTCACGCGGCGCCCGGCCCGGGCTAAACTTCCCGGCCTTTAAAAAATATTGCTTTGCAGGGTCGCCCTCTGGCGGCCCAGTTTGGTGTCTCCCCTGTGCAGTGTTTCCCCAATGCGGTGTCTCTCTGTGGCGGCGACGTCTGAATCATCTTAAGGGCAGGGCGTCATGATCCGTCCGTCCATTCAAAAACTACCTGCGCAGACCGTCAACCGCATTGCGGCTGGCGAAGTCGTGGAACGGCCCGCTTCGGTCATCAAAGAACTAGTCGAGAACGCAATTGATGCGGGCGCGACACAAATCGACATTCGGTACGAAGATGGCGGACGCACGCTGATCGTGGTGTCAGACGATGGTCACGGTATGAGCGCAGCGGATATTCCTGTCGCTCTTGAGCGTCATGCGACCTCAAAACTTCGCGCCTCCGAGACTGGGGAGTGGGATTTACTCAACATTGCGAGTCTTGGCTTTCGCGGTGAAGCGCTACCGTCGATTGCCTCTGTCTCGCGCTTGTCACTGACAAGTCAGATCGCAGACGCGAATGAAGCGGCGGAAATCAAAGTCGATGGCGGCATCGCTAGTTCAGTCCGTCCCGCGCCGCGTCTGGGTCTTCCGGGCACACGGATCGAAGTTCGGGACTTGTTTTATGCCACGCCCGCACGGCTCAAATTCCTTAAGACGGAGCGGTCTGAATCACTCGCGATTTCAGATATTGTAAAACGGCTCGCCATGGCCAATCCGGGCGTCGGATTCACCTCCGGCTCGCAAGCCCGCACGTCGTTAAAGCTGCCGCGCCAAGCGAATGATGATGACGGTCGCCTTGCGCGGCTAGCGGCTGTTCTGGGCCAGGACTTCGGCGCCAATGCCGTGCCTGTCGATCAAATGCGCGACGGTATTCGCCTGTCGGGCTATGCGGGATTGCCGACGTTTTCGCGCGGGAACACGCAGCACCAATTCCTCTTCGTCAATGGTCGCCCCGTCCGGGACCGTTTGCTCCTCGGCGCGATTCGGGGCGCCTACCAGGATTTTCTGGCGCGGGATCGTCACCCGGTGGCGGCGCTTTATCTTGATGTTCCGCCTGAACAAGTCGACGTTAATGTCCATCCGGCTAAAACCGAAGTACGCTTTCGCGCGCCGGGCGTTGTGCGGGGTCTGATTGTCTCGGCGCTGCGTCATGCGCTCGCTGAAGCCGGACACCGCGCCAGCACAACCGTTTCCGACTATGCGTTGGGACGTATTCAAGCCGGGCAGGGCGTCTATCAATATCAGCGCGATTACACGCCGCAGCCTTACGCAGCCCATCCGGACAAGCATTTGGCGCCAGGGATGCAGACCCTGCTTGATGGGCAGAGCGCCCGAGTCGAAGTGCATGACCCGGCCTATACTTATGTCGCGCCCGCCTTTGACCCTCTGACGGGCGAAATCACGCCCGCGGCAGCGCAGCCCATAAACAATGATTACCCGCTCGGATTAGCGCGCGCACAATTGCACGAAACCTATGTCGTCGCTCAAACAGCCGACGGCATCGTCATTGTCGATCAACATGCCGCGCATGAGCGCTTGGTCTATGAACGCATGAAGGACGCGATGCGCGGCGAAGGCGTTGTTCGCCAAACGATGCTAATTCCCGATATTGTCGAGCTCGGCGAGTCCGATGCCGCGCGTGTGCTCGCAAGGGCGGATGAGTTGGCCGAGATGGGCTTGATCTTAGAACCGTTTGGCGTCGGCGCAGTCCTTGTGCGCGAAACGCCGGCGCTGCTCGGCAAAGTGGATGCGCAAGGTCTGCTCCGTGATCTGGCGGATGATCTATCCGAATATGATGAGGCTTTGTCGCTCAAGGAGCGGTTTGAACATGTCTGCGGCACGATGGCGTGTCACGGCAGTGTGCGGGCGGGACGACGTTTGACAGGCGAGGAAATGAACGCGCTCCTTCGCCAAATGGAAGCCACCCCGCATAGCGGTCAATGCAACCACGGTCGTCCGACCTATGTGGAGCTGAAGCTGGCGGATATTGAACGTTTGTTCGGGCGGCGTTGAGCCTAAATAAATAGCGGCGTGTCGCCTTCGCAATAGGGCGAGCCGAAGTGCGAGAGGGTGGCGAGACGGATATCGTCTTCGGTTTGCCAATCCATAAACAGATGTGGCTCAACGGCGACTAATAATGCAGGTTGTTCAACGAGATCGTTCACGGCTTGGTCCTCCTTAGACGTGACCATAACAGTAATTGGGTACAAACTCGTTAAAGGGGCTTTAGGCCTTTGATTGTTTCAAAAACAAGGTGCGTGTTGTGCCCCAAATCTTATCAGACATGACGTCCCATCCACGTGGTTCGATCTCGGCCTCATGGCTGTCTTCCAAAATCACAACGCCCTTATCTGCCAAATATGGCGCAACGCGGCGCAAGGCGGGTTGCCACATTTTCTTATTATAGGGCGGGTCCATAAACACGTGCGTGAATGGTTTTGGGCGATTGCCGGGTGCGAGTTTTAGCTTCGTTGCATCGAACCGATGGATGCGCGCTTCGTCGCCGAGATCGAAGTGATCGATATTCTTGCGAATGGCCGCGAGCGCGAGAGGGTGGCGCTCCACAAAGACGCAAAACTCCGCGCCACGGCTAATCGCTTCCAAGCCTAAAGCGCCTGAGCCTGCAAACATATCCATGACGACAGCCCCGTCGAGTGGCGACGCCCATTCAGCATGATCGAGTATGTTAAAGATCGATTCGCGTGTTTGATCGCTGGTCGGGCGGGTTTTGCGTCCGTCCGGTGTGGCGATCGTGCGTCCGCGATGAACACCTGAGACAATTCTCATGTTCGCGTCATCCTTATTTACGAGTGCGGGGTGGTCCGGTGCGACGTCCGCCCGCGCCTTTTTTTGGTGGCGGTCGTTTAGCGTTTTGCGCTGTGGCGTCTTTGCCTGTCGGTTTTTGACCGCCGTCAGCGTTCACATCTTTCCGGGCTTTGGCCGATGCATGCGTGCCACGCCTTGGGGGTTTACGTTTGTGGCGATCTTGCTCCAGCGGGACATCGATTAAATGCCCGGCTTGGGTACGCAAGACGTTGCGTTTGACTTCTTCGACGGTGCCGCGACGTAGGTCCAATAATTGGAACGGACCATAGCTGGTACGGATCAACCGGTTCACATGCAAATCAAGCAGTTCGAGCGCGCGTCGCACCTCGCGGTTCTTGCCTTCGCGGATCATCACATCAATCCAGACATTGTCGCCGCGTTCGCTTTCCATTGTCGCTTCGATGGGCCCGGTTTTCACCCCGTCAATTTCAATCCCGTCCATCAGCGTGTCGAGGACAGCTTGTGATGTTTTTCCATAAGCCCGGGCGCGATATCGGCGCGACCAGCCTGTGCTGGGTAATTCTAATTGGCGCGCCAACTCCCCGTCATTGGTGAGCAGGAGCAAACCTTCGGATGTTAAATCTAGACGGCCAATACTGATCACACGCGGAAGGTGTTCGGGCAGAGCCTCAAACACGGTTCGGCGTCCGCGTTCATCTTTGTGGGTGGTCACGAGGCCCGGCGGCTTATGATAGCGCCAAAGGCGGGGCGGCTCTTTGGCAGCTAAGGGCTCATTATCGACTTCGATACGGTCCTTGGCGGTTACGGTGAACGCCGGCGTCGTTAGGAGTCGTCCATTCACCCTGACGCGACCCGCCTCAATCATGCGCTCGGCTTCCCGGCGCGACGCGACGCCGGCCCGCGCGAGGCGTTTGGCGATCCGTTCGGAATTGTCTTCTGGCTTGACCATTGGTCCGTCCCAACTCACAGCGCCGCTATGACCGTCCACGACAGTGACAGTGCGCCTCTTGATCGTCTGTATATGGACCGGGCGCTAGCGCTTGCGCAAGCCGCGGCCGCTGTAGGCGAAGTGCCTGTGGGCGCTGTTATCGTCGATCCTGACGGAAAAATCATCGGCGAAGCGGCCAATGCCCCCATAAAGCAGCATGATCCAACCGCACACGCGGAGATTCTCGCTATTCGGTCAGCCTGTATTGTGAGCAAAAATTATCGTCTGCCGGGGCACACGCTCTATGTCACTCTAGAGCCCTGCACCATGTGTGCGTCGGCTATTTCAAATGCGCGAATCACGCGCGTCGTTTACGGTGCATCCGATCCCAAGGGCGGCGCGGTGGAGAGTGGCGTGCAATTTTTTGGCTCACCCACTTGTCATCACCGCCCAGAGGTCACGTCCGGTCTACGCGCGGAGGCTGTTGCGCAAATATTACGAGACTTTTTCCGGGCCCGACGAAAATGAAGGCGTCATTTCGGGAAGTTCAGGGGGATGCGGCGCTCACTCGTGCCGAAACCCGACGAGACGGTCTCGGAATGGCCCTCGGGATTCTCGGCGCTGTTTTGTTCTCAATGAAAGCCGTCCTCGTCAAAATGGCTTACGGCATTGTGCCGGATTTGCCCGCGGTGACGTTAATGGTGTTGCGGATGGGGCTATCCCTGCCAGTCTATATCATCATTCTGCTTATCGCGCGGCGCGCGGGGGAGGGCCGCATCGGCTGGCGCGAGACGGCAGGCGCGATGGCGGCAGGCATGCTGGCCTATTATATTTGTACGTTTTTGGATTTTCAGGGACTCAAACATATCACCGCGCAGCTTGAACGGTTGCTTCTGTTTACCTATCCCGCCTTTGTCGTGATTTTTGGCGCGATTTTCTTCGGCGGACGGATCACTAAAGCGGGCCTCGCCTGCGTTGCTCTGGCGTATAGCGGGTTAGTCGTCGTCTTTATTGGTGGCGATATCACGGTGTCGGAAAACCTCTGGCTGGGCGCCGGTCTTGTCCTCTTATGTGCGGCTCTATTTGCTTTGTTTCAGCTGCTCGCGAACCGGTTCGTCGACAAAATTGGCGCGCGTGTCTTTACGTGTCTGGCGATGATCGGCGCGGCGAGCGCCCTGATGGTTCATTTTATTGTCGTGAGCGGCGGGCCCAGCGGGATGATCCAGGCGTTGGACCTTCCGCGCGAGATGTGGGGACTGGCGTTTGCACTGGCTTTCTTTTGTACGCTCTTGCCGAGCTTCTTTATCAATATGGCCATTGCCCGTATTGGGGCACAGACGGTCGCTATCTTGGGGATGGTCGGTCCGCTGGCCACGATTATTGCCGCAATCGTCGTGCTCGGCGAACCGTTTGGTTTTTGGGACGGGGTTGGAACCGCGATCACCTTGATCGGGATCGCGCTCTATACGTTGAGCGCTCAGAGAAGAGCCAAACCGCGCCAGAGATAGATCCCGCCGATCACGGTCACGAGAATGCGCGTATAATGCTTAAAGCCGACATCTGAAAACCGGGCGAGCAAACGTGTGCCGATAAACGTTCCGGCCATTACGGCGGGAACGGCCGCCGCAAACACCCACCACGGTGGAAGACCTGACAGTCCGACGCCGCGCGCGAGCGGAATGCCGAAATAGACGATTTTGACGAGATGGGACGCGAACATGGTCACGGCCTTGGTCGCGACAATCTGCTGGCGGGTGAGTGTTGTCTTGACGTAGAAAAAATCAAGCGCGGGTCCCGCCACACCTGCTGATAAGTTGAGACCCATGACCATCGCCCCGCAGAGAGCAGCATGGGTCGGCTTTTGCGCATCGCCCGATAACCACCGTTTGGGCAGCCAGAGAAGCAGAGGCAGTAAGCCAAGCGCCAAATAAAGCTGCGCTTTTGACGGAAGGAAACTGACGGACAGCATCAGCAGCGCGGCAGGCAACGCACCAACGGCCGTCCACCCCAAAATATCCCACCGCACGGTGCCCCGCAGTAAAAAAGCGCGGTAGCTATTGGATACTGATTGAACGGCCCCGTGAACCACCATTGCTTCGGCAACACCGAGGAACAGCGCGATGATGCCCATGAACACCAGTCCACCCGCCATCCCGAACAGGCCGGAAATGATGGCGGTGAGGAAGGCCGCCACAACAATGAGAGGCAAGACGTTCATATTATAACGCGCCGCTATGCGCGGTTACGCAATTCCATTCAGATTGATTCCCCGGATCAATCTGCTGTGTCATGTTTATAAACGATGCCGCCTTTCATCACGAAATCGACATCCATCAGTTCGGCTACGTCAGCCAAGGGATCACCATCAACGGCGATAATATCAGCGTATTTCCCGACTTCGAGCGAGCCAATTTTATCGAACATTTCGATGTGTTTGGCTGCTGTGATGGTCGCGCTTGTGATCGCTTCCATGGGGCTCATCCCAGCGATGACGAGATATTGAAATTCCTTGGCATTATCGCCGTGCTTTGAAACGCCCGAGTCTGTCCCAAACGCGATGGTGACACCATTTTCATAGGCCAAACGGGCCATGTCTTGCATGGCCGGGCCAACCTGACGGGCTTTTGCAACTGAGTTCGGCGGCAAAAATGTATTCGGGTCTTTGGCCCATTCTTCGACCGTTTTCCCGGCGAGGACTGTGGGGATTAAGACCGCATTGTTGCGTTTGAACAGACCCGCGGTTTCTGCGTCCATGAAGGACCCATGTTCAATCGAATTGATGCCAGCTCTTAAGGCCGCATCAATGCCGCCTTTATCATGGGCGTGCGCCGTGACCTTACGGCCCATTGTTCTGGCCGTGTCGACGATTGCTTTCAATTCGTCGTCCATGAGCTGCTGGCCTGTGCCCGCGTTGGTGTTTGACATAACGCCGCCTGTCGCCGTCACTTTTATGACGTCAGCACCGTTCTTAACGGCTTGGCGCACCGCACGGCGGCAATCCGCAACACCGTCACAGATTGTCGGGGACTTGTACAATTCCAGAATATCTGCCTTGAAACCATGAAAGTCGCCATGCCCGCCTGTCGCGGAGATTGAAGATCCAGCGGCGCGAATGTGCGGGCCGGGAACAAGGCCTTTCTTAATGGCGCGACGCAGGGCGAAAATTTCTTTCGGGCCGCCAACGTCTTGGACCGCAGTGAACCCCGCCATCAGCGTTGTTTTGGCATGAGCGGCGGCTTGTAGCGCGACATCGCCCGATTCCATTTTCACAACATCCTCGCGTGACCCGCTGTCGTTATCGGCGCGTAGGTGAACGTGACTGTCGATGAGGCCCGGTAAAACGGTCATGTTTTTAAGATCTATAATGGTGGCGTCCGCGTCGGCAAGAAAGCCCGCTTCGATTCCCATGACTTTGCCATCATCAATGATAATGGTTTGATTGCGCAACGGTGTTTGGCCGGGCACGGCAATGACGGTTCCGGCATGGATATAGGTCATGCCCTCATGGCCATCATCCTGCGCTAAAACCGGAGTCGCCATCATAAGGGCAGCCGCGCTAACGGCGGTTAAGGACGGTTTCAGAATAGACATAAAATTCCCCTCGAGTTGATCTTCGTTGTGGCTGTGCTGCCGCAAAGTAGGGCGCACGTCTAGTCACACAGCGCAAAAGCTGCGCCGAGCTTTGAAACGCATTTCAATTTGGCTCGGGCAGAAGGCTACGACGTTGCGAACATTGCCCGAGATTGATCAAATTTCGCCAGAGACATTTCTCAATAACATCGTTCCGGCCGGGTAACCGATTGTGATGCGCGGCGTAGTCAATCATTGGGCCGCTGTTACAAAAGCCACTGATACGGACGATTTATGCGATTAAATTCGCGCCGGCGCTGGTCCTGCCAATGTTTCCGTAATGCGTGCGAAGCCGTCAGTTGGTGGGCGGTTTTTTTAAGCGGACGATATGCGTCAGTTCAATTTTGACCAAGCCAAGATGAGTTTTTCGGCGTTCTTGGATCGATTACTGTCGGGGCGAATGGCGATGCGTTTTATATGGGCTCCACACCTGTCAACGAGGGGGTCCCGGGTTTGAGCGGGGACAGGGGCCTTTACGTTGTTTGCGCCGGAATAAGTTCGCAATCTTTACCCGGGTCCGATTGAGCTACGATGGCGGGACCGCAGGTCAGTATGGTTGACCTCGACGCGCCAGATTTTGAGCTATATCTGCGCTTTGCAGAGGCGCTTGCTTCCGCGCGCACGATGGAGCTTGGGCCCGGCGATGCGATCTATATGCCGCCGCTCTGGTAGCACCATGTTCGGGCGATGTCAGATTTTAATGTGCTTGTGAATTTCTGGTGGTGTGATCGTCTTGAGATCAGTCGTGAACCGATGGAAGCCTTCGTCCTGTCGCTACTCTCATTACGGCAGTTGCCGGAACCAGAACGCGACGCCTGGCGTGCCGTGTTTGATTACTTCATTTTTAAGAAAGACGGATTGCCGCTCGACCATATTCCGGACGAACTTAGGGAGTGTTAGGCCCGATCAATCCCCACAGAGCCAAGGCGATTTGGCAATTTTCACGGGCATGATGAAGTGAGAATACGAGCCTATAAAGCTTGATAGGCGATATCGGTGCGGAACTGCATATCCGACCATTTAATATCGTCACGGATCACACGATAAGCGAGATCAACCGCCTCTTTCAATGTTTCGCCGGACGCGGTGACGTTTAGCACCCGTCCGCCATTGGCTTTCAATTTGCCGCAATTGCGTCCGCGCCGTGTTCCTGCGTGAAAGACAACGACGTCGTCGCGCGCATTGGCCGTATCTATGCCATTGATGATCGTGCCTTTTTTGTATGAACCCGGATACCCTTTGGCCGCGAGTACGACATTGACAACAGGGTCCGTGAACCACGCGGGGGGCGTGACGGAATTGAGCCTTCCCGCTTCCGCCGCGACCAGAAGCTCAACCAAATCACTCTGCATACGGCGCATCACGACTTGGCATTCCGGATCGCCGAACCGAACATTATATTCGATAAGTTTCGGGCCTTCGTCCGTGATCATCAATCCCGCGAAGAGGATGCCCGTAAAGGGGGTTCCGTCCTTGGCCATGCCATCAATCGTCGGCTGAATGATACGCTCCATTGTCTGCGCAAAGACCGCGTCAGTGAAAACAGGGGCGGGAGTGTAAGCGCCCATGCCGCCCGTATTCGGTCCCGTGTCGCCGTCAAAGGCGCGCTTGTGATCTTGCGCTGCGATGAGCGGCAGCGCGGTCGTGCCGTCGCAAATGGCGAAGAAGCTCGCTTCCGCCCCGCGCATAAATTCCTCAATGACAACCGTGGTCGATGCATCGCCGAATTTACCAGAGAAGAACTCGTCCAATTCAGCCTCTGCCTCAGCGAGCGATTCTGGAATGACGACGCCTTTGCCAGCCGCTAAGCCGTCCGCTTTCAGGACATAGGGCGCGTCCATTGTTTTGAGATAGGCTTTGGCTTCTGACACGTCAGTAAACACGCCGTATTTTGCCGTCGGAATATTATATCGGTCGCATAAGTCCTTGGTGAAAGCTTTGGAGCTTTCGAGCTGTGCGGCGGCTTGTGTAGGTCCGAACACTTTGATGTCGCGCAGGACCAGCGCATCGACCAGACCCAGCGCCAACGGCTGTTCAGGCCCGACGACAACAAGATCATAGGCGCCGCTTTGGGCGAGCGCGATTAGCCCGGTCATATCGTCGGCTTTGACGTCGACCACATTGGCGATGGCCGCGATCCCGGCATTACCGGGCGCAACAGTCACTTCTGTGACCTGCTCGCTTTGTGATAATTTCCAAGCTAGCGCATGTTCGCGACCGCCTGACCCGATAAGGAGAATTCTCATGGGGCGCTCTTAGGGGAAGTGAGGGCTGGGGGCTATACGGTAGCGGTGATTGCAGGCTGAAACGCACAACAATGTCGCACAGCGACTAAGGTTACAGAAAGTCCCAACGCCAGTTCATCATTATTTACTGAAACGTTGCATGCCAGCAATAGGCGCGGTCCTAACGGGCGGCTTTTACTTCCCGACAACGCGCAAGAAACGGTCTTGTAAGGACGGGTTGGTTTTGAACTCACCCGTGAATTGTGTTGTGATGGTCGAGACGTTCGGGTGATGCACACCGCGTGTGCTCATGCACTGGTGAACAGCATCGACCATGATGGCGACACCGCGCGGCTTGAGCGCATCTTCAATGGCATCGGCGATTTGTGCCGTCATGGTTTCTTGTGTCTGCAACCGTTTGGCAAAAACTTCGACGACTTTGACCAATTTGGAAATGCCGACAACTTTGTCTGTCGGCAGATAGGCGACCCAGGCTTTGCCAAGGAACGGCGCCATATGATGTTCGCAATGACTTTCTACGTCGATTTCACGCAGGATCACCATGTCATCATAGCCGGAGACATCTTCGAATGTGCGGGACAATTCTTCGGCAGGATCAAGGTCATAGCCCCGGAACCATTCGCTATAGGCATTGATTACGCGTTTCGGTGTATCGCGTAGACCTTCGCGATCCGGGTCATCCCCGGCCCAAGCGATCAGGGTGCGCACGGCCTCCATCGCTGCGGCAGCGGTCGGGCGGTCGATTTTCGGTACAGATGTCAGTGTCGGCTTGCTCATGGGGGCCATATAGGGACCGATTTGGATCAAAGTAAGAAGCAATAACTGCCTATCCGTTATGCGATTGCGGGAAGTGATCGAATTCTGCTATCTATCGCTACGGGTCAGTTTGGGAACATTTTGGCCCGTGAACCCGTTGTTTAACCGATAAGACAGCGCATTATTCGGCTCAGTTTTGAGTCAATATAGGGTTGTTTTTGAAACATAAAATTTTGAAAGGACTCGAATGACTTATTTGAAAACGATCCTCGCGACTGCCGCTGCTGTGGCAATTGCCGCACCCGCATTTGCGGCTGATAATCATCAGGAAAAAAAACACGACCCTGACATGAAAGTCAAAGCCACGGCGACGATGACCGATGACAACGTCGCGATGATGAAAAAGAAGCAAATGGATGAAATGCGCAAAAAGCACATGGAATCAATGAGTATGGACACCAAAGCAGACATGCACATGAAAACCGAAGGTCATATGCACATTGATGGCGAGATGACGACTGATATGCATCCGTCCAAAGTGAACGACACGGTTGGCGAAATTCTGCAAGCTGACGGTGAGCCGAGTATACAATCAGATGATGATATTATTGTCGAAGATTACACCATTGAGGACGAGGAATTTCGCGCGGCCGATGATGATGGCATGATCGCTGATAATGCGATTGTTGTTCCCGGCTCAGCAGGGACAATTACGACAGTGACCTGTCCGGCGGGCACGACGGCACAGCCGGATATGACCTGTATGATTACGGGTGAATACGAACCCGATCTGGACGAATAATCGCACCATAAACACTAAAACGTTCGCAGAAATGTGAACCTGATTGAAAGCCTCGGCGCCTAGCGCCGGGGCATTTTTAATGGCGGGTTTGAGCGGCGTTAAAAATATGGAAAGTCTCAACTGCTAACAAACCCCATGTTGGCTTTTATCACGGGGATATGCTTCGGCTTGGCGTTGGGCTGGATCAGCTATATCAAGCATGCCTCGCTCGTCTCCGCATTCTTTATATATATCGGATCGGCATGTACCGTCTTTTACTTCTCTGTTGTCGTGCCAACGGCAACGGCGTCGGGCGTGATGGATATGGGGTTGCTGGAGTTCGTTGTTTACGCCTTAGACTTTTACTTTGGCGATTTTTGGTCATTGGCCATGAGCTGGATGATATTGGGCGTGGCTGTGGCGAGAATCTTAGCCGAGATCGGGTATAATGCGTTTGAGCCCGTCGATATTGACCCTGAAACGCGAGACGAGAGCCGCCGCCGAGTTCGCGCCGATATGAAATATTCAGACGATTATTTCGATTGATCGCAGCGGATTGGCGTGCTCGCCACGCGCCAGCGATTGATCTCCGCAGGCGTGAGCCAATGTATAGCCTCGGATCCAGCGGCGTCCGTCCTGAAATCATAGAAATCTGGATCAACCCCCATGTCGGTTAAAAAATCGCGCGACGCATTGCGGTGATTGTCCCACCACGCGTCTTGCGCGTCAAAACCGCCTGTGCCCCACGCATGAACGCCGACCATGGCGCCGCAAGCGACGGTACGCGTTGATCCGGCGAGGAATAAATCAACCGCGCCAGAGGCAATCCGCGAATCGGCGCGCAGTTCAGTTTTCAATCCGGCGCGGCGAATGCTGCGCGCCAGATGGTAATTGGACGTGAGGTCTTGTGTGCCCGGCATAGAGACAAAGACGAGCGTTTCGACGTCTGGGTGCTGCCGCATGAGCTTTTTCACGACGTCTTGGGATCGGCCATCGGTGAAGCCATAGCCATAGGCGCGTGAGCCTTCGACATCAAAGCGAAGCAGATCAGGGTTCGGCTGTTGCAGAACAATAGCCCCAAGAATCACGGCCGCCGCCGCGCCGAGCCCAATAAGGTCCCACCGCATTAATATTGCCCGCCGAGAAACCCGAACCACCGTCGGCCCTCACACGTGCCGTCGGTGAGTAAATTAAATTTCTTCAGATCATCGCGCGACAGAAAATAGAGGGATTTGTGCGGCGCGGCATCGCGCGCAAAGGCGTAGAACGCCGGGTCAACATCAAGAGAGGCGTGAAAGCGAGCCATCTGGTCTTCTATCGGATCAAACCCCAGTGTTCGCGGGCTTTCGCCAGCTGAGTCTTGCCAACTATGCACCCCGATTTGCGCGCCGCATTCCATGGTGCGCTGCTGCCCCGCGAGGAACAAATCAACGCCGCCCGACGCGATAAAGCTATTGCGTTCAAGATGAGTGTTGATGCCGCGCGCGCGGATCATCTGCGCGATGCGGGTGTTTTCGCCGAGATGTTTCGTGCCGGGAATATGTTTGAGCACGATCGTGTCGATTTGCGGATTGGCGTCAAGCTGCCGCCGAATATCATTGAAACTGTTCGCGTCGGTGCCGCCATAGGCATAAGCAACCGTATCTTCGACGACGAGATTGAGCCTCGCCTCGGGGTCGGGCTGGGGCAGGAGGGCAGTCCACACAAAAACGGCGACCAACAAGAGGGCGATCAGCCCTGCCACGGCTGAGTGTTTCGGTTTTGGGATCGGCTCGGTCCAACCGCGCTCCCAATCCGTCTCATCATAAGGGTTCCAAGCCATCGCGATAGAATATAGGGAGCCTCCCTATGCAGAACCAAGCCCACCCTCTGTCTTTGTATGACTCACTTAAACGTGAAGTCCGCCCATTTGTGCCGTTAAACGACCCGCCGACAACGGATAAACCCGTGACGATGTATAATTGCGGACCGACGGTTTATTCCTACGCGCATATCGGCAACGCCCGCGCCGCCGTCGTCGCCGACGTGCTGTTTCGTGTGCTCCGTCATATCTACGGCGACGATCATGTGCGCTACGCCCGCAACCTGACCGATGTGGATGACCGCATCATTGCGTCTGCAATGGAGCAGGGCGTTCCGATTTCAGAGATCACCGAGAAATACGCCCGCATTTACAATGAAGACCTCGCCGCGCTGAACTGCTTACCCCCGACGGTGCAGCCCAAAGCGACCGAGCATATTCAGGGCATGGCGGATATTATCGTCACGCTGCTGGAGAAAGATGCCGCTTATATCGCCGATGGCCATGTCTATTTCGACGTCACCAAGGACGAAGATTACGGCAAACTGTCAGGCCGGAAGATGGACGATAACCTTGCGGGCGCGCGCGTCGATGTTGTGAGCGCGAAACGCAATGCCGCCGACTTCGTGCTGTGGAAACCGTCGCCGGATGGTGAACCGGGCTGGAGCCAGCAACAGGTCTCGACCAGCTATTTCGTCGATTGGAAAAAATATAGCGACCATGATTTCGCGTCCGTGCCGGGCCGTCCGGGTTGGCACATTGAATGTTCCGCCATGGCCAAAGAAACGCTCGGCGAAACCATCGATATTCACTGCGGCGGCATCGATCTGAAATTTCCCCATCACGAAAACGAAATCGCGCAGTCAGAGACGTGCAACGGCAAGACGTTTGCGAACTATTGGGTTCACAATGAATTCCTCAACATGGGCAAAGAAAAAATGTCCAAATCCGTGGGGAACGTGGTGTTGGTGCATGACCTGCTGAAAGACTGGGACGGGGAGGTGATCCGGCTCGCGCTGTTAAAGGCCCATTACCGGAATGAGTTGATGTGGAGCGAGGACTTGCTGCGGGAGAGTAAGGCGCAGTTAGATGGGTGGTATAAAGCGATTAGAGATGCTGACGTCCACCCCAATAGATCAGCTCTTGTGGATGATAGATTTGCAGAAAGACTTTTTAACGACCTTGATACTGCTGAGGGAATTAGTTTCTTCGCATCGTTCAAAAAGTTCATAAACTTTTCTCGTCAAACGGACTATAAAATTGGTTCCCAAATTGAAATAAGTGGTTTTTCGAAGCCTACTCATATGGAAGAAAATGCTGCAGCAAATTTTGTAAAGTCTGCAAATCTTCTCGGTCTCCTCCAACGCGATCCCGAAGAGTGGTTCCGTGGCAACGCGTCCGAAGACGACAGCGCAGAGTTCGACGCTCTCGCCACCGCCCGCCATGCGGCACGGCAGGCGAAGGATTGGGCCGAAGCGGACCGCATTCGTGATGAAGGCACCGCGCGCGGGATTGTGTTTGAAGACAGCGCCGACGGCACGAGCTGGCGCAAGGCTTAAACGCCTTCTCCTCAGGCCGACTTGATCGGCCTGTCCATGGCGCAAACTTGGACCTGAGTGCGATGGCCTTAGTTTAAGCCATGGGCCCGCCGATCGAGTCGGCGGGACGGGGGAGTTTAGAGAGGTTGGCGCATCCTTCCGACCACGCTAAACCCACTCCATGTCTAACATCCAAATCCACCTCTTCCCCTGTCTTTCTGACAATTACGGCATTCTGGTCCACGACCCCGATAGCGGTCGCACGGCCTGTATCGACACGCCGGACGGTGAAGAAATCGCGCGCCAGTGCGCGGCGAAGGGGTGGGCGCTCACGGAAATTTGGAATACCCATTGGCATCCGGATCACACGGGCGGCAATATGCTGCTCAAGGACCGCTTTGGCGTGACGATCTATGGTCCCGGCCTGATTGAAGGCCGTATTCCCGGCATCGATATTAAGCTCGGCGAGGGCGACACGTTTGATTTTGGCGGCCATCCCGTGCGCGTGATGGAAACACCGGGCCATACGAATGAACACATCGTTTTATACCTCGCGGCCGCAGAGGCCTGCTTTGTCGGCGATACGATTTTTACGATGGGCTGCGGACGGTTGTTCGAAGGAACGCCGGCGCAAATGTGGGGCAGTTTCAGTAAGATATTGGCGCTGCCCGAACAGACAAAACTTTACTGCGCGCATGAATATACGCTCAGCAACGCTAAATTCGCCGTGAGTGTCGATGGCGATAATGCCGACGTGCTGGCGGCATTCGACCGCGCCAAAGCGATGCGCGCGCGCGGCGAGCCAACCGTGCCGACGACGGTCGCGGCGGAACGGTTGACCAACCCGTTTTGGCTGGCGGGGTCTGCAGAGGAACTGGGACGGCGGCGTAAATTGAAAGACGCAATGTAGCGACCTTTTTAGTCCAGTGGAGTGAAGTAGGGTCGCGCGCCCGCGCCTCTTATTCCTCTCCAGAGGCGACGTCCGACTCCGCATTCTTCACGTGGGTTTCAAACCAATCGACCATTTCCGCCAGTGTATGCAGGACCGATTCGCGGCCCCGGTAGCCGTGGGCCTCATGCGGTAGCATAACCAGCCGCGAAGTTCCGCCTGTGCCTTTAACAGCGGCGAACATTCGTTCGGATTGTTGCGGGAAAGTGCCAGAGTTATTGTCCTTGGCCCCATGAATCATCAGCATCGGTTCGTTGATCAAATTTGCGGACATGAAAGGCGAAAGTTTGAAATAGGTCTCTGGTGCATCCCAGAAAATCCGGCGTTCCGCCTGAAAGCCGAACGGCGTCAGCGTGCGGTTATAAGCCCCTGAACGCGCGATCCCGGCGCGGAAAATGTCGCTTTGCGCTAAGAGGTGTGCGGTCATGAACGCGCCATAGGAATGGCCCCCGACGCCGACCTGAACGCCGTCGCCAAAGCCTCTGCGGACGGACTCGTCAACGGCGGCTTGGGCTGAATCTACGATCTGTTCGATAAATGTGTCATTTACGGTTTCAGGGTCGGATCCGACCACCGGCATGGCGGCGCGGTCCATCACCGCATAGCCTTGTGTCAGGAAGAAGAGGTGTGAATAGCCACCGATCCGCGTGAACCGATGTTTCGAATCCCGGACTTGTCCCGCCGTTGCCGCATCGTTGAATTCGCGTGGATAGGCCCAGACGACGACAGGGAGTGTGTCGCCCTTTTCATAACCGGGCGGCAGATACAGTGTCGATGAAAGCTCGACCCCATCCTTGCGCTTATAGGTGATAAGTTCGCGGCTGATGTCTGTCAGTTCCGGATGCGGATCAGGAAAATCCGTTAGAAAGCGCGTGCTGTCAGAATTATGCAGGCGGTAGTTCCCAGGGAGGGCAGGGCTTTCATAATAGGTGACGAAGGCGCTGCCGTCATCAGCCGCCAGATCGACAATATATTCATATTCCTCACCTGTATTGCGCCACAGTTCTGTCGTCTCGAATGTGGCGAGATCGAACCGTCGCAGGAAGGGCCGAGCCCCGTCTGGCGATGCGCCATTGCCGGACAAAAACAACTGGCCATCATGGACGCGCGCGACCGAAAAGCCGGACTCGGTCAGCGTGCGAACCGGATCGCCGGGATCGGCATAGGCGTCTTGAACGTTTCGGACTTCAATGACGCGTGGCGCATGGGAGCCCATGACATCAATCAGCGCTGTACGAATTTCGCGTGTATCCCGATCATAGTCATAGGCAATAATGTCATCATCGCCGTCCAAGCCTATAAAACCTGAGAAACGGTCTTCGAAGGTGTGGAGACGGTTTGCTTCGTCCGTAAACGGGGAAGACAGGGTCATTAGCGCGTCACGGTGATCCGTCTTCATGCGCGGATCGCCGCCGTCTTGCGCTTCGGCCCACAACAGGGTGGCCGGTGCGGTCGGATGCCATGCGATATTGCGCGGACCCGTGACGACGCCTTGCACGGGCAGGCTGTCGGCAAGCGGTTGCTCGGCAATCACGGCGGCGGCCTCGCCATCCATGGTCCATACCGCCGTCGTTTTTGGGAAACGGGACCAAGGGACTTGATAGGAGAAGGGCTCGTTGATCCATTCCATGAGGATATAATCGCCATTGGGCGAAGCGGATGCGTCAATATAAATACGCGGCGTGCCAAGCGTTTTTTTGCGGCTTCCGTCGGGACGCATAATCACGGGCTGGCTCTCGACCAGCCATGTGTAGAGCGCCTCGTCATGGGGTGTCTTCAATAAATCCTGATAGGTCCGCGTCTGTGCGTCTTGACCGCCAGAGGCATCCTGTATGGCAGGCCCGGCGGGTGTCAGTGAGGCCATGGGCTTGTCGCCACGGTCTTTCGGAATGGTCAGCACAAGTAGGCGGCCATCGGGAAGCCAGCGTGGCTCCTGAAAAATCGGGTTGATACCGTCTTTCAAAATTTGGCGCGCTTTGGCCGAACGCGTGTCGAGAGTCCAAAGCGACATGCCATCGGTCGTTGTATTGGTGAAGACGACATAACGGCCGTCCGGCGACCAGCTCTGATCGGCAATATCCGCGTTGTCCGGCAAAACAACCTTGCGCACTGCGCCAGTGTCAATGTCCTTCAGGGACAGGCCGACGAAGTTTCGCGGGTTGAAATTGTCGTTGGTCGCCGCGTCGAGTCGCTGCCCCGCAAGTCGCTCCATGGTCTTCGCCAGTTCCGATACGGGCGGAAGACTTTCCCGTTCGAGTAGAAGGAGGTTTTTTCCATCCGGTGAGACGCTGACGGATGGCGCTGGCGGCCTCATGACAATATCAGCTATTTCAGCGGGCGGCAGGCGATAGCCATCGGCATGTGCGGGGCTGACGATAAGAAACGCCGCTGCCATCGATACCGCAATTGTGAAGGAACATTTTTTCATCACACTCACCTTCTTAAAACAGAATTTGAGTAAGAGTTTAGCAGCGGCAACGCATTATACGAGTGAAAATATAAAACGGCGAAGTGGGAACGCAAAAAAGCCCGCCAGCGGCGGACTTTTTTATACGATGTTTCTTAAGCCGGAAGACGCGTCCCGTGGGACGATTCCAAGTCGGGGACTATTTTTTAGCCCGACCCTTTTCCATGCCGCGACCCGTTGTGCGTTCAGCAATACGAGCAGACTTACCGCGACGTTCGCGCAGATAGTAAAGCTTGGCGCGACGGACACGGCCGCGGCGTTTGACTTCGATATCTTCGACGAGCGGAGAATAGACTGGGAATACGCGCTCGACACCTTCGCCGTAGCTGATTTTGCGAACGGTGAAGCTCTCGTGGATGCCAGCACCGGAGCGGGCAATGCAGACGCCTTCAAACGCCTGCAAGCGGGAGCGTTCACCCTCAGTAATACGGACCTGAACGATCAGCGTATCACCAGCGGCGAAATCAGGAATAGTTTTGCCCGATGACAAAAGGCGCTCGGCCTCATTTTTTTCGAGTTTTTCAATCACGTTCATAGCGACTCACTTTCTTGCCAAAGAGACTTAGGTCTCTGGGCTATTCTTTCGTTTCAGATGCGCCGCCCACAGATCGGGTCGACGCGCCTTCGTAATCTCTTCCATTTGTGCGCGCCGCCAGCGGTCCACGGCTCCGTGGTCGCCTGAGGTTAGCACGGCCGGGATTTCCCGACCTTCAAATTCGCGGGGCTTGGTATAGAGTGGATACTCTAGCAAGCCCGTCTCAAAACTCTCTTCTTCGAGGCTATCCGCGCTGCCAAGGACTCCGGGGAGTAGGCGCACGCACGCTTCGATCATGGCCTGTGCTGCAACCTCTCCGCCCGCAAGAACAAAATCGCCAATGGAGACTTCCTCCATATTGCGGCTTTCGATCACGCGTTCGTCGAGGCCCTCAAACCGTCCGCAAAAGCAAACAAGACCCGGCCCGGCAGCAAGCTCCCTCACGCGCTTTTGCGTCAAGGGCCGGCCCCGAGGGGTCATGTAGAGTAGCGGGCGGTCATCCCGAATGTTTCCAGTAGAGGAATCATCTGGGCAGACCACACTATCAATCGCCTTAGCAGAAACATCGGGTTTGAGAACGAGTCCCGCGCCGCCTCCTGCCGGAGTGCCATCAACAGTGCGATGCCTATTAACGGCAAAGTCGCGAATATCAACCGTCTCAAGCTGCCATAGGCCGCTTTTTTCAGCGCCGCCAATGATTGACGCCCCTAAAACGCCGGGAAAGGCGTCTGGATAGAGGGTCAGTACGGTGGCATGCCACGGAATAGGAGGAACGGCGCTCATGCGCGGGCCTGTAATGACTTGAAGGGAAATGGGGAAGGGCGATGAACGGTTGGGGGGTCCGTTCATCGCCCTTCGGGTAATCGCGAGGCCGGTAAGGGAGGGGAATCCGACGTCGCTCGATTCGTTATTAGCTGATATTGCTTCGCTGTGGGATCACAAGTCGGTCACAGCTTCGTTAGCAAGGCGTTAACCCTGATCCGCCACCGGGGACATTATGCGCTGCCTGATCGTCATCCCCGTAATATTTGGCCTTTCGGCCTGCGCGATGAGCACCGTTGGGCCGAATGCCGCTTTTCAACCGCAACCGGGACAAGGCCAATATGTCCGGCCAGACTGGCTCGTGCCGACTCCAAACCCGCGCTTGCCCGCTGTCGATACATGCCAATCGCAAATGTATCAGACTTTAGTGGGCGTGAATGAGGGCGCGATTTATATTCCCGGCCTGCCGGGTTTAAAACGCATCATTCGTCCGGCTGTCTTCGAAGGCCCAGAGAATGACTTCCTCAATGGGGAAATGATGGGCGATACATATGTCCAAGTGCAGACGTATCAGGCCGGGCAGCAACTTTACGCGCCGACGACGGCAAACATCACAGATCGAATCACAATCCGGCCTGAAAATGACGCTCGCCTTACGATTTCGCTCGATCGGGATGGCTATGTCGAGGAAATTACCTGCGGGTAGCCGATTTCACGTCATCGCTGCGCGTTTCGAACGGGCGCAAAACTCCAGCGGTGAATGGGCGTCGGGCCGAGGCGCTCAATGGCCGCCATATGCGCGCGCGTCGGGTAGCCTTTATGTTGTGCCAAGCCATATCCCGGATAGCGCCGGTCAGCGTCGACCATTAACCTGTCTCGTGTGACTTTCGCGACGATTGAGGCGGCGGCAATGCTCAGGCTCTTGGCGTCGCCTTTGACGATGGCCTCTCCGTCACAGTGTAAATCGGGCGGCAGGCGATTCCCGTCGATCAAGGCAAAGTCGGCGCGTAAGTCCCGAACAGCGCGACTCATGCCGACCATACTCGCCCACAGGATGTTCAATTCATCGATTTCCGGCGGTTCTATTACGGAAATCGAAATTTCTGCTGTCTCAAGCAAGGCGTTCAGCATTCGTTCACGGCGTACGGACGATAGGGCCTTGCTGTCGTTCAACCCTACGGGAATGGATGTCGCACGAAGGATGACTGCCGCGCAGACAACAGGCCCCGCTAAGGGACCGCGCCCAGCTTCATCCACGCCGCAGATGCGCGCATAGCCGCGCGACCTGACGGCGTCATAGTGCGCACGATCTGGACTCATGGGGGCGGGCGACCTTCGTAAACCTTGGCACGGGACCTGCAAAACCTTATGTTTGCAGGCCTTTCCGGGCCGACTGAAATTGAATACAGAGTCCTAACTGGATTTCCGCAGGAGACAACCATGCCTAATATGAAACTCACGGCAGTTCTGGCAATTGCCGGACTAGCCTTCTCAACAAGCGCTTTTGCACAAGACGCTGCGACACCTGACGCACCAGAGATCACAGCCGATGCAGAGACGCTCGCAACCGCTGAGAAAATCAATACGCCGTCAACGGAAGGTATCGTCACAGACGAAGCCAGCTGTACCTATGAAGGCGGTTCTGTCGAAACGCTTCAAGATGGCACAGCCTGTTTCATTCAAATTCGGGGCGAAGAAGCCGCGACACAAATTTATGACGGCATGGGCATGGGTGTCATTCGTTGTTCCGACAATGGCACATTCCCGAACGAAATTTCGTCTTTCAACGACAGCTACTGCTACGTTTATCTGACCGAGAAGACAGCCCCAAAGACTCGCGAAGAGCTTGAAGCTGAACTCGAAGCGATGACCCAACGTGAGCTCGAAAGCGCTAACTAGTCGCTCGTTGACATTTAAATGATCAAGCCCGGTCTGTGACCGGGCTTTTTCTTTGCGTGCAAGGTCGTTAAGTGCGCGGTGTGCTAACCGTCATTATTCCCACCTTTCAGGCCGAGCAGGCCCTTATGCGCGTGTTACCACAGCTGCTGGGCCAACGCGTCATTGTTAGCGACGGCGGATCAACGGACGATACGCTGACTTGTGCCGTGCGCGCAGGCGCGGTTCTCGCCGTTGGTGTGCGCGGGCGCGGCGCGCAGCTTAAACTGGGCGCGAAATTGGCGGCTCTGTCCGGGGGGACGGGCGATTGGTACTTATTCTTACATGCGGATTCGCAATTGCCAGACGGGTGGCGCGATGTCGTGCATGACGCCATGCAGCAGGACGCGCCGCGTTATTTTCGATTCAAGGCCGATGCGTCAGGACTGAAGTCTCTCTTTATGAACCGGATGGTGGCGCTTCGGTGTTGGGCGCTCGGACTTCCCTACGGCGATCAAGGCCTGCTAATTTCGCGCGCGCTTTACGAACGGGTCGGCGGGCACGCCAAAATGGCGTTGTTCGAGGATGTGGAGTTGATCGAACGATTGAAGAAAGTCGCCACAGTGCGACCGCTTCCACTGGCGCTGACGACGGACGTCTCGAAACATTGGCAGGATGGACTGTGGCGTCGCGGTCTTCGTAATCTCGGACTGCTCTGGCGCTATAAGCACGGTGCGACCGTGTCTGAGCTTCTGAAAGCTTATACAAAATGAGTCGTCCTCAGCTTTATGTCTTCGCGAAAAAACCCGGCATGGGCGCGGCTAAGACCCGTCTCGCGCGCGATATCGGGACGACACATGCACAACGGGTCTGCCGGGCCATGTCCGCCCAAGTCCTGCGCAATGTTACGGACCCCCGCTGGGGCACATCACTTTACGTTGCGCCAGCCAGCGCGATTGGGACTGTCCCGGCGTGGGACGGTATCCCGCAGCGACCGCAACCCACGGGGTCGCTCTCACCGCGATTGGCGGAAGTTTTTTCAGGCGCGAAGCGTCCGGTGCTAGTCATCGGAACAGATTGCCCGCAAATATCTGCGCGCGATATCGCCGACGCGATCAAAGCATTGCGGAAAGCGCCGTTCGTATTTGGACCGGCGAGCGATGGCGGGTTTTGGCTTATGGGGGCTGTCGCGCCGCTTAAACCTAGCGTGTTCGACGGAGTCCGCTGGTCGAGCGAGAACACACTCAGTGATCTTGAGGTGCGCTTGAACGGGTCCATTGCAAAACTCAGGACACTCACGGATGTGGATGATGCTGAGGGATTGGCGGCGTGGAAAACGGAACGTTAGTCCGCGTTCGTCGTCGCGTCATCAATCAAGGCAATCGTTGCATCAATGAGGGATAAATTCGCGCCTTTGCCATGACCGGGAACGACGGTTTGTGTCTCGGGATAAGTAGCTTTGGTCCAGAGCAAGCTGTCACGCCATTTCGGCAGGTCCGCATCTTCGACATTGCCAAGAGTTTCTGACCCTGCGCCGCGTACGGCACAACCCGCATAGAGAATTTTCTCAGCCGGCAGGTAGGCAATCAGGTTATCAGACGCGTGTCCGTGACCTGGGTAGGCGACTTCGACCCGGCCGACGAGAATGCGCGCTTGCGGGGCTTCTAGCGCTGCGACGGATGTGTTGGGCGCGGGCCATCCTGCGCGCGCGGCCAGCATCGGTGTGGTGGGATGCGTGAAGACTTCGATGCCTTCGCGTTCAGCGGCATCGACGCCTGCGGTGCGGTCGGCATGGTGATGCGTGACGATCATTTTTGTGACCGGCTTGCCCGTTTCCGCGCGGATTTTTTCCAGCAATGATACGGTCGCCAATTCGCCCCATGCACCATCAAGTAAAATGACGTCTTCTCCATCGACCACGACCATTCCATTGACGGGAATCGGCGATTGGCCGGGGAGGCGATAATTCGTCGTGTGCACCCAAACGCCTTCGGCAACCGGTGACAGCGTCACCGGATAATCGGCCTGAACTTGGGCCAGAAATGTGTCGGCGACTGGGGCAGGGTCGGCTGATTTTTGAACAGGCTCTGCCGCGTCATTGTTACAAGCGATTAAAAGCGCGGACGTAAGAATCAGAAGGTGTTTCACCGTAAGAACTCCAATAAGACGTGTCATGAAGGGACCTTATAGGGCGGGCTAGCAAACGACAGGCCAGCTGTCACGATAAGGCGGCGAGCGTCTCGCGCAATGTTAGTAAATCCTGCCAAGCCTCTGCTTTTAGCGCAGGCTGACGGAGCAGAAAGGTCGGGTGATAGATCGGCAGTGTCGGAATATCCGTGCCCTCAATTGTGAGGTTTTGCCATTGTCCACGGTTCTTCATGATGCTGGTGACGCCTGTCATGACGTGCATGGAAGTGCTGCCTGTGAGCAGGATCACCTTGGGTTTTGCTAACGCAATCTGGCGCATGACGAACGGGCGACAAAGGTCGAGTTCTTCAGGGGTGGGTTTGCGGTCATTAGGCGGGCGCCAAAAGCAGACATTCCCGATATAAACTTCGTCCTCGCTGAGTCCGATAGCCCCGAGCATTCTGTCAAGAAGATCCCCCGATCGGCCGATGAAGGGCTGTCCGGCTTGATCCTCGTCGCGGCCAGGGGCTTCCCCAATCACCATGAGGTCGGCGTCCGAATTCCCGCGCGCAAAAACGGCTTGGCGGGCCCCATCAGACAAGGCGCCCGCATCAAACGTGTCTAAGGCGGTTTTTAGGGCCATGAGCGTTTTACAAGTGGCGGCAATCGGTGCGGGGTCAGCAGCGGCAAAAGCCTTAGGGCTAGGGGCCGGTTTGGCGCGCGCCTCCGGCTTAGGCTTCGCCTGAACGCGCCGCACGGACCGGGTGAGCGGTATGTCGGGCGTTTCCACGCCTACACGCTCGTACCAGTCGAGCAAGGATCGGAGAGAGGGCTCCATATCGGCTTTATAGACAAGGTCGGCGCGTTTCGCTTGCCACTTATGCACAGGGTTCGCCAAAACAGGGGAGCAACTCAGTCGGGTGCGGCTATTTTCCCCGCTTTACCCACTTTAACGCAGGGTAAGCTTTTGATAACGGTTCGCCTAATGTTTCGTTTTGCCATAATTCTGACCCTTGCGCTTGCTGCGACGTGGTGGGTGCTGTCTGGATTTACGAAACCCTTGCTGCTGACACTCGGCGGCATCTCCATCGCGATCGTGTTGTTGATGAGTGCGAGGATGCGGATTTTAGATCGCGAAACGGCTCCTTATCTAACATTACCGCAAACACTGGCTTATTTCGGTTGGCTGTTTGTTGAAATCATCAAGGCCAATGTCGCGGTTGTGAAAGCGGTCATGTCACCCGATCTTGAAATTTCTCCGACCATGACGAAAATTCCGATCTCAGGTAAATCTGATTTGGCGAAAACCATGTTCGCTAACTCGATAACGCTGACGCCCGGGACTGTCGCGGTGGAAATGGCAGAGGATTATATCCTCGTTCATGCGCTTCTCTCCGAGATGAGCGATCCGGCGGATTTCGAAGAGATGAGTGATCGTTCGGCGTGGGCCGTTGGCGAGGACGAGTCTAATGGGTGATCCTATGCCCTATATCATGCTGGCCACAGCGCTGTTCCTGATCGTTGGGATGGTGTTGATGCTAACGCGCCTGATTGGCGGGCCCTCGCTGTATGATCGCTTATTGGCGGTCAATAGTTTTGGGACCAAGACCGTCCTGTTTCTCTGTGTGTTCGGTTTTATTATTGATCGTCCGGATGGGATTGATATCGCGCTTCTCTATGCGCTGATGAACTTTATTGCCACTATCGCCGTCTTAAAATTCTTTAGTTACAAAGCACTAGCCGTTGATCTGCGGGACGTTGCCGATGTCTCTACTGAGGAGGTCCAGTGATGTTCGCACAGCTCATCATGGCGGCGGAGCCGGTAGTCCATGAGGCTGCGTCGGCGAGTGTCGACTGGTCTGTCGTCTGGAGTTTTATACGGAATGTCCTGACTGTGATGAGCTTGGCGGGCGGTTTGTTTTTTGTGCTGGCGGGTGCGGTCGGCGTGATCCGCTTGCCGGACTTTTATACCCGTCTTCATGCGGCGGGTATGACCGATACGCTCGGCGCCGAATTGATCCTGTTTGGTTTGATCCTACAGGCGGATGGGTGGCAGGTGATTGCCAAGCTTTTGCTGGTCGCGTTTTTCCTCTTCGTCACATCCCCGACCGCCACCCACGCCGTCGCATACGCTGCATATAAAGCCGGCGAAAAGCCGTTGCTCGGACGCTGGCGCGCGCCGGCGTTGGAGGATGAGGCGTGATAGACTTGATCCAAATGTGTGGTTTTTACGGCATGAGTAGGTTTGAGTCGTGGCTCTGGAGCTCTGGTACAGGCAACGTATTAGAGATGATCCCAACGTTGAGCATTGTCATGCCTTGGGTCGCGGGCATTTTTATTTTCTATGAACTTTCCGGCCGTGGACGTGCATCTACGTGGCGATCAGATTTCATCAATACCGAAGATTTTTCTGTCCCCGATGAGGTCTTTTCATGATCCTCGCCCTACCAATCCAAGCCGCCCCAGCATCCCCGCTCATCTCGACATTACTTCTCGATATCGGCTTGCTCACTTTGCTCGTGATCGTCGCGTTCGCCATCGTCCGGATGCGCTCGCTCTTCGCGATTGTCATGTTGCAAGGCGTCTATTCGCTCGTCGCGGCGGCGTGGTTTGTCACGCTGGACGCCGTTGATGTCGCCTTTACCGAAGCCGCCGTCGGCGCGGGCGTTTCGACCGTGTTGATGCTCGCCGCCATGTTGCTGGCTGACCGAGAATCAAAGCCTATTCCGATGAACCGCCAGTGGGGGCCGCTTGCCGTGGTCATTATTGCGGGTTTAGCCATGCTATATGCGGTTCCTGATTTACCCGCCTATGGCGACGCCAACTCTGCTGCGAATAGCTATGTCGGGACAGATTATCTCGCCAAAACAGCGACAGAAGTCGACATGCCTAATGTGGTGACGGCGGTTCTCGCGTCTTATCGGGGCTATGATACATTTGGTGAAGCCGTCGTGATTTTTGCAGCGGGCTTGGGCGTGTTGTTGCTCCTCGGTTTGAACGGAAATGCTGGGCATTTCAGGGCCGATGTGAAGGGGCGACGCCTCTCGACGGCGACCGCGCCGTCCGGCTCTGCGAAGCACGCTGAGCCGGATGAGGTGAGCGGGGGCACCGCGCGCAATGCGTCGGGTGTCCCGCCTTCGATCACACAATATGGGGAGGGCACATTATGACGCCCGATACTCCAATCCGTGATCCGCACGTCATTCTGCGCGTTATCGCGAAATTCCTGATTCCGCTGATCGCTTTATTCGCTTTTTATGTTCAATTTCACGGGGATTACGGTCCCGGCGGCGGATTTCAGGCGGGTGTGATCTTGGCGGTATCCGTCATTCTCTACGCGCTGATTTTCGGGTTGGATGAAGCCAAGCGGGCGTTCCCGCCTGCGCTCATTCGTGTCGGGATGAGCCTAGGCGTGTTGCTTTATGGCGGCACAGGCGTCGTGGCGTGGATGATGGGCGGTGAGTTTCTGAATTATAGTGTGCTGGCGCATGACGCTATTCATGGGCAGCATTGGGGTATTTTGGTGATCGAACTTGGGGTTCTGACAACTGTGACCTCGGTCATGCTCGCAATTTTTTACGCGTTCGGCTCTCGCCAGCCCGAAATTAGTGATGAGGATTGGTAGCTTTGGATTACTTATTCTCACACTTTAATTATGTCGTCGTCATTATCCTGATGATGACGGGTTTGTATGTCGTTTTTGCGTCGCGCAATCTAATCAAAAAACTGGTCGGGCTCAGCGTGTTTCAGACATCCGTTTTTCTCTTCTATATCACGCTGGCCAAGGTCTCGGGCGGACAACCGCCAATCTTGGTCAAGGATAGCAGTTCTCCGACCGGCTATGATGATCACAGCGCCTATATCGATACGGTTCAATTGGCCGCGTCAGGCGTCAATTATGCGTTGCCGGGGCAAGGCAGCGAAATTCTATATTCTAATCCGCTTCCCCATGTGTTGATTCTCACGGCGATTGTTGTGGGCGTTGCGACGCTTGCGATTGGTTTGGCGCTAAGCGTGCGGATACGCGAAGTCTATCAGACCATAGAAATGGACGAGATCAGCGCACAGGACTTCCAATATAATCTGGAAGGTATCGACGCCTCCGATCAGCCCACTGACGATAGATTGACGACATAATGATGAGCTGGCTCTCTACTCATGGTGCAGCATTCGCCATCGTTCTGCCCTTGCTGATGGCCGCCGTTGTCGCGCTGTTGCCGTCTGTTCGCCGATTGGCGTGGGCCGTGGCGACACTGGTTGCTATCGCTGTCTGCGCGACCGCCTTCATTGTCTTGCAAACACAAATAGACGCTGGTGTTATCGTCTATGAAATGGGCGGCTGGGCGCCGCCTCACGGTATTTCTCTGCGCTTGGACGCGGTCAATGCCCCGATCTTACTCCTGATTGCTGCGATGGGCGTGCTCTCACTTGTCTATGCGGAGCCTGCGACCCATGCGGAAGTGGAGCTTAAGAAACGCGGACCCTTCTACGCCGCGATGCTGCTCTGCATTGCCGGGCTGATGGGCATGGTTGTCACGGGCGATGCGTTTAACGTCTTCGTCTTCCTCGAAGTGAGTTCAATCAGCGGATATACGCTTGTCGCCATGGGCGCGAACCGGGATCGCCGGGCTTTAACAGCCGCCTTCAATTATTTGATCTTGGGCTCTATCGGCGCGACGTTCTTCGTCATTGGCGTTGGCTTCCTCTACGCAGAAACCGGAACGCTGAATATGGAAGACATGCGCGCTATTCTCGCAAATCTGGATGGCGGGTCACGAGTCGCGCAAGTGGCGTTCGGCTTTATCGTTGTGGGCCTTGGTTTAAAGCTCGCGATGTTCCCGCTGCATACGTGGTTGCCGGGTGCCTATGCCTATAGCCCGACGATGGTGACGGCGTTCCTCGCATCGACGGCGACCAAAGCGGCGCTCTATCTGCTCTACCGTTTTTGCTTCACCGTCTTCGACCCAAGCTTTGAGTATGTCGCAGTGGTGTTGACCTATGTCGTGACCGGGTTGGCTGTCACAGGTATGATTTTCGCTTCGTTGCAGGCCTTTTTCCAGACCGATGCGCGGCGGACCTTAGCGTTCTCCTCTGTGGCGCAGGTCGGTTACATGTTGCTCGGGATAGGCATTCTCTCCGTGGCTGGACTGGCCGGGAGCTATTTGCACCTGATCAATCACGCCGTTGTCAAAGGCGGCTTGTTCCTCGCACTCGGCGCGATGTGGTATCAATTCGGGATCACCCGCATTAGCGATATGGCGGGTCTGTCCAAAACTATGCCGATTACAACGGCCGCATTCACCGTTCTCGCATTCAGTCTCATCGGTGTGCCGTTTACCGCCGGATTCGTGTCCAAGGTCGCACTGGCCGAAGCCGCGGCTGAAAAAGGCTGGTGGTGGGCTGTCGCCGTCATCATGGTGACGTCGATCATCGCGCTTTTCTATATGGGCCGCATGATGATGGTGGCCTATTTCAGTCCACCACCCGCGGAATGTTTACGTGAGGACGGTAAAGTTCTTCGCCGCGAAGCGCCCATCTTGATGCTCATCCCCTTGGTGGGCCTCGCAATGATGTCCATTCTGATTGGTCTGCGCGGGAATGTCATCCTGACGGATATTTCTGAGAACGCGGCCCGAGTCCTCATTCCCGGAGGCGGGCTATGAGCTACGGTCCTGAAATGGCGCTCGCGCTCATGATGCTCATCCCGCTCGCCGCGGCGGTGCTCATTCCGATTGTTGGCGGGCGCTCGCCAAACCTACGCGAAGCGGTGACTTTTATTGCGGGGGGGCTGCTGCTCGCCAATGTCATCTATCTCTGCAACCTTGTGTCTGCGGGGCAGCGTCCAGAGCTTTTGATCGGCAGCTTTGCCGGTATGTTTGAAATCAAATTCAAGCTGGAACCGCTTGGCGCGGTCTTTGCCGCCATTGCCAGTTCGCTCTGGATCGTGAATTCCATGTTTACGCTGGGCTATATGCGCGGGAATAAGGAACAAAACCAAACGCGCTTTTATACGTTCGTCGCGATTGCGATTGCCTCGGCCATGGGTATCGCCGCGTCGGCCAATCTGATCACGCTGTTCATATTCTATGAAGCACTGACGATTTCAACCTTTCCGCTCGTGTCGCATAAGGGTGACGCCAAAGCCCGGCGCGGTCTGACGATTTATACGCTGATCCTGATGGGTACATCACTGGGACTTCTGCTTCCGGCCATTATTGGGACGCAGGTCATTGCGGGATCGACGGACTTTGTTCTTGGCGGTGTGTTTGGACCGGATGTCTCTTTGTTGGCGACGTCTGTTCTGCTCGTCTTGTTCGCTTTCGGGATTGGCAAAGCCGCGCTGATGCCTGTCCATCCGTGGTTGCCAAACGCGATGGTCGCACCAACACCTGTTTCGTCGCTGCTGCATGCCGTGGCGGTTGTGAAGGCGGGCGTGTTCACCATGCTCAAGGTCGTCGTCTATACGTTTGGCACTGATCTGACCCAAATTACACCGAGTTCGAGTTGGCTCGCTTACATTGCGGCTTTCTCTATTATCGCAGCCTCCGTAATCGCATTGCGGCAGGATAATCTAAAAGCAAGACTGGCCTATTCGACCGTGTCGCAACTATCTTACATTACGCTTGGCGCGATGTTGGCGACGTCGTGGGGAGTCTTGGGTGGGGGTCTGCAAATCGTGATGCATGCGTGGGCGAAGATTACGCTCTTCATGGTCGCCGGTGCGATTTACACAATTGCGCATCGCACGAATGTCAGCCAGCTCGACGGTTTGGGCCGTAAATTGCCGTGGGTGTTCGGGGCGTTCCTTGTCGCGTCCGTTAGTCTCATTGGTATTCCACCCTTTGGCGGCTCGTGGCCGAAATTCTATCTCATGTGGGGGGCGCTCGACTCGGGTAAGGCCGTTTTGATGGGCGCGTTGATCATCTCGTCCTTGCTCAATATTCTCTACCTCATGCCGATTGCCATTCGCGGCTTTATGAAGCCTTCCGCGGATCCAGCTGCCGATGACATCATCGCGCTGGAAGCCCGTAAACATCGTTGGGTCGTTATCCCACCCGTGTTGACCGCGTTCGGCACACTGGTGCTGTTCTTCGCGGCGCCGTGGATTATTCAATTCTTGGAGCCGATCCTATGACGACTCCCAATACCCATCTGGACGACCCGCATCACGCGGATGACGTTCATCCCGCCGCCAAGCCATTTCTGTTCCTTGGTGATACCAAGGTGAAGCGGAACTTCATCTGGTTCCCGCTTGGGGGCTTGATTATCGCCTCCATTTTGGGAGTCATTCATCCGCAGAAACATCCGGCTCCGTTCGAAATGATCGGGGATTGGCCCATTCCGGGTAGCTGGGCGATCTTCGGGTTTCTCGCTTATAGCTTTATCGTTTTCATGGCGCCGGTTCTGTTTCGCTTGCTCGCGAAGCCGGAAAATTATTATGGGGAGGGCGGTCTGCCTGATCCAGCCATCTCGACTGATCCTGACGTGACAGGGGTTCCGCATCATGATTGATCTTTACCAGATCAACCCTGGTCTCTGGGTGATCCTCGCAGGACTTGTCTGCGCGTTGATGCCGGCCAATTCATTGCGCAAAGTTCTAGCCATTGCCGCGCCGGTCTTTGCTGCCGTGATGATTTTCAATATTTACGACAACACGGAAGTTTTGGCGGGACAGTTTGAAATTGGCGGCGTGACCTTGACTACACTTCGGATTGATAATCTCTCTGTCGTCTGGGGTTATCTCTTCTGTCTGGCGGGCTTGATCAATGCGATCTACGCGCTGCATGAAAAGTCATGGATCACGGATAGTTCGGCGCTCGTTTATACGGGCGCGGCGATTGCCGGGGTTCTCGCCGGCGATATGCTGACCTTATTCTTGTTCTGGGAACTCACAGCGATTTCTTCGGTCTTTCTGGTGTGGCAGGGCGGGCAACATGCCTATGCGGCGGGCGTTCGCTATCTTGTTATTCAAGTGCTGTCCGGCGTTTTGCTACTGGCGGGCGCGGTGATCTATGCGGGCTCAAAAGGCGGTGATTTCACCTTTGGTTATATTGGCCTCGACGCGCCGGGCGCGTGGTTGCTGCTTATTGCTATGGGCATCAAAGCGGGCTTCCCGATGTTGCACATGTGGATGCAAGATGCCTATCCGAAAGCGTCCATTACTGGGACAGTGATCCTCGCCAGCTTTACGACCAAATTTGCGATCTATGCGTTGGCGCGGGCGTTCCCGGGGACTGACCTTCTGATTTGGATCGGTTGTGCAATGACGATGTTCCCGGTTTTCTTTGCTGTGATCGAAAACGATTTGCGGCGCGTTCTATCCTTCTCGCTCAATAATCAGCTTGGCTTTATGGTGGCCGGGATTGGTATCGGGACGACGATGGCCATGAACGGTGTTGTTGGACAAGTCTTCGTCCACGTCATCTTTAAGGGCCTGCTGTTTATGTCGATCGGTGCTGTTATGTACCGGACGGGAACGGCGAAAGCGTCTGAACTGGGCGGACTGTTCCGGAGTATGCCCTATACGACCGTGCTATGCCTCATTGGGGCGGGGTCGATTGCGGCCTTCCCGATGTTGGCGGCTTTCGTGACCAAATCGATGATCCTGACGGCGGCGCTGGAAGAACATCTCTGGATACCGTTTGCGATGATGTTATTTGCCTCCGCCGGGGTGATGGAACATTCGGGCATCAAGGTGCCGCACTTTACCTTCTTCGCGCATGATAGCGGGCGACGGGTCAAAGAAGCGCCATGGAACATGCTTGTCGCGATGAGCTTGGCGGCCGTGCTCTGTATTGTGCTGGCGTGGCCGTGGGGCGGATATCAGTTGCTCTATTCCATCATGCCCTATGAAACGGACTACAGCCCTTACACGTGGGATCATGTGGTCTTCCAACTTCAGCTTCTCTTCGCCGCGATCTTCGCCTTCACGCTGTTGAAGCGTTACAAATTCTACCCAGCCGAACGGCGGGCGGAAATTGTCGATGCTGATATTCTTTATCGCCGCGTCGGAAAGAGCATCGCGATTTGGGGAGACGCAGTCTGGACCCGATTATCTGTGCGGATGAAAAGTTTGCGGGCCAAGACAGCGGGTCACATCGGGCGTCGGCTCTATCATGCCTTCTCTCCGGCCGGGGCACTCAGTCATGCGGCACCCTCGGGCCTTTCCTCCGTTCTTATCGCGGCAGTTTTGATCCTTGTGCTAATATTTGCCTATGTCGCAGGAACCTAACCCGCACGATCCCATCCTCGCGATGAGCGCAACTGTGCTGGCCGCCTATGTCGGTCATCATGACGTCGCTCAGGGCGATCTGCCCGCTTTGGCGCGAACGATTTACCAATCACTTGCGAATGCCTCAGACGAAGAAGCGGTCACTGTTGGCAAGGGGCCAGCCGTGCCCATTGAGAAATCGATCACAGATAGTCATTTGATCTGCCTCGAAGATGGCAAACGGTTCCAGTCGCTCAAACGCCATCTTCGGGTGGCCTTTGGTTTAACGCCGGACGCTTACCGAGAAAAATGGGGCTTGCCGGATGATTATCCGATGGTGTCACCCGCCTATGCGCGTCGCCGATCCGATCTGGCCAAGCAATCTGGGCTTGGAAAATCAGTCTAAAGCTGTCGCCTTTGGCCAGCCCACGTGCCTGGCCCAGCCTAAAAACTTGATTTCAACCTGTCACAAAAAAGAACGACTCGGCCCCGAATCGAAATTAGGCCCTAAACAGCCCCTTCGCCCCAGTTTATGGTTAACAAAGTCTTGCTGCTGAATCCCCAATCCTTGATGGTCTGATTCGTAGGGTGATTTGGACGACGGATTTAGGGGAATAGCGTGATCAAGGGAGATGCGTTGCGGCACCAAATGGTGCTTCCGCAACAGAGAGACTTTTACGATTATTGGCGGCGGAAATGTGTGGGTGGCAAATTGCCTTCACGCTCGGATATCGACCCTTCAGAGATATGTGCTCAGCTTCCTATGGTGACCATCACCGAACGTGAAGCCGACATCAAAACACGTTCGGATCACCGCTATCTTTTTCGTCTCGCGGGAACCGGATTCTGGCGCTTCTATGGCGATGAAATCCAAGGTCAGTATGTGGATGAGCTGCCTATCGGCAGTCGGGCCGATTACTGGCACCGCGTTCTCGATATGGTTGTCGACCAGCGGCGTCCCTTTCACGGCGTCACAAAACCCAACACGCCCATCGGATCGCATATGGCACAATTTTGGGTCCGACTCCCGCTCTCAGAAGATGGCGTGACAGTGAGTTCAATCCTCGGTTACGATCATATCTGTGCTCTTGAATCCGTTGTAGAACCGATCAGCAAAGCCCAAAAAGTTTACGCCTAATTCAAGGGTCTAACGACTTATCATCCCGTTAATGGGGTCAGGGCTCGTCATACGCCCTAAAAGAGTATAGGAATATAATCCCAATATTATACTTTGCGTACCCACGCAAAAGGGAGTATTCCTAAATGAGTAGTTTATTCCCTAATCAAGGCGAGTGTCTCTCTCTCGATGATTTCGAGAGAGCTTTCCGCCTTTGCCAAAAAGGCTCGCAAGCAGCTAATGACGTTCTCTCCGTCCATCGGGGGAGTTTCGTTAAAGGCTACATAGAAGCAGATCTGCTCTTGATTGCTAATTATCGTTCCAAGAGGCATGGTCATGACTACACATTCATTTTCCATCGCCTGCCACCCCTGCTTAGGAAGAAATCCGACTCGACCGGGTCGCGTTGTCATAAAGTCGGGCATTGCGAGCGCGCCTGGAATGAATGCGGGAACAATGCCGACCGAATGCTTCCGATTTGCTACCTTGGACAAACTTCGACAAATATCATCTGCAGTGGCGTGCCCATCACCAGTTCCGTATGGCTTTGCCGCCAAAAACACAGGGGTGAGCTTCGCCGGAATCTTACAAGATTTCCCGGCCAATCTTTTTTCGAAGCCGTCGATTGTATCCGTCCAAGGAAAGTAGACGGAGTCATTTGCCCTGAGTCTGGGGTTATGGTATCGGACAGCCGCCCATGCCATTTGGTCGAAAGCGTGCCTCAACGTGACGATGGCGTGAGTAACCTTATCCTCAACAGCCTCAGGGAAGCGTCGATTGCGGACATACTTAACGACCATTTGCCCTATCAACGGATACTCCTCGACGGTTCGATAATATGGCCTCTGACCGAACCAGTCACCGACGATTTGTTCGAGTTCATCGATTGCTTTGCGGCCAAACCTGATAGATTTTTTCGTTTGCTCAAAATGCAATGAGGGGTCAGTCAATTTTTAGGCTTTATTTTCGATGCTAACTTTAAGGCGGTTTTAAATTTCTTCCCACTCTCATCGCACTCCAATTCCCGCGCGGTCTCTATAAACCGCGCGGATTGCTCATCAGGCGTCATCTTTTCTTTCGATTGGGACTTTAACCCATCGCCATCGTTTTTCACTTGGCTTGTATTTTGAGGGTTTTTCGATGCCATATGCTTCCTTACCCTGTTTGAGCTGTTTGATAGGTTAGACGCTTGCCGACGACGCCTGAAAGCAGGTTTAAGGTGCGGTCAGTATCGTTCACGCCTAATCCTACGCGGTTATTGTAGCGGAAATCAAACTCAGCAAGGTAGCGGTGCAAATGCTTCTCTGCGCAGTGCTGATAAGTCCCCTTCATGCCGCGTTTGAAAGTACTGAAATAGTTTTCAACGGTGTTCGAGTGAATATCGCCGCGCACGTATTCGCCGGCGCTGTGCTTAGTAGTGCCGTGGCTCAGGAAGTCTTGGCCTACAGACTTATAGAGCGGGCTTTCGTCGGTGTTGAGACGGCTTTCAAGGTCAAGGTTATTCAAAAGAATGCTTGAGACGTTCTCTTTGTTGGCCTGCTTAACGTGAAATGAGCGGACAGGACCGCCACGTTCAACGAGAGACACGATTGCACGTTTCTGACCAGCCTTACCCTTCTTGATGTACGGACGCCCATTGCGGGACGCTGGAAGCTCTTGTTTGCCAGCTTTGTTTCCGAAATAAGTTTCATCGGCCTCAACCTGTGAGCCAGAGCCTCCAAGGGGAGCCATAACACCGTCGCGCATAGCTTCACGAATACGGTGAGACATAAACCAAGCGGTTTTGAGGGTGACGCCAAGGGTCCGGTGCAGTTGTTGAGTACTGATACCCTTCTTGCTGGATGACATAAGATATATTGCCTGCATCCAAAGGTGCATTTTCACATGGCTGGATTCGAAGATGGTCCCGATCTTAACGGTGAAGGGCTTGCGGCATGAATAGCACTTATGAACACCGATACGGGTGGACTTACCTTTAAGTTTGCCGACGCGCTCTTGCTCACCACAACGCGGGCAGACCGCACCAGTAGGCCAGATACGCGCCTCAACGTACTCGTAAGCCGCTTCTTCATCGTGGAAGTGTTTTTGTGACAGGATCGACATGCTATTCTCCAATTCGTTGAAGATTCAATAGCATATAAGGCTGGGTACGGCAAGTATAATATTGGGAATATAATCCTCGATATCGTCTTTACCGCTATTGTTTGCGGACAAGGGACACAGGAGGATAGAATGCCCCGGATTAGACGCATCGACCCGACCGACCCGGCCCGCGCAAAGCTGGCCGTGGCAGCCGCCGCGATAGAATTCGGGGTCCCAGACCTTGATCTCGCGAACCCCGACCACCGGACCCCCCTGACAGATTATGCGCGGCAAGTGGCGATGTATCTCTCGTCCTGCAGTTTTGGCATGACGATGACGCGGATTGGCGAACTTTTCGGGCGGGATCGATCAACTGTTAGCCATGCCATCAAAGTCGTCGAGGACGGTCGAACGGACCCCGTCTTAGATGAGAAAATTGAACGTCTGGAAATTTGGCTTGGCAAGGCACCGCGACGATGAGTTCGGAGCAGAATAAGCTCAGGACCGAACAATTGCTACGAAGCTTACTTCGCGGCAAGGCCTTGATTGAACGGCAATCAATAGCGGGTGACTGGCCTGCCTACCCGGGCGGCGACCGCCGAAAACGCCCGCTATTCTGGGTCAATAGTGGGGATATTGATGCCCTGATGGTGGACGGCGTTTTAGTGGTCACGGATCGCGGCGTGGGTCTTTCGAATGAGACCCGGCGGCGTCTACTTTACGGCCAGTCGGCGCGCGAAGTGGTGGAGACGACCGAATTCGTGCCGTCCGGGGTCGAACGACCCGTGCGGCGTAATGTTCGCGGCACGGTGATATTACGTTTGGCGCCTCAAACCGACCGTCAGGGCGATGCTGTGTTAAGCGATGCACAGATTACAGCAGCGCATCGCTACACGCTTGATCTGCTCCGCGCAGGCGAAGGCCGTGTCGGGACTGTCGATCTATCCGCGCCTAAAGTGGACGGCACACGCCGACATGATGCGGCGGAACGCGCCGCTTTGGCCCGGCTGGACGGCCACCGTGCTCTCCAGCATGCCCGATCCGCCATTGGGTCAGACCTGACGCGACTGCTCAATGCGGTTTGCGGCGCGAATGAACGGCTAGAGGCCGTTGAGCGGGCTGAAACATGGTCGCGGGGGACGGGGTTGTCTGTGCTCAAGATCGCCCTTGATTTACTGGTGCGGCATTATGGGGCGGTGCCTGGAAAACGGGCGGAATCTATTCGACCGGATCATGAGAGTATGAAGAAATTCGCCTAATTTCATCCCCGTCTTTCGGGCGAGAGGCATTGTCTCGCCATGACGAAACAAATTTCTAAAAAGCCGCCGTCTCAGACTGACGTCTCGATGGCGGACCCTCGCGATAGCGCTGCACTGATCCGGCAGTTGCAAGACAAGCTGCTTGCGCTCGGTGAGGATGTCGACACGCTCGCGCCCGCTGACATTGAAAAGACGGCGAAAGCCATTTCAACCTTGATAGGGAGTGTCGAAAAGGCGGACGCCTACCTACAAGCGAGTGGGGCCGTAAAGCCAAGTGATGGCTTATCTGAGCCGTCCCGACTGGATCTCTTGCGCAAGATAAAGCGGATGGTCGACAATGGGGTGCTGAATGAATTGGCGGATGACGCCGATGTTTAAATTCCAAAAGCGGAATTTAAATTCGGATGAGCAAGACTACGTCATGCGCAATTGGAGGGCCTGGGCGCGCGAGGATCAAATTGCGCCAGACGATCCCGATTGGGCGGTCTGGTTGGTTCTAGGCGGCCGCGGGTCGGGAAAAACGCGGACCGGGGCCGAATGGGTTTTAGACCGTGTCCGGCGGGGCGCAAAGCGTATCGCGCTTGTCGCCCCAACGCTTCATGATGCCCGCGAAGTCATGCTTGGCGGTGATAGCGGATTGCTTCGGATTGGATTTCGACATGAACGCGCCCGCTATGAACCAACCCGGCGTCGGGTTGTTTTCCCGGCTACGTCAGGACGGGACCCCGCGATCGCTTATCTCTTCTCCGCACATGATCCTGATAGTCTGCGTGGCCCACAATTTGATTGCGCGTGGGGGGACGAGTTTTGTGCGTGGCCTGATCCGGAGGCTGTCTTGTCTAATTTGCGACTCGGTTTGCGTTTAGGCGCGGCCCCTCGCTTGTGCTTGACGAGTACGCCGCGCCCATTGCCCGTGTTAGACGGGCTTTTGGCGAATGCTGGCACACGCCTCACGCGGTCACGAACTTATGACAATGCCGCGAATTTGGCCCCGGGGTTTATTCAAGCGATGGCTGACACTTACGGGGGGTCCGCATTGGGACGGCAGGAGATGGACGGCGAGATTGTTCGCGATCATCCGGGCGCAATTTTTGCGCGCGCCGATATTGATCAAGCGCGTGTCACTCAAACGCCGCCGCTTGATCGAATTCTTGTTGCGCTTGACCCGCCTGCGACATCTGGCGAGACGGCGGATCACTGTGGTTTGGTGGTCGTTGGGCGACGCGGGGAGGGACGAGAGGCAGACGCTTATGTTTTGCGGGATGCGAGCCTCCCTCGCGCCGCACCAGACATATGGGCTGAACGTGCCATTGCCCTCTACCATAGCTATGAAGCCGACGGGATTTTGGCGGAAAGCAATCAGGGCGGCGAGATGATTGAAACGGTCATTCACCAAATTGATCCCGATGTGCCCGTTATTCGACGTCATGCCACGCGGAGCAAACGGGGCCGTGCGACACCAGTCGGACTACTCTATGCTCGGGGCCGCGTTCACCATGTCGGGACTATGGAGGCCTTAGAAGACGAATTATGCGCGTTTGGTGGACCGCATCAAAACGGATCACCCGATCGGATGGATGCGCTGGTCTGGGGTGTGTCAGAACTCCTTTTAAATCAAACTGAGCCAAGACTTCAGTTTCTTTAACGTCGCATTTACTACGTTGGTCCACAGCTATAGCAGTATTACCACCGTCGCAGGATGCGACAGAGGAGCCTGACATGGCACGACACAAACCTGATAACCGCCGCGAACTCGCGGACCTGCAGATAAAGTTGAAGAACACGGACCGAGAACTCGGTCAGCTCAACTGGGATTTGGCGCGCGAACTCATCACATTGGCGGGCGAGACGAAAGATCCCGGACCCCTCATTCAAGCTGTGGAAGCGCTTAGTTCCGCGACCCGATATTACTCTTTTGAAGATGCTCCGCGCGAACATGCACTGATCCAAAAAGCGATTGCAGATACATTGCTGACCCTCGGTCAATCAACGGGCGACCGGGACACGCTCACGACGGCCCGCGATGCCTATCGCGGCGCGATAACGCTCGCATCCCTGTTATCGGACGATGAACTCCGTGAGAGCTTACGTATCAGTTATAAGGCGACACTTGATTTGATCGGACACCGATCGAAAACTCCCTCTCTTTTCCGCGTCGCTTAGTTCTCACCGATAAAGTCTAAACCGTGTTCCCTGACTCCGGCTTAAACTCGGGGTTGGTTGTTGCCACTAGCCTGTGCCGTATTCGTATAATGGGCGTCTAAGACCTCAAAGGTCGATCCGCGTAAAGCGGAGCAAGACCGACTGTAAAACCAAGCGTTTGGCAGAAAAACACCGAACTCGATCCACGCGACCCGAAGTGGCCCCATAACACCTCTATCGCTGCTCAAAAGGTTTTGGGCGTCGAGGGGAACAGCTTCATGAGATTGCCATTTACTGGACGCGCACCTGCGTCTGTGCCTTCCGCTATGCCCATTTCAACGCGGCCCTTGCCTGACAGAGATGAGGTCAAATCCTCGAGCCCTTTGGTAGCATTGGAGTTGTCTGTCCGTCGTCATATAAAACGGCACAGATTTCGGCCTGGGCCAAGAGAGACTTTGCTCACCTTTATTGATTGATATTAGGCGACGGCTTTGCGGTATTGCA
>NZ_BMZH01000010.1 GCF_014652695.1 Algimonas arctica
ACGTTGTTTTAGTCTGTCTCATGCTTCACTCCATAAGGATGGAGGTGAGCAAAGTCTCTCTTAGCCCAGGCTCAAATCTGTGCCATGAGCGCTGACGTCAGACACCATGCTCTCCGAGACCAAAAGTATTCGTGTGTGGACCAAAGCCCACTTTCCAGACGAAAATAAGCTCGTGCCGAGAGCGGTAAAACGTCCCCATGCCGCCATTGGTCTTGGCCCAGACGATTAGGTTCTTGAGTTCTGAATAGATCTCCCGGCCTGCCGCCTGTAGCTCCCGCATATGACGCCAGTCCATGCAGACAAAATGGATTGCCCCGTTGTGGCTGACACGTGCCATTGCGCCAAGCGAGCTTCCCAGAAAGTCCGCGAAAGCCTCCGAACTCATCTCTCCGGATGCCATTGCGAACTCACGGTGCTTCACAGCACCTGAGCCGCATACGTTGCCGTCAATCTTCACATTGTAAGGTGGGTCGGTAAAAACAGCATGCGCGGGCTCATCACCCATCAGAGCCTCGTAGGTCTTGGGGGAGCGTGCATCACCACACACTAAGCGGTGTGGTCCTAGACACCAGACATCACCGAGCTGCGTCACAGCAGGCCCGGGTTCAGGCGTTTGAAAATCATCATCAGGATCGCTCGAGGCGTCCGGGCTATCGTCAAGCAGAAGATCGAGTTCCGCCGTCTCAAACCCTGTGATTTCTAATTCAAAGTCAAGATCCAACTCAGCCAGACATTGGAACTCCATCTTCAGAATGTCGCGGTCCCAACCGGCGAGCTCGGCCAACCGGTTGTCGGCAATCACATAGGCTTGCCGCTGAGCGGAGGAAAGATAGCTCAGAGCAATCGTCGGAACAGCCTCGAGACCCAGCAGCTTTGCTGCAGCAACACGGCCGTGGCCCGCAACGATACTGCCCTTATCATCAATGAGGACGGGATTGGTGAACCCGAAGTGCCTGATAGAGGCGGCAATCTGTGCAATTTGTTTGTCGCTATGTGTGCGGGCATTGCCCTCATACGGAGTGAGCGTGTCGACCTTACGATAGACAACGTTGAGATGCCTTTGTTCGGTCAAGGTTTGGGGTAGCGCCCCAGTCAGTTTAACGGCCATGTTAAAGCCTTTCAAAGAATGCACAGCTAATTCACATCGTTGGGGACGCAACCCTCACAGAGAAAATACGAACTGTGCTATTTAAAAGAAGACGGCTCGGTCTGTAGCCCCGCCCATAACGTCACGTCATGGTGAGAGGGGTCTCGCGCCTTTGATTAGCCCAACACTTCATATTGAGCGGTGTGGCTTAAAATTGGAACTTGGAGTCCCGCTATCTATACATTCATCGTCAGTCTCCTTGCGCATCTATGCCACCGAACGAATTCGGCGACGTTGAAATTTCATTGGGCGCAAACGCGCCAATTAGTTCAATTAATGCGCAAGCAGTTCCCTGAGGATTGCCTGCAGATGGGTTCTAAACCCATTTTCAGAGCGAGGACAGACATCCCTGTTTCTGCTCTTTTGCCGCGATACTCTGCGGAATGATCTTTTGATGAGCGGGTCGCGATGTTTGCGCAAGATATTTCTGCGCAAAGTATAAGTGACTTATATATATTTATGCAGTTGAGGGGTTTTCAGGCCATAATGACTAGCAAAAACTGCTTTAAACCGTCGAATTTTCCGAATCGTTTCGTCTGCGAGTGGAATCAATTGGCTTCGTTATGAGCTTTAATCATGCGCAAAAACACAGCCCTTATTCAGAGCCTCAGACTATCCGGCCTAAGGAACAGTATTCTTGGTTTTGAATTATGTCGCCTTTAACGGTTTCAGTTGAAGCCGAAATTGTCTGACGTCAGCGCTTGTGAGACGGACAACTCGTGCAAAGATACTAGCACAAAACTTCAAACGCACTTTCCCCTGACAATGCCCACGCATAAGTGTTTAATGGAAACAGAAGACGCGCGTGAACAGGCCTCTCGCCAATTCTTCGAACGAGTGCAGCGGCAGGCGCGGGAGGGATAACGATGTTTTCAGAAGAAGAGAGAGAAGTCATCGCCGATATCGATAATCGCTTCACAAGCATCAATGCCAAGATCGCGTTCTGGTATATTCTGAGTTTGGGCACTTCGAACGAGCGGTTCAGGTGCATTCCGAACAAAAAAGGCGTGATTTTTGAGGTTCGGTTCCATCACATCGAAGATCCGGGACCAAACCGATATGCTCTCATCGCGAACAAAGGTTCGTTGCTCTGGTATTTTAGGCGCCCCGCGCTGGAGAAGTTTCAGTATGACTTCGATCGCATCAATGAAGACTTCGGGTCGGATAAAGTGAAAAAGCCGAGACCAACCGAAATCACTGTGAAAATCGAGCACCTTCAGACTGCGAAAACCTTGGTCTCGAAGTATCTTTTCTGACGCGCTGGATTGGATGCTGTCGCCCGCCCAATTCGAACTAGCAGCAATGTGAAGGACCAAGGTATCTACAAAGTTAGGGGCGCATTACATAGGGGCAGGTCATTACTTTGGGCGCACACAAAGAGAGGTTTGAAATGGGACAACTGCACCATGGGTTTAATTATATAGAGCTACCGTCGACAAATAATGCAGCCATGAAGCAGTTTTACGGCGCAGCTTTTGGTTGGACGTTTGAGGATTGGGGGCCAACTTATGTGGCTATTCATGTCGCAGGCGTGGATGGTGGTTTCGATCAGGAAAGTGACCGCAAGCCGAGTGATCAGGGCAGTTTGGTGATTTTATATTCAGACGACCTCCTTGCCAGTGAAGCGTCGATCCGATCCGCGGGCGCTGAAGTATCAATGCCTGCCTATGACTTCCCAGGCGGTCGGCGGTTTCATTTTAAAGACCCAAGTGGCAACGAACTGGCGGTTTGGAGCGCGAAGCCTGTTATGGAAGCCGAGGGATAAGCGAACAGAGCACCAAACCGATCAACCCAGCCGCTTATGCTCTCACGGCAAACGTTGATATCGCGCTCTTGCAGCAAATCATCGACGTTTCCCAAGGATAAAGGAGATCGGAGGTTCATCATCCCAGCCAGCCTGGGCGCCTCGACGAGGTCTTTGTGAGGATCAACGGGACTCAGGCGAGAGCGTGACGGGAGGCAATTCAGTAAGTATAGTAAATTACACCAAATATATTTGGCTTATAAGGCCATTTATTGGTGAGTTTTGTTACTAAGTATTCGCGCGAATGAAGTTGGGATTAAAAAATCATTTTATTTCAATAGTTTAGTTTTCCGTGACATCCGCCCCCTCATCGGCCACTTTGATCTCACAGCAACGGAGCACACAGCTTCGCACCCCGCAGCACACGCCTCGGGACGAAACGAGAGAGAGCCGAAAGATGACCATCCGCACAACCGATAATAACCTGAACGCCATCAGCGCTGCGACCTCACCGTCGCGATCTGTTCGCCGGGCACGGGCTCGTCGCGGTTATGCGGCGATGAACGTCCGTACGATTGGCACCTACGGCGCCATGACATTGCACGGCTCAACAGACACTTATCAAGAAATCCTCTAATGGATATTGAGCCACAAGAACCGGTTAGCTGGCGCATAAAAAGCGCCCGCTTTGTCAAATACCTCACCACCCGTGACAAGGAATGCTGGGGCTTCTTTGCCGTCGGCTTCCTAATCGCTGTGATCCTGACCTAGCGGTCACCCTCTAACCTCAGACCTCAGCCACGAGGTCGCACCATTCTTCAAGGAGACGAGACACATGGGCATTTATTCCCGCATGGGCGACATCATCAATTCAAACCTAAACGCCATGATTGAGGCGGCTGAAGATCCTGAAAAGATCGCCCGCTTGATCATTCAAGAAATGGAAGACACGCTGGTTGAAGTCCGCACCGACGCCGCCCGCAACATTGCAGAACGCAAAGAGCTGACGCGCCGTGAAGACGACTATCGCAAACATGCCGACGATTGGGCGGCCAAAGCCGAGCTCGCCATCACCAAGGACCGCGAAGATCTGGCCCGGGGTGCGCTGACAGCCCGCCGTCAAGCCGAGGATATGGCTGATGTGGTCGGCAAAGAGATCGAAGTGCTTGATGAAGCCATTGGTAAAGCCGACATGGATTTGTCCAAGCTACAGACGAAGCTCGACGAAGCCAAAGCCAAGCATAAAGCGCTGACGATGCGCAGCAGTGTGGCTCGCAGCCAAGTGAAGATGCGCACCAAAATCGTGGATACGCGTGTTGATGATGCCTTATCCCGCTATGAGCGGATGGAACGCAAAGTCGATGAGCTGGAAGCCCATGTTGAAGCCTTTGATCTGGGTGAAGGTGAAAGCCTCGAGTCCCAATTCGCGGCTCTCGATTCAAATGATGAGCTTGAAGATGAACTCGCTGCCCTCAAAGACCGCATGAGCAAGCCTAAAGCCGCCAACAAATCTGACAAGCCCGTCAAAAAAACGAGTTGAACAAACATGACCTCGCCTAACCTAGGCTGAGGTCCCAGAATGCGCCCGGAGGAGGTCTTCCCCCAATTGACCGGACTACCCCGTACTCGGTCACCATCTTCTCCCGGGCGCACACCCTTATGATCAACGACTTTAAGGCAGGAGAACCCCAATGTTTAGGCCCGAAATCCTAGTCTTCATGATCCCGATCGTCGCCATTTTTATGGGCGTCGCATCAAAGATGCTGAAGACTCACTATGACCATAAAGAGCGTATGGGCGGCGGCGGCACCCCGGAATCCGGAACCCACCGCGTCGAACTCGAACAAATGTCACGCATTGCGGACATCCTGGATCAACGCGTCAAAGTGCTGGAACGCATTCTTGATGATGAAATCCCCAACTGGAGGGACAAAGCATGACCCGCCGCAACGCCAAATACGACGATTACGATTACGATTACGACCTTGAACCAGACGATGAGAGCCGTCCGAAGCTCCGTCGCAATAAAATCGACGGTATTCTCGGCGGCGTCTGTGCTGGTCTCGGGGATTGGCTTGGGATTGAGCACGGTCCGATGCGGATATTCTTTGTCCTAGCCATTGTGTTCACCGGACTGCCTGTTTTTGTCTACTTCTTGATGTGGATCTTCATCCCGGCGGATAAGCGGGCTCCGTATGTTCGTGAAAGTCGTAAGCAGCGTAAAGCCGAACGTAAGGCCAAACGCCACGACCGAGTTGACGTCATGCCGATTGATACAGCAAAATACTCTGACGTTCGCTCCAAGTTCCGCTCGCTCGAAGAGCGCCTGCAAGACCTGGAACGCTCTGTCACCTCGCGTGAGTGGAAGTTGCGGCGCGATTTCCGGGACCTCGAAAGTTAGGGGCGAAGTTAAGCGGACTGTCGAAGACGAAAGCCTCCAGTCCACACAAATCACACGATAAAGGCGCCAGATAGGAATATCATCGTAATAACAATCATGGCCGGTGCATTCGCCCCCAACCCATTAACATCCGCCACGTCATTGACTGATCTTTAACCGGGTAAGCCGTTTACTGGAGTATCTTTTATTACCACCTACAATACCAAAGGTTGCTTTAATCTGTCTGACGTCAGCGCTCATGGCACAGATTTGAGCCCGGGCTAAGAGAGACTTTGCTCATCTATGATCTGGTAGAGTTGAGATTGTCAGCTATTGATCGAATCCGCTGCCCCCAAGCAACTCGATCGACCCAGTCTTGCGGCAGGCCCCGGTTGCCATATATCGCCCCCGCCAGCTGCCCTGTGATTGCACCCGTAGTATCGGCATCTTCGCCCAAGTTCGCTGCTAGCAAAACGGCCTCTCTGAAACCCCCTGTGCGCTCGACGCTCCAAAGGGATGCCTCAAGCGAATGGACGACATATCCAGAGGCGCGGATGTCATCCCTCTTCTTACCGCGCCAGGTTCCCGCCATGATTGGTCCAACGCTACCCGAATAAGGGCCTGAGCGTCCCCTCAGCACCTCGGAGGGCTTAGCGCCCTCAATCGCGTCAGCGAGAGCCTCAGCAAAGGCTAAGCAGGCATCCACGGCCTCAGGGGCCCCGTGCGTCGTCCTGCTTTGTCGCGCCGCTACATCGCGCATCAAAGGCCTATTCCCCCAATGGCGAATGGCAACAGGAGCCAGTCGCATCAAACTCCCATTACCGGCTGTCTGAGGGTCCGTTGAACCTGCAAGGGGATTTCCGTCGTCTAACCAGCGAAACAAAGCGGCTCGAGTCGTTATACCAATATCGAAACAAGACCCCGTGCAGGAATATTCGCCCTTCTCGTACCAATCAACGAACCGCTCCATGAGATCGGACTCGTCGAGGTTTGGATCGGCCAGAAGACTATCAGCTAACGCTAAAGCCATGGCTGTATCGTCCGTCCATTCCCCAGGCTTTAAGCCAAACGGACCGCCGCCCACCATGTCAGTTAGGGGTGGATAGCTATCGCGCACTTTGAATTCGAGTGTTGTCCCAACGGCGTCGCCAATGGCAAGCCCCATAAGAGCGCCGATTGCACGATCTAGAATGGCGTCGGAGGTTGTCGATGGCTGTCGTTCAGGTAAAGTGGATTGATCCATGGCTCGTCCTCACTTTTCCATCACATTGATGTCCGACTATTGAGCGCTCTCTTTTAATCCAAGGCGCGGTCCTTACGTTAATCGCTTTTTCAGCGGAAGTGTACAGACATTCGACCTTTGCTATGAGAGCATCTGGCTCTGGGTTGACCGGTTTGGGCTACTATTCGCCAATCGCATCCGGGGTCGACGCGTGTCCTGCCTTCGCCAGCATACCCAATGGCGGTGGCACTTCGACAAGGTCTTTGTGAAGATCAATGGTGTGCAACATTATTTATCGCGAGCCATTGATCATGAGGGCGAAGCCAGACGCGCTGATTGTCGGCAAAGGAGCAAACGTCATTCACAGTAATGATAGCTTAATTGGTAAGGTCACGCATCCAGACCATCGCCGGAAATAAAGTAAGACAGATTTAAGCGCATGTTTTTGACGAAGTCTCAAAGATCGCCGCAGTTTTCAGTTTCAACTCTCACAAAGGTCTTAGAAGGCGAGATTTTGTAACGCTGTTCCTGTAAGGTATTTGTCCCTGCTCTTAGAAATAATTTCCTTGATCCCCCTGTAAAACTTCCCTGTTAAGTTTTTAGGGAATTATCTTGCAAGAGCCTGAAAAGTCGTCGTTTATTGACGATGAAAGTCCAAAAATATCTGAAAATATCGAAATTACCCTGTTATTATCCCTGTTTGCAGGGAATTTGGGCGTGAGACTGGCTCTCGCCGGACTGCGTCCACTACCACGCACTCAGCACGCTCGGCCTCCGAGATGTGTGGAGTGAGAATAGCCCCTACTATCAGGGGCTTAGCCAGATAAGACCTCACGGGAGAGGTCAAGAGAGACGTGAGAATCGGCTATTTTACGCCGATTATCTAAAGCGTCTCAGATCATGAACTTTTCCGCCGCAATATTTCTGACGGGATGCAGTTAACATCTATGGGATTTTGAGGTGTTAGTCTTCCATCCCAAGGAACGCTCTTTGGGCGGTCCAATCTAGGGACAGGTTCGGGGACAGTCGTCGTAATTGATCAACCGTCATATCGACGGGATGCTTCCAATCGATAATATCTTTCACGATAGAGGGCGCCAAAAATGCTAACATGAGTGTCCGACTAATATCGCCGCTCTTGCGCGACAGCATCGCGACGAGATTCGCTTGCTTTATGCCCTCACGGGGTGGGGTGATCTCGGTAGTCTGGATTTGCGTGGTCATTTAAGTCTCCGTAATCTGCGCCCACACCGTGTGAGCGCTACTACCGAGACAGGGCCCTCAGATCGGGCCGCAGGACACTACCGCGTGCTTCGCGCGGGAAGTCCAGTCGTTAGTTGGGTTAGGTCAAACCGAGATCCTAACGACACGTGATTTGTAATCAGGGGGTCCGCGGTTCGAGTCCGTGTGGGGGCACAATTTTACAATAATATCAATGACTTAAACGTGTGTTGAGCTTTATGTAGGTTCACAAGGCATCGCGGGTAGGCATATGGTAAGCACTCGCGCGCAACTGCTCTCGTCTTACACAAACGTCCGCTTCTTGATCATGAGCTTTGATTCGTCGCCCGCGCAAGCTCTCAGGCCAAGTTCCCTTCAGAGGGCCCTTGCCCCCCGCCAAAAGCGACGCCTTGATCAATGCCGTAAAGCTAGCACCCGGCCCCCATCGGACCAACAAAATGAGTGAGGGGGTATGTTAAATACACACCTTAAAGTCTCTCATTACCGAGTCCAAAAAATTCGAAAATGCCCCCCTCCCCCGAAAACCAGCCATTCAATTATCGAGCTTTCCTTCTGGGCTTTGTGAACGTAGCCTAAGACATTCAATTGAGTTTGGGGAAACAGCCATGACCGCAGGAAAAATGAATGTCTTGCAAAAGAGCTGGACGCTCTTTGTCATCGGTTGGGCGTTGATCCTGATCGGATTACTGACCGCGCACTTTGTCCAAACGTCCAGCGGTGTTTCGATCACGCCCGTTCAGTATGAACGTGAAGACGGCAAGATGATGCGAGCGCTCCTTTACACTCCGGAAGAAGCGACTCCAGCCTCAAAAGCGCCCGGCATTCTTGCGATGCACGGCTATATTAACTCGCGCGAGTTTCAGTCTGGCTTCGCGATTGAGTTTGCGCGGCGTGGTTATGTCATTCTGACACCTGATCAAAGCGGACACGGATATTCAGACCCGCCTGCTTTTGCCAATGGGTTTGGAGGGCCCGCGAGCCTCGCTTACCTTCGAGGTTTGGATATCGTCGACACTGACAATATCGGTTTGGAAGGTCATTCTATGGGCGGGTGGGCTGTGTTAGCCGCGGCGGCGACATATCCGGACCACTATAAAAGCCTTGTTCTTGAGGGATCAAGCACGGGCGCACCGTTCGCATTAAAAGGCACTCCCGATTGGCCACGAAACTTGGGGCTTGTTTTTTCGAAATTTGACGAGTTCTCCCCTCTGATGTGGGGCACGGCGCGGGCTTCGGATGCGGGCGCAGGCGACAAGATGAAAGCCGTGTTCAATACAGACGAGACGATCATTGAAGGCAAAGTTTACGGCGACATTGAACTTGGGACAGCAAGAGCGCTCTACCAACCTGCGGTCACTCACCCCGGAGACCACATCTCGACCGCAGCAATCGGCCATGCGGTTGATTGGTTTGCGCAAACGCTCGACCGCGGAACATCTCTCAGCAGTCGAAATCAAATTTGGGTTCTGAAGGAAGTTGGAACGCTCATCGCGTTGATTGGATTTGTGGTTCTTTTGCTAGGCAGCTTTGAACTCCTGTTAGCCCTGCCTCAATTCAGCAGGCTTCGTGCGCGACCGACAGACTTCGCCTATAGCAAGCGTGACCTCAAATGGTGGGCTGTTGCGGTGGTGAGCGCAATCATACCTGTCGCAACATTCTACCCGTTCTTCAAATTGTCCGAAGCTGTTTTACCGGCCTCTGCGTTACTCCCCCAATCGGTAACGACACAAGTCGCGGTTTGGGCAGTCCTCAACGCCATCATTCTAACGCTGATCGGACTTTTGGTGCGGGGCGCTCCCGTTAAAACAGAGACGAAAGTCGGACGGGCGCTGATCATTGCCTTACTCACTGTGGGCATAGGGTACTTTGCAACATGGCTCGCCAGCGCGGTGTTTCACCTCGATTTCAGATTTTGGATCGTCGGCGTTAAACTGCTCAGCATCACTCAAGCAAAGATTGCTATCATCTACCTGTTTCCTTTTGCCGTGTACTTTCTTCTCGCATCACGCGCGTTGCACATTGGGATGTCCAACTTGGATGATCGTCCTTGGACCGAATATGCGGCGAACATCGCGATGCTAGCGGGTGGGTTCTTGATCTTTTTGATCGTCCAATATTCCACGCTCTTTATGACGGGCACGCTTATTACGCCTAACGAGCCCCTCAACACGATCATCATGCATCAGTTTGTGCCGCTGATGCTCATCATCGCGGTGATCGGTACATTTACCTACCAGCGTACGGGCAGTTACCTTCCGGGGGCTTTCATAAACACCCTCTTCGTGACCTGGTACATCGTGGCTAGCCAAGCCATCCAGTATCCGAATATTGTCGGCTAACACTATCGAGAAACTTTAGAGACGTTTCGATAGGTTCGACAGCATCCCCCTAGTCATGATAATCCCCAAAGCGGAAGTTAGCTCAGCGTCTTACTTTGAGGCGAGTTTAAGACGCTCGCCAAGGCTCCTTAGTGGCGATTTTCGCCCACGTCTCGACCATCTTTGTTCAATGAGTACGCGGTATCAGAGGATCTAACGTAAAACCTCAGTATTAGTGAATGAGGTGGCGATGGTTCTAAAACAGCTCAAGATCGAACGAGGCCGTATTGTCAGCTTAAACGGCGTCAGCCGCATTTCTAACAAATCAGCCCCCCCCCCTAGACTGCGATCAACCCCCGCCATTCGATGATTGAGGCATCACGCATGGCTGCACCGTAAGACCGGAGCTTGTCTGTGACGACTATTCGCGTTTGCCCGGACCGTTTCATCGCCTTTTTCAAGAACCGATGCGCCGCCAGTTTTAGCGTTTCTTGGTCACAAAACACGCCAGCACTTCGCCTTCATGGTCAACGGCCCTCCATAGATAATGCTGGGCCCCGTTAATTTCACAAAGACCTCATCGAGGTGCCGTTTCTATTGCGTATGTCCACGCAGGTAGGCTGATCGTCTCGACCGGACCTGCTTTGCAAAGATTGGCGCGAACCGATCGACCCAAAGCCGGACGCTTTCATGCAAACGTCAATCCCGCGCTCATGAAGCAAATCTTCGACGTTTCTAACGGAGAGCGGGAACCTCACATACATCATCACGCCCGCTGGATGATTTCCCGAGACGTTTTGAAGTAACAAAACGGGATGTGGGTCATGGACAGGCCATAGCGCATCCATTTTAGCGCGTGTTCCGCTGACAGTCCCACTGAGTGGCATGAGTTGATAGCAGTCTAGGGGGGTGATTTGTTAGAAATGCAGATGTCGCCGTTTAAGCTGACAATACCCTCAAACGCCCCCGGTTAGTTCAACTGAGAGTGAGCGGCTATTCTTATAGGTGTTGCCTGACCAATTCGACTAGTCCAGCTGATTGATACGGTTTTAGATTGGATAAATTCATAGGGGCAGGCCAACGGTAAAAGTCGCTCTGTTGGGAGGCCTTGACCTTCACAAGACTTACTATGAGAAAGTTTTTGATCTTGGTGTCGCAATCGAACAGCATATTTCGGGTCGAGACAGCAATATGAACCCCTGTTTTGACAAGGAATTTAAATTTATCCAGGGCAGTATGAACCGCAAATTTAATTTGAACGATACTTCAAGCATTTTTGGTGGCAAACGATTGATAAATTGGTTCCAGTCTAACTACGAAGTCTTGGACAAAGTTACGGTAAAAGTTGAATAACCCTACACACTATGGATTACGTGAAATCCGAACCGCAGTGGGCCATTTAGTCAACTCGCCGCGTTAGCCTCTGCTCAAACCGCCTATACCAGATTTCATCCCCATCATAGGAAACCTCCATAAAAATCTTATACCCCGTATTTCCAAGGGGGGACCGGGTAAATCTTCGACTGGTTAAAACTCCATCAGCGTCTTTATGCATTTTAGATGTTGTCACCCCCGTGAGTGGGTCTTGCGACAATTCCCAGTAATCGCCGTTGGGGCCAACAACAAGAGAAACTATTTTTCCTTCCACCGGATTAAACGCTCTGAGGGAGTGGCCTTCATAATTAATTTCTGGGATAACAGTTGTCGTCACCTGCGAGTACTCATCAAACGAGGGTTGGACGTTTTGATAGCCCTGAAATCTCCCAGTTTCTTGGCCAGTGGCATCATACATGATCCACACGCATTCCCACTCTCCCTGTTGATAGGAAAATAGCTCTAGCGCAGATTTTTCTGCTGCGCCTAAAGTTTCCCTGTCAACTTTGTTGTTTTCAAGAGGTTGGTTTTCACTTACAATTTCAGATGATGTATCTAGAGTTGGTTCAACCAGTTCATTGGTAGCCGAGCTAGTTGGCGAATCGCAGGCTGAGATGAATAATATTCCAAAAGTCGGAAAAATAATTTTATTATTTATAAACTTCAAACAAAGCTTTGAACTACCCATCACAAAATCCTTCAAGACCTCGCAAAGGTCTGTCTAATTTCGGAAGAAAATGACAATATTTGAAAAATTTACGTTGACTGCATAAATTGCTTCATCTCAATGCTTCCTACTAGGATTACACTTACACAATATTGGGAATTTTTCAAGATACGTCACAAATTCCGTTCGGGCTTGCAGATAGGTCTATGTGTGAAGGCGAATTATCTCGAATCTAGCCCGACTTGGGGAATGGCATTGTCAGCTTAAACGGCGAGGGTCAAATTTCTAACAATTGGGACTACGCCTAAACTGCGATCAACCCCCGCCATTCAATGATTGACGCATCACGCATGGCTTTGAAACGAGTCCGGCTTTCGAGATGCCTTTGATGGTTGAAGGGCATTGTCAGTGAAATCTGAGCTTGAAGCGATGCGCTAGGGTCACTCCATGACCCAAAACCCGTTTCGATATTTCAAAACATCTCGCGAAGTTATCAAACTCGCCGTGATGATGAATGTTCGCTTCGCAATGTCGAAGACCTGCTGCATGAACGTGGGGTCGACGTCTGCCATGAGAGTATCCGTCTCTGGGTCGACCGGTTCGGTCCAGTCTTCGCGAAGCGGATACGTGCAAAACGTTCGTTTTATCTAAGCGAACATCTGCAATGGAAATGACTCCTCGATGCGGTCTTTGTAAAGATCAATGGCCTCAAGCATTAACTATGGCGGGCCGTCGATCACGAAGGGGAGATCCTGAAGTGCTATGTCACCAAGAAACGCGATAAACTGGCGGCGCATCGGTTCTGGAAGAAGGCGATGAAACGGTACGGACGACCCCGAATAGTCGTCACAGACAAGCTCAGATCCTACGGCGCTGCCATGCGCGATATCGGCAATCAAGAACGTCAAAACACCGAACAGTATGAGCGCAATCGAGCGGAGAATTCCCATCGACCATTCAGACGACAAGAACATGCCATGACGCGCTTTTGGAAAATCTCGACGCTTCAGAAATTCGTCTCAAATCAGGCCGCAGTCTACAATCACTTCAACCATCAAAGGCATCTCGAAAGCCGGACTCGTTTCAAAGCCATGCGTGATGCGTCAATCATTGAATGGCGGGGGTTGATCGCAGTTTAGGCGTAGTCCCAATTGTTAGAAATTTGACCCTCGCCGTTTAAGCTGACAACACCCTATCGACCACTATCCTATGTATAATCTTGAATCCCCTTAGCCTGCACAGCACGAAAGTTTCGATACATCTTTGTCGAATGTTTGCGCCGCTAGTTTCAACCCTTCGACCGTTGTCAGATAGGGAAAGATCATCTCGCCAAGTTCAGTGAATGTCATACCGATCTTGATCGCCAATGCCGTCGTTTGAATTGTATCTGCGCCTTCGGGCGCAAGAATATGTGCACCGACCAATCGATTGTCTTTGCCATCCGCAATGAGCTTAATTAGCCCGCGCGTGTCACGAGCGGCCAACGCTCGCGGAACGTGTTTGAGATCAAGCGTTGACGTTTTAACATCAATGCCCTGCGAGCGAGCTTGCGCTTCTGTCAGACCGACTGTTGCGTAATTCGGGTCGGTGAAGACGACCGCAGGCATGACGTGATTACTGTAATGCAGGTGATTGCCGTTCAAGGCATTTTGTGCCGCGAGTTTGGCACCATAAGCCGCCATATAGACATATTCATCTCGGCCTGTGACATCGCCTGCCGCATAGATTCCAGCAACATTCGTCTGCAGAAAATCATCAACAATGATGCCGCCGTTTTTTGCGAGCTTAACACCTATTTCCTCAAGGCCGAAGCCAGCGGTATTGGCTTTGCGCCCCGTCGCGACCAATACCCGCTCTGCCCTTAAATCGTGCGTTTCACCCTCATATTGATAACGAAGGCAAATTTCCCCGTCGTCCTCTATCGATTCATAAACTGAGCCACAGTGGACGTCGATGCCTTCATCTCTCAGATAATCCGTGAGCGCTTCGCTGATTTCAGGTTCAGCGCCGTCGAGGACATTAGACCGACATAGCAATGTCACTTTTGTCCCCATGCGAGAGAACATCTGCCCCAACTCACAGCCAATCACCCCCGCACCGATAACGATCATAGATTTGGGCAATGTAGTGAGATCAAGCGCACTCGTACTATCAAGATAGGGCACGCTCAAAATACCATTAATTGGCGGAATAAATGAATGTGATCCTGTCGTAATAATGATCTTGTCAGATTTGTATTGCTGTCCACCAACGTCAACACCGTTTTGGACAAGCCTTGCCATGCCTTCAATGTATGAGATGGTCTCATATTGAGGGAGGAGATCCGCATACTTCGCTTGTCGTAACTCTAAGACGAGTTCGTTTTTATGGTCTATGACATCCTTCCACCTGTCGAGTTTTGCCTCACCGCTGATACCGTTGAACCGTTGAGCCACAGCTCTCGCCTGCATAGCTTCGGCGGCGCGAATCATGGTTTTGGACGGGACGCAACCAACATTGACGCAAGTGCCCCCGATGGTGCCACCGCCTATAATCGCGACATGTTTACCTTGTTCGGCAGCCGTGATTGCAGCAGAAAACCCCGCCGAACCAGGCCCGACAACGATGAGATCAAACACGTTTTTTGCGCGAACGGTATCGTTCTTAGTCATGCTATTCCCTTCTTGAATTATTATTTTTAGTGGGGTTTTGACGACGCCAGACTGCGTAAACTGTAAGCAGAACAAAAACGATCAGTGTCGGCAATAACACATAGTCCAAATACCCAGTGAGAGCCGATAACCCCACAAAGCTCAAGAGAATGACGAGAATGGGTGTAAAGCAGCACAATGCGGCAATGATTGTGCCAACGATACTGACGCCCAACAAAGAGCGTAACTTCACCTTAATTTTTCACTTCACTGGCCGGATAGCCAACGCCTGTAGAGGCCGCAGCAATTTGAGTCGCAGATGTCTTTTGCGGATCGTAAACAACGGTTGCTATTTTGCTGCCAAAATCGATGTCCACGGCTTTAACCCCGTCAACACGTTTCATGGCTTTCTTCACGGAAATGGGGCATGTGGCGCAGGTCATGTTACCAATCGTGAAAGACGCTGTAATCTCAGTCGTAGCCGCCTCAGTTTGAGCGTAGGCGGAACTGAATGAGGGACAGCAAATCGCGAATGCGCCTGTCGCCAAGGTTGCGACGCCCGCCAGTATCAAAACAAATTTATTCATCGTCTTTCCTTTTTAGTAAAACAGTGGGGCCCAATAATCGATGGTCTGGGCTAGTATGATGGCGACCGTCGCCAACCATAATGCGATTTTCGTGTTTCGGGAGGATTGGGGTTTCGCACAGTGAGTTCCTGCCTCACACGGCTCCGCCTTTTTGAAATATACGTGCCAAAAGCCAGCCCCCAAGAACACAACGGCGATGCCGATGAATACGGGTTTATAGGGTTCCAATGCGGTTAAATTCCCGATCCATGCCCCGGAAACACCAAGGCTGATTAGAGCTAACGGCACGATACAGCACGATGACGCTAAAATAGCACCTATCACACCACCGGTCGCTAAAAGGCCGCCTCGATTTTGGTTTTCAGCTTTCATAAGATAAGGCATAACCCCTATAGTAACTATAGATACAAGGGAAAAAATGTCATGTTCACAATTGGAGATTTGAGCGCAAAAACGGGGGTGAAGATTGAGACCGTTCGCTATTTTGAGAACATTGGACTTATGCCTGAACCAGAACGCAAACCAAGTGGGCACCGTATCTATGACACATCCCAACTCCGAAGGCTTACCTTCATAAGTCGCTGCAGAGACCTTGGTTTTTCTCAAGACGATATTCGCAGCCTTCTTGGTGTCGAAGACAATACCCCCTCCTGCGATGAGATACTTCTAGTTACGACTCATCACCGAAAGGCCATCAAAGCTAAAATTTCTGATCTACGTAAACTGGAACGACGGTTGGCAGACATTTCTTCAATGTGCATGAGCAACGATACGCCTGATTGCCCGATCATAGAATCATTGTCGGAGATTTCTTAAAAAAGAATTCTATTGACCGAACCTGTGGCGGAACACTCATCAAGCTAATGTTAGGGGAAGTTGCGTTTGAACCTATGTGCTAGGGTCAGTCCATGACCTACAGCCCGTTTCGCTACTTTAAAACGTCTCGCGAAGTGATCCAACTCGCCCTCATGATGTATGTTGGCTTCCCGCTCTCGCTGTCCGTCGTCATATAAAACGGCACAGATTTCGGCCCCTGCCAAGAGAGACTCTGCCTACCTTGTTGGTTGATATTTGGCGACGGCTTTCAGTAATATCCTAAGGGATTTGCTGCACGGCAGAAGCGTCGAACCCGTGTCTTAACGTCTCTGAAAACTCACCCAACTCCGATTTTATTGCAAGCGATAGCCTGTTTTCGACGTTACGTTTGCCTGTTCTGCTAATCTTTCTCCCTGCCACCCCCGCACAACTTCCCTATTAATTTGAAGCAGGGAATCGCGGAGTTTCTGTTGTGAAATCAGTGACCTGTTTGGCTGAAATCGCGAATTCACGCGTCATTCCGGCCAATTTCTCGAGTTTTCCCTGTAAAGCAGGGAATTTGGGCTTGAGACGAACTATCGCCGGACTGCGTCCACTACGGTTCGTCTCTTTCATACCAAAACTCAATGGGTTCGCTCTCGCGAAAGCCCTCATCGCAGCCCTTTTAGCGTCTAGGCCAACGCGGCTTTGGCGGCATCGATCACCTTCATCTGATCCTCTTCTGAGAGGTAGGCGTGCATCGGCAAGCTGATGACGTGATCAATACACGCCATAGTATTGGGCAAGCCGTTCCCGGCGACGGGGAAATGCGCGTAAGCGGACTGCATGTGAACAGGCTTTGGATAGTAACGGGCGGTCGGAATACCGGCGGCCTGTAGGCTTGCCGCGAAAGCGACGGGATCCGGCACTTCAATTGTATATTGCGCCCACGTCGACACCACGCCGTCCATCACCGCTGGCACACGCTCCGCTCGGCCTGACAAAGCGGACGAGTAAATATCCGCCACCTTGTTACGTTGTTCGATTTCATCCGCAAAAACGGCGAGCTTTGGCAATAGAATCGCGGCTTGAATGGTATCCAGACGGGAGTTCATGCCGATACGTGCATGATCAAATGCCTCGGTCCCTTTGCCGTGAAACCGTAAGCTATTGAGGGCCTCGGTCAGATCTTCATCATTCGTCGTCACAGCCCCGCCATCCCCATAACAACCCAAGGGTTTAGCTGGAAAGAAACTGGTGGTTTGAACGTCTGACCACGCCAAAGGGTGTTGACCATTCAGGGTCGAGCCGAAACCTTGTGCCGAGTCAGAAATAAGTTTCAGTCCGTTTTCGCGCACGACCGGTGCAATGGCTTCGTAATCGGCGCATTGACCAAACAGATCGACGGTCATGACTGCGCGCGGGACCAGTTCACCCTTGGATTTCACGTCCACAATCGCCTGCTTCAAACTGCGCGCACACATATTATAGGTGTCACGATCAATATCGATGAAGATCGGCGTGGCCCCCATCAGCGCAATAATTTCCGCGGTCGCACAATAGGTAAAGGACGGGCAAAATACCGCATCGCCCGGCCCAATACCCCACGCCAACATGGGCAGCCCGAGCGCGTCTGTTCCATTGGCGCAAGAAATCGCGAATTTTGAGTCACCAAATGCGGCTAATTTAGCTTCGAATTCCGTGACTTGGGGACCCAGAATATATCGACCGTGCGCCAGAACGTCAGCAATGCCCGCGTCAATTTCGGCTTTAAGCCGGGCTTGCTGCGCGTGAAGATCAATGAACTGCATGGGTCGTATCTCTTGGTTTTGGTCGGCTCGAATACGAACGAATAGCGAGATCGAATTCGAGCCTGTCTTGGACTCAATGAACGGTGACGCTCATTTTTTCGCACAAATAAGTGTCGCGCACCTTAACCCAGACAGAAAGCGATTAAAGCAACCGAACCCGGTAACTTTCGGTGACATTATCATGCCGGACTATCGCCCAACCGCATAATAATCGCGGTACCAATCAACAAACGCCTGCACCCCGTCGCGCACCGATGTCGACGGCCGGAACCCTGTTAAAGATTGGAGCAAATCCGAGTCCGCAAAAGTCTTTGAGACGTCCCCCGGCTGCATCGGAAGCATCTCTTTTTGCGCCGTGACGCCGACGGCTCGCTCAATCTCAGCAATGAAATCCATCAAGGGAACCGGGTTTGCATTGCCGATATTCACCAGTCGATAGGGCGCAACCGGAGACAGAGAATCCGTTTTCGACACAGGCTGCCCCGTGACAGGCGGGACATCCAGCAGCAGCTCAATGGAGCGGGTCAGATCGTCGACATAGGTAAAGTCCCGCGCCATTTTTCCTTCGTTGAAGACCTTAATCGGACGGCCTTCAAACATCGCCTTCGTGAACAAGAAAAACGCCATGTCCGGACGGCCCCACGGACCATAGACGGTAAAAAATCGGAGCACTGTGGTTGGAATATTATGCAAATGACTGTGACTATGCGCAATCAATTCAGAGGCTTGCTTGGTCGCCGCATAAATCGTCAGGGGGAAGCTCGCCTTATCCGTTTCGACAAACGGGTAACGGTCGTTGGCGCCGTAGGCTGAGCTTGTCGATGCCAAAACTAAATGTTTGACGCTATATTCCCGACACAACTCCGTGACATTAAAACTGCCAATGACGTTCGTCTCAACATAGGCGCGGGGGTTTTCAAGCGAGTAGCGAACCCCGGCCTGCGCAGCGAGATGCACAACAAAGTCGGGGTGAGCCTCGGCAAATATTTTTGAGAGGACTTCGAAATCTTCCAGACAGGTTTTATGCTGGGTAAACTGCTCAAACTGGGCCAGCCGCGCGAGACGGTCATGTTTGAGTGACACGTCATAATAAGGCGTGATCGAGTCGATCCCAACAACCTCATGCCCCGCCTGCAAAAGCCGCATAGCAAGGTTTTGCCCGATAAAACCTGCTGTTCCTGTGATCAGAACCTTCATGAGCGGGCGAGTGGGTCGCGAAACCAACCCTGTCAAGCATGCCGTTAACGGGAACGCATCCTATTAGCGGTAAACAACAAGAATAATCAATTTGTCGCCTCTTGTTCGGACTGTTAGTTCGCCGACACAAGCGCGTAACCAGACGGACTCAATAGAACAATGTGCGGAATCGTCGGAATAATTGGATATAAACCCGTCTCTGACCGTTTAGTGACGGGGCTTAGACGGCTGGAATACCGCGGCTATGACAGTGCAGGCATTGCTGTTCTGGATGGTCAAACGATCCTCCGCCGTCGGGCCAAAGGTAAAATCGCTAATTTGCACGACAAGCTGATTAGTGACCCAATTGATGGGCATTCTGGCATTGCTCACACACGCTGGGCGACGCACGGCGCCCCGACTGAAGACAATGCACATCCCCATCAGGCGGGCCGGGTCGCGGTCGTCCACAACGGTATTATCGAAAATTATGCCGAAATTCGTGATGCGCTCGCCCACCGCAAGTTTGAATCCGAAACCGATACAGAAGTCGCGGCGCATTTGATCGACGAAGCCCTCGTCAATGGCGCGACGCCACGCGACGCCGTGGCCAGCGCCTTAGCGCAATTCCGTGGCGCCTATGCGCTTGGCATCCTGATCGAAGGCGCGGAAGACGAAATTTTCTGCGCCCGTCATGGCTCTCCTCTCGCCATCGGTGTGGGCGACGGCGAAATGTATTTGGGGTCTGACGCGATGGCGCTGGCTCCCTTGACCAACAAGCTCATCTATCTCGAAGAGGGCGATTGGGCGGTCCTCCGTAAGACCTCCGTTGAAATTTTCGACAAGGACGACACCCCCGTCGAACGCCCGGTCACCGTCGTCGCCTTTACCGATGAAATCGCAGATAAGGGACAATATCCGCATTATATGCTCAAAGAAATTCACGAGCAGCCGGAAACATTGTCACGGACATTGTCGCACTATCTTGATCCAATTGAAATGCGTGTCGATATGCCTGACGGGCTCGACTTTGCGGCTATTGACCGGGTCATCATCGTCGCCTGTGGCACGGCCTATTATGCCGGCATGGTCGCTAAATATATGTTTGAGCAGATCGCAGGCCTCGCCGTCGACATCGATATCGCGTCCGAATTCCGCTACCGTGATCCCGTCTTGAGTCCTAAAAGCCTGATGATCGTCGTGTCTCAATCGGGCGAAACGGCGGATACACTGGCAGCGCTACGGTATGCCAAATCATTCAACCTGAAAACGGCCGCGCTCGTTAATGTCATGACATCAACCATGGCGCGTGAAGCCGATATCGCCTTGCCTATCAAAGCCGGACCGGAAATCGGCGTCGCGTCGACAAAAGCGTTTACCTCTCAAACCTGCGCGCTCGCAACGCTTGCCGTTGGCGCGGCCTTCGCACGGGGTCACATCGATGCGGACACGGCGGCGGCGCATTGCCGTGATCTCGCGACTTTACCGCAACGGGTCGTGGAAGCCCTGTTGTGCAGCGATGATATTGCCCAGGTCGCGGCGACCCTCATTGACGCCAAGTCGATCTTTTTCTTGGGTCGCGGGCCGATGGTCCCAATCGCCTTAGAAGGCGCGCTCAAGCTGAAAGAAATCTCTTATATTCACGCCGAAGGTTATGCTGCGGGCGAACTTAAACACGGTCCCATCGCGTTGATCGAAACGGGCACGCCTGTGATAATCATCGCGCCGGATGATGCGCTGTTTGAGAAAACTGTCTCGAATTTACAAGAAGTGGCCGCGCGCGGCGCGCGGATTATATTGCTGACCGACGCGAAAGGGGCCGATGCCGCCAAGGGTTTATCTAAAACCATTGTGACCCTCCCCACCGCGACGCCGCTCTGTGCGCCGATCATTCAAGCAATTGGGCAACAACTCCTCGCCTATCACACCGCTGTCACGTTAGGCACAGATGTAGACCAGCCGCGCAACTTAGCTAAATCCGTCACGGTCGAGTAAGCCAGATGGGCGCGCCGCTCCTCGTCTTCGGTCAAACCGGACAACTGGCGCGTGCTCTGGCACGGCTGGTAGATGACGCCATCACAATCCCGCGCGCAACGTTTGATCTGGCCGCTGACCCCGCTGAATGCCGCCAGACTTTGAACCTGTTGATAGACCGATACAGACCCCGCGGCGTGATTAATGCCGCAGCCTATACGCACGTTGACCGCGCAGAGAGCGAACGCGCCCTCGCCTTTCGGATCAATGCAGAAACGCCCGCTCTTATCGCGCAGACCTGCGCGAGAGAGACGATTCCCTTTGTGCATATTTCGACCGACTATGTTTTTGATGGAGATCAAACCCGCCCATGGCGTGAGGATGATCCAACTAAACCGATGAATGTTTATGGGCAAAGCAAACTCGCCGGGGAATTAGGGGTGCAGGATGCGGGGGGACAGGCCACCATACTCCGCACGTCTTGGGTTTATGATTTATTCGGTCGGAATTTCGTGACAACCATGCTGCGCCTGGCCGAAGACACCTCACAATTGCGGGTTGTCGATGATCAAATCGGACGTCCGACACACGCCAATGTTCTGGCCATGTCAGCCCTCGCGGCGCTCGGACAGTCTGGTCTTTTCCACGTCTCAGGAACGGGCGACCCGGTCAGTTGGGCCGGATTTGCATCGGAGATTTTTCGATTTGCTAAGTGGGACATTCAGGTCACACCCGTCCCTTCGTCAGAATATCCCACGGCCGCAACGCGCCCGTCTTATTCCGTGCTCGACGTATCGAAGTTTGAACAAACGCTGGCACCTTTGCCAGATTGGCGAAAGACCTTGCGACAGGCCATCAATCAAAGGGGCTGACCCAATCTGAAAAGAGCGGCGCGACCCGGTCCTTATCCGAAATCTTTGGATCCGCGTCGAGATTCCAGTCAACACCCACACTGTCCCAATGCACAGACCCGTCACTATACGCGTCATAGGGCGCGGTCACTTTATAAGCGATTTGCACATTTTCAGTCAGCGTAACGAAACCGTGCAAAAAACCCGTAGGCACAAATAATTGCTGCGCATTCTCATCCGATAATTCAAGCGTGCTCGCTTGACCATAAGTCGACGATGACCGCCGAACATCGACGACCACGTCTAAGATTTTTCCCCCGACACATTGCACCAACTTATCCTGCGCAAAGGGCGGCGCTTGATAGTGCAGCCCGCGCAAAATGCCGCGCTCGGCAGACATGGACCGATTATCCTGAACAAACCGAACGGCACGACCGACCGCCGCGTCGAGTTTATCCTGACGATAACTCTCCATGAACCAGCCCCGCGCATCACCGTGACGCGCTGGCTCGCACAAGAACAAGCCATCCAAATCTAGCGGGGTTATTTTCATATTTATATGCTTCTGAATCGGGCGCGGTCAAAGACACGCAGAACGGACCCTAAATCGTGTCCGCGCTTAAGAATCAATCCTCCGGGTGCTACGATCGCAAACTGACCTTGGCGTTTCCGTAAGGCCGGAACTTTTTCAATGCGATACAAAGGGTGCTCGGACGCCTTCCGAAAAACAGAGAACACACAGCGGTCAGAGAGAAAATCTATGGCGTAATCTTTCCAGTCACCCTTGGAGACCATCTGGCCATAGACATTCAGAATCAGGGAAAGTTCATGACGGTCATAACTGACCTGAGACGGGGCTTTGTGCCCATTGCCAATCCGCACAACCTTGCTCATCATCACAGCCTTAACCCGGCTTAACCCGGTCTGGCAAAGACAAAGCCGGACAAAATGACAACAGCGGACAGTTTTATGGACCCTCTCTCGCCAATTGGTAAGGGTTGCCCCAATATTGTCTTATTTCAGCCACGCCGAAGACTTGATCAGACACGAAATAAAGCCTGTCGAGAGAGCGAATGCGGATTCGGTATGGATTTATCAGCCCCCCAGCCCCCCACGCTGAAACTATGTGAGCCCTCTCGGCAACCCCTTACCGTTACGTCTGATTAAGGCTCAAACCGCGCAGCACCGATAATTGCGGTCGTTGTGGCATCGTGGGCTAAAACAGCCAGGGCTGACTTCGGGTGCAGCCCACAGATCATTTGCCCCGTCCAATCGCGGTATGTCACATCCTTGACCACATTGGCGAGTGTCAGCGAGCGCCCCTTATTTTCACCGCGTTTAACGGCGACCGTCTGGGTTCCAGATTCGTAATCGATCAAGGCCAATTTTGCGCCTGCAGACATTTTTCCTTCGATACAAAGCTCACCGCTATGGCGCACAAGCGCAAGGCTCGCGGGCACAGATGTTTTTTCCAGATCGCTTTTTGTGAGACGCGGCGCATGCATTTGACCACCCACAACGAGCATCGGCGTATACACACCGGAGTCGAGCGCCGCATCATATTGACGTTGACGCGTCATAGACGCTGGATTGCCAAATGTATCCGTCCAGCCGAGGTAATCCCAATAGGTCACACCGTAAGACAAGGCTAAAACGTCCGGGTCTTCGTCGTTGAGACGAACGACAAACGCATTCGTCTTTGGGCAAGACGAACAGCCTTGCGAGGTGAACAACTCAACAACTGTGGTGGGCTGAGACAGGGTCTCCGCAAGTGCGGGCGTTGTCACGATCCCAATAAACGCGATAGACAGACAAGCAGTTTGGAAAGCAAAGGATCTCATGACCCTCTTGTAGAAGGCGAAATATGAACCTGCCAACAACGACTGCATCACTTTGCAGTGAGCCATAACGAACCGAAATCCATTAAAGTGATGGCGTGACCACTCGGTCCGGCTTGCCATCGCCGTCCATATCCGGGTCACCGTCAGCGGACAACATGATCGCGATCCATCGCGTGGTCGGAAACTGCGCCAGAATTATCATCAAGATGACAGTCATCGGCGCGGATAAGAACGCGCCCACGCCGCCCCATAGGGCGCCCCACACAGTCAGGCTTAGAACCACGACAAGTGCGCTCATGTTCATACTATCACCCATCATTTTCGGCTGCAGCGTATTAGATACGAGGAATTGTGCACCAAAGAGCACCCCGCCGAGAACCGCCACGGGAACTAAACTATCAAACTGCACAAGCCCGAACAAAACCGGCAGGGCCACGGCGGCAAAGCCGCCGACAATCGGGATGTAGTTTAGGATGAAGATCACCAAAGCCCAGAACAAGGCATTATCAAGCCCCAAGGCGACCATGGCGACATAGCTGATGACGGTCTGGATTAGGGAGACAAGCGTTTGCACCGAAATATAGCGCTCTATCGAATGACGAATCGTCGAACCAATTCTTATGGCGCGCGCGCGTTTAACCTGATCCGGGAACAGATTGTCCATCTTGCCCGGAAAACTCGCCTGCGCGACGAATAAGAAGACGACATAAATTGCAATCAACAGAAAGTCAGACACGACACCCTGTATTGTTTGAGCAAAGCCGCCAATCGCGCCTTGCAGACTTTCCAAAATACCAAAACGCTCATTGATCGATGAAAATGAGAGGTTTTCTTGGCCCGTGACAGTTCCGACCCAAGCGAACAATTCATTAATTCTCGCGGCATAATGCGGCGATTCGTCCACAACACTGCCGACCGTATCTGCGACAACGACAATCAGACCGCCGAGCGCCGCAACGGTGACGATCATCGCGACTGTTAAAGCAAACCAATAGGGAATTCGCGGCGACAAATCATCGATCCAACGCGCGAAGGCGTCAATCGCCAGCCAAAAGAAGATCGCCAGCGCAAAGGGCGCAATCAAGTCTCGGGTCACATAAAATGTCCAAAACAGCGCAATCGCGGCAAGAATGAGGAGAGAAGAGCGGATGGATGTATCTGACGTCATAGCCCTGTCCATATTGCATTCAGTCTGTGATCCTCATAACGGATTCTCAGTTTCTTGAAGAAACTTGGGAGAAACCCGCATGAGTCAGACGATTTTTATTGGTACAGATACGGACGGCGTGCGGCAAGAGCTGCGCCTCGACAAAGCCAATCGGCATGGATTGGTCGCGGGCGCGACAGGCACCGGCAAAACAGTCACGCTGCAAATTCTAACCGAAGGGTTCTCGGCCAACGGCATTCCCGTATTCGCGGCTGACGTCAAAGGGGACCTGTCGGGGATGTCGCAAGCCGGATCGGAAAGCCATAAGCTGCATGAAAAACTGATCAAACGCGCCACGAAGATCGGTTTGGAAGACTATCACTATCGTGCGTTTCCAACCATTTTTTGGGACCTCTATGGGCAGCAGGGCCATCCGGTTCGCACGACGATTTCGGAAATGGGGCCTGTCTTGTTGTCGCGCCTCATGGGGCTGACTGAAACGCAAGAAGGCATCATGACCATCGCGTTCGAATATGCCGACGACAACGGAATGTTACTGCTCGACCTCAAAGATATGAACAGCTTGCTCAATTTTCTGGCTGACAACCGGGCCGAAGTTAGCCGGGAATACGGCAATGTCACGGGTCAATCGGTCGCCGCGATCCGGCGCAATCTGCTCACGCTAGAACGCGCCGGTGCAGACGAGTTTTTCGGCGAACCTGCCTTAGAGTTGGAAGACTTCATGCGTGTTGATGAAAACGGCATGGGCGCGGTGAATATCCTCGCCGCGGATGAGCTCATCAATAGTCCGGCGCTTTATGCGACCTTTCTGCTGTGGCTCTTGTCAGAATTATTCGAAGAGCTTCCAGAAGTCGGCAACCCGGACAAACCGATTATGGTTTTCTTCTTCGACGAAGCGCACCTTTTGTTTGATGACGCGCCAAAGCCCTTGATCCAGAAAATCGAGCAAGTCGCACGCCTGATCCGCTCAAAAGGCGTCGGCGTTTATTTCGTCACACAAAACCCAATGGATATCCCGGACAGCGTCTTGGGCCAGTTGGGAAATCGTATTCAGCACGCACTTCGCGCCTACACACCGCGGGAGCAGCGCGCCGTTCGCGCCGCCGCGACATCATTTCGCGAAAATCCCGCCTTTGATACCGAAGAGGTCATCACCGATCTGGGTATTGGTGAAGCGCTCGTCAGCCTGCTCGATGAGCGCGGCGCGCCGACCGTCGTCGGACGCACCATGATCCGCCCCCCCGCCTCGCGACTTGGCCCGGCGACGTCGTCTGAGCGCAAAGCGGTGCAAGCCGACAGTCCCATTGGCGACAAATATGACACGGCCATTGACCGCGAAAGCGCCTATGAGCAGCTCGAAGGCAAAGCCGAAAAACGGGCCAAAGAAGAGGCGGCCGAAGCCAAGCGCCTTGAGCGCGAAAAAGTTGCCAAAGCGAAAGCCAAGCAAAAGCCGACAACCACGCGCCGACGCACGACCCGCAAGAAAGACAATGCTATCGTCAAAGAGATCAAGCGCGAGGGCCGCCTGATGATGCGCCGCGCCATGCGCAATGCGGTGCGCGGCGTTTTAGGCGGGATGATGCGGCGTTAATGCGTCCTATCGCCACGCAGATGACGTCTTGCTAATGCTAACCCGCTTTGCCCCATCGCCCACAGGTTATCTGCATTTGGGTCATGCCTATGCGGCGGTGCAGGCGTTTTCGCTTGGGCCATGCCTGCTTCGGATTGAGGATATCGACAATACGCGATCCCGGCCCGAATTAACGGACGCCATATATGAGGACTTAACCTGGCTCGGCTTTGACTGGCCAAAGCCTGTGCGCGTGCAGCGCGAGCATATCGCCGATTATCAAGGCGTGATTGACACGCTGGAAGCGCGTGGGCTGCTCTATGAAGACTATACCACCCGGTCCGGACGGGAGGACCGCAGCCTGCCGCCCGTAGTCAAACTCTCGACGGCGCGGGCGATGGCCGCCGTAGGAACGGATCGCTTATCCTTTCAAGAAGGCGACGCCATAATCCCCATCGACCTCACAACTCTGGAAGACAAAACGCTCGTCCGCCGCGATATCGGGACCAGCTATCATATAGCTGTCACCCATGATGACTGGCTGCAAGGCGTGACCGATGTCACTCGTGGCCGTGATTTATATGAAAAAACGGCGATCCATGTCTTGATCCAAACCCTCATGGGCTGGCCCGTGCCACGCTATCATCACCACGGCTTGGTGATGGAAAGCTCTGACAAGGACGCGGACAAGAAAATGAGTAAACGGTGGGGATCGCAGACCATTCGGTCACTGCGAGAGAGCGGCCTAACCCCGACAGACGTCCTTGCCCTCGCCCGCAACACGCAACGCTGACCTTGCAAATATGCAACCGGACAGCTCGATTGCGCACCCTTTTTGCCCTGATGAGGCTACCCCTCTAAAATTTAATGCAAAAGCGAGGTCTTTTTTAGGGTTGGAACCGTGGACCCGGTGCAGACGAGAGGTTATGGCGAACACTAACGTGTGATAAACTCTGATTTGTTTGGGGTTCAATCCGCCGGGTCTCGCAGGGGAAAAACCAAAATCAGTATGCCTGACCCAAATCACCATAGAATGCCCCGAAACCTCTTCGCTCAAGCATCAGCGCTGGCTCTTATCGCGGTCATGGGCATTGTCCCGAACGTTCAAGCACAACTCGCCCCGAACCAAACGGCGGCTGGAACCAGTCGTCCACTTAAACTCGCCAAAGACAGTCCTTTCCGCGATCCAGATCTGATTTATCTCGAAGCCGACGAACTGATCAATGATGAGAACGCAAGCGTTCTGACCGCTATTGGTGAGGTCGAAGGGCGCTATCAGGACCGGACCCTTCGCGCCAACCGTGTCGATTATAACCTTGAAACCGGACAGGTTCTTGCGACGGGCGACGTTGTCTTGATCGATGCGACGGGCGACGTGCAATATGCTGATAAGTTGGAACTCTCTGATCAATTGCAGGCCGGGACAGCGGCGAACTTTACAGCCCGCCTTGCGAGCGGCGCCACGACCGCTGCGCGCTTTGTCACCCGCTCAGACGACGGCGAATTTGAGCTGTTCAACGTAACCTATACGGCCTGCGAACTTTGCAAGAATAGCGAAGGAAAAACGAAGAATCCGACGTGGCGGCTGCGCGCACGTCGCGTCAAGCAAGACGATGAATCGCGGACGATCCGCTATCGTGACGCCGTATTGGAATTATTCGGCCTCCCTATTTTTTACACGCCATATCTGGCGCATCCAGACCCCAGTCAGGACCGGGCGTCCGGCTTACTGGTTCCAACAATCGGGATGTCCGGTGCGCGCGGGTTTAACTACGTGCAGCCTTATTATTGGGCGATTGATGATTATTCAGAAATCACCGTCACACCGCATATTTATTCGAGCCTCAACCCGCTATTAGAGCTGCAGGCGCGTCGCAAATTGAATACGGGCGACCTCAATTTCGCCGGGTCTTTCACCCGCGCAACGGTGTTTGATCGTAACGGTGATCCGCTTGATGATCCAACGCGATTTACCGATCCGAACAATGCCGAAAAAGGACCGGAGCTCTCAAGCCATTTCTTTGTCGATGGGTATTTCAAACCGTCGAGCACTTGGACTTACGGCTATACCGCCATGTTCCAAACGGATGACACTTATTTGGACCGCTATGGTCTGGATTCAGCGTTTGAGAGCAATGGCCTATTCGAAAATACACGGCGGCAAAATACCACGCAGGCTTTCATCGCCGGACAAGGTAAAAACTTTCGGGTCTCCGCTGTTGCCGCAGGTTTTCAGAGCCTGAACAGCCGTTTCGTTGAGAGCGAAACAACTGGCCTTATTAACGTGACGCGTGACGATAATAGCGTTTTGCCGATCATCGCGCCAAAGATTCAGGGTGAGTATTATGTGACCGATCCGGCCCTCGGAGGTCGGGCGCGCCTGTTTGGTGATGCCAGCTATCTGACGCGGGAAACCGGCAGTGATTACGGTCGAGCCACGGCAGGACTGGATTATTCTAAAACATGGATCACAGGCCCCGGATTGGAAGTCAAACCCTTTGCTTGGGGCCGATTCGACAATTACGATATTCAAACAGATTCAGGGACAGATATCGGTTTTAGCCGGACCATCGGGCAAGCCGGTGTTGATTTGCGCTATCCGTTTATCCGCCGTGGCGGCGCAGTTGATTTGGTCATTGAACCGCGCGCCCTCTACACGGAAAGCTTTGGCGATTCAAAACTGGACCGTTTCTTTGACCCGGTTTCCGGTGACTTCCTATTCGAAGACGGCGCGACACCAGACCTCGACCCTGCTTTACTGTTCGAACCCAATAAATCAGACGGGTTTGACTTCTTCCAAGAAGGACGCCGCCTTGACGTCGGGGCCCGTGTTGCCGCGATGTGGGACTTACGAGGTCGCGAGAGCGAAGTTTCAATCTTTGCGGGACGGAGTTATTCTGACGGCGTTACAGATTCATTTGGCCCCGGGTCCGGACTGTCAGGCAGTAATTCGGAATATATCGCCGCCCTTAACCTCGACCTCGGTGGTTTTCTGAAGTCCAACACATGGGTTCGATATGACGAAGACCGGGATGTCTTGTCGCGGATCGACTCGACCCTGTCGGCCAACACGAAATATGTAAAACTGACCGGCCGCTACTATAAGGTCAATGCGCCTACGGGCACCACGACCATTGCGGGCGCACCGCGAGAAGAAATCTCGGGTGGGATTACCGTAAGACCGTTTGGCGGCTGGTCCGTTGGCTACCGGGCCGTCCGGGATTTGGGCAAGGATGTGACCCGCTCACAGCAGGCCTCCATCGGCTATAGAGACGACTGTACCTTGGTTGAGTTGTTCTATGAGAAACGCGATTTTGACAATGATCTGATCCGAAACGACTCTGAATTCGGCATTCGATTGACATTGTCCACACTCGGCAGCTTTGGCGGGAACTAGCCCGCCTTAGCCTGCACCGACCTTAGCCAACGAAAGATTTCTCGACCACGAAATGCTTCGGCTCAGAGTTCGAGCCTTCTTCAAGTCCAAAACTTTCAACCATCTTCGCTGTATCGCCGATCATATCCTTTGACCCACAGATCATGACGCGGTCCATGCCTTTATTAAGCGGCTCTGTGCCAGCAACATCGAAAAGCTTGCCTGTGTCCAGCAGTGTCGTGATCCGACCCGTCAGGGGGTGATCCTCGCGCGTCAGCGATGTGATTAATTTAAGCTTTGGCGATCCGTCTGCGTTCACGACCATCTCTCCGACCAGTGGATCATTGATCAAGTCAGCAACAAGCCGTTGCGAATATTCCAACTCGCCTGCGTCGCGACACGTGTGCGTGACGATGACTTCATCATAACGTTCGTAGGTTTCAGGGTCACGGACGAGCGACGCGAACGGGGCAAAACCTGTGCCCGTGCTAAACATCCAAAGCCGTTTTCCCGGCAACAACGCGTCTAACACCAATGTCCCAACAGGCTTACGACCCAACAAAACAGTGTCGCCCGAAACGATTTTTTGCAGACGGGACGTAAGTGGACCATCCTCGACCTTAATGGAATAAAACTCCAACTTGTCGTCCCACGCGGGCGACGCAATCGAATAGGCCCGCATAACAGGGCGCTTTTGCTCTTCAGTCTTGGGCAATCCAATCATAATGAACTCGCCCGTCCGGAACCGGAAAGACGCAGGACGGGTTATGGAAAAGGCAAACAAACGGTCAGTGAAATGTTCGACATCAAGCACGGTTTCTTCCGTGGGCGCATTGGACATGGGAATCGGTCTTTCTGACGAGGTAGTCGCGTAAGAGTAGCGGGGCAGTTGTAAGCGAGGGGCCTCTAGCGGGCGAGTGGGTTGGTTTCAATATCCGATATAACGAACGAGTGTTCTTTATATAGAACGATTTACACCTTCCGCAATCACGTTTTCGATCATCTTTCACGTGACTTTTCTAGACCTATCGCAAGACGCCAAGATCGACACGCGTTAAGGAGAGCGAATGACCGAGCTAAGAATACAAAGTGATTTCCCCAATCACACCTTTGAGGACTGGCGCAGTCTGGCTGAGACCGGCCTGCGAGGCGCAGACTTAGCGACCCTCAATAGCAAAACTGAAGACGGGGTCATTCGAGGCCCCTTATTCGATGCCGCGACACGGCCCGATAACCATGCCCCCTTGTCCCGAAGCGATGCCCCCCTATTAAGTGGACGACCTTGGCATATTTGCGCACCCGTCGTTGACCGGGATACGGCCTTCGCCAATGAACAATTAGTGGCCGACCTGAAAGGGGGCGCGAGCGCAGTTCGTTTCATGGGCCAAAACTGGAACCGCAAAGCCGATTTGAAACGATGCCTCGAAGGCGTGCACGTCAGCCTCGTCCCCGTCATATTTGAACCGGGATGCTCGGCCACCGCTTTCGCCCCCTCCTTCGACGATCTGACGGACACACCTGTCACGCTGGGACTCGACCCGCTCGGAGATTGGCCTGATGTCCCAAAGACATGGCGCGCTTTCACGGCAAACGCTGCCGCGATCCACGAAGCCGGCGGCACAGACATGTTGGAACTAGCTGGATTTGCAGCAACATTGGCTGCCGCGTTCAAACGTCACGGCCCAGCGGTGCATGACCAGATGAGCGCCCTATTCGCCGTTGGCACAGACGCGCACCTTAATATTGTGAAGCTCCGAGCGGCGCGCAGGCTTTATGCCGCCATCGCCGGAGCTTACGGGATCGACGCGGCGAGCCTGCCGATCCATGCGATCACCAGCTTGCGTATGATGCAGAGCCAAGATGCTTGGACCAATATGCTGCGGACGATGAGCGCCGGATTTGGTGCCGTCGCAGGCGGCGCCGATTATATCACCGTCCGACCTTTCACAGAAACATCCGCGCCGCAACGACGCGGCAATCCGACTCCGTTTGGCTATCGTATTGCGCGTAACCAGCAGCTGTTAATGATGGAAGAGAGCCATATCGGCCAAGTGCGCGACGTCGCCTATGGCAGCTATTTCCACGAACGATTGACAGAGGATCTTGCGCAATTGTCGTGGGCGAAATTCCAAGCCATCGAAGCCGATGGCGGGATTGAGACCTATTTATCCAACGGATCGTTCGAAGCAGATTGCGACGCAGCCCGTCAGGCACGTGAAGCCGAGGGCGCGCCTGTTCTGGGCGTCACCCTCCACCCATCAAACGATGTGCCAGAACCGGAGGTACGGGGATGAGTATTGATTTCACAAAACGCGCCCTTGGGCCGGATCCATCACACATTCGACAGGGCGAGGCTTGGTCGTCGCCGGAAGGCATCGACATTGCAGCGGCTTATGGACCAGCCGACACGGATGGCCTTGATGCGCTTAACAGCTATCCGGGACTCTCACCCTATGTGCGCGGCCCCTACCCGACAATGTTCGTACAACGGCCTTGGACGATCCGGCAATATGCAGGGTTCTCAACCGCCGAGGACAGTAACGCCTTTTACCGTCGCAACCTCGCCGCCGGACAAAAAGGCCTCTCAGTCGCATTCGATCTAGCCACACACAGAGGCTATGACTCGGACCACCCTCGCGTGCCGGGCGATGTCGGCATGGCCGGCGTAGCGATTGATAGCATCTACGATATGCGCGTCTTGTTCGATGGCATTCCACTCGACAAAATGAGCGTGTCCATGACGATGAACGGCGCCGTTTTGCCGATCCTCGCGCTCTATATTGCGGCGGCTGAAGAACAGGGCGTGGCGCAAAAAGATCTCGCCGGAACCATCCAGAACGACATCCTTAAAGAGTTCATGGTGCGCAACACTTATATCTACCCGCCCGCGCCTTCGATGCGGATTATCGGCGATATTTTCGCGCATACATCCGAGCATATGCCGAAATTTAATTCGATCTCGATTTCCGGCTATCATATGCAGGAAGCAGGCGCGTCAGCGGATATTGAGCTGGGTTACACGATCGCGGATGGCCTCGAATATGTCCGCACCGGCTTGGCCGCAGGCATGGATATTGACCGGTTTGCACCGCGTCTCAGTTTCTTCTGGGCGATTGGCATGAACTATTTCATGGAAGTCGCAAAGATGCGCGCGGCGCGCCTGCTCTGGGCTAAATTGATCAGCCCGTTCGAGCCGACAAATCCAAAATCGACCATGCTCCGAACCCATTGCCAGACATCAGGGTGGAGCCTGACCGCGCAGGACGTCTTTAACAATGTGGGTCGCACCCATATCGAAGCGATGGCGGCCGTTGATGGTCACACACAAAGCCTACACACCAACTCGCTCGATGAAGCGCTGGCTTTGCCGACCGATTTTTCGGCACGGATCGCTCGTAACACGCAGATATATCTGCAGACAGAAGGCGGACATACCAAAACCATCGACCCGTGGGGCGGCAGTTATTATGTCGAAGCCCTGACCCATCAACTGGCCGACAAAGCGCTCGCGCATATCCGCGAAGTCGAAGCGCTCGGCGGGATGGCGAAGGCGATAGAGGCGGGCATACCCAAACTTCGGATTGAAGAGTCCGCTGCACGGACCCAAGCGCGCATCGATAGTGGCGCGCAAACGGTTGTCGGCGTGAATAAATATCTGTCCGATCAAACCGATGATATTCCTATCCTTCGCGTTGATAATGACACGGTCCGACAAGGGCAGATCGCACGCCTTAAACAGCTACGCGCGGACCGCGACCCGGACGCCACGTTCGCGGCGCTCGATGCGCTAACCAAGGCTGCGGACACAGGAGACGGTAATCTCTTAGCGCTTGCAGTGGATGCCGCGCGCAAAATGGCGACCGTCGGTGAAATTAGCAACGCGCTTGAAAAGGTCTATGGCCGCTTCGAAGCCAAACCGACGGGTGTCACGGGTGTGTATTCATCCGCCTTTGATCCGCGCAACCCGGCGTATGCAGAAGCGCTATCGCGTGTGCAGGCTTTTAGTGAGCTGGAAGGCCGTAAGCCGCGCATTCTCATCGCGAAAATGGGGCAAGACGGCCATGATCGCGGACAGAAAGTCGTCGCTACGGCGTTCTCAGACCTCGGCTTTGATGTCGTAATTGGTCCGTTGTTCCAGACGCCCGCCGAGGCGGCGTCGCTCGGCATCACGAAGAATGTTGATGTCATTGCCGCGTCATCACTGGCCGCGGGTCATTTGACGTTGGTGCCCGGTTTGCGCGACGCGCTGACGTCCGAGGGGCGGTCTGACATCCTCATCATCGTTGGCGGCGTCATCCCACCTGAAGATGTTGAGACCTTGAAAGAGATGGGGGCCAAAGCTGTCTTCCCACCGGGCACGAATATCCCAGACGCCGTATTGGAAGTGCTAGAGGTGATCAATTCACGGGTGAGCCAAGGCGCTTAAGCGCGCCGATTAGCGCAGGGGATCAATCCCCTGCGGTCTATTGAAATTCCAACCGCTCTTGCGATGCGAAGAACAACGATGCCACTTCACTATCTTTGAGGCTCTCTTCCGGGGAGAGCGACAAAATCGTGCTGATCGTATTTTTACGTTGCGTCAGCGCCGTTTCAAAATCAGCTTCGATCTTCGCCCGCGTGCCGCGAATTTCGAGATTCCGCATGAGCGATTCATAAATATCGACACGCCCCATCAGAAAATAACTTTCATAAAGAATTTTCGAGGCAATCTTCTGATGAATGTCGCCATAGGCGAGCTGGTCCAGCATTTTATCGACGGGCTTGACGATGAAATCCAATTCTTCGCGCACGCTTGGCATCATCAAGAAGAGCCGTTTTATCTTCAACAGTCCGTTTTCAATGGCCTTAATTTTGGCGGGATCAGCCTGGTTATTGGTGACAATGACAATATCAATGTCAGACCCATTGACGGGAACATCCAAGGTCGCGTGTCTACGCCGCGTATCATGGGCCAGAAAATATGCGATATCGCCGGATAGAAAGACAACGCAATGGTCGTTCAATTCGCGTTGCAGGTCCGCATCTAATTCTAACAAAGCTTGCCGTGCGCGGCTCAATTTACGTAAGGATATCGACCGGAACTTATTGGCGAGCAGGGTCCCCCCTTCCACGGCCGCAACCGCTTGCTCAGGAATATAAATCAAACTGAACGTCAGGAAGTCACGGAGAATAGAGGGTGACAGACGGAGCACATTCTCCCGCGTCACATCATAGCGCAGATAATAGCGCGCGCAGTTTCGAATTCGGATGCGTCGCGACGAATAACAAGCCCGCCAAAGATTGATCGGCGGAATATCCGTCAACCATTCGGACAGCTGCAAACCTGAGCTTGGCCCATTGTCCCGGATCAAAATGGTAATCCGCTCAACAAGCGCCTCATGACGATCCGTATAGTCGGGATGGATTTCAATGTCGGACATACGCCTATGTTGCACGGGAGGCGCGCGCCTGTATAGACTTAGCCCATCCTCGCGACGACGTGATCACACAGATATGACTCTTTGATTGACGTCGAAGTTTGTTCGTGGGAAATATCCCACATGAACACGCAAGCACTTCTTTCCGCGCTCGAAGATTTCTCGACTCGCACAGGCCAATCGATCTCGACCCTGTCGCGCAAACTCTTCAATGACGGGAAAACCGTCGCCCGTCTGCACGATGGCGGACAGTTGACGCCGCGTACACTTGAGAAAGCCCGCGAACGGCTGGACGCGCTGGAACGCGACCACGCCGGACCGCTCGGCTTGGAGATGTCACACTTGGACCGATTGGAAGCTGAGAGCATTCACATCATGCGTGAAGTCGTCGCCCAATGCGATAATCCCGTGATGCTCTACTCTGTCGGCAAAGATAGCTCCGTCATGTTGGAACTGGCGATCAAGGCGTTCTACCCATCACCTCCGCCCTTCCCCTTGTTGCACGTCGATACGCGGTGGAAGTTTACTGACATGTACACGTTCCGGGACCGCCGCGCCAAAGATGCGGGAATGGAGTTGATCGTCCATATCAACCCTGACGCGATTGCCGATAATGTCGGGCCCTTCACCCACGGGTCTGCCGTCCACACGGACATCACCAAGACGCAAGGGCTGAAACAGGCGCTCGATGCCGGCAAATATGATGCGGCCTTTGGCGGCGCGCGACGTGACGAAGAAAAATCCCGCGCCAAGGAACGGATTTTTTCCTTCCGTAGTGAACATCACCGGTGGGACGCGAAGAACCAACGCCCAGAACTGTGGGACATTTATAATGCCCGCGTGACAAAAGGCGAAAGCATGCGCGTGTTTCCGCTGTCCAATTGGACGGAGCTCGATATTTGGCAATATATCCACCGTGAGAACATCCAGATTCCGGACCTCTATCTTTCCGCGGTGCGTCCCGTGGTCGAACGCGACGGCGCATTGATCATGGTCGATGATGACCGCATGCCGCTTGATCCGGGCGAGACGCCGCAGATGAAATCCGTCCGCTTCCGCACACTCGGTTGCTACCCGCTCACGGGTGCCGTCGAAAGTCAGGCCACATCCTTATCCGAAGTCATCCAGGAAACCCTGCTCGCCACCACATCCGAACGCCAAGGCCGTGTCATTGACTCAGATTCAGGCGCGTCGATGGAACAGAAAAAAGAAGAGGGTTACTTCTAATGGCCCATCAAGACCCCCTCATCGCCTCTGACATCAAAGCCTATCTCGACGCGCAAGCGCGCAAGAGCTTCCTGCGGGTCTTTACCTGCGGGTCCGTTGATGATGGCAAATCGACGCTCATTGGGCGTCTGCTGTATGATTCCAAACTGATCTATGAAGATCAGATGGCCGCGATTGAGCGCGATTCTAAAACGTCAGGCACAACAGGCGAGCGACCGGATCTCGCATTGCTGGTCGACGGTCTCGCCGCGGAACGCGAACAGGGCATCACCATTGATGTCGCCTACCGTTTCTTTTCGACTGATAAGCGTAAATTCATCATCGCCGATACGCCCGGCCATGTTCAATATACGCGCAATATGGCGACGGGGGCGTCGACGGCTGACGTTGCGATCTTGTTGATTGATGCGCGTTACGGCGTCGTCGAACAAACACGACGCCACGCCTTTATCGCCAGTTTGCTGGGTATTCCTCAGGTCGTCGTCGCGGTAAACAAGATGGACCTTGTCGATTTCGACCAAGGCGCGTTTAACGCCATTGACGTCGACTTTCGCGCGTTTGCTTCGCAGCTGTCGTTCCAAGACATTATGACGATCCCTGTCAGCGCGCTGGACGGCGACAATGTCACGACGCGGTCCGACAAAGCGGACTGGTATAAAGGCCCGAGCCTTCTCTCGTTTCTCGAGACCGTCGATGTCGACCGCGAAAGCTTAGAAGCGCCGCTGCGTCTACCCGTTCAGTGGGTCAATCGCCCGAACCTCGACTTTCGGGGGTTCTCCGGCACAATCGCGTCCGGCACAGTCTCCAAAGGCCAAGAGATCATTGCGATGCCCTCCGGCAAGCGGTCGCGCGTCAAAGACATCGTCTTATATAAGGACAGCCTTGATCACGCCCGACAGGACCAAGCTGTCACGCTGACACTGGAAGATGAGATTGATATTTCGCGCGGCGATATGATTTGCAGCACCGATCATCCGACGGATGTCGCTGACCAATTCCAAGCCCATTTGATCTGGATGGATGACGACAAACTATTCCCGGGGCGGCAATATATTATTCGAACCAATAATACGGCCGTCAACGGCTCCGTGACTGCGCTAAAGCACCGGATTGATATTGAAGATTTCTCTGAATCCGCCGCCAAGACGTTAGAGCTGAACGAGATTGGCGTTGTGACTCTGTCCCTGTCCAAACCGATCCCGTTTGATCCTTATGTTCAAAACCGATCCACGGGCGCGTTCATTGTTGTCGACCGTTTGACCAATCGCACAGTCGGCGCCGGCATGCTTGATTTTGCGCTCCGTCGCGCACGCAATATCGTCCGCCAAGACCTTGTGGTGACACGCGACTCCCGCGCCGCACAAAAGGGCCAACAGCCGACCGTTCTTTGGTTTACGGGCCTATCGGGGTCCGGGAAATCAACCATTGCCAACGTCGTTGATAAGGCACTGTTTGAACGCGGCCACCATACTTACACGCTAGACGGCGACAACGTCCGGCATGGCCTTAACCGCGACCTCGGCTTCACCAAGGAAGATCGGATCGAGAATATCCGCCGAATTGGCGAAGTGTCCAAACTCATGTCCAATGCCGGGTTGATCGTGATGTGTAGCTTTATCAGCCCCTATCGGGCTGAGCGGCAAATGGTGCGCGACATTTTAGGCGAAGATGAGTTCTTCGAAATCTTCATCGACACCCCGCTGGCCGTGGCCGAAGACCGTGATGTGAAGGGCCTCTACAAACGCGCGCGGGCGGGTGAAATCAAAAACTTCACGGGCATCGATTCGGAATATCAACCGCCGGAAAACCCAGACCTTCGCATTGATACAACGCAGACATCCGCAGACGAAGCCGCAGAGCAGATCCTAGACCTGCTCCGGTCCCGCCATCGGTTGGATGAGGCGCAAAATGTCGTAACTGACGGGGGCGGCATCTAATGGCCGATTTTGATCTGTTTAATGGAGATGCGGACGGCATCTTCTCGTTGCTGCAACTCCGACAAATCGAGCCGCGCCCGAACGCTGAACGCATCACGGGGGTTAAACGCGACATCAAACTTTTCTCTCGGATCGCGGGTCGGGCCGGACCGGGCGACCGTGTTACCGCGCTGGATATTAGCATGGCCAAAAATACGGCCGGGTTAACCCAAGTCCTGAAAGATGGGGCCGATGTGTTTTACGTCGACCATCACCAAACTGGCGCCGTGCCCCAAAGCGACCGCCTCACCGTCATCACGGATGACGCGAAAGAAACCTGCACGGCCTATTTAATCGATCAGCATCTTCGCGGGGCAAAGGCCGCATGGGCTGTATGCGGCGCCTATGGCGATAATTTCCAAACACTCGCTGACGCGATAACGACATCGCGCGGTCTTGATCTGCCGATGGGACGGTTGCGGGAGCTCGGCGAACTGGTGAATTACAACGCATATGGTTTGACGGTCGAAGACTTGCACATTCATCCTGCCGCGCTGTTTGACATTCTATTGGGGTATGACGACCCTGTTGAATTCCTCGACGACGCGCATCCCATTTTCGAGACACTCCAGTCCGGCCACCGCGCGGATTGGAATGTGGCGCAAAGTGCCCGTGAAATCGACGTGTCAGAGGCGGGCCAAATTCTGTCTCTACCGTCTGGCGCGGCCTCGAACCGTATCGGTGGCCTATTTGGCAATGCATTGGTCGACGAGGAACCCGACCATGGGTTTGCCGTCTTGACCGAATTAGAAGACGGGACGAGCTACCGTGTGTCCATCCGCGCGCCCCGCGGCAGATCAAGTGGGGCGGCCGTTGATATCGCGACACAATTTGGCGGGGGTGGACGCGCCGCTGCGGCAGGAATTGATGCCCTTAGCGAAGCGGATTTAGCGCGCTTTATCGACACATTCCGCACCGGGTTCGCGGCATGATAGATCGTTAGCCAATAGTCACAAAAAATTGTGTGTCGCGCGATAAAATTGCACTATATAGTACCTATAGTTCCACCGGCTTTGATGGAGACTGATATGTCAAAGCGCCACCGCAAAAACCGCATGTTCGACGATGATGTCGTCGAAATAGAGACTGTTGACCTAGAATCCCCTAAAACCAAACGGCCGAAAGGCAAGGATTGGGGCAAGGCCCGACGGACCAACCAAAAAGCCGCCTATTGGGACTGACCGTCTCCGACTTTGCGGGATTTTGCTAAATAATCCTCAGACCGCATTTCAATCAACCGTGACGCGGTGCGTTCAAATTCGAACGCGCCGTCACCTGTTGAGTAAAGGTCATCGGGTTGTGCATCCGCGCTGACGATCAATTTTGTGCGGTTTTCATAAAGCGCATCTATCAATGACACGAAACGTTTTGCCTGATTGCGGCTATCCCGATCCATCTTTGGGACTCCGTCCAACATGAGCGTATGGAAGGTTTCCGCGATCGCGAGATAATCCGCGGCCCCGACCGCCCGATTACAAAGTTTATCGAAACTTTCCCGTGCCGCGCCAGACCCCGTACGGTCTATCGTCAGCGCCCGCCCTTGAGCCGTCAAAACCATCGGACGCATTTTTGCATTCCCCGTAATCCGCGACCAAGCGGCATCCATCTCTGTGTCTGTACTTTTTCCCAAGGGCGCATAGTAAACGGGCGCCGCGGTCAGTTGACGCAGCCGGTGATCCGTCTGCCCGTCAAAGTCAAACACCACGAAATGATCCGGCATCATGCGGATGAACGGCTCAAACAACGCGCGGTTGAGCCCGTTTTTATAGAGGTCATTGGGCGATCGGTTTGAGGTGGCGACCACGACCACGCCTTCCTCCCAGAGCGCTTCGAACAAACGTGCCAAGATCATGGCGTCCGTAATGTCGGTCACGTGAAATTCGTCAAAACAGAGCAGCGTCGCCTCTTTCGCGAGGGATCGCGCCACGGGCACAATCGGATCATCGCCGTCACCGCGCTTATGATGCGGGCTCGCCCGCCGCTCGGCTTTATCGAGTTTTCGCCAGTGATTGATCCGCGCATGCACATCAATCATGAACGCGTGAAAGTGGACACGCTTTTTCTGTTCAATCGGCGCGAGCCGGAAGAATACATCCATCAGCATTGATTTACCGCGCCCCACACCGCCCCAAAGGTAAAGTCCCTTGGGCACCGGGCCGCGATTGAACAGGCCAAAAAACCCAGATTTGGGATCATACCCCGACAAGCGAACGAGCGTTTCGTCCAAGGCACGCCCCGCGCGCGCTTGGATCGGATCCTCTGAGAGCGCACCGGACAGGATCTTATCATTGAGCCATCGACTGACCCCGCCCGTCACATTTTCGTCCATCGGCTCTATCATAAGAGCAACGCCAAGACGGCCGCTGCTAATAAGCCGAAGGCTAAAGTCACCGTTAGATAGAACAGGACCGGACGACGGATCGGCGGAATATTGTCATCGGTTTGATCATGGTCAGATGGGTGTTGCACACTCGCGCTATTCCTTGACCGATCCCAACACGTCAACCGCTTCTCGCGAATTTCAACGAAAGACGGGAACCAAGCTGTTCATGTGACGTTTAACGTTCAGTAATGTATAGTAAGATCAAGCGGCAACTCATGCCGTACCGTCAGCTACTGTGTGGCAGATGCCGATAATTACAGGGACTTAAAACATCATGGAACAGATCAACGAATTTATGGCGACCATGCCGGGATGGGTCGCTGCTGCGATTACCGCCGTCATCGCCGTTGTCATCGCCTTTATCATAAGAACAGCCATCACCACGGTCGTCAATAAAACCCGCTTTGGTGCCAAAGCCAAAACGACGGGTGGCAATCTTGGCAGCGCCTTAGGTCGGGCTGGCTTCTGGCTAACACTCTTATTCTTTGTCCCGCCTTTCCTCGGCTTCCTCAATCTGGGCGAATATGCGCAACCGATCGATGATTTGTTCCGAAACATTGCTGCGTTCTTGCCGAATCTGATTGGTGCAGCACTTCTATTCGGTATCGGTTATGTCATCGCGAAAATTGCACAGAATGCTGTGACCACAACACTGCGCGCGATGCAGATCGACACGTTGATGAGCCGCATGGGCGTTTCATCGGCAACAGGGTCGACCGGATCATTGTCGAATGCACTCGGCACACTTCTATTCGTGATCGTCATTTCATTCTTCGCCATTGGCGCACTGGATGTTCTCGACATTGATGCGATTTCCGGGCCCTTGAGCGGTTTGCTGACATCGTTCCTCGACTTTATTCCTGAGTTGTTCAGCGCGACAATCGTGCTCGGCTTGGCCATCTTCATCGGTAAGTTCATCAGCAACTTCCTGAAGAGCTTCTTGCCGACATTGGGTTTCGATAACTCTGTGAACACGTTGATGGCGATTGATGATGGCGAAGGTCTTCGTTTCAAACCGTCGTCTGTGGCCGGTAACTTGGCATTCCTGATCATCACTGTTTTGGGTCTGACAGCTGCACTCGGCATTCTCGGTGTTGATTATCTTTCCGAGACGTTTGACGACATCGTCGCCTTTGGTGGGCAACTCTTGCGCGCCGCGGTTCTCATCATGATCGGTGTGTTCTTGGCCAACTTTATCAGCCGCATCATGGCCGGTATGATCAGCCCCCGCATTGCGGAATTCTTCCGTTATGTCGCGATCCTGATCTTTGTCTTCCTCGGCTTGTCCTCACTAGACCCGGCTGGCGACATTATCCCGACCGCGTTTGGAGCTCTCGTTATCGGCACAGCGGTCGCGGGTGCACTCGCGTTCGGTCTAGGCGGCCGCGAATGGGCTGGAGACGTTCTCCAGAAAATGTTCCCACCCAAAGACATGGGTGGATCTGACACGAAGACTGTTGCGAAAAAAGCGGCTCCACGCCGTAAGACCCCGCCAAAAGTCTAGGCTTACGCCAAATTCAAATTGGAAAGCCGCCTCTTCGTGAGGCGGCTTTTTTTATGGCGCGATCGCTTGTAGTTGAGCGCGGTCTAACAGCGCGTCGTCCGGCAAGGCAACCAGAGCCTCGATACGGGCACGACAGAGATCGTAAACATCCGCAAACGCCTGCTTTCGTTCCGCGTCATCCTCAATATGCGCCGGGTCGGGCGCGCCCCAATGAACGCGCAACCCAGCGCCAAAGAAAACGGGGCAGGTCTCCGCGGCCGCATTGCCGCAGACCGTTACGACGATATCTATTTTGGGCGCGCCGGGTCGTGAAAATTCATCCCAGCTTTTAGAGCGATAGCCCTGAGTGGCATGCCCGCGTCGCTGCAATTCCACCAAGCCGTCCGGATGGGGCGTCCCGGACGGCGATGATCCGGCACTGAAGGCCCGAAACCGGTCCCCGCCCAGATCATTCAACAGGGCTTCTGACAGGATACTTCGAGCAGAATTTCCAGTACAAAGAAACAGCACATGGATCGGACCGAACGGAGGTATGGACATAGGCCTGCCCTTGCCAATGAGCGCCTTGAGCGTCAAGACGCGGGCCGTGCACATCGTCGAACAATTGATAAGCGAACGCGCCCCGAAACTCGTCGGTCGCCCCCGCCTTTTGCGCGCGGTTCGGCCGCTGCTCTATCGGTTACTCGCCTATGATGCTGCGGTGTTTCTCGCGGACGCGGTCCGGCCCATGAGCGGGCATGACGCCTTTCGTCTGGTCGCGCGCCATATCTCGCCCCGAACCGCGGTCGAAGGGTTACAAAATATCCCCCGCACGGGTCCCTGCATTATTATTGCCAATCATCCGACGGGATTGGCCGACGGGCTTGCCGTGTTTCAAGCTATTCGCGACCGTCGTCGTGACCATGTGTTTTTGGCCAATGCTGACGCGTTACGCGTTATTCCGAAGGGTGACGACATTATCATCCCCGTCGAATGGGTGATGGAGAAACGAAGCCTGGCAAAAACCCGCGAGACACTTGTGAATATGCGCCAAGCCATCAAGGCGGAAAAATGTATCGTTATTTTCCCATCCGGGCGATTAGCGCGAATGAGTTGGCGCGGTCTGGTTGATCAGCCGTGGGAGACCTCCGCCGCGACGGTCGCAAGAAAATATAAAGTGCCCATCATTCCGTTGCGGATTCAGGCCCGTAACTCCGCACTCTATTATTGTTTTAGTCGGCTGAACGCAGAGTTACGCGACATAACTTTGTTTCGCGAAATGCTGAACAAAAAGCACCGACTGTTTCGCCTAACATTTGGCGAAGTTATCGCACCTGACACTTTGCCGGATAATGCCAATGATTCCACGGCAAGACTTCGGACGACCGTTTTAAATCTGTAAAGCCCTCTTAACACTTTTTGAATAGGCCTGATCCATGAATCCGGCCTGGTCAAAGCCTATCCAAGCGTTTGAGCGCTTCTTACGCATCGGAGAGAATCTGAGCGAGGCCGATCGGCTACGGGCGCGGGTCATTTATTACACATCTTTGGGCTACATTGCTCTTCAAGCGATAAGTCTCACCAGTCTGATGGTGTTTCAAAACGACGTCCCCTTCAAACGACCGCTCATTCTTTTGAGTTGCTCAGTGTTCATTGGGGCGATCTTTTTGCTTCGCTACACCAAATCAAAAACGGTTTTTGGCTTGTTTTTTGGCACCATGGTTATCGGGATTATTTTTCTGGCCGCGACGAGAAGTCCGGAAGCACTCGCTTCATTCGAGCTCGGCGGCGGTATCCACGCCCCAATCCTTCCGGCCCTTTGTTTCGGGGCCGTGCTTGTGACCATTCTTGGCAACAGAGCCACAACACTTTTGTATATGATCGCCACCGCAATTTTGATCGTGTCTCTGATACAATTGTCCGGAAACGTCACAACCGATCCACAGCTTCATATAATCGGCAAGGTTAGAGCGGTTCAGTTAGGCATTTTCGTCCTAGCCATATGCCTCATCAGTATGGCCCTGTCCCAGCTGACCTACTCTGCGCTCAACAATCTTGAATCCACTCTTGGCCGTGCCAAAAGGGCCGAAGACGCCCGCAAGGAATTGCTCGCAACCATGAGCCACGAAATCCGCACGCCCTTGAACGGCATCATTTCTGTTTCCGATTTACTCTCTAAACATAAGCATGCCGAAACGACGAATACGTATCTGAACATCATTAGCCTGAGCGCGGCCAACCTATTGGAAATTGTCAACGAGTCGCTGGGCCGCGCGCGATCTGATCACCTCGGCGACTTAGACAAAGTAGAAATTTCTGTCCGCAACGATCCCTTTAATCCAACCGAAATTCTGCAACAAACCTGCGATTTGTTTACCGCTTTGGCGGAACAAAAGGGTCTTTGGATCGGAACCCATGGGCTTGAGAGCCTCCCCGAGACATTACGGGGAGACGCACCTCACCTGCGGCAAATCATGAGTAACCTCGTCAGCAATTCGATTAAATTCACGAACAAGGGCGGCATCCGACTTGGGGCCCGCCGTTTGGACGAAACCAGCGACGGCAGTGTGATTCAATTCTTCGTGCAAGACACAGGCGTTGGCATTGAAGACGAGGCCTTACAGACAGTGTTTGAACTGTTTGGTCAAAGCACGTCCGCGCAGTCAACCAAAGTAGATGGGACAGGTCTTGGCCTTGCCATCTGCGACGACCTGGTCTCGGCGATGGGCGGGACGCTCGATGTTCACAGCACGCTTGGTGCGGGAAGTACCTTCTCATTCACCTTAACGCTGCCGAAAACCAAGAGCTTACCCACAGAGGTCGCCGCTTAAGTCCAACACTTAGAGCGCTACTCTTTTCTCGATAAAAAATTGCGAAATCTAAGTGGTCTTCAGTTTCGGGAAAGTTTTTGCGGTTATGGGACCCGCCATGATCAAGATGATCAAAACCATCGGCGCGCGTTTGGAGCGTTTCCTAAGAATTGACTCATCGTCCGGGTCTGCGGCCCGTATCCGCGCGCGTATCGTTTATGGCACAGGCCTTATTTGTCTTTGTCTACAACTGTTGAACATGGTTTCAATGAGCGTGGTTTATAAAAGCTGGACCTCGCAACATTATGTCGCGACCATCAGTTGCCTCATCTTTCTCGGCATGACGCTCGCCCTGCGATACACGAAATCCCCGACCTTCTTTGGCGGCGGTTATGCTGCGCTCGCTATCATTAGTATCGGGGTTGCAGCCTCAGTCGAAACAATCCCGGGACACCCCCCCTATGGGATCAATACAGCTTTAGTCCCGTTACTCTGTTCAGGCGCAGCGTTTATCGCCTTCATCGGAACGCGGGCCGTGTCTGCGGCCTATCTTATCGCTAGCCTTATTCTGATTGGAGCCTTGTATAAGATAACGGCTGACAGCAACCCGACAGGCGTGGACGCTATCTTGGCGTGGCAACGCACGGTTCAAGCCTCCATAGCGGCTCTCATGGTCGGGGGTATTTGCACCGCCATCGCCACCATTGTTTTCCGCAACCTCACTGAACTCGAAGCGGCGTTAGTTAGAGCCAAGTCGGCAGAACAAGCCCGCACCAATTTCCTCTCGACCATGAGCCACGAAATTCGGACGCCCTTGCACGGTATTCTTGGTCTTTCCGATTTGTTGGCGCGCTCTGAGCTCCCAAACCCTCAGGATCGCTACGCACAGCTCATCACTGTCAGCGCGAATAATCTGATGGAAATTATTGACGAAGTGCTGGAAATGGCCCGCCTCGAAGATGGTACGGTCCAGACAAAGGCCGAGCCCTTTAACCCCGCCTTACTTCTGCAGGACGTGTGCGATCTGTTTGCGGTCAAAGCCACAGAAAAGGAACTCTGGATGGGGACAGATATCGATCCCAATATTCCACCCGTTCTGATCGGCGACAATTCTCACCTCCGGCAGGTCATCAGTAATCTTGTGGGCAATGCCTTGAAGTTCACGCAATCAGGGGGAGTGCGAATCGGAGCGCGTCTCGCCGGGATCAACGCTGAGGCTGCTGCGGTTCAATTCTATGTCCAAGATTCCGGAGTCGGGATTGCGCTCGAAGATCAATCGGTAGTCTTTGAGCGGTTCAAACAAACAGATTCCGCCAAGATATCGACGATCAAAGGTACGGGTCTAGGACTTTCTATCTGTCGGGAACTCACCGACATTATGGGTAGTACGCTCGAATTAATGAGCAACCCGGGTGAAGGAACGACCTTCTACTTCACCCTCACGCTTCCAATCGCTTTAGAGACAAGCGAATACACGCAAGTCGCCTAATCAGGCGACTGCGCTATGTGATGCGGGTTAAGCCCGTTCGACCATCATTGATTTGATTTCCGCAATCGCTTTGGCCGGGTTCAAACCCTTTGGACAGACGTTCGCGCAATTCATGATGGTGTGGCAGCGATAGAGTTTGAAAGGGTCTTCCAAACCATCCAGTCGCGCCGTTGTGGCATCATCGCGGCTATCCACTAACCAACGATAGGCTTGCAGCAGAGCCGCAGGGCCGAGGTAGCGGTCGCCGTTCCACCAATAAGATGGGCAAGAGGTCGAACAAGAGGCACAGAGGATACACTCATAGTAGCCATCTAGCTTTTCCCGATCATCTGGGCTTTGCTTGAATTCTTCCTTTGGCTCCGCCTCAGTCGTGTGCAGCCACGGTTCAATCGAAGCGTACTGCTTATAAAAATTAGACAAGTCCGGAACGAGGTCGCGGACGACGGGCAAGTGCGGCAGCGGGCTAATCATCACGGTGTCGCCACCGGCAACATCTTCAATCGCGCGGGTACACGCGAGCGTATTACGCCCGCCAATATTCATCGCGCAAGATCCACAGACCCCTTCGCGGCAGGAGCGACGGAAGGCGAGCGTCGGATCAATTTCGTTTTTGATCTTGAAGAGCGCGTCGAGAACCATCGGGCCGCAGTCATCCAAATCAATCTGATAGCTATCCCAGCGCGGCTTACCGCCGTCGCTTGGATCATAGCGATAGATTTTGAACGTGCGGATATTCGCCGCTGACGTATCAGCCGCAAAGACTTTGCCCTTACCGATCCGTGAATTTTTGGGCAGCGCAAGCTGAACCATGTGACATCCTTTTCCTGTAGACCCCGCCTTATAGCGAGGTCTGCGCAAGAAACGAAGGGCTTAGTTAGTCAGTTCACGCCTTATTCAGTAGGCATTTTGTCGCCATACCAGTCCATATTGCGTGTCAGGTAGAGCGTGGCGGCTATCGCAATGAAACTGATCAGTGCCCCGACCATAAGAGCGAAGTCCTGAATCCGCATCAACACGAACAGTAAGGCATAGACAGCGCCGAACACGAGAGCGGATTTCCAAATCAAATCACGGCCAAACACAGCCCCCGCATATCCCGCCGTCAGGACCACGGTCGCAACCGCGCTAAGGATAAAGGCCGGCGTGAAACCGATATGTTCGGCAAACGCGAGCAGCAATAAATAGAAAACGGCCTGTGCGATACCGATCAGAAGATATTGCGCAGGATGGACCCTCACACCCAATAGGGTTTCCATGAGGAAGTAAGCCAGAAAAACGAGACCGATAAATAGAATGGCATATTTGAGCGCCCGGTTGACCGTTTGATAGGGGTTGAGCGGACTAACGAAATTGACCTCCATCTGACCCGTAGTCCCGTGAACAAGACCGTTCATGTCCATAGCCCGCCCTTCGGCCGCCATTCCGCGCCGAAGATAGGGCACAGACCAATCAGCCGTAAAACCTACATCCGAAATATCACGATCTCCCGGGGGAAAGCGGCCCGCAAAACCGGGATGTGGCCAGTCAGAACTTACGCGAAGGCGCGTGCTCTTAGCATAGGGCGAGACTGACAGACGATTAGCACCGGTAAAGGCCATGCGCGCTTCGACGTCTGTCGGGCCTAACCCCAGGATCTCGTTCGCCGGAACAGACAGTAAAGTGAAACCCTCAACATCCAAACGATCATAAATGATGCCGTACCCCGGCTGTGTCAGCGCCGATTCAGTGGCAATCCCTGTGGCGAAATCCACATTCGAACTGTTGAAGTCAGAGCGCGAAGAGTAGGGTTCAAACGTAAGCGTTTTTACTCCGTCACTTAAAATCACATCTGATTGAAGTCCGGTGACATCAGCCAAACCGACGAGTATTTTCGCTTGATCTAAATCAAAGATTAACCCCGATTGCGCCGGCAACTCCGACAAGGGTGGCAAAACTGCGCGAAGGCGACCGTCCGCGGAATAGACCGGAACTTTATAGAGTGACCGGCTTTTTTCTTCGACGGTGATGCCCTCAAACACGGCGTCACCACTTGTCGCGGACACAATATAATCGCCTTCACGCACCCCCCCATTCACCAATGTTTCCCGATAGGGCACGACCAGAATGGGGCCGAGCAATTGTTGCGCGCCGCCGTACGTCTGGCTGACCTCCCGCGACACATCATCGGCGCGCGAGGACCGCTCGAAACTAATGGCCGAAATAAACATGACGGGAATCGCCATAAGAACGACGAGCGCAAGGATGACGATCAACTTTGTTCCCAGTGAACGGCTGACGCCGCCGGGCGGTTTGGATTTTGTCGTTGGGAGTGTCGATGGGTCAGTCATGAGAGCCTCTTGGGAAAACAGTCGTGACACGCATGAAGAGCTTCGATGGCGCAATCATGTCCGAAAGACGAAAAATTACGACCGTTTAGCGCTCCTATCAAGGCAGCTAGATCTTAAAAGCCTGACGGCCCTCACGCAGACTAGTCCGGTAATCGGGCATCGCCATCGGGTCACTATCATTGGCCGCAATGACAGGCTCATTAAACAGGAAACCAAGCTCGTCCGCGCTACATGATAAGACGCTAGCGATGTCACTTAAAATAAGACGGCGGAGCGGAACTCGGGAGTCTTTGGCAGCCCGCAAAGCACTGGCGACGAAAGTGTTGGATGCGCATAAATCGGGAGTATCAGATGTCGCGATTAAATTTTGCAGTGACCCGGTCTTGTATGACTTCGTTTGCCGTCTGAAAAATATTCGACTGATCACAAAAGACCTCCCCGACTAATTTGCCCCCACAGCAAATTCCCTGAGATTGTCTTTCAACAGACCGCAGAGCTTACAGGGTCCACAGCATCATAATAAACTCACCAGCAAAAGTTAATTTTTATTAACGCGATCATATCCGGTCAGACTTAAACCGCTTTAACCGAACACTCGCTTTAGGATAGCGGATGTCCGCGCAGCCGGGTCAGATCGGATCGCCTTTTCTTCTTCAGCGATAAAATGGAACACGCCACGAAGACCGTAGTCAACGCCATGACCGATAAGATCGGATTTCAAATCAACGCCGGATCCACCAAGCAACCCCAGAGGCACTTGACGTTCGACGTCATCAACCAGGCGCAATGCGCCCGTATCGGCCAAGGCGTCTTGCATAATCGGTGCGAACAGCGTCGTCAGACTGTCAGTCGTCCGCTCCCGCAAGTAATCCGTCGCGGCGGTGTCGGGACCGCGCACAATGTTGATCGCGTCTTGGATGGTCAGACCGCGTACAGCGTCTATGAAAATATTGCGGGCCGCCGGAGCCGCTTTTTCAGCGCCGCGATTGAGCTGTTGTTCTAGTTCTACCAACAACCCGTCCGCCCCGAAGGGAGCGAGATATGACCGCACATCCTCTAGCACGCCCGGCAAAGGAATTTTTACGGTCGGGTTGCTAAAGTAGCCGTTCACTTGGCCTAAGTTGCTGAGCGCATTGCCGATGCCATTATCCAGCGCCGCGCGAATTCCCATCGCTGCTTCGCTCTGCGAGAGGGCCCCCGCGCCTAAAACACTTTCGATCAACGCGGGATCAAGCGTTTCGCAAGCGACGAGCGGCAGGGCGGAAAACGATATCAAAAGGGCGCGGCGGTCAAACGTCTGAAGGGTGGTCATGAGGTCTCGTCCTGAGTGGCTTGAAATTTATTGTAACGAGTTTCGGTCATACGCCAAGCCATTAACCCCCAAATAAATCCGCCCACCATCGACAGGGGGGCCGCAAGCATAAAAGTACGCGCAAAGTCCTGATCGTTTAAAAATGACAAAAAAGTCGATAGGATAAGCGCTGACGTTCCGCCCCAAACCAACACACCATTGAAAAACACAAAGTGCCAGCGGCCCTTTACCCGGGATTTCGCCCATTGGTCCGCCTGCGATCTCGTCATGTGTCGCATTGATCCCTATAAGGTCTTGCGGTTTGCGAACTTTGGCTCGCGCTTCTCAAGGAACGCGCGCACGCCTTCTTCGCAATCCGGGGACACGAACGCCTTTTCGAGTAAGGCGCTCTCTTCCTGATGCGCTGCGAACGGCCCTCCAGCCAGCACCCCGTGACCAAGCATGGTCGCGCGTAGCAGTCGTTTATTTTGTGCCACCGCTTCGGGCGAACAATTGATGGCAATATCGCGCGCGAGTTCCATCGCACGGGGCAAAACGTCCGCATTATCGTGCAATTCCGAGAATAAGCCCGATTGCAACCCGTCATCAGGATCAATGTAGTTCCCCGTCAGCGACCATTGCGTTGCCTTAGAAAACCCGACCAACTTGGGCAGGAAGAAACTGGCCGCTCCATCAAATACAATCCCGCGTCGCGTAAAAGGAAAGGCGTATTTCGCTTTGCGTGCCGCGATGCGAATATCGCAGGGCAAGGTCATGGTCAGGCCGATCCCCACGGCCGATCCGTTCATTGCCGCGATGATCGGAACGTTCACGCGGGAGATCGCCAAGTTGAGCTGCCCGCCCGTATCGCGCGGTACGCCATCAATAATTTCAACGTCTTTATAAAAACCAGATGACCCAAATCCGTCAGAAATATCGGCCCCCGCACAAAAGGCGCGGCCTTCGCCCGTCAAGACGGCGCAACGCACTGACGTGTCCGCGCCGAGCGCCTCGAACCCTTTGAGCATGGTGTGGAACTGCGCGATGTTAAAGCTGTTCATCGCGGCGGGGCGCGACATGGTCATCACGACAATACCGGGGGTATCGGGGTCCCGCGTGATTTTGAATGTGTCGGATGAGGCGTCTTCTACGGCCATGATGTATCTCCTCTTTTACAAACGGTACTGGCCCAAAACCCCACCGTCTATGGTCTGCGTTCGGGATCATGGGACCGATGAAACTCACGCCCTCACGCCTCTGTGAAATGTCGTGATTGGAATAACTGAACCGAACGTTCCATATAACAAATAGACCACACGGTCCTAAATCATATTGCCTTAATCACAGGCCTAAAAACAGAGATTATGAAATGACTGAATTTACTCGCCACACTGTCGACACCGCCCCCGAAGCCGCCCGCCCAATCCTTAAAGGCGCCAAAGCCTCCGTTGGGTTTGTCCCAAACCTGTACGCAACGATGGCAGAAGCCCCATCTTTGCTCAGCGCCTATACGCAGCTGGGCGACCTGTTGAGCAAAAGCAGCTTTTCCGCGACTGAACAGCAGATCGTTTTGATGACCAACAACCGTCTGAATGGTTGTGAATATTGTATGGCTGCGCATACATCGATCAGCCAAGGCGCCGGCGTTCCGGCAGACGTGATCGAGAGTCTCCGTTCGGGCACATCCATCGCAGACTCGAAACTAGAAGCTCTGCGCACCTTCGCACAAGTCATGAACGAGACACGCGGTTGGCCGACACAGGCCGATCTCGATGCCTTTTTCGCAGCCGGTTATGGCCAACAACAAGTTCTTGAAGTCATTCTCGGCACGGCATTTAAAGTCTTGTCAAACTACACCAACCATGTCGCCAGCACCCCGCTTGATGCGGCCTTTAAGGCGAATGCCTGGTCATCAAAAGACGCACAAAACGCCGCATAATTTCTCTGATGATTGACGCCGCCGCGCTGTTCATTTTGAGCCGTGCGGCGGCATATTCTTTGACTCCTTAAAAGGAGTGACTAGGGCGCGTCACCCCTTAGCCGAGCCGCAGACCGCATAATCATACGATCAAAATTCGCGAGTGTGATCGGCTTGAAAAGATAGTCATTCACCTTGGCCGCGGCAAAACTTTCCCGAACCGACCCTTCACTTACCGATGACATGGCAATGATATCGAGTGCCTTGAAGCTTTCGTGTCGGCGCAGCGTTTGGGTGAGTCTCAACCCATCACAGTCCGGCATGTGGTAATCCGTGATCAGCAATGTGTAAGGGTCGCCCGACTGACTCGCTGTCACCAAATGCTCAACCGCCGCTTTTGCTGACCCGACGGCATCGGCGCATAAACCTAAGCGCTCCAATTGCGTGGTGATGACTTTCAAATTTGGCGGAAGGTCATCGACCACAAGGATCTTTAAGCCCTTAATATCGGGGTTGATATCAGCGTCAGTTTGCGATGACGGCTCATTGGCCACAATTGGCAAATTCACGTCCATCCGGAAACGCGAGCCCGTGCCCAAAACTGACGTTGCGGTTAGCGTCCCGCCCATCAATGTGACCAAATCCCGAGAGATTGCGAGACCGAGACCTGTCCCCCCATAAATCCGGGTCATGGATCCATCGGCTTGCTCAAACTTCTCGAAGATTGAGGCGAGCTTATCCTCGGCAATGCCAATGCCCGTATCACAGACAGACGCTGACAGGTGCAAGCCGCCAGCCTCGACCCGGCCATCGACTTCAACACTAATGTAGCCGTTTTCCGTAAATTTGATCGCATTGCCGATTAAGTTCAGCAGGACCTGACGTATCCGTCCCCGATCTCCGACGACATAGCATGGCAGGCTTGGGGCGAATTGAACGATGAGATCGAGCTCTGATTCCCGCGCACTAGACCCTAATAAAACGACGACATCATCGACCATTTGACGAAGATCAAACGGCTCGGGTGACAACTTCAATCGCCCGGCTTCGATCTTCGAAAAATCGAGCACATCATCAATCAGGCTCAGCAACGCATCACCTGTCCGCTCAAGCATATCGACCATTTCGGTCTGTTGATCTGTCAGCCCTGTACCGCGAAGCAGCTGCGTCATGCCAAGAACCCCGTTCATCGGAGTGCGGATTTCGTGGCTCATATTGGCGAGAAATTCAGACTTCGCTCTCGCAGAGGCCAATGCTTTTCCCTCTGCTGCGGCCAGGGCCGTCTCGCGGGCCTGAATGTCCACCAATGCGGTGAGGTCCGTTAGAATACCAACCAGATATTCCGCCCCGTCCTCGGTCTTGAAATAACTTTTCTGCGATTCCACCCAAAGAGTTTCACCAACAGCATTATTGAGCGCTTCATGGTTGATGTTCTGTCCTTGGGTTAGGAATACGTCATCATCCATCGCCCAGAAAACGTCGGCTTGGTCCGGCGGAGAAATATCATAGTCGGACTTGCCCAATAGGTCTTCGCGCGTGCGGCCCAAAATGTCACAAAAAGCTGGATTTGCTTCGACCCAGAGATGCTGGCGATCCTTCACATAGACCGGGTTCGGCAGAAGGCTGAGCACATGCGACAACAATTCCAGCGTGCCGCCATTCGGCAAATTAAGCTGCCGAACTGGCACGGCGGACAGCGGTGTCATCGGAACGGACTGTTGGAGTGAAGCGCGCGGTGTCATATTGGCGCTGATTGCACGATTAACTCTTAACGAACCGCTATTACCGCCTAGAATTACCCGCGGCTTTTCTCTGCCCGCAACCGCGCCCAATGCGCCACACGGTCCGCAATCGCCGCTTCCCGCCCCGACGCTTTCGGCGCGTAGAGTGTCACGCGTTCCATCGTATCGGGCCAAAAATCCTGCCCTGAAAATCCATCTTCCGCGTCATGGTCATATTGGTAGCCCTCGCCATAGCCGAGCGACTTCATCATTTTGGTCGGCGCGTTGAGAATGTGTTTGGGCGGCGCAACAGACCCCGTCGTCTTCGCCAGCGCGCGCGCCGCTTTCCACGCCGTATAGACCGCATTACTCTTGGGGGCGGTCGCGCAATGTACGACAGCATGGGCCAGCGCGAGCTCGCCTTCCGGACTACCGAGCCGCTCATAGGTCCGGGCCGCTTCCGCGCTAATCATCAGCGCGACTGGATCCGCCGCGCCAATATCCTCGCTCGCAAAGCGCACGATGCGCCGCGCCAGGTAGCGCGGGTCTTCGCCGCCCTCTAACATCCGCGCGAACCAATAGAGCGCCGCATCGACATCCGACCCGCGCATCGATTTATGCAGCGCGGAAATCAAATTATAATGCTGCTCTCCGGACTTGTCGTAAACGGGCGCGCGTTTCTGCAACAGTTTCGACAAGGCTGCTCCGTCCAATTCCCCCGTTTGCGCGAACACTTCATCCGCCAGCGTCAACAGGTAGCGCCCATCGCCATCGGCGAAATCCACTAGCTGCGCGCGCGCGTCACCCGTCATCGGCAGCGCCCGACCCAGCACCCGCTCGGCCCGCGCCAGCAAGCCCTCTAACGCCGTCGCATCCAGCCGATTGAGCACAAACACTTGGCTGCGGGACAAGAGCGCGGCGTTGAGTTCAAAGCTCGGATTTTCCGTCGTCGCCCCAACCAACGTCACCACGCCCGCTTCGACAAAGGGCAAAAACCCGTCTTGCTGCGCTTTGTTGAACCGGTGGATTTCATCCACGAACAGCAAGGTCCCCTGCCCCGCCTCGCGGCGGGATTTAGCCGCCTCGAACACTTTGCGTAAATCCGCCACGCCCGAAAACACGGCGGATAGCGCGACAAATTCCAACCCGGCGCGCCCCGCTAGCAGCCGCGCAATCGTGGTCTTGCCCACGCCGGGTGGCCCCCAGAGGATCATCGACGATAGCCGGTTCTGCGCCAACATCCGCCCAATCGGCGCATCTTCCGCTAGCAAATGATCTTGCCCGATCACCTCGGACAGGGTGGCCGGCCGGAGCCGTTCTGCCAAAGGCTGCGGCGCAGCATCAGAGAGGCCAGCGGAGTCGAACAGGGAGGTCATGGGACAAGGTTAGCGGGTCTGGCCCCGCGAATAAACGGCGATCACCAGCCGCGCACGAAAACCGCATCGCGCTGAGCACTTACCCCACACCGTCTCGGGCCAAACTCACCCCACCGCCTCAGGCCGACTTGATCGGCCTGTCCATCCCTGACGCTCACGCAAAAAAAAGAACGGCGTTACCTTGGGCTTAGGTGAATTCACGAGCCACGCGATAAATTTGATGGGAATGGGCCATGGGCAGGCCGATCAAGTCGGCCTGAGGCACATTTAGTATCGCTCAATGGAAAACTCGACAGCCCCTCACCCACACACGACGTCACTCACGCACCCCGAGTAATCAGGGATGCTGTGACCGCCTCATACCTTGGGACGTGAGGGGTATGGGTTTAGCATCGGGTTTGTGGGGGGATGGCGTTTTAAGGGTTATATGGTTTTAATCCCCAGAGCGGACCCCATAATGGGGCCGGGAAGTCGTTAGGTTCTTTCAGCTCTCTTCTCAGTATGGAACGAAGCAGCAAGATATAGAGCGAGTACGATCGGCAAAATAGAGAATAAGCCAAAGCCTATCTGACCCGTCATAAAAATCATCATTGTTGAGAAAGAGAAGGCTATCGCGGTAAAGATTGCGGCCATGCGTCTTGCCCTAGGCATAAATATGAAAATGCCTGCGACGACCTGAAATATTCCTAAGATCAACATGAACTTGAGGTCTATCCCCAAACTATCAAAAAATGTCGTCTCTTGCGGCACCTTCATGAGCTTAGCGACACCCGCCGCAATACTCAAAAAAGCCACGATGACTGAAATTATTCTTCTCATTATCAATTCCCTTTAGCTTTTGGGCTTCCATACAGGATCAACTCACGCGAGAGAATTGAATTCAGGTTTTACGTCGATGATAGCCGTTTGTATCCTTCTCAAACGAAGCAAGGATTACCCATCCCCATCTTTAGAGACCTCCTAAAGCCAAATCAAAGCCGCACCAAGCATCATCGTGGCAACGCCAAACATCGGAACAACCTTATCATTGAATAAAAGTCCACGGGATATTTTAAACAAGAACTTAGGGTATATCAGCATCATGGCCCCTTCAATGGCCGCGCCCCATCCGATCAATGAAACCATAACTGATTTCCAACCCACCCAGATATTATGGTTCAAAATAAGCGCCGTCCCTGCAATCAAGACGATGGCTCCTGTCAGGTAGATATGCGCGTCGGATTCCTCCATCCCGTCGAGGATACGTCCGGCCCATCCTTTGTTGATCACACACCCCAACCCAGCGCAAAGCATATAAACCCCGAAAATTGTAGCAAGCATTTGTGTCATGGTGGGCTCCATTTAGGTTTTAGCCGATTAATGTTGTTCCCATCATAGCCTAAATTTGGTCCGACTTGGTCAATTCAGTAAGAAGGGGGCAAGAAAGTTTCCAGGGCCGCCGATTGAATCTCGCGACTCTTCGATTGTTTCATCAATCGAAGATGCCGACCGCTAACTCGACCCAGATAACCCCGAAGACCAAGGCAAGCGCTATACAGCCAAGAAGTCGGTAAGATCTCTTTTGGGTTACCTTTGTTATTCCAAAGTAAGCCGTAATTGTGCCTCCGATTAGGATGAAAGCGACCATAAAATCTCCAAGCGTCCAGTCCATTGCATTCCCCTAAGCTGAAGTCGTGATAATCCCTTGCTGTACATTAGACTTTCGACCCTCAAAATGCTAAGTCAAGCGAAACCAAGAGCGCCCCAAAAGATCACGCGAAAGTTCAAATATGAATAAAAAAGGGCCGTTTCTGCGCTCCTAAAGGGAGACGACAAACTATGAAGACATCAAAAACCACGCTCATAGACGCGCCCACCTCGATCGTTTTTCTCTGGCTTGAAGATCATGATCGTTTGCTGAAATGGGTGCCCAATCTTGTCGAAGATGAAGCTTTGGTCGAAACGCCGGAAAGGGTCGGTTCACGGTTTCGGCAGGTATTCTTGGAAAACGGGCGTAAAATGGAAATGGTCGGCGAGATTACCGATTATATTGAAAATGAACGTATGCGTGTGGATATCACAGGAGATATGTTTGATCTGGATGTAGATTATCTCCTTAAAGGACTTTCTGATAATCAAACGGAGTTAACCCAAAACACGGAAATCCGGTTTAAAGGCTTCATGAAAATACTAGCTCTGGTGATGATCTTAACGTCAAAATTTTCATCGAAAGACCCGCAGGCCGAAGCCCATGCCAAGCTCAAGGCCATGGCTGAAGCCGAATACCGTGCGGGATAACTAAGACCAAATATCTGCTGCTTTGCCGGATTAGAATAACGCGGCAAGAGATCAATATTTTCCAAAACTAAGCGTCTCCAAATCGCTTCATTAAGGAAACTCTTGAATGTCCGCATCGCCCCAAAACGAGCCTAGTATCGCCATTTAATTGCCCGACAGAAAAATACGTGAGGACCCTAATACTCCAAAGGGAGGTAAGTAAATCCAGTCCTTAGGCCGCTTACTTAGCCCCCAAAAAGCAATAACTTACGGCTGTCGCCACAAGCTGCTGAAGTCGCAGCCGGGCTGATCCTCCGGAGGAAGACGCAGACCCTATCGGGAAGATCAGCCGTGGGCGCCTTGGGTTAGTAGACCCGCTTCTTAGGCACGATATACTCAATCCCATCCGTCATCGTGTAATCATGCACGGGGCGATAATCGATGGTGACCGCGTTGGTGCCGTCGTCATACCATGACAGGGTGTGTTTCATCCACTCGGCGTCGAGACGGTCCGGGTAATCCTCGTGCGCGTGGGCGCCGCGGCTTTCTTTGCGGTTATCCGCCGACGCGATAGTGACACGGGCTTGGGCGACGAGGTTGTCGAGCTCGAGCGTTTCCATCAGGTCAGTATTCCAGACCATGGTTTTGTCGGTGACAGAGATGTCGGCCATGTTGCCCGCAATGGCGGTGACTTTTTCCACGCCTTCGGCGAGGCTGTCTTCGGTCCGGAAAACGGAACAGTGGGCTTGCATCGCTTTTTGTAGCTCGAGGCGGATGTCCGCCGTGCCGCGCGTACCCGCGGCGGCTTTGAACTTCTCAAGACGCGCGATGGATTGCTCGCCTGCCGTTTTGGCGAGCGGTTTTTTGTCGGCGCCTGCAGTGAGTGTTTCACCGACGCGCAAGCCCGCGGCGCGGCCAAACACAACCAGATCGATCAGGGAGTTGGAGCCAAGGCGGTTGGCGCCGTGAACTGACACACAGGCCGCTTCGCCGACGGCCATCAGGCCGGGCACAACATGGTCGGGATTGCCGTCTTTCAGTGTCACGACTTCGCCGTGATAATTGGTCGGAATGCCGCCCATATTATAGTGGCAGGTCGGCAGGACCGGGATCGGCTCGCGCGTCACGTCGACACCTGCGAAGATTTTCGCGGTTTCGGAAATACCGGGCAGACGTTCGGCCAGCACAGCCGGGTCCAAGTGATCGAGATGGAGGAAGATGTGATCTTTGTTCGGGCCGACGCCGCGGCCTTCGCGGATTTCAATCGTCATCGCGCGAGAGACGACATCGCGGGACGCCAAGTCTTTGGCGCTCGGCGCATAGCGTTCCATGAACCGTTCGCCCTCACTATTGGTGAGGTAGCCGCCCTCGCCGCGTGAGCCTTCGGTTATCAGGCAGCCCGCGCCGTAAATGCCGGTCGGGTGGAATTGGATGAATTCCATATCTTGCAGCGGCAGACCCGCGCGCAGCACCATCGCATTACCATCACCCGTACAGGTGTGCGCCGAGGTGGCCGAGAAGAACACGCGGCCATAGCCGCCCGTGGCGAGGATGACCGTCTGCGCCTTAAAGCGGTGCAGCGTGCCGTCATCGAGTTTCCACGCGGTGATACCGCGACAGACGCCGTCTTCCATGATCAGGTCGAGCGCGAAATACTCAATGAAAAATTCAGTCTCGTGGCGCAGGCTCTGGCCATAGAGCGTGTGCAACATGGCGTGACCGGTGCGGTCAGCGGCGGCGCAGGTGCGCTGCGCTTCGGGGCCTTCGCCCATGTTTTGCATCATGCCGCCGAACGGACGCTGATAAATCTTGCCTTCATCGGTGCGTGAGAACGGCATGCCCCAATGTTCAAGTTCATAAACCGCGTCCGGTGCATTGCGGCAGAGATATTCGATAGAGTCTTGGTCGCCGAGCCAATCGGAGCCTTTGACCGTGTCGTACATGTGCCAGCGCCAGTCATCGGGCGACATATTGCCGAGCGACGCCGCGATACCGCCTTGGGCCGCAACCGTGTGGCTGCGCGTCGGGAAGACTTTGGTCACGCAGGCGGTCTTGAGCCCGGCTTGCGCCGCCCCGAGAGCCGCGCGGAGGCCAGAGCCGCCGGCGCCGACAACAACGACGTCATATTCGTGATCGATGAAAGTGGTCATGAAGGGGTCTCTAAAAATCTAAACAGAGAAAAATCTAAACAAAGGCTGCGAGCTAAACAAAGGCCGCGAGAACGAGTCCCACAACACAGGCCAGCCATAAGATGGTCGCGACAAGGGTGTTCGCCAACTGGCCAAATGCGCGCAGGCCGCCGTCAAAGTAATCCATAATCACTTCGTCCATCTCGAGTTTACAGTAGAGGATGGCGGCCGACAGGAAGGCAATCATGCCGAGCGCGCCGTGCGTGCTGGACAGCCAATGGACGACACTGTCAGGACCGTGTTTGATCGTCAGGAGCGCGTGGATGGCCGCAAAGGGCAGACCAATGATGATACCCCAGCCAGCGAGGCCGTGCATCTTGAAATGTTTGGTGCCGTGTCCGGCAGAATTCGCGCTCATGAGGAGACTCCAGCGTAAGTCAGGATCGCAGCCAAGGCGACAGCGATCAGGATCATGACGTAGGACAACATGTTATTGAGCTTCGGCTCCATCATCGCGCCGCGATTCCACACGGCGTGGCGAAGTTGCGCCAACGTCATGAAGATAAAAGCGAACAGGAACACGAACAGACCGATAGCGCCGAGCGGGCTAAACAACAGCCCCGCCAACGGTAGCTCACCCGTGAGGCCGAGAGCGAGCAATCCCGCCGCGACGATGACTAAGGCGACATAACATATGATCGCGCTCGCCCGGTGCAGGATTGAGCTCAACATCGCGCCGTGCCAGCGCCATACTTGCAAATGCGGCGACATCGGCCGCGGGTCAGTCCACTCGGATGACATGAAAACTCCAGCTCTTAAGCGAGCCGCAACTTACGTCGCGGTCCCGTCAGGTCAACTCTATCGCAAAGAGGGATAAGGCTGGAGTCGGGTCGCATCAAGCCGCGATCCGTCGCAGAAGGCGATTTTGTTTGCGAGTGGGATGCAGTTGCGATCAAAGAGCTGTGATCGCGGTCGACAGACGGCGACGGGCCTTTTCTGCCGCAGCAGGGGCGAGATTGCGTCTGCGCCGCAAGGTTTTAGTCAGACATAGAAAAAGCGGCCCGAAGGCCGCTCGTCCATTACAGACGTAACGTATACACGAAGATGACTGACTTCCGGATTTAGCGCGCCCTTTGGAGCGCATGTGCAGAAGCATAAGCTTTGCTTCCGCACCACTTACGCGGCGTCGGAAACCCTATCGGGAAGCAATGCGATTACGCGGCAATCAAACGATCCACTTCGCTCACCAACTGGCGCAGGTGCACGGGCTTGGAAAGCACAGTCTGTTCGGATGCTTGGCTGTCGTCCATTGCAACGGCGGCAAAACCGGTGATGAACATAACTTTAATTCCGGGCGACAGGATCTCGGCCTGTTTGGCCAGCTCGATGCCATCAATGCCGGGCATCATAATATCGGTCAACAACAGGTCGAACGCACCGTCAGCGAACTTTAGCGCCCGCAAAGCGCGCTCCCCATCCGAACAGGCGATCACATTGTGACCCGCATTTTCCAGCGCTTTTTCAAAGAACCGACGCATATCCGCATCATCTTCGGCGTAGAGAATTGTTGCCATATTTTTTCCACCCAGTCGTCTGGTTATACACTACCCGAAAGACAGCAAGGCGGCGAGCGCCAATTCTTTGTCTGGGTCAATCCGTCTTATCCTAGCACTATTTGTGCCTGAACATATGGCCTGCGACTTAAAAAACCCTGACGATCTATGTTTTCATGCGCTATAGATAACAGATGACGAATAATCGTTCGGACAAGCCTGCGACCCTGAGCGTAACAGAACGCAACAGTCTAGCTGCGCTTACTCCCGGTCACATCATTGCGTATCCGACCGTTTGGCGGGCGGGCCTGATTTTCGCCTCACCCCATTCCGGTCATATCTATCCGCAAGCCTTTCGCGATGCCTCTATCCTGTCCGCCGCGCAGTTACGGCGCAATGAGGATATGTTTGTTGAGCGCTTGGTCGCGAGCGCTGTCCCGGCTGGTGCGCCCCTGCTCAGCGCACGATTCCCGCGCTGCTATGTCGATGTTAATCGCGCCCCAGACGAATTGCCGCAAGCCTGGTGTGATACGCCAATTAAGGAAACCGTTCGCGCCCAAGCGGGGATCGGCGTCGTCCCGACTCATATTGGGGAACGCAGTCCGATCTATCGCCGCATGCCCAGCCGCGCCGATGCGCAGGCCCGCCTGACAGAATTATACCATCCTTACCACGCGGCGCTCGGCGCTTTGATCGCCGATGCGAAAGCCCTATTTGGACACGCGTTGCTCATCGATTGTCATTCTATGCCGGGGTTCGCCCCGATGGGCTCACGCCGCCCCGATATGATCTTGGGGGATCGGTTTGGCCGCTCCTGCCACCCGGAAACGCTGTCTTCACTACGCCAAATCCTTCAATCTGAAGGGTTTTCTGTCGCCGTAAATTATCCTTATGCTGGCGGATATGTGACCGAACATTACGGCCAACCCGAGACGGGCGTTGAAGTCGTTCAAGTGGAAATCAACCGCGACCTTTATCTCAATCCGGTGACGCTCGCCCCGAAACGCGGGTATGACCGCGTGCTGGAGCGGATGACCCGTATTATAGCGCAGATCATTGACGATCGCACACAGACTGCCCTCGCCGCGCAATAGCGGCGCGCCGACCCCCCTACTGCCGGAGTCCCACCTGTCCAAAAACGGCACAGATTAGAGTTAAAATGATCAAAATCTGATCCGTTAACCTTAAAAAGCGAGTCAGATGGGCGGAATCTCTCCCGTATTAGGCGAACACCTTAGGAGATTCTGGCACGGCGATTGCTCCCTTGAGAGGCGAGATAAGTTTTTTGAGGATACGCCCATGACAAGCGACATAGACCTTCACGTTGGCAAACGCCTTCGCCGCCGCCGCCGCCTTCTCGGCCTGACCCAGCAAGCTTTGGCTGAGCAAGTCGGCATCCGGTTCCAACAGATTCAAAAATATGAGTGCGGAGCGAACCGCGTCTCTGCCGCTCGATTGTTCGAGCTCTCCGAAGCTTTGTCCGTGCCGGTGCAGTATTTTTATGAAGGCCTGTCAGAACGCGATCCATTTGGCAGCGAAGACCCGACCAATATCGCGTCCGACGTCTTGTCCAAGAAAGAAACGATGGACCTTGTTCGGGCCTATTACGCCATGGGCGAAGGCCCGCGGAAACATTTGCTCGACCTAGCCAAATCGCTCGATCCGGGCACGAAACCCACCTTGCGATTGGTTGCCCCCTAGAGCCTTATAATCAGACTTGTTTCTTTTGGTCATTTTCACGCGGGTGAAAATGACCAAAACAGGATGAATTGAGACGCGGTTTCGCCTAAGTCATCGATATGACATCTTCCCCCATCGCCGATCGACTCGCATTTTTCGACATATTGTCTACGGCGGCGCGTGCCATCACCCTGCCGTTGTTTCGCTCCGGCGTGGCGGCAGAGAATAAAGCGCCCAGCGAAGGCAAGCCGGGCTACGACCCGGTGACGGAGGCCGATATTGAGGCCGAGCGTGAATTGCGCCGCCTCATCCGCGACCGCTTCCCGAATGATTCCATCGAAGGCGAAGAGCTGCCGGGTCATCGCGGCACCAATGAATTTTCATGGACGCTGGACCCGATTGACGGAACACGCGGTTTTGTCGCCGGTGTTCCCGTCTGGAGCACACTGATCGCCCTGTCACAACACGGCGAGCCCGTGCTTGGCCTCATCGATCTACCCGCATTGAACATCCGGGCTTTCGGCGATATTTCCGGGGAACCGACCGCAACATTGATCCATGATGACGGTACGCAGACCCGCTTGACCGTGCGCACCATTGACGCGTTATCCTATGCGCGCCTTGGCTGCACCCAACCGTTCGGCATGTTCGGACCCGGCGAGCTGGCGGCTTATAAAATCATCCAAAGCGGCGTCGCCTTTTCGCGGCTCGGCTTGGATGCGTTCGGCTATGTAATGCTCGCCCAAGGCCGAATGGACCTCATAATCGAGGGCGGTCTGAAACCGTGCGATGTGCGCGCCCTGATGCCTGTTATCATCGGCGCGGGCGGGGTCATCACGGATTGGCATGGCGGAAATCCGAAAGACGGGCCACGATTGGTCGCTTGTGGGTCTCCGGCGTTGATGCCCGAACTTTACACCTATCTCGGCCGGGCGATGCTTTAGCTCATCGGAGAGGCATCATCAGAACGCGCCGAAACCTTAAACCTCATCCACTTTATGCGGCGAAGCCTTGCGAGACGGCGGTCCCGGTCCCTATCTTTCCAACACATTACGGTGCCTATCCGTACAAAGGAGATATTTGTGAAACACGCCCTGATTTTGTCCGCCGCCGCTCTTGGTCTTATCGCTGCACCTGTCGCCCTATCCCAGGTTATCGTCGACGCGCCCAATACGACGACCCCTGACATGCAAACGGTTCAGCTGTTTGGCGGGGGCCATAATTCATCCATGACATTTGATTCCAAGCGCGGCGTGCTGACGATGGCGCCGCTGCTCGAACAGGTCACACCCGCCGTTGTCTCAATCCGAACCGTCACAGAGAGTCAGGCCCCGGAAATGTCGGACGAGCGGATGGAGATGTTTGAGCGGTTCTTTGGCCAAGCGCCGCAGCAGCGCGGTCCCCGGGCCGGGTTAGGTTCGGGCGTTATTGTCAATGCGAGCGAAGGTCTTATCCTGACCAACAACCATGTTGTGTCCGGCGCGGATGAAATTGAAATCACTTTAGGTGATCGCCGTGAGTTCATGGCCACAGTCGTCGGGGCTGACCCGCAAACTGATTTGGCCTTGCTTAAAATCGACGCGCGCAATCTTAAAGCGCTCAAAATCGCGAGCACAGATGACGTCATGGTCGGCGATTATGTCATCGCCGTCGGCAATCCCTTTGGCCTCTCCTCGACTGTCACCAGCGGGATCATCTCCGCCTTGGGCCGTGAAAACCGCACAGGCGGCGGGAATGACCGTTATGAAGATTATATCCAGACCGACGCGGCCATTAATCCCGGCAATAGCGGCGGCGCGCTGGTCAATTCCAAAGGCGAATTAATCGGCATCAATACCGCGATCATCTCTCGCTCTGGCTCCAGCGCCGGGATTGGCTTTGCCATTCCGACCCGGACGATCACGAACGTCATGGCACAGCTAACCGAATTCGGCGAAGTTCGTCGTGGCCGGATTGGTGTGCTGATCGGTGACTTGTCCCCTGAGCTGCGACAAGGGCTGGGACTGTCCTCGATCAAAGGCGCGCTTGTGCAACAAGTGACCGAGGATAGCCCCGCGGAAAAAGCCGGTCTAGAAAGCGGCGACGTGATCATTGCCTTTAACGGCGAAGATCTGGACGATAGTTCCGACCTGCGCAATGCGGTTGGCCTACTGACCCCCGGCACAGACGCGGACATTACTTACATTCGCGATGGCAAACGCCGCACCAGCCGCATTACCGTCGAAGCGGTAAAGGAAGAGCGGGTCGCCTTGGACGAAAGCGTTGCGGATGAAATTCCGTCGATGGAGAGCTTCTCCGGTGCGACGATCACCGGCATTCCTGAAGATCTTGACCTGCGTGACGGCGATAAAGGGGTCTATATCAGCGCCGTGCGGCCGAATTCCCGCGCCGCCCGCTCCGGTCTGCAAAAAGGCGACATTATCCGCCGGATCAATCGGACCGAGCTCACGAACCTAAAAAGCTTCGAGTTGTTCTTGGACAATAATGACGGCCCTTACGCGCTGGTCGTCGAACGCAACGGACAGACCGCTTATTTGGGCGTGCGATAACGGTTCGGCCCAGCCGTAATCATTGATTGATAATCAAATATAGCGACGCACCGTGAGCCTAAGCGAACGGCTAAAATCATTCAGGGCCGGACGATCACTCGTCCGGCCCTATATCGTTGGCTAAAAAATTAAATCTTGCGCCTAACCCGCCGCAATGCTCTGCAAACTCTCCACCTCATAGCCACCTAGGCTTAGCTCTTTAATCGCCTCAACTGTCGCGCGGCTGGCGGCAAAGGTCGTGAAGTAGGGGATTTTTTGGTCGAGCGCGGTGCGGCGTAGCGAAAAGCTATCCTTGAGGGCTTGCTTGCCTTCGGTTGTGTTGAATACCAGCTGAATTTGACCGTTTTTCATTGCATCGACAATGTTCGGGCGACCTTCGTGGAATTTCTTGACGTACTCAACGGCCAGCCCTTGCGCGCGGAGATATTTGCACGTCCCGCCTGTGGCAACGATGGTAAAGCCTAAGTCGATCAGTTCGCGGGCCAGATCCGTCATCAGAGGTTTATGATCATCCTTGACCGAGATGAAAACCGCGCCGTCGCTTGGCAACGTGACACCGCCGCCCAGCTGGCTTTTGGCAAAGGCCACACCGAAACTATCCGCCAGACCCATGACTTCGCCCGTCGAGCGCATTTCAGGGCCGAGCACGGTGTCAACGCCGGGGAAACGGGCAAACGGGAAGACCGCTTCTTTGACCGCAATATATTTCTGCGGTCGCGTGGTGAGATCAAAGCTAGAGAGTTTTTCACCCGCCATGACTTTGGCGGCAATATTGGCAACGGGCAGCCCGATGGCTTTGGCTACGAACGGGACCGTCCGGGACGCGCGCGGGTTGACCTCGATGAGGTAGACATCATCGCCCTTCACCGCGAATTGAATATTCATCAATCCGACGACGCCGAGTTCCAGTGCCAGCAATCGCGCTTGGCGGCGCATTTCGTCCTGAATTTCAGTGGACAGCGTGTAAGGCGGTAGCGAGCACGCGCTATCGCCGGAATGGACGCCGGCTTCTTCGATATGTTCCATAATACCCGCGACGAACACATCCTCGCCGTCGCAAATCGCGTCGACATCGACCTCGACCGCGTCACGCAAATATTGATCGATCAGCAGCGGCGACTTGCCGGACACTTTTACCGCTTCCGTAATGTAGCGTTCCATTTCTGTGTCATTATCGACAATTTCCATACCGCGTCCGCCGAGCACGTTGGACGGGCGCAGCACGACCGGATAGCCGACTTTCAGCACGGCTTCGCGGGCTTCCTTGGCGTTCCGCGCGATGCCGTTATTAGGCTGACGAAGCCCCAGTTTTTCAACCAGCGCCTTGAACCGTTCGCGGTCTTCGGCCCGGTCTAGCGCGTCGGATTTTGTGCCAAGCAGCGGGATGCCCGCCGCCTCTAGCGCGCTTGCCAGTTTCAACGGCGTCTGGCCACCAAACTGCACGACAACGCCGAGTAGTTCGCCGCTCATCATTTCGCCTTGGATCAATTCCAACACATCTTCTTCGGTCAGAGGTTCGAAATAAAGCCGATCTGACGTGTCGTAATCGGTCGAGACGGTTTCCGGGTTACAATTGACCATGATCGATTCAATGCCGAGATCAGCCATCGCGTAAGCCGCATGGACGCAACAATAATCGAACTCAATGCCCTGCCCGATCCGGTTCGGACCGCCGCCCAATATGACGACTTTCTTCTTATCCATGACACGGGCTTCGTTCTCGACGACACCACCAAAACTCGGCGCTTCGTAAGTCGAGTACATATAGGGCGTCTTGGCCGCGAATTCGGCGGCACACGTATCGACGCGTTTATAGACGGGCCGAACCCCCGCTTTGTGACGCGTTTTACGCACTTTGGATTCTTTGGTGTCCGTGAGCTCCCCGATGCGTGCATCGGAAAAGCCTTCGGCTTTAATTGCGCGCCATTCGCGTTCGGTCTTGGGTAGGCCGTTTTGGGTCAGCCAACCTTCGGCTTTCACCAACGTCTCGATCTGGCGCAGGAACCACTTATCGATCATCGTATATTGATAAATTTTATCGACACTCATGCCGTGGCGGAATGCTTGCGCGATAACGAGCAAACGGTCAGGCGCGAGGATCGACAGGCGCGCTTTGAGCGCAGATTTCAACGCCTCGGGATCGGACGTATCAAAGTCTATTTCGTTGAGCCCGGTTAGGCCCGTTTCAAGCGAGCGCAGCGCCTTTTGAAAACTTTCCGCAAAGGTCCGACCAATCGCCATCGCTTCGCCCACGGATTTCATCGCCGTGGTCAGGATCGGCTCGGCGCCGGGGAATTTCTCAAATGCAAAACGCGGGATTTTCGTGACGACGTAATCAATCGTCGGTTCGAACGCGGCGGGCGTCGCGCCCGTAATGTCATTGTCGAGTTCATCCAACGTGTAACCGACGGCCAGTTTCGCCGCGATCTTTGCAATCGGGAAGCCTGTCGCTTTGGACGCGAGGGCCGAGGAGCGAGACACGCGCGGGTTCATTTCGATCACAACCATCCGGCCATCGACGGGATTGATCCCGAACTGCACATTGGATCCGCCCGTTTCAACGCCAATTTCGCGTAACACCGCGATCGAGGCATCCCGCATGATCTGATATTCTTTATCCGTCAGGGTCAGGGCTGGCGCGACCGTAATACTATCGCCCGTGTGCACGCCCATCGGATCGATATTTTCAATGGAACAAATGATGATGCAATTATCCGCTTTGTCGCGGACGACTTCCATCTCATATTCTTTCCACCCGAGCAGGCTCTCATCCACCAGCACTTGGTTGGTCGGAGACGCGGAAAGGCCAGAGCGGATAATCTCGCGATATTCTTCGATATTATACGCCACACCGCCGCCGGTACCGCCCATGGTGAAGGCCGGGCGGATGATGGCGGGCAGGCCCGTATAATCGAGCGCATTGATGGCTTCCGCCACGCCCGCGGCAATGTCGGGCTTGCCGTCATCGCGCAGGGGCGCCGTGACGATGGTCGCGCGCGGATTTTCCAGCCCGATCTTGGTCATGGCTTCGGCGAAGCGCTCGCGGTTTTCCGCCTTGTCGATCACGTCCGCTTTCGCGCCAATCATCTCGACGCCGTATTTTTCCAGCACACCCATTTGTTCCAGCGCCAGCGCCGTGTTGAGCGCGGTCTGTCCGCCCATCGTCGGGAGGAGCGCGTCGGGCCGCTCAATGGCGATAATTTTCTCGACGATCTCCGGGGTGATCGGCTCGACGTAGGTTGCGTCCGCCATGTCCGGATCGGTCATAATCGTGGCCGGGTTGGAGTTCACCAGAATGACGCGGTAGCCCTCTTCGCGCAGCGCCTTACACGCCTGCACACCGGAATAATCGAACTCACACGCCTGCCCGATAATGATCGGCCCCGCCCCAATGATCAGGATGGAATTGATGTCGGTACGTTTGGGCATAGAGTCGCGATCCGTCACAGCGAAAAAGCAAATTTTCGCCTGATACGGGGATGCGCGCCGAGTCGCAAGAGTGGGGTGTGTGGGCGGAGTGCGTTTTGTGAGCCTGGCAACAGCGTATTTAACCAAGTCCTCCCTGCATAAGCGTTTACAGTCTCCTCAAAACCTGCGGCATCCGGTTATAACGGACAGACGCTATAGTCGAACGTCTGGTCGTTCCATGGGGTTAGATTTATATTTCCAAGTTCGTCCTGAGTAACGGTGATGGTGCGGTCTGGCGAGGCGGCCCCTTCGACTTGGCAATCGGAAAGCGCATATTCCATCGTCGTCGCGTTGATCTCTCGCGCTTGCGTGATGTCACAGACGGTTTCTGAGACGCGAATGGCGGTCTCGGCGATGGTCAAGGTCCCCACGAGGACATCACAGGCGACACCGCTCATTGCGTAAGTCCCTGTGAGGTCGAGGTCGTCAAACTGAACGGCGGCCTTAGGCGTGGTCATCTCCGCAGTTGGCATCGTCTCAATCGGCGGTATCTCAATCATCTCGTTTTCCGCCACAGGCGCGTCGCAGGCGACAAGGAACACAGACACCATGAGTGTCGCGGTTGTGAGTTTGGTGAACATTGTAACTTCCGTCATTCATTGCGCCCGGCCCGGGCTGAATTCAGAGACAATTTTGTTCTTAATATGACGACCTTGCGAAAAGAGGCTGAAAGCGAGGCGCCAACACGCTCTGCCGCTTTAGGGTTTAAGGGGCGCGGCCTTAAAGATTTTCATATCTGGATTTTCTGCCAATAAAGGCCGCAAGTCACGGACAAATCCTTGCGAAGCCGCGAGCGCAAAATGGGCCTTTAAAGCCGGCATGTCTGCCCAATATTCGACAAAGACGAACCGGGCGGCATTCTCACTGTCGACGGAGACATTATGCGCGATACAGCCGGGCTCTTCGCGCGATCGTTGCACATGCATGAGGCTGAGGTCGCGCACGGCGTCTTCATGACCTGGTTTGGCTGTTGCAGACCCGATAACAATGATCATCGCCACTCCTTAAGGTTTGTCGCTACGCAGGCTAAGTCTTGCCACGCTTTAAAATCATGAGGCTTAGGATCGCGAGAACAGCGGGAACTGTTTGCACAAAGAGGATGGACTGTGACACCGTCATCGCGCCGTAAAGTCCCGCCACCGCCACACACGATAGGAAAAACAAGGCGACATTCCGCTTCCACGTCACGTCTTTAATAAACACAAGCGCCCAGACTAAGCCCGCCGCCAAGAAGCCATTATAGAGCCCCTGATTGGCGGCCATCGCGGTCGTGGGTTCAAATAAATCTGGCGGAAAGCTTGAGAAGACTTTCGGCCCCCGGCTTTGCCACAAAAACATTTCGAACACTAAAATATAACTATGGATGAGCGCGACCAGACCGATCAGGGTTTTGCTAAGAATGTGCATCGCATTTGGACCTTCAAAATCCCCCGGGCGAGAGGGCGCGTAGTCGTTCTAGTCTTGTAGGGGCGAGGCCGGGATTTGTCGAGTTGCAGACCGTCGCCCCGTGATCACATCCAAACACGGACGGTGGGCGGTAGTCATCCGAGGGCTATGCCCCCCGCTGCGCGCGTGTCACAGGGACGCCATGCATCCTTTATTTTCCGAGATCGATTACCGTGACACCCCGATTGGCCCGATCAGCCTGCGCCGGCGACGGTTGATCGGCTTAGGCGTCGATGTGTTTGAGATTATTCTCGGCGAGGAGCATCTCATGTCGAGCCTGTTCACGGCGTCCGAAATTGCGTTAGCCAAACTCGGATTAGGGGACCTCACCGGGGAAAATTTAGACGTTGTCGTCGGTGGTCTCGGGCTTGGTTATACGGCGGGTGCGGTGCTGGAGGATAAGCGTGTCCGCGCCTTGATCGTTGTCGAAATGCTAGAGGCGGTTGTGGATTGGCATGCGGCGGGACACCTGCCGCTTGATCCTCCGCTCGGCGATGATCCGCGGTGCCGTATTATCACCGATGATTTCTTTGCCCGCGCGCAATCCGAAGACGGGTTTGACCCTGACGCATCAGGTCGGAAGTTTGATGCGATTTTGATCGATATTGACCATACCCCGGACTGGCTCTTGGATGCGCGCAGCGGCAGTTTTTATAGCGAAGAGGGTTTGGCCCGGCTTAGCGCCCATCTCCGGCCCGGCGGCGTCATGGGGCTGTGGTCGGATGAACGAGAAGATACGGATTTCACGCAGCGCCTCGCCACTGTTTTCGGCACGGCGCGGGCTGAACCTGTGACCTTCCACAATCCGCTACAAAATAAGCCGTTCACGCAAACCGTTTATCTGGGCCGCAAAGCCGATGCAGCGCCCTCGTTGTAAGAGTCGCAATCAAAGAGTTTGGCGCTGCCTCAAACGAAAAAAGGCGACGCAATGCGCCGCCTTTATCTATTGATAGTCCAACTTTGCATTCAGCAAAACTGAGCAAAGAGTGTGAAAGCGATTAGAGACTACGCGCGATCACCAATTTCATGATCTCGTTCGTGCCGCCATAAATCCGCTGCACGCGGCTGTTACGCCACTGGCGACCGATCATATATTCATTCATGAAACCGTAGCCGCCAAACAGTTGCAAGCAGCGGTCCATGACTTCGCATTCGCGGTCCGTGACCCAATATTTCGCCATCGATGCCGTAACCGTGTCCAATTCGCCGCGAAGGTGCTTCTCAGCGCAATCATAGGTGAAGACTTTACAGACGGTGACGATGGTTTTCAGCTCGGCCAGTTCAAATTGCGTGTTTTGAAAATCAATGATCCGTTTCCCAAACGCTTTGCGGTCTTTCACATATTCAATCGTGTGACGCAGCGCCTTCTCCATCGCCGCAACGCCTTGCACGGCGATGTTGAGCCGTTCCTGCGGCAGCTCTGTCATCAACTGGATGAAGCCCTGGCCCGTATCATCGCCCAGCAATGCATCGGCGGGGACTTTCATATCATCGAAGAATAGCTCCGCTGTATCTTGCGCGTCCATGCCGACTTTATCGAGCAGTCGACCGCGACGGAAACCCTCAAGATCGTCTGTTTCGACCACGAAAAGCGACTTGGAGTGTTTGCCTTCACCGCCCGTATCCGCGACGATGATCAATAGGTTGGCCGTGCCGCCATTGGTGATGAAGGTCTTAGAGCCGTTGATGATCCAACCATTGCCGTCTTTCTTGGCATTGGTTTTGACGTTTTGAAGATCAGATCCGGTGCCCGGCTCGGACATGCAGATCGCCCCAACCAATTCGCCCGTCGCCATCTTCGGTAGCCACTTTTGTTTCTGCTCTTCGGTACCGTAATGCAGGATATATGGCGCGACGATAGCGTTGTGGAGTGACAGACCAAACCCGTCGACTTCAGCGCGTTCCAGCTCTTCCATGATGATCATTTCGTGGCGATAGTCGCCACCGCCGCCGCCGTATTCTTCGGGGATCGCGCAGTTCAACAGGCCATATTCGCCGGCTTGATTCCAAAACTTGCGGTCGACCTTTTTGTTCTTGCGAAACTCTTCCGAATGCGGCGCCATTTCATTGGCGTAGAACTTGTAAACCGCATCGCGGAACATGTTGATGTCTTCTTCTTCGTACCAATCCGGGTTTTTGAAATCGATCGCAGCGGTCATGGGGAGTCCTTATGAGGCGTATGGTTTGGGTACCGTTTAGCACAAAATTGAAGGGTTAGCGGCGAGGAAATGTCGCGTTCCAAGGTTATCACGGTTGTGGTGGCTGGACTATAAAGAGTCTGTTGCAGCTCGTATTTCGGATGATTCACACGTCGTGAGATTTTTATACTCGTAGGATATATTGATATAGGCTTCGGTAGGAGACTTCGGGCTGGCGTTAAAACTTACCGCATGAAGGTCAAATGGAAGAGGTCGGTCTAAATTGCTCTCCCACGAATACCAGTAAGATTTATCATTACCGGCAAGTTCATCAACAAAGCTAAAGGGTTGTTTATCCTGATACCAACCTTGAAATATATTGGTTTCTGTTGGTTCACCATACTTTGTTTTTAAGGCTGTTAAAATTGGGATGAATTGAAATTTGGTGGAATTTTCCAAGTCCGTGCCAACTGACATCACTCCATTGCCACGCACGGAGCACAGTCCTTCAACTCCGATACGGTATATATATTTCTGAAATAAAGGGCTCGGATCTGGCGCGGTTGTGCTGAGATAAAGCGTAGGTTCAACCCCTTGCTCAAGCGCTTCAAATTCCGACTCTGCCTGACCCATAAATGTGCCAAGAGGCCCAGCGTAGGCTGGACCTCCAATTAAAAGGAATGCAATCAAGAAAGTTTCTCGTTTCATGATTACTAAAACGCGGCCGCGTCCAATTCCATCAAGGGCTTTGCCCCTGTCTTGATTTTGGCGAGATGGCTATCCATCATCGGCAACATGCGGAGCATGAAATAACGACCTGTGATGAGTTTGTTCGGGTAGAAATCATCATTCGATCCGTCGTCGATCTTGGCTTGGGCCACCACCGCCATTTTTGACCACATATAGGCCAGCGTCGCGAGACCGAGCATATGCATATAGTCGGTTGAACCCGCCCCGGCATTATTCGGGTCTTTCATGCCGTTTTGCATCAACCACATGGTGGCTTCGGTCAGTTTCGTCTTGGCACCGGCAAGGCCGTCCATGAATTCTGCGATCCCGTCTGTGTCTTTATTGTCTTTCACAAACTGGTCGATTTCCGCGTTCAGCGTCATCAACGCACGACCGCCATTGCGGGCGAGTTTGCGGCCCACAAGGTCGAGCGCTTGCACGCCGTTCGCGCCTTCATAGATCAGCGCAATTCGGTTATCGCGTACGAACTGGGACATGCCCCATTCTTCGATAAAGCCATGACCGCCAAAGATTTGCTGGCAATCAATTGTCGTCTTCATCGACATATCAGTCAGGTAGCCCTTCACGACAGGGGTCAGCAGGCCGAGATAATCATCGCATTTTTCCGCGAGTTTGGCGTCGCCGGAATACTTTTCCATATCTTCGTGTTTCGCGGCCCAATAGAGCAGCGCGCGTCCGGCTTCGTTAAAGGCTTTTGTTTCCATCAACATGCGACGCACGTCAGGGTGGACGATGATTGGATCGGCAGGCTTGTCCTTATTTTGTGGACCTGTCAGCGCGCGGCCTTGAATCCGGTCTTTCGCGTAGATCGCCGCATTTTGATAAGCGACTTCGGATTGGCCGAGACCTTGAAGGCCAACGCCGATGCGAGCTTCGTTCATCATGACGAACATGACGCGCAGGCCTTTGTTCTCTTCACCAATGAGGTAGCCTTCAGCTTCGTCATAATTCATGACGCACGTCGAGTTACCGTGGATGCCCATTTTTTCTTCGATGGAGCCACAGGTGACAGGGTTCCGATCGCCAGGGTTGCCGTCGGCGTCCAGTTTGAATTTCGGGACGATGAAGAGTGAAATCCCCTTCGTGCCTTCTGGGGCGCCTTCGATACGGGCGATGACGAGGTGGATGATATTATCGCTCATGTCGTGTTCACCCGCCGAGATGAAAATCTTCTGGCCGGAAATTTTGTAGCTGCCATCCGCGTTCGGGACGGCTTTAGTTTTGAGCATGCCCAAGTCTGTGCCGCAGTGCGGCTCAGTCAAATTCATTGTGCCGGTCCATTCGCCGGACATCATTTTCGGCAGGAACGTCTGTTTCTGCTCATCCGATCCGCCGACGCTAATCGCTTTGATCGCGCCGCCTGTCAGGCCGGGATACATTGCGAACGCCATGTTGGACGAAGTCCACATTTCGGACGCTGCAATCCCCAGCATGCCGGGCATGCCCTGCCCGCCATAAGTCGGGTCCATTGTGAGCGCCGACCAGCTATTTTCGGACATTTTCTTATAGGCGTCTTTAAAGCCCGTTGGCGTCGTGACAGACCCATCGGCGTGACGGGTGCAGCCTTCGTGGTCGCCGACCACATTCAAAGGCGCGAGCACATCTTCGGAAAATTTCGCCGCTTCGACGAGGATGGCATCCGCCAAATCCGCATCGACATCTTGGAACGCTTCATATTTCGTCAGGTCTTCAAACCCGAGAACTTCGTGAAGTAGGAATTGCATATCCCGTACGGGGGCCTTGTAGCTTGGCATTAGATTGATCCTTGTTGAGCGATGAGATGTTTTTCGAAAGCCGCCTGATAGCGGTCAGCGAGGGTGGCGACGTCCTGTGCGGAGTCGTCAGCCTTTTGCGTAAGATGATCGTCAATGACGGAGACAATTTCGCTCATATCATCGGCGAGGATTTCAACGTCGCGGCGGCGATCCGCCAGCCCGTCAATCACAGCCTGGAAATTATCACGGCGGCGGCGGAGTTCCGTCGTATCGGTGATCCGCCCTTCCATCACGTCAAACACAGCGCGAAGGTCATCCAGAGAAAACCCGAGCCGTTTGCCGCGTAAAATCCGTTCGAACCGGGCGCGGTCGCGAATGTGGAATGTCCGACTTTGCCCATTGCGTTCGGGGCTGAGCAGCCCTTTGTCTTCATAGAAACGCACCGTACGCGGCGTGACGTCGAACATGTCCGCAAACTCGCGGATCGTCCACCTTTGCGATGACGCCTGAGTATCAGTCAGAGCGCTCGGCAGGGCACGCGGGTCCAGCAATGATGATTTCGCGGTCATATCGATCTTTTGACCTAAGTTTACGTTAACGTCAAGGGAAAGATGAAACACGTCATGTTAACAGTTTAACGGCCTTTTAACCATAGTTGGGCGATGAGGGCTTATGGATCGGGTCAATGGTCCAACTTTTGGGCCAAAGTGATTCGTATTTTCTAAGTGGCACAAGGATTGTGAGAGGACGTACGCGCTATGGTCAGCCGGGTTGCCGATGACTCTGCCAAGCCGACCAACCCGTCTGACGGGGACAGCAAGGCTACGCAATCATCACTCAAAGTCACGTCAGAGAAAACAGCGACACCCGCGCCAGAGACCCCGTCAAAAAAACCCGCCGCACCGCGTCGTCGGAAACCGACACCTTCAAAAGCCGCGCGTTCGAGCTCTCTCCAAACTGATCTTGATAAATTAGAAACCCGGCTCAATCGCGCCAATGGCGTGACACGCAAAAGCGTCGAGTCATTAGAAACAATCGTCTCGGCCCTCGAAGCCGGATTGAAAAAATCTAGCCGCGTCCAAAAAGGTCGCCTCACCCGCCACGTCAACGTCCTGACCGAACGGCTTGATCAACAAACGATCGATATGCGCAATGCGGTTCGCAGTGAGCTGAAAGCCGCTCTGGCCGAAGGCAGTCTCGCCGATCTCGACGCAGCCTTGGGTCGCGCCTCAATGCGCCTTGATAAGGCGGAAGTCTCGCAAGCGGACGCCATTGCGCGTGTCAACAAACATCTCGCCGATATTGCCCGTGCAATTGATGCGCGGATGAAAGCTGAAACGCAGGCCCGCCGCGATGAGTTAGACGAAGTCACAGAGACACTCACCACCGCTATCGCCAAATCCCAGCTCGCCGTTGAAAAACGTGTCGACGCCGTTGAACGTGATAGCGCCGCCGCGCTGAATAAGGTCGGCGATACGATTGAGAAAATCCACGCGGGATTGGAACAAAGACGTCAAACGTCAAGCAATGTCATTGTCGAAAAAGTCAATGAACTCGCGTTGCAAACACAAGCGGAACTCGACGCATATCAATCCAAACTAGAAACCCGACTGGTTGAAGTCGAAGCACGCCATCTTGCCGTCGGCACGGGCGCGGCGGAACGTGTTGTCGAACGCGCGCGTGAGGAAATCCGCCACCGGATTGACGCACTACAACAGCGTATTACAGAATTAGAAAGCAGACCCGCCGCAGCGCCTATGCCAAAGATGGCCGCCCTGCCCCCTCTGCCCGACACACCGCACAACCTGACGCCTGAAACGCCAGAGCCGCCCGCAATGGACGTTCCGCCCAACCCGGTCCAAGCGCTTCGAGATCGGCTGACATCGTTCCGCGGCCCCGCCGTCGTTGACTCGCAAAACCCTTACGCGGCCGCTTTGCGCGCCTCTAATGATATTGCCGACCCTGAAGAAACATTGACTCTCGACAAAATGGTCGTTGCTCCGACGCAATATATTGCTGAGCCGCCACAAGCCTTTACTCCGCCGTCCCCGGTCTTGCCCTTCCCCGGTCAGCCGCCCCATACGGGCATTGGCGCCCCGCCACTACCGCCGTTCAAAATGCCGTCTGCGTTACCGCCGCTGGGCCCTGTTGAAGACTTCGAAACCGCGCCGATGCCGGACACGGTCTATTCTAATCCGGCCTATGCCGAGAGCGTCAACGCGCGTGCCGGCGTGATGGCCCGCTCACACAATGACTCACCCATGGCGGTCCGCATCACTGGTGACAGCCCAAAACGTCGCTTTGCGCTCCCGACTTTCACGAACCGTAATCTGCGTGTCGGACTGATGGCCGCAGGCGCTATTTCTGTTGCGTTGCTGGCAGGTCGCGTGATCCTCGGCAGCGGCGATGGCCCCAACCCGAACGTAAATGGCGGCAACAATCAGCGCGTGGTAACGACCGAACCGACGACACCGTCAATGCCGTTGACCGCGATCAATGGATCAAGCGATGCCGCGGCTTTGCCGGAGCCTCTCGGCGTTGCCGGCGCAGCGGAGACATTGGTAACGCCAGACATATCAACGCTGCCCATCGGCTCTTATGCTGAAAACCAACCGGTCATAATTGACACCGAACAGCTCGACACTCTCGAAGCCGCAGTTGAAGCCAATAACCCGATCGCCCAATTCCAAATGGGCCTTGCCAAGCTCGACGCCGGACAAACAGACGAAGGCGCTGCGCTCGTTCGTCAAGCCGCCAGCGCTAATCAACCCGCCGCGCTTTACCGTCTCGCGAAGCTTTATGAAGCGGGCGAAGGCGTCCCGCGCGACGATGTGATGGCCCGGCAATTGATCGAACGTGCCGCGCGCGGTGGCAACCGCATCGCCATGCATGATCTGGCGCTCTATTATACCGAAGGTCGGGGCGGCGTTGATCTGAACATGCAGACGGCTAAATCTTGGTTCGAACAAGCCGCCCGTCGCGGTGTCGTCGATTCCCAATTCAATCTCGCCATTCTCTCTGAGAGCTCAGAAGTTGGCACAACGCCCAATATCGAAGACGCTCTGTTCTGGTATGCCATCGCGGCCCGTCAAGGCGATCAATTCGCCGTATCGCGGCGGGATGCCCTTCGCGAGACATTAAGCGCGGATAAACTGGACGCCATTGATAGCCGTATCGCCGCCTTTGCGCCGCGACAGATTGACGAAGGTGCTAACGGAATTTTCAATGATGTGCCGTGGGTCAAAACTTCGCAATCGACGAACCGATCCCAAGTCCGTGAAGCGCAATCCCTACTCGCGAGCCTCGGCTATCCCGTTGGCACGCCCGACGGGGTTATGGGCGCACGTACCCGCACGGCGATTGTCGAATTCGAACGCGCCAGCGGCCTCTCAGAAACCGGGACTGTCAATCGTGAGCTAATCAACCGCTTAGCCAATGCGGTCGGGACATAAACGGCGTTTTCGCGCCTCTTATGATTGATTGAGACGCGCAAAATGCCGTAAGCGTTGCCCTGCTATGGACCTTAAACGCGCCACAACTCCCGACGACATCGCGCATGTAAAAGCGCTCTTTCTCGACTACCTCCGCTTTATCGAGGCCTATCTCGGGCAATCTTTGTCCTTCCAAGGGACAGACACTGAATTTGCGGACTTCCCTCAAACCTATGACGCGCTGTGGTTGGCAACATTCAACGGCGCGCCCGCCGGGGCCGTCGGATTAAAACCGTTTGAGCCGGGCACAGCCGAGCTTAAGCGTTTATGGGTCACACCAGAAGCACGGGGTCACGGGATCGGAGACGCGCTCTGCGTGGCCTGTATCACTGGCGCGCGGGCGCACGGGTATCAGCGACTTTTACTCGATACGGACCGGGGCCTCACCCATGCCAACGGCGTCTATGAACGGCTCGGGTTTCGCGACATTGACCGGTATTATGACAATCCTATGGACTCGCGCTTTATGGCGCTAGACCTGCGCTAGACCGCGGCCCCGCCACAGGCGCTGACCCGATAAGTTACGATCAAAATCGATGGCGCGAGGTCTGCCTTAAGGCGCTGACACGCGCGGCGCGGGTGTCGTGTGCAGATCAAAAGCGCTATGCAACGCCCGCACTGCCAGTTCCGTATATTCGCTATCGATGAGCACGCTGATTTTGATTTCAGAGGTCGCGATAACCGAGATATTAATCCCCTTCGCCGCGAGCGCTTCGAACATCGTTTGCGCCACACCAGTATGAGAGCGCATGCCAATTCCGACGACTGACACTTTGGTCACGTCACGATCAAACTTGACGCCGGCAAAGCCGATATCTTGCTTAGCCGCGTCGAGCGCAGCCAATGCCATCTCCAGATCACGTTCACCGACTGTGAAGGTCAGGTTTGCACTATTATCCGACCGAGAAATACCTTGGACGATCATATCAACAATGATGCCCGCATCGCTCATCGCTTTACAGACTTTCGCGACCATGCCGGGTTTATCGGACAATTTAAGCAAGGTAATTTGGGCTTCGTCGCGACTATAGGCGACACCGGAAACGACGCGCTCTTCCATGGTAAGATCCTCGTGACAAACGAGAGTGCCGGGATTTCTTTGGCCCTCATCGGCCATCGACGTCAGCACCCGGATGGGTAGGTTATAATTCATGGCCAGCTCAACTGAACGGACCTGTAAGACTTTTGCGCCCAATGACGCGAGCTCTAGCATTTCTTCGAAAGCAATGCGGTTAAGACGACGCGCGTCGGGCACGATGCGCGGGTCAGTCGTGTAAATCCCGTCCACATCCGTATAAATATCACAGCGGTCGGCTTTCAGAGCCACCGCAATCGCAACAGCGGATGTGTCCGACCCGCCGCGCCCGAGGGTTGAAATCCGGTCATCCTTATTAATGCCTTGAAAACCCGCGACGACGGCGACGGTCCCTTGCGCCATGCTTGGCCCGATAGCGGAACTTTCAATCTCGCCGATCCGCGCCTTGCTATGCGCCATATCTGTTTTGAGGGGAATTTGCCACCCGAGCCAACTGCGCGCGGGAATACCCCGACGGCGCAAAGCAATGGCGAGCAATCCGGATGTGACCTGTTCGCCGCTCGAAACAATGCTGTCATATTCATCGGCAATGGCCCCGCCGGATTTCTCACCCGTGGGGTCCATATCTTTGTCGAGCGCATCGACTAGAGAGACAAGGCGGTTCGTTTCCCCGCTCATGGCAGAGACGACAACGGCGACTTCGTGTCCCGCCGCGACTTCGGCCGCGACCAGTTTGGAAACGGCACGAATACGGTCGAGGTCAGCGACAGATGTGCCGCCAAATTTCATGACAATGCGTCCCATGGGACGAAATCTCCTGCGATTAAGATCGCGGCCTTTAAGGCAAGCGACCGTCGAGCGCAAAGGGTAAGCCGGAACTATTTTGCAAGATTTGCCGTTAAAGCTCACAGCCTCGGCAAAAATTACCGAAACAGTGAGCGTTTAGGTTGGTTCAAGCCAATTACGTGAAGACATACTCGCCCGGTGCTTTTGACACGGCGGGATGTGCTTTATTGCCAAGGCTCTTCGGGGCCGCTTTCATTTCGCCCGAGCGTTCCGCAAGCCACTCGCGCCACGGAAGCCACCAACTCTCAGAATGGCTTTCCGCCCCTTCCAGCCAGCGGTCTGCCCGCGGTGGGAAATCTTTATTGATGAAATATTGCGCCTTCGGATTTCCCGGTGGATTCAGCAGCGATTGAATATGGCCCGAATTAGAGAGCACAAATGTCGTCTCCCCGGCGAATAGACGCACATTGCGGTAACACGCCTTCCACGGGGTGATGTGATCCGTCACACCCGCCAACATAAAGTTATCCTGCGTCACCGCGCTCAAATCGACAATATGGTCCATAAAGACTTCGGTTTTGTCTGGACGGAATGTGCGTTTCTGAAAGATATCGAGATAGTTGCTGTGAAGCTCGGCTGGGAGGTTGGTCGAGTCATTGTTCCAGAACAAAACATCAAACGGCGGCGGGCTTTCCCCCAACAAGTAATTATTGACGACATAGTTCCAAATCAGGTCATTCGGACGCATCCATGCAAAAGACCGTGCGAGATCATCCCCCGCCAAAATTCCTTTTTTCTTGGATCGTTTGCGCGCGCTTTCGATCGCGGTGTCGGTAACGAATAAGCCCACTTCGGAATCTGTTTTCTTACCGTCCAAAACAGACACCATCAGCGTAAACGCATTGATCCGGTCATCCCCCCGCGCCGCAAGTTCTGAAAGCATCAGCGCCATTGTCGTGCCGCCGGAGCAAGCTCCTGTCACATTCAGACGTTTTGAGCGCGTAATTTTGCGCACCACATCAGACGCTTCAATGAGTTCTTCGACGTAACTTTCCAGCCCCCAATGGGAATGCTGGCGGGTCGGGTTGCGCCACGATACGGCGAACACCTGAAAGCCTGATTTGACCAAAAAACGGATCATGGATTTATTCGGTTCAAGATCGACCGCGTAGAATTTATTGATCTGCGGCGGGATAATCATGATCGGGGTCTGGTGGACTTCATCGCTTTGCGGTTTGTACTGGATGACTTCCAGCATTTCCGTCTTATGAATCACGCCGCCCGGCGTATTCGCGATATTCTCGCCCACTTTGAATGGTCGCCCATCCACTTGGCTTGGCATCCCGCCATTATTGCGCAGATCATCATAGGCGTTTTTCAGCCCGTTCACGAGCGACATACCGCCCGTCTCATAGAGCTTTTTCATCGCTGCCGGATTACCGATCAACGAGTTTGTCGGGGCCAGCGTATCGCCGATCAGATCGGTGACAAATTTGGCGCGGGCCTTATCGGCCGGATGCATTTGGCTGTCATTGATCCAGCCATCGAGCTCGCGGCGCATGGCGAGCCAGCTTTGCAAACCACGTTTATAAATCGGATTTTTAGACCATGTTTCATCTTGGAAGCGGCGGTCTTTCGGGTGCGGCGCAAGCTCACTATCCCCTTTGACAATGTCATAGAGCTCTTTGCCATAAGCCCCGATATGTTTGGCAAATGGCTTGGGCTGCTTGGCCACATACCCCGCCATAATACCGAGCGATTTAACAACTTCGCCTCGACCAAATCCAACCAGTGTATTAACCGCGGTCGTCGTTTCAGCGGCTTGCTTCGCGACATTTTCTTTTTTTATAGCCATTCAGACGTCTCTTCCCTGTTCCCGACTGGTAAGCTTTAGCCGACACTGCCGTTGGATACAAACCTGCGGTAATCAACCCTGCCTCATATTGAAGCGTGAGTCTTGATCCGCGCATAAAAAAAGGCGTGTGCGGGGGAAGCCGCACACGCCGATAGACATCAAGTTTAAGTCACTCATCCAGGGAAATGGGAGGAGGAGAGCGACCTGCGCTATCGTCGTGAAGAAAAGCGCCTTAAGCGGCTTTCTTTTCTGTTGTCGCAGGCGTTTCAGCGACAGTTTTTGTGGCTTCAACTTTAGCAGCGGTAGCTTTTACAGTCGCTGTTTTCGCCATTTTGCGAGTTGTCGTAGCTTTTTTAGACAGCGCAGAGATTTTCTTGTTCAATGATGCGACTTCAGCTTCCAGCTCTTCGACGCGATTGTCGCGGCCACCGAAAGGAACGACATTTTTGACTGTTTCGACGCTTGTTTCGACCATGTCAGTCGCTTTAGCGCGTGTGTCTTTTGTCAATTCCAGACCTTTAGTTTCAAGCACAGCGCCTTTTTTGACGAGTGTGTTGAACAGTTCACCAGAAGCTGTTTTCAGTTGATCAGCCCGCATTTGAGCGCGCTCATAAGCCAGACCATACAGGCCGACATAGGCGAGTGCGCCTTTACGGATGTTAGAGACTTCAGCTTTTTTGGCTGTTGTTTTCTTCGTTGTTTTAGCTTTTGCCATGATTTTAGTCCTTTGATTGTTTGATACTGAGGCCGACGCGAACACCGCGCGGCTTCGTTCATGAAACCTATTTAGGGAATAAAATTAGAAACTGCCTCCTAACTCGTGACGTCGCGCAAAAGAAAAGCCCCGGTAAACCGGGGCTTCGGAGATTCTGCTGCGGCAGGCCTTAGCGTAAACGTCCGTTGACCCGCTCTCGTCGCGAGAACCAAACTTGCACGCAACCGATCAAGACCACTATCAGTGGCATCACCCAAAATGTTGACCCGCCCGCTTCGCGCAATGGCGTACTGACGAAATTGGGAATGAAGCAAACCACCGAGGCGGCCAGCGAAAGCCCGAAAACAGTGGCACTCAGCCCCCGTCTCGCGAGCAATAAAATAGCGCCAAGCAAACCGCCCCAGACCGCCGTGGCAAAAGCGGCAATCGCCCACGCCGGATAAAGATCGCGCACCGCCGCCATGTCTTCGCCATACATAACTACATATTGAGCGTCGGTCATCGTCACTTCGACGACATAGAGGTAACAACCGAACGCGTTCCAAATCAGGAACGCCGCCGCAATGACCCAGAACCAGACCGGTGGTTTTCTCATATCTCTCTCCCCAATATTTTAGAAAGAGTGCCAAAATGTCGTAGAAGAGTCGAGTCCGAGCGAGCCTCGCTCAATTCACGCCATAAAAAAACCCGGCCGAAGCCGGGTTGATGATTAGAGATCGAGCAGCAAGCGCTCGGGATCTTCGAGACATTCTTTGACCCGGACCAAGAAGGTCACGGCTTCTTTGCCGTCGACAATCCGGTGATCGTAGCTGAGCGCCAGATACATCATCGGACGGATGACGATCGCATCGTTCACGACGACGGGGCGTTTCTGGATCGTATGCATCCCCAAGATGCCGGATTGCGGCGGGTTGAGAATTGGTGAGCTCATCAGGGAGCCGTAAACCCCGCCATTCGAGATCGTGAACGTGCCGCCGCTCATATCATCCATCGAGAGCTGACCGTCGCGAGCTTTCGCGCCCAAGACGCCAATCCCTTTTTCGATCCCGCCGAGCGACAGTGTGTCCGCGTCGCGCAGGACAGGAACAACCAGACCTTTTGGCGTGCCAACAGCAATGCTGATGTCATAGAAGTTTTTGTAGATGATGTCTGTGCCGTCAATTTCAGCATTCACGGACGGCACTTCTTTGAGCGCCTGCACGACGGCCTTCACGAAGAAGGACATAAAGCCGAGCTTCACATCATGTTTCTTGAGGAAGACCTCTTTATACTTGGATCGCAACGCCATGATTTCACTCATGTCGGCTTCGTTAAAAGTGGTCAGCATCGCGGCTGTGTTTTGGGCATCCTTCAATCGACGCGCGATCGTCTGGCGCAGGCGTGACATCCGCACCCGTTCTTCACGTTCCCCGACTTCGCGTGGTGCGGACGGGGCGGCGGGAGCCGTAGAAACAGGCTTGGGTGCAGCCGCCACGGGCGCTGACTTTTTCGCCGCTCCAGACTCTAGCGCCTGTAGAGCGTCTGCTTTGAGGATACGGCCATCTTTCCCTGTGCCGACAATCTTCCCGACATCAAGGTCATTCTCGCGAATGATTTTGGCCGCCGCTGGCATAGGATGCGCGTCATCTGAGGCGTCGCCCGCGTCGGCCGTTTTCACGGGTGCGGGAGCCGCACTCACAACAGAGGCCGCGCCCGTCGCGCCCACACTCATACGGGCTATCGTCTGACCAATCGTTGCGATGTCACCTTCGGCGACAAGAATTTCTGTCAGCACACCCGAACTAGGCGCGACGAGTTCTTGCGCGGCCTTATCGGTTTCCAATTCAACCAGCGGTTCGTCTTTTTCAACCGTGTCACCAACTTGCTTCATCCAACTCGCCACGGTCACTTCGGACACAGACTCGCCAACATTTGGGATATCAATATCAATCGACGACTCACTAGACTCGGCTGGCGCGGCGCTTTCCGCAGGCGCGTTTGTTGGCGCGTCGGCTGGCGTGGCCGCTTTCGGCGCCGGGGCTGTGCCGGAGCCAGCACCCATCGTCGCGATCAAGGTGCCAACATTCACGGTCTCGCCTTCAGCGATGAGGATTTCGGAGATAACACCGTCCTCAGGCGCGACCAATTCTTGGCTCGCCTTGTCGGTTTCGATTTCGACAATCGGATCATCTTTTTTCACCGTGTCGCCTGCGGCCACCATCCACTGTGCAATGGTCACTTCGGAAACGGATTCGCCGACGTTGGGAATTGTAATATCAGTCATAGTCTCTGCTTAGGTCTCTGCGCTCATATTGCCAGAAAAATCATGGGTTGAACGTCAGCTTGGATGATAATGTCCGCTATTTAGCGAACACCCCGTCAATAATGGCTTGTTGCTCGGCTTTATGTTTCGTCGCGATGCCGGTGGCGGTTGAAGCGGCAGCTTTGCGGCCAATATAGCGTACGCGGCTATTTTTTGCCCCGATCTCAATCAGCGTTTCTTCCAATAACGGTTCGATAAAGCTCCACGCCCCCATATTTTTAGGCTCTTCTTGTGCCCAAACCATATCGGCCTGTTTGAACCGCGACAGTTCAATTTCGAGCGCATCATCAGGATAAGGATAGAACTGCTCGACCCGCAACAAATAGACATCATTGCGACCCAATTCTTCGCGCGCTTCGATCAGGTCATAATAAACCTTGCCGGAACAAACCACGACGCGCTTTATCTTTTTGTCTTCGACCAGTTTCACTTCAAAATCATCCGGGCGGAATTGGGCATCATCCCACAACACACGGTGGAAGAAGGTTTCCGCCGCCATTTCGTCCATCGTCGAAACACATCGCTTGTGCCGCAGCAGGCTCTTCGGGGCCATAATGATGAGCGGTTTGCGGAACGTGCGGTGCAGCTGTCGTCGCAACACATGGAAATAGTTGGACGGCGTACTAACATTGCAGACCTGCATATTGTCTTCGGCGCACATTTGTAGGTAGCGCTCAAGACGAGCAGAACTATGTTCCGGCCCCTGCCCTTCATAACCATGCGGCAGCAGCATCACGAGGCCGCTCATACGCAGCCATTTCTGTTCAGCCGAGCTAATGAACTGATCGACCATGACTTGCGCACCATTGGCGAAATCACCAAACTGCGCTTCCCAGATGGTCAGCGCGGACGGCGCAGTCATCGAGAAACCATATTCAAAGCCAAGCACGGCTTCCTCAGATAGATGCGAGTTTAACACCTGATAATATTGTTGGTCCTCTGAGAGGTGATTGAGCGGCGTATATTTTTCTTCCGTCACCTGATCAATGAAGTGCGACTGTCGCTGACTAAAAGTGCCGCGTTCCGAATCCTGTCCGGACAGCCGCACGGGGTGGCCTTCAATTACGAGCGACCCAATGGCGAGATGTTCGGCCAAACCCCAATCAATATCGCGGCCTGATTCGACTTTATCTGCACGGGCTTTGATAATGCGTTTGAGCGTTTTATGGATGTTCACACTGTTGGGAACGGTCGTGATTTTTGTCCCGATTTCTTTGAGTGTGTCAATCGGCACACCTGTGGCGCCACGGCGTTTTTCATCGTCTAGAGACGGCAAGCTGATGCCCGACCAAACCCCATGCAACCAATCAGGGGCTTTGGTCTCAAAATCCTTCGCCGCATCGAATTCGCCGTCAAGGAACGTGTAAAAATCATCGACCAGTTTTTGATGCTCAGCTTCCGTCAAGTCACCCTGGGCGATCAAACGATCCGCATACACCTGTCGGGACGACGGCTTTCCGTCGATGACCTTATACATTTTCGGCTGTGTGAAGCTTGGATCATCGCCTTCATTATGGCCGTAACGACGGTAGCAGACGATATCGAGAACAACATCCCGCCCAAACTTCTGGCGATACTCTGTGGCGATCCGCGCAGCATAAACAACCGCTTCGGGATCATCGCCATTCACGTGGAAAATCGGGGCTTGCACCATGAAGGCCACATCGGTGCAATATTCGCCGGAGCGATATTCGTCTGGAGTGGTGGTAAAACCGATCTGGTTATTGACGATCACATGGATCGATCCGCCGGTACGGTAGCCTGTCAGTTGGCTGAGCTGGAACGTTTCCGTCACCACGCCTTGGCCTGCGAAGGCGCTATCGCCATGCAGGATAACCGCCATCACGCGTTTCGGATTATGCGTCCGGAACGTGCCTGACATGGATTGTTGTTTCGCGCGCGTCTTGCCGATCACAATAGGCGCAACAACTTCGAGGTGGGACGGGTTTGGAGCAAGGCTCAGGTGAACCTTGTTGCCATCAAATTCGCGGTCATCTGACACACCGAGGTGATATTTCACATCACCAGAGCCGAAGTCTTCCGCACCCGATGTGACGCCGCCGAGGAATTCATAGAAGATCGCCGAATAAGGCTTCTTCATCACCGACGCCATGACGTTCAAGCGACCGCGGTGCGGCATCCCAATATTGATGTCTTGCAGACCCAACTGCCCGCCGCGTTTGATGATTTGTTCCATCGCCGGAAGCAGCGCTTCGCCGCCGTCCAAACCAAATCGTTTTGTGCCGGGATAACGCTTATGCAGCAATTGTTCGAAGCTCTCGCCTTCGATCATTTTTTGCAAGATCGCGAGACGGCCTTCTTTAGAGAAGCTGACCTGTTTATCCGGGCCTTCGATCCGTTCTTGGATCCAGGCTTTTTCTTCCGGGTTGGAGATATGCATGAATTGCACACCGATGGTGCCGCAATAAGTCCGCGTAACAAGATCCATGATCTGGTTGACCGTGGCATATTCCAGCCCCAACACACCGTCGATGAACACATCGCGGTCCCGGTCGCTTGGCGCGAAACCGTAGGTTTCCGGGTCCAATTCTGGGTGCGTGCCTTGCTTGCGCAGTCCCAGCGGATCAAGATCGGCAATCAAATGCCCGCGAACGCGGTAAGCTCGGATGAGCATCAACGCATTTAGCGAGTCTTTCGCCGCTTGACGTACGCCATCGGCGGAGAGTTCCGGTTGTTTAATCGCAATTTTTTTCTCGGCGGCCGCTGGGCTATCGCCCCAGTCACCGGTCAGCGCATTGGTCAGGTCACCATTCGGCGTTGGCGGCCAATTTTCGCGTTTCCAACTCGGGCCCGCCGCATTGCGTTTGGCGTTGGCACCGTCTTCGCCCAGCGTGTCGAAATAGGCGCGCCAGCTCGGATCCACGCTCGCGGGATTATCCGCATATTGCGCCTGCATCTGTTCCAGATAGAGGGCTGAGCCCCCATCGAGGAAATCCGTGTCAATAAAGGCTTGGTTCAGCTCGGTGCGCTTGGCCATAGTCGGTGCTTTTCGCTCTGTCATTTACGGCCGCTTAACCCAAACGGCCCGTCCTGTCATCGGACTGTAACGTCAATAGACAATGAATATCACCGGAGTTTTCAGGTAAATTCGAAACAGGCCGCCGCTTTCAGAGGGATCGACAGACTTTAGGCGCAAACATCGCAGCAACAGCTGATCCGCAGGCGCCTAAAGTCGTACAGAAACATATCGTTACAACGTTGAACCGTTTCTAAATAGCGCGTTCAGCGTCCCCTCAAGACACGCACGGCAAAGAGATGAAACCGGATCAACCGATCTGGGCCAAAAACAGGAGACGAAAAATGACCCGTTCCACCTCAGCTAAAACAATCGCTAAACGTGCCGCTCTGACTCTCGGCGTCTTGGGAACATTGATCGCGATTGCGCCTGCCGCATCTGCCGCGCCGTCAGCGCAGAGCTACAAACCGCAGTCCGCCGCGACCCTGATCGTCGCGCCGCGTACAACTGTGCGAACGCACAGGTCATCCCCTCAAACCGTGCACTATGTCCGGGAATTGCCGGCCCAAAAGCCAATGGTTATCAAACGCGCGGCCCCGGATCGTAAAATCAAACGGGTCGCGAGGCCGCAGATCATCATTGTGACACCGCCGAAACCGGTCAAAAAATCCGTCACGACACGATCTCGTCATCGGTAAATCTGCTTATAGAAAAGGCCACTCCCTGAGAGGAGTGGCCCGTTTTTCAATTGATTAAGCGTACCATCTATCTTCACGGCTCTGGCAGGTAAGCCGTCATTTTCGTTTCGATAATCGCGCCATCGCCCCCATAAAGCCGATCGACACCGATGAGGGTCCAACTCGGATAAGGCGCCCCAACACGCTCAGACTTAATGCCCCACAGCGGTCCGAGGTGGGCATCCAGATCGGTTGTGTAGCTGGTGACATCGACGACATCGGACCAATCCGCGCCTGACTCTGCCAAAATCATTTCAATCTCATCGAAAGACCGCTCGATAGCAGGCTCAATCGAAGTTTCGCCCTCGGCCATAATCGCGAGCACGCCCGACAGATAGAGCATATCGCCCGCCCGTGTCGCAGGCGCATATTGCAACGTCTCATACGTCTCCGCGAGAGACGCTGGAACAATCGTATCCAGTAACGACTCGGGCGACCGCTCTGCATTAATTGTCGTCGCGCAGGCGGACAACATCGTCATACTCAAGAGTGCGAGATATATAGGCCCTCGCCTCATACCGATTCCAAATGTCATGGACCTCATCCCCTGCAATGTGTCTCTGTGACTTTCTATCCTGCCTGCCTAACGACAGCGGCGATTACGGCAATAAAAAAGGCCGCCTTCCGGCGACCTTTCAAAACACTGTGTCTGATGAAATGATTTAGCCGTTCAAAACATCCATCATGGTCGTGCCCAGACGCGCCGGAGAATCTGACACGCGAATGCCGGCTTTTTCCATCGCTTCGATTTTGTCTTCCGCACCGCCTTTACCGCCGGACACGATCGCGCCCGCGTGGCCCATAGTGCGGCCGGGAGGGGCCGTGCGGCCCGCAATGAAGCCGACCATTGGCTTGGAGATGCCTTTTTTGGCCATGTGCGCGATATATTCCGCCGCTTCTTCTTCGGCAGAGCCGCCGATTTCACCGATCATGATGATTTGCTTGGTGGCATCATCATGGAGGAACAACTCCAAGCAATCGATGAAGTTGGTGCCGTTGATCGGGTCACCGCCAATGCCGATGGCTGTCGTCTGGCCGAGGCCGACCTGCGTCGTCTGGAACACGGCTTCATAGGTCAGCGTGCCGGAGCGTGAGACCACGCCGCAGGTGCCTTTTTTGAAGATTTTACCCGGCATGATACCGATTTTGCACTCATCAGGGGTCAGAACGCCGGGGCAGTTCGGGCCGATCAGGCGGGATTTCGAACCAACCAGCGCGCGCTTAACCGGGATCATATCGCAGACAGGGATGCCTTCAGTAATGGCGATGATGAGGGGAACCTCAGCCGCAATCGCTTCCATGATCGAATCCGCAGCAAAGGGTGGCGGCACATAGATAACAGACGCGGTCGCGCCCGTCGCGTGGACGGCTTCGGCCACTGTGTCATAGTTTGGCAGACCCAAATGCGTCGTTCCGCCTTTACCCGGCGTTACGCCCGCGACCATTTTGGTGCCATATTCGATGGCCTGTTCCGTATGGAACGTCCCGGTTTTACCGGTCATCCCTTGGGTGATGACCTTGGTGTCTTTGTTGATGAGAACTGACATAGAGTTTCCTAGTTGTAATCTGGATGAGGTTTGAAGGGATTAATGACACGCACCGATCCGTAATATTGGCCGTGATTGAGATATTCAGAATATAGGACAGGCGCGCCAATGGCTTCAGTCGCCGCAAGAATGGCCCCATCCCAATATGACGTCACATAACGCATGGATAACTCAATTCCGCGCATTACAACGGCACTATCGACGTCCGCACAGGGCTTTGCCGATAAAACAGACACCCAAGTCGCGGCTTCCTGCGGTGTGAGGGGGCGTTTGAATTTCTTGGCATTGGTCGCGTTGGTATAGAATTCTGCGAGGACCTGACCCGATGTTGAATAATTTTCGTCAGCCACAATTTTGCGAGCCTGCGTCCATTTTTCTGGGTCGGATTCTGCATGCAGGGCAGCATAGAGCAAGACATTCGTGTCGATCAGGCAATCCGGATGCATGGGCGTGTCTTAGGCTTTAAATCGGTCAAAGCGGGGCTCACCCGCGTAAGTGTCTTCACGGCTAAACCGGCCTTCGCCCATTTGCCCTTTGGTCTCGTCAATGAGCTTTAGAAGGGCTTCGCGCGCATCATCTTTGCGACGCGCTTTGCCGACATAGGCTTCGCATAACTCCCGAATAACCGCATTCATGGAGGTGCCCTGTTGAAACGCAGCGACCTTCATGTCGGCGAGCAGCTTTTCGGGCATCGCGAGGGTGACGTTCTTAGACTTCATTTGTTACACATATTATGTGTAACTGTGCCGCGCAACTCTAATCTGATCCAATGATCCGAACATCAACCACGTGTTCATCCGCATGTCGCACAACACATTGCACGTGGCGACCATCAGGAAGCGCATAGCCAAACAGGCTCTGCCCATTGAGTTGGCGAATGGTGGGGGGCGTGTCGGTGAGCGCGCCGATGCGGTCATTTTCAATCGCGGCCGCGCGGCAATTGGCATTTGTGCGGTCGAAGAAACCGGGCGGCGGGGTGATGACGCCGGAGTCGAGCTTGTCCGATGGGGACTCTGAGCAGCTAAGCAGAAACAAACTACCGAACCCGAGAAAAACAACAGTGATGAAAGCTTTTATGGTCAAAATCGCTTGAGACTTACAGGTCTGAATTTTCGGTCGCTAGATCACGCGTCATCAAGTGCCGAATAAGATAAAGACCGGCAAGGTTCAGAGCAAACCAGACAATTTTCGAGCCTAAATGTACCGGAAGAAGAGGGTTGTAGAGGATGAGACCAAGCAGGGTGAAGACGCCCACTCCTGAAAAGAGGAAGCGCCTGTTTTTGGCATACTCGCGCAGTGTGAGCCAAAGCAAAGACCCGAATATGATTATGCGCAAGACGGCGTAATAAACGTAGGGCAACGGCAGAACGCTGAGGCCGACAACCACAAGACAGGCGATGAATACCCATCTATGCGGTGTCGTTACCGGGATAACTGGCTCAGCAGACATGGATCGCAATCTAGCCGTTCACAGCTTTCACAATCTTCTGTGCCGCATCGTCGAGATCATTGGCGCTGATCACATTAAGGCCGGAATTGTCGATGATGGCTTTGCCTTCTTCGACGTTTGTGCCCTCTAAGCGCACAACCAAAGGCACTTTGAGGCCGACTTCTTTGACCGCGTCAACGGTGCCTTGGGCAATGATGTCGCATTTCATGATGCCGCCGAAAATGTTGATCAGGATGCCTTTGACCTTGTCGTCTGACGTCAGGATTTTGAAGGCCGCGATGATGTTTTCTTTGGTCGCGCCGCCCCCAACGTCGAGGAAGTTGGCCGGTTCTGCGCCGTAAAGCTTGATGATGTCCATGGTCGACATAGCCAGACCCGCACCATTGACCATACAGCCGATATTGCCGTCGAGTGCGACGTAGGACAGGCCGTATTTTTCGGCTTCGACTTCTTTCTCGTCTTGTTCGGTTTCGTCACGCATCGCCTCAATATCAGGGTGGCGATAAAGCGCATTGCCGTCAAAGCTGATTTTCGCGTCAAGGCAGTGGAGACGACCGTCTTCGGTCACGATGAGCGGGTTGATTTCCAGCATCGCCATGTCTTTGGCGAGGAAACCATTATACAAAATCTTGCCGAGTTTGCCGCACTGTTTGGCGAGATCACCGGAAAGGCCCAAAGCCTTTGACAGCGTGCGTCCGTGATGCGGTTGAAAGCCTGTGGCTGGATCAATGTCGAAATTGATGACTTTTTCTGGCGTGTCGTGTGCGACGCCTTCGATATCCATGCCGCCTTCGGTCGAGGCGATAAAGGACACGCGCGATGTTTCGCGGTTGATGATGATCGAGATGTATAGTTCGCGCTCAATGTCAGAGCCATGTTCGATATAGAGGCGGTTGACTTGCTTGCCGGCGTCGCTGGTCTGTTCTGTGACCAGATGCGCGCCGAGCATTTGCTCGGCATTTTCGACAACTTCGTCGATTGAGAACGCCAGACGCACGCCGCCTTTTTCGCCCGCGCTCTCTTCGATAAATTTACCTTTACCGCGCCCGCCGGCGTGGATTTGCGATTTCACAACCCAGAGTGGGCCGCCAAGTTTTTCCGCGGCAGCGCGGGCTTCACTGGCTTTTAAAATGGCGATGCCTTCGGAAACGGGCGCGCCGATTTCTTTTAAGACTTGTTTGCCTTGATATTCATGGATGTTCATCGAATGCGGGCCCATCAGTTAAAGGGAGGGGGTGAGTGGAGTCGCCGCCCTCTTACAAATGCACCCTGCCCCCCGCAACCAATAAGGCCCGCTATGTCAGCGTCACGCCCCACTTATTGTCAACGTGATGGCGCTTATCCGCCAAAAACCATCATCCACATCGTCCGACCGGGCAGAAACGAGAGAAACCCGGGGATGAGCAGCGCGCCAAAGAACAAGCCTTTCACGGCGCGCTTATGCCCCTTGAGATTGCCTTTGCGAATATAATGAACCGTTTCCCAAGCCGCAAAGAACGTCACGGGTACAAAAATATGTATCCAAGAGAGCGCCCCATCATTGATATAGCGGATGAAAATCGCGCTGGTTGCGGTGATCAGCATCAAAGCGAGAAACAGTTTTCCGATCATCTTATGTGACCGCGTTCCTTTGCGCCGGACAAACATGGCAATGCCGAGAACGAGGGACGTGAGCGCCGCCACGATATGAATTTGAACGGCGATTGGCAGGTCGGGGAAAATCTGAAGATTAAGCATCGTTTTTGTCTATCCTTAAACGTATCGAAGTTTCGTTGACCCTTTCGACACGACGGCTGATCCCGACACCAGCGTGTATGCACGAATTGTCGCCCCTGCTTCGTGAACCGACTTGAAAATCGGCGCCGTGCCGTTCACGTAGCGCGAATGACCGGCCCTAAAGCCCAGCAAAACAATGATAAAAGCGGATGGCCGACGCGAATCTTCGCGAACCGCGTCCTGTCCAATCTCGTCACGCCGGTCATCGCCGGGTCGGTTTTGACGGTTCTCGCACCGTTTGGCACGCATCGCCTCGATTTGGCGTGGCGCGCGCTCTATTGGGTCAGCCTCTGTTTAGCCGGGGGATTGGGCGCGTTGGCCGCGCATCAGCTTATGCTTCGGTTCAAACTTCCCGTCGTCGGCTGGCGTCATACGCTTGTGCAATCGTTCGGATCGACGGTTGCGGTCGCGCCCTTTGTCATCGCGGGCTTTGCGAATTACAGCCCTCGCGCCTCGGCCCTCACCCTTTTCTACATTTGGGTCATTGCCATTGTCATCACGGTCGTTGCGGAATTAGCCGGGCGCTCAGCGGCGAAAGAGGCGCTAAACGCTGAAGCTCGCCCCGCCCTGATGGACCGCTTGCCGCTCCATTTGCGGGATGCGGCGCTCTACGCGGCCATGTCGGAGGACCATTATGTCCGACTCCACACTAGCGCAGGCGATCATTTGATCTTGATGCGGCTCGGCGATGTGGACGGATTAGCGAAACCTCTAGCGGGGTTAAGCCCGCATCGATCATGGTGGGTCGCGGAACAAGGGGTCACCGAAGTCAGGCGCAGAGGCGGGAAAATGCTCATTGCGTTGAAAGACGGAACTGACGTTCCCGTGAGCCGCGCCGGCGCAGCGCGTGTCAAAGCGGCAGGGTGGCTGCGTTAGGGTAGAAAATGGTACCTGATGGTCAGCGGCTCAATCACAGGGGTCGCCTCAAGGGTTTCCGTCGCCGCAACGTCCGCTGAAATAAAATAGGTCGCCCCGATAATTAAGGCGCAGACGATTGCTGCATCGAGGACTAAACGTGTCCATCTTGAACGTACCAGTGACTTCATTTCAGTCTTTCGCGCCCCACGCCCCAGAAAATGACTTTGTCCAGATCGTAAACATTTCCTTACCAAAATTTCGGCGGTTAGTCACTGTCCTTTTTATTTGGTGGTGCGCTGTCACACTTCGGTGGCGAACAAATCGGATTAAAAATCCTGACCGTAAACATGACAAGGTTCGGTCAAGGCTCCTGGAATGCCGTGCTCCAAACGATAGAGTCGCGTTGAGCCTAAGGCCTCGGCTGTGCGTTCCGAGCCAATATTCCCCTCCGCGATAACATGATTGACGGACGTCCATCCCAGATCGTCGCGCACATAATCCAAACAGGCGCGCCCGGCTTCTTGGGCAAAGCCCTGACGCGTATGCGCCGGGTGGATCGTCCAGCCCACTTCGGGAACTGGCTAGCCTTCGGGAAACCACGGACCAACCCGCCCGACCCATTGCCCGGAAGATTTTTCAATCACGGAAAGAAAGGAATAGCCGCGCACCATATGATGGCCCAGCATCATGGCGATGGACCGCCACGTCTGCGCCCGGTCCATCACCGCCCCCGTCAGATAGCGCATGGTCGGTGCGTCAGCATAGGTCTCGCAGATCGCCTCAAAGTCAGCGTCTATATCTAAGGGTCGGAGGATCAGCCGCTCAGTTTCCAAGGTCGGGCCCAAAGCATGACCCAAAGATTGGATATCATTCTGTCTCGGCTGCATTTTCCGCGCCCCTGCCCCGTTGCCAAATCCGCACCGCCTCGCTAGAGCGCGCCGCCTGACCTGTCTACGGTATTACGACGGGCAACAGGTGATCTGCGAAGGTCAGGTGGCTGAGTGGTTGAAAGCGCTGGATTCGAAATCCAGTATAGGGGCAACTCTATCGCGGGTTCGAATCCCGCCCTGACTGCAGTTATCCAAGACTATTGCAATCACACGTGACGGGACTCCGGCAAAGCCGGACGTTAAGCCTTTGCGGCTGATAAAGCGCCTAAAGGCGCTCGAGGCCGATTAAAACGCTGGCAAATCCTTGGCCCGGTCAGCATCCAAATAGCGCGCGCTGAGGACTTTTTGGCCTTCACCGAGTTCCAACAGAAGCGGGTTTCCGGTTGGGAATTCGAAGCCCGGAATGTCGTCATCGGCGACGTCGAACAAATCTTTCATCAGGGCGCGCAGGCTGTTGCCGTGGGCGCTGATGATGACGTTACCGCCAGCTTCCAAAAACGGGCGGATCTGTGCGTTGAAATAGGGCAGCACGCGATCTGTCGTCATCTGCAGGCTTTCGCCGCCGGGAAGGATGGCCGGATCATAATGGCTATATTTCGGGTCATTGGCCGGGTGGTATTCGTGATCCGCGTCGATCTGCGGCGGTGGAATATCGAAGGATCGACGCCAAATATGCACTTGCTCTGCGCCGTGTTTCTCGCGCGTTTCTTCTTTATTCAAGCCCGATAGCGCGCCGTAGTGGCGCTCGTTGAGCTGCCACGCTTTGGTTTCTGGAATATACATTTGATCAATGCCTTCCAGCGTCATCCAGAGGGTCTTGATCGCGCGTTTTTGGTAAGAGGTGAACGCGACGTCGAACCGGATCTCTTCTTTGGCCAGTAAGTCCCCGGCCTTCTTGGCTTCGCGCACGCCTTGTTCTGTCAGGTCAACATCGACCCAGCCGGTGAAGCGGTTTTGCTCATTCCAAACAGACTGTCCGTGACGGACAAGAACCAGTTTGGATTTAACATTTTTCGTCATGGGGCGGCCTTCCTAATAATGGGGACCACTACGCCACTGGGCCAGTAATCGCAACGCCAACCGACGACGTAGCGGCTAAATTTTAGCGCGTGGCCGCATCCGCGGCATTGACGAGATTAAAGAACTCCGCCCGCGTTTCGGCCTGCAAAAACTGTCCGTTCAGCGCCGATGAAATCATCCGGTGCGGGGTCCGGATGCCGCGCATTGTCATACAGAGGTGTTCACCCTTGGCCATGACGGCGACATTTTTCGTGCCCAAAATCGTTTGCAAATCGTCGGAGATATCGGCGACCAGCTTTTCCTGTAGTGACAATGCGTGCGCATTTTTATGCGCGATCCGGGCAAATTTCGATAAGCCAAGCACTTTGTCATCGGCGATATAGGCAACCGACACATCGCACCAAAATGGCAACATATGGTGTTCGCACATGGACCAGACGCGCATGCCCGTCACAGCGACCATTTGGTTATGCCGGACAGAGTCAAACGTCGTTTCTAGCTTGCCCGGATCATATTCGATAAATTCCCGCCAAAAATCGGCAATCCGACGCGGCGTTTCGATCAGGCCTTCCCGGTCTGGGTTTTCACCCACGGCGATGAGAAGTTCCCGCACGAGGCTTTTGACCTTGGCGTGATCGACAACTTTGGGGGTACGGTGCTGATTTGGCATAATATAGATATTTTCTAACGTCCGACTGTTTACGCTGGAAGGGGCGGGCTTGGTTGTAAAATTTTAGTGATAGATCGCCGCACGTCGCTGACGGACTTAGAGCGCCTTGTGAAGCGCCTCGATGCGCTTACGGTTCGCGCCCATATCAGAATGACCGACCCGCGACGCGGACCGCACTTGCCAGACCATGCCGTCCCGTCGAAATTCGACATCATCGACAAAACGCATCAGGCCGCTTGTATAGGTCGCGCTGATATAATCATCGGATTCCGCTGTAATCGTTCCGCCTGTTTTGGCGACAGCGGCTTTCAACCCGTCTTTATCGGTCGGGAGCGGTAATACCGCTTTATGTTCATCTGTCCCTGATTCTGAACTCACACAGTTCGGTTTCATCGGCAACGGCGCAAGCCGCCCCTCAATAAGACCTTTGGCTTTGCCACGTTGGCTGAGGAGAGAGAGAATGATCATACCCGTAAGAATGACCGCAGGAATAAGAAACAACAAGCGCATAGCGCGTCTTTACCTGAAATCATCGCTCTGGAAATACCAGATCGGCAATATGTTCATCATACCAGGTCGGTCCCAAGAGCGACTGGAAGAACCCATTATGCCCGCCATGATCATGGATGATCATCCGCGAGCCAGGCGCGAGTGTCAGTTTGCGCACATCCCGATCCGGGATCACGCCGTCATCGCGCGCCGCGATAATATCAACTGGCACGGGGATTTTCGCTAAGTCATCCGGGTCAACCCGGTAGGCATTAAAGTAATCCTCCATGCGCGGGTATTTGGAATAAAGCGGCATGATCTGTTCGGTCAGACCCAACACGCGCTTATTTTTTAGCGCATCTGTGAAATCATACAAATGTGGATAGAGCGCTTGTTTCTTGCGCAAGCTCGCAGACCATTTTTTCAGGAAGTAACGCCGGTATAGATAGTTTGAATCCACAAGAGGGGCTGCGCCCCACGGATCAACGACCGGGCTAATCGCAAAAATGCGCCGCAATTTCGGAATCGCCAAATCCCGCAAAGACCGCGCTATCCGCAGCGCGAAATTCCCGCCCAGCGAAAAGCCGACGATATAGACAGGGGCTCCGTTTCCTAGTCGCGCGGCGTGACGCACCGCGTTAAAGACCTCATTGAACCGGGTTGAAAAGAACAGACCTTCATTGAGATCGTGACTGTCGCCATGATCGCGGTAATTGAGTCGAAACACGCTCGCGCCCTGCGCATACATATAGCGCCCGCAGCTCACCATATAGGTGCTGTCTTGTGATCCTTCCCAGCCATGCAAGAAGATCACGAGCGCTTTATGATCGGGATGAGGCGAATAGCTGCCCTTGAGCCGCACGCCATCTTCGCAATCGAGAATGACATCTTCGGCCGCATCTAGCATCCCGTTCGGCCCGCGCCGACGAAACTTTTGGCTCGCCAGCGCCGTCTGAACCATGCCCGGACGGAGCCAAACAGGTGGAGTGAAGGGTTTAGGAGGACGTAAAGACACAGATCAAAGGTATAAATCAGCTATTTTTAAAAGGAACCCGTCTGCCGCATAATAGGATGATCAGATGACAATCAGATAAGAATGGGGCGACATAAGACCCGTTTCGCCTGAGACCGCAAGCCGACACGCCGCGCGCCTTTCAAAGCCTAGCTACACAAATGCCGTTTTACGACAGCGCCAGCTTTGCCCATGTCGAGACGGCCCGCATAGCCAGATTTAAGCTGGCCCATGACTTTGCCCATATCTTTCAGGCAGGTCGCCCCTGTGCTTTCAACGATTTTGTTCACAGCGGCTTCAATTTCGGCGTCATTCATCGGCTTCGGCATAAAGGTGCGGACGACGACAATCTCCTCGCGTTCGCGTTCTGCCAATTCCGGACGCCCATTATCGTCATAAGTTTTCGCCGATTCTTCGCGTTGCTTGACCATTTTGGTCAGCATTCCGAGGATTTCGATATCATCGATGCCGCCGCAACGGTCGGCGGCGCGGGCCGCAATATCGCGGTCTTTGATCGCCGCACTCATCAGGCGCAAGGTCGACAAGCTCACGCTGTCTTTGTCGCGCATCGCCTGTTTCATGGCGGTGCTAATCTGGTCGCGAAGGGGTTCGCTCATGATCTCTCTCTTCCGGGACGTCCCGGTTTTTACAATAGGGGGATATAGGCGCGGTAAAACGCTCTGCCAAGTCACAGTCTCACGGACGAGGCATAGTGCCCTGACCGTCACTAGACTCACGTCTGGAAAGCGTTACCGTCATTTCAAAGGGGATGGGGGCGCATCATGTTATTGCGAAGCTTGACGAAGCACGTGCGCGACCAAAACTGGTTCGCGGTTGCGCTTGATTTTTTCATTGTTGTCGCTGGTATCCTCATCGCCTTTCAGATTGCCAACTGGAGCGCGTACCGAGCAGAGCGAGCACAGGAAATCGACTATTTGAGCGCTATGGAGCGCGACGTTGAGTATTCCATTGGCGTTTTAGAGGATTCAATTTGGAATTTAGAGAGCCAGCAAAGCGCGCGACAAGCGCTTTATGAGTTCCTCGCTGATCCTAGCGCCGATTTAGATCCGGATAAGTTGGACAGCCTCATCGCGCGCGGTGTGTTCGCTCTGGAACGAGCCGATATTAATCAAATCACATTCGAGACCTTAAAAAGTAGCGGGCAAATGTCCGTGATCAAAAGCTCTGAACTCCTCAAGGCCCTGCAGGACCTCAGTGCTGAGCTGGACGCAGCAGAAGTAGATAAAAATGAAGATTTTCAATTCGCCTTTAGGATGTCCGATCCACTGCTCATCACTGAAGGTGATTTTGACAACATTTTGATCAATGATTTGGGGTCAATGCACGATAAGTTGCCATGGATCACGAAGCAGCCCGGAGCCGGATATGACCGCGAATTTGTGAGGTCGCGATCCTTCAAGAACATACTTCTGTTCCGGACGCTTTTTGGGCAGCTGCGACTGGAAGGCTTGACGACCATTTTAGAGCGTCATCAAAACATACTGATTCTCATCGACGAACGGCAAGCTCAGTTGGGAATAGAGCCATGATCCTTCGCCGTCATTCCAAATACGTGAATGATCAAAACTAGTTCGCTGTGGGCCTCGATTTTTTCATTGTTGAGTTCGGCGTTTTTATCGGCCTCCAAGTCAACAACTGGAATGAAGCGCGCACAGACCGCGACCTAATCGATCGTTATGAAACGCAATTGGTCGATAATATCCGCTCGGACATCACCGATATTGAAACGGGCATACGCACGAGCGTGCGGCATTATTGCGGCACGCTCCTTATGACTTTGCGACAGCTGACACGCCCCGCGAAAGACACGACACAAACGATGAGGGTTTATCCATGAATATGAAACCAACCTTACTCTGCTCGGCATTCGGACTGGCAGCCTTGTCACTGGCCGGATGTGTCTCATCTTCGACACTCGCGTCCGACCCCCTTCAGCGCGACCCTGTGGCCATTGATACGGCCAACCCGCCGGTCTTGGCCGAGGTTAATTTTGACAGTGAGGGCGACCGTCTCAACGGGATTTTATATCAAGCCAATGGCCTCGGGCCGCACCCGACCGTGGTGTTGCTGCATGGCTATCCGGGGAATGAAAAGAACCTTGATCTGGCCCAATCCCTGCGGCGCGCCGGCTACAATGTGCTGTTTTTCCACTACCGCGGGGCGTGGGGGAGCGGCGGCGATTTTTCCTTCACCCATGTGGTCGAGGACGTTGCTAGCGCGGTGACATTCTTACGCCAGAACGCGGATGACTACCGTGTCGATCCTGACCGCCTTCTGATCATTGGTCATTCGATGGGCGGGTTTGCGGCCCTGCAAGGCGCCGCGCACGATGAGGCGCTCAAATGCGTGGCCGGCATTGCGCCCGCAGATTTCGGGCGTGTCGCCGATATTATGATGGCCGATGCTGACTTTGCGCGCGGCATCGCAGCGGGGGCCGATGCGCTGCCGATGTTAAATGGATGGTCAGGAGAGGCTTTGTCCGCCGATCTAAACACCAACCGCGAGGCGTACAGCCTCGTCGACCTGGCCCCAGCGTTAAACGGAAAATCTGTGCTGTTAATTGCCGGAGACACGGACACGACGCTCTCGCCTGAGGTGTTTCATACGCCCTTGGTTGAGGCCTATTCCGCGCAACCCGATATCACCCTGACCCATGCCGTCATCCCCGGCGATCATTCTTTTTCTTGGTCACGGTTTGAGCTTACGGACAGGGTTCTGAACTGGGCGCAAACATGTGAGAGCACATAATAATGCGGCTTCGTTCTTTGACCGAACACAGAGGAGCGTCAGGGACATGAGGCCGATGAATCAGACCCCAAAACAGGGCTGCAATCAAATTCTGCACCTGTTGGAATAACGGCGGCCAACCCGCCGCCTGCGGTGCGCAAATTCGTTGTCTGCCCTTGATATATCCGCGCGGCATAGAGGATCGCGTTGCCGTTATAGGTGTAAACCCGCACATCGAACTTTAACGCGCGTCTCTCTCCGTCGACGGTCACAGCGCGGACAGGCGGCGCGACGAGGTCTTGAGCGATAAATCCGCCCTCTAGGATTTCGCCCCATACTTTTTTCGTGAGTTTCGCGCCTCTAAACGCGCCGCGACTGCCGAACCCCGCCTGCGGCTTAAAGAATAATTGCTTGCGGGCGGCCCACATCTCTGTGGCGTTACCCGTCGTGACGGCGATCGTTTTCGGGATCGCGGCCAGCGTCTCTATCTGCTCCGCTGTCGCGCCAATTTTGGCTAAATAATCTGCGTCACTCAAGAGAATGAGATTGCGCTTATCCGCGTAGAGCGCGTGATGATGCGGCGCGGGGGTGATGACGGCGGCGTCCGTATCATAGGCGGCCCGAATGACGGCATTGGACGGGTCGGATAAATCGAAATCGGTCAGGCGGTTATAAACAAGGTCGATAAGATCGTCCCCCAAATAGAGCCGACCCTCCGCCAATCGAAAGGCGCTGGGATCGGCAATCACGATCGTAAGCCCGGCCCGCTCCAATATGGTTTTCGCCAAACACATGTCTGGAAAATGATATTGCGTGTCAGGGTTTTCATCTACAATTGCGATTGTTTTAAGCGCCGATGTGCGACCAGAGGCGGTCCATTCGGTTAGAAACATGTCGAGGATTTGGGTCAAGAAATTATCGCTGGGACCGCGCACAACCTGCTCGATCCGATCAACAATAAAAGCCCCACCCGCATTGGAGTTTATCTCAATTAGGCGGGGGCCCTCTTCAGTAATGTGAAAATCATACCCCATGAAAACGCCGTTCGTATGGAATTGACGATGGGTCGCGTCGAGCAATGGAGACCGTTCACGGACGGTCTCAACATATTTTGGGTGCCGGATAACGTCTTCAATGGCGCGGACTTGGGTCAGCATTTGCGTCAAAATTAGCGGGGCTAAAAATATCGTTGTGCTGGCAAAATAATGGGGTCGCTCGGACAGCATAGCCGCCATGTTTATCGCCGCATCTTGCGTCACAATATCGTCCATGATCGCCTCACGCGACACGGGCCAACAATAACAATTGCTGTTCAAGGCAAGTGCATCGCGATCACTCATCACGCACACCAGTACAGCAATCTTCCATCAGAAAAGAAATGAGCCGCTGGAAACGGTCAAAGTCTGCCACGTAAATCATGCGCTTGCCGCGACGGTGGGATCTGACCAGCCCGCTATTCGACAGCACCAAGAGTTGCGCGGACGCTGTGCTGGCATTGATGTTTTCAGCCTTGGCCAAATCCCCTGAAGATATGCCCGGCGGCCCGCACTGGATTAGGCGGCGGACGAGGGACAAACGTCCGTCGTGGGCGATGGCGGTTAAGCATTGAATGGCGGCCGGTTGTTCCATAATTTAACATTCCATGAATTCATAAAATGAATCAAGCGTTGAATGCTGTAAGATGCAGCAGAGCCGAACGACGGCCCGCCTCAGAGCCGCATGGCCCGATATACGCTTTTGCATCTAACCTGCGAACGGTCCCACCTGCCCGCTTGCGAATCCGAACGGTGTCCGTCATAGGACGCGCCTAGCGGAGCCAAGCTAGGACACCCGATTATGAGCGTAGATTTTATTCCCGATCCAGCCCCCACGGCTGTGCTGGTGCTGGCCTCTGGCGAGGCCTTTTATGGCATCGGTATTGGCGCCACGGGCGCGGCTGTTGGCGAAGTGTGTTTCAACACGGCGATGACGGGATATCAGGAAATTCTGACGGATCCGTCTTATGCGGCGCAGATCGTTACCTTCACTTTCCCGCACGTTGGCAATACCGGCACCACGGATGAAGATGAAGAAGCCACGACGCAAGAGGCGCGCGTTGCGGCCCGCGGCGCGATCTTCCGCGCGGCTGTGACACCGTCGTCCAGCTGGCGGTCTGAGGGTGAACTGGGTGCATGGCTGTCCGCCCGCGGCATCATCGGCCTGTCCGGTATCGATACACGCGCGCTAACCGCGCACATCCGCGACCACGGCATGCCCAATGGCGTCATCGCCCATAATACGGACGGCACATTCGACCTTCCCGCCCTGACCGAACAAGCTCGCAGCTGGAACGGCCTTGTCGGCGCAGACCTCGCCAAAGACATGGCCGCAAACGCGCCCTTTGATTGGCGACAAGCACGCTGGCAGTGGGGCGAAGGCCATGTCGATAAAGAGGGCGCGAAGAAAGTCGTGCTGATCGATTATGGCGTGAAGCGGAATATCTTACGTAACCTCGTCAGTTCCGGCCTCGCCGTGACGGTCGTGCCGGGCTCAGCGTCTGCCAAAGACATTCTCGCGCTGAAACCGGACGGCGTCGTGCTGTCCAATGGCCCCGGCGATCCGGAAGCCACGGGCGCATATGCCATTCCGGTCATTCGTGATTTGATTGCCGCGGACATGCCCCTGCTCGGCATTTGCTTAGGCCACCAATTGTTGGCGCTGGCGCTCGGCGGTAAAACGGTGAAAATGGTGCAAGGTCATCACGGCGCTAACCATCCGGTTATGGATCACACCACAAACAAAGTTGAAATCGTCTCGATGAACCACGGATTTGCCGTTGACGCGAACAGCTTGCCCGACACGGTTGAGCAAACTCACGTCAGCCTGTTTGATGGTACGAATTGCGGCATTCGCCTGATCGGCAAACCCGTCTTCTCCGTCCAACACCACCCCGAAGCCAGCCCCGGCCCGCAAGACAGTTTCTATCTGTTCGACCGGTTCGCCGACGCCGTTAGAGCGGCTTAGCCTTCCAACTCGACGGCCCCGAGCGCGACTAAATCCCGTGCGGCAGCCAGCACGCTTTCTTTGGCTGGGCGTGGGACGACACCAGTTAAGCTGGTCACATAGGCGGCGTCGACATCGTGGAAAATGCCCAAGTCCGGCAGGATCCCTTTGACCCGATCATCGAAGATCGAGATCAGGCGTAGGGCGAAGTTCGGCAGTTCAGATTTTGGCAGTTTCGCAGCCGGATATTCGGCGCGTAAAATTGCAACAATTTCCTTGAACCACAGCGTATTACCCGCGCCAATCAATCGCCGTCCACCGACACCCTTTGCCGTCATCGCTGCGACATGGAGGGACGCGACATCGCGGACATCACTAATCGGAAAAGCGATTTTCGGGATCGCGGGCAAATTACCGTTCATCATATCGCGGATCAACGCGAGCGATGTGCCGCCATTGTCATACGGGTCCGGCCCAAACACGAGCCCCGGATTGACCGTGACCAATTTCTTCCGAAACCCTTGCGCGTCTGCATAGGCCCAGGCGGATAATTCAGCGCGGGTCTTTGACACGGGATAGGCGGTCATCGGTTTCCAATCGGGATCGGACCAATCTTGTTCAGTAATCGTCATCTTTTTACCGCGTCCGGGCTGCCCCATCATGGCGGCGGTCGAGGAGGTCATAACAACCCGCTCGACCCCGGCGGAAAAGCCGTTTTCGAGCACGCGTTGCGCCCCCGCGCGGGCTTCGGGCACCAGTGCTTCGCGGTCACTTGGCGCCTCAAAGGGAAAGGGCGAGGCAATATGCTGGATATAACGGCAATCCTTGACCGCCTCTTTCCAGCCATCATCAGACCCGAGCTCGGCTTGCACCAACTCCACCTCAGAAATATCAATGCCCTTTTGCGCCATCGCGTCGAGGACACGGCGGCCTTTCGCCTTATTTCGGACCGTTCCGCGTACGCGGTAGCCCTTTTCCAGCAGCTTGCCCGTGACGTGGCTGGCGATATATCCGGTGAGACCGGTGACGAGAACGAGATCAGACATAAGACCCGCTTAGCGGTTTCTGCCCAGTTCGTCATGTGAAGACACCCAATCACCCGCAACAATCGCCGATGAGAGCGATAATTCACCCGCCAGCACTGTGGCTGCTGTGATTTCCAGCAGCCGCCCGACCATGCCTTTGCCGTTTTCCTCGCCGACGCAGCCCATCATATCCAGACATTCGCGCTGGGTCGGCAATCCAGTCCCGCCGCCAAAGGTCGCCATAATCAGGCTTGGCAAGGTCAGCGACCAATAGAGCGAGCCATCATCGCGCAAATCAACATAGGAAATCGACGCTTGGCTCTCGGCCACATTCGCCGCGTCCTGCCCCGTCGCGATAAACAAAGCGGCGAGCGCATTGGCGGCGTGGAGGCCATTGCTGGACGTGCCCGCGAGCATCCCGCCCGTATGGGACACATTGCGCACACGGAACAGTTGTTGCGTTGTTGCTCGCATCAACTGTTTGGTCTTCTCTGGCTCCAGCACGACTTCGGCGACAACCCGCGCGCCGCGCGAATGCAGCGTGTTGAGCTGGCTATGTTTCTTATCCGTGTCGATCGCGCCGGACAGGGTGTAGCCCTTGAGCGGCCCTTTATAAGCCTCGGCAATCCACTGACAGGCGGCAAAGGCCGCCTTGCCGCACATGTTTTGGCCCGCCGCGTCGCCCGTGGTGAAATTCATTCGTGTATAGAGCATCGCGCCGACCGAATATTTTTCGATATGCGACAACTTACCGACCGACGTCGTCGTTTCCGCCGCGCGTTTAACCCCGTCGAAATTCGCGTCCAGCCAGACGCCAAAATCCCGCGCGTCCCGCGCGCCGTCAAAATGGAACACTGGCGCGCGTTGCATGTAACGCTCGACAATCGTCACGGTCACGCCGCCGCATTCCCGCAACAGACGCATGCCGCGATTATAGCTTGCGACCAAGGTGCCTTCGGTCGTCGCCATCGGCACAAAGACTTCCCCGTCAATATGCTCACCATGCACCAGTAATGGCCCCGCCAGCCCAATCGGCACCTGCGCCGCGCCCATCGCTTGTTCAATATTTCCCGGCAACAGTGCCGGGTCGATAGAGGTCTGCCCGACATGATGAAGCACTGTGCCCGATTGCTCCGTCGCAAAGTCCCGCCGCGCCGCCATCATTGCGTCCGTGTAATCGTTTTCTTTATCACGTGGGATGCGGGTCATAGGGCAAGTCCAATCAGTGTTTAGCCGATCCTACAGGCCTAAATGGGTCTGTGCCAACGCTGAAAAGCGATGAATGCCAATTTGGTATAAATCGATAAATTCGAGCGCCCAAGAATCGAGTTGCGTCGGAACCCCTAAAATATTAATCATACTTATAAAATATATGATTCGAAAAGTGCGTATGGATAAGGCTATAATGTGTTCAGCGTCCTTTTGATTGATGATGATTTATCCGAAGAAGCGATAGTCAGACGCATTCTAAAGAGTCTTACAAAAGGGAATTTCGAACTCGATTATTCCGCATGGTGTAGCGAAGCGACAGATCACCTTAATCGCCGTCACTATGATCTCGTGCTCCTTGATAATCGTCTGTCAAACCGCATCACGGCGCGGCTCTCAGCGCCGACACTTAAACAAACTAAACACCCGTCACCCATCGCCATCATGTCGAATGATATTGACCCTTTATATTTGTCATCACCGTCAATTTTAGGAGTCGATTTTATTTTCAACAAAATCAACCTGATTGAATTTCTGTCCGATCGAATTTCCTATGCCGGTATGAATGGGACCGAACTCGCGTTTGACAAAGCTGGGTGACATCCGGCCGGTCAACGGAATTCAATACCGTATCAGCATCAACGATTAGGTGTCGACCGGATCAGCTGACGACTTCACCAAAACGGTCTGATACAACCGCCCGATCCCAATCAGCACAATCCCCAGCCCGATAAACGAAACCGCGCGGAACGCGCCGTCGAGGGCGGACATATCGATTAAGAACACTTTGAGCGACGTCAGGGTGATCAGTCCAGCGGAGGCGAGACGGAGATCGCGGCGACCTGTCTTCATGCCCGCCAAGAGTAAGCCGATCCCCGTAAGCAGCCAAACGGCAGAGACAGCGTAAAGCTCACCATTACCCCATGGAACTCTGTCCATGGCGATTACCTCGCCTTGGGCAAAACGCCGGATTTGCGCCGTCGTCCAGCCAAGCCAGCTCACCCCCGCCAAAGCGCCGAGGGCGCGGACGAACCAGACGGGACGAAGACCGGAAAACCGTAAAGCCGCACCGCCGAGCAAGAGTGCGGGCGCGAGATAGCCCAGCAGTAAGCTGTTAAAGACGGGATGGCCGTTAATCACAGTGTCCACATTGATCAGCGGGTTGAAGATGAACAATTGCGCGACCACGAAGATCAAAAGGCTCAACCCCGAAACGCCCAACGCCAGTGTGGGTACGATAAAGCGCCACGGCTCACGGCCCGCTTTTGGCCAATCGGTCAAGCCACCCCGCAGCCAACTGGCGCCAAAGAGCACGGCAAAGGCGACGAGTAGCTGCACGGCATAATCGGCAAACCCCGGCGTGGCCGTCAAGTTCCCGCCATTCATCGCGTGGTGGATCAGCAGGACGATGAGGAGCAGAGCGAACACAATCGTCCCGCCGAGCAGCGCTTGCGAGGCGAGGTCAACGCGGCGACGGCGGAACAAGACTGCGCCCACGGCGCAGATGGCGGCGGGCAGACCGAAATAGAGCCAGAGTTCATTTAGGCATGGGGTGGTGAAGATGTAGGTCGCGGAGTCTTCGACCGCGACTAATGCCGCCAGCCCTGCGGCCCCAGCGAGGAGAACGGGCGCGAGGCGGATTTCTGTATCGTCGCGACCCGATCGGCACATAAGGACCAAGCCAATCATTGCAACGAATCCAACACTGAGGATGCCCGACACTACGGACAAATCAGGCATCTCATAATTATATAATCCGAATGTCGATATCAGCCATAAAATCCCGGTTGCCCAGATCGCGCCGCGGACGACTGAGAGCCGCTTTTGTCGCAATGTTGCGACGCCAAAGAGGCCTGCCACGGCGAATTGAGGCCAAAGGTCAATATCCGACACACCCAGCATGACGATCGCAATAACACCGCCCACGAGCGTGAGGCCCATGGCCCCCCGGTCCGACGTCAATCGGTTAGCCACGGACAAAATTGCGAGGGCAAAGATCGCCGCCAGCGCCAAGAGCGCCAAGAGGAGAGGCCACTCAAAAGAGGCAATATAACGTAATCTATTGGAAACAAACAAGGTCGTGAAGAGGACACCACCCAAGGGCAAAAGCAACCAGAACCGATCCGCATCAACGCGAATTGCTGTCGTAATAAGACCGAGCAGATAGGCATAAGGCAGCGCGTATGCTATCCACCACACAGAATCCCCCCCCAACATCACCAAGGCCGTCAAGACAGCGATTCCGCTCCAGCCAATCCAGAGCCATTGGCGTCTGCGCGCGCCGTCCGACCCGCGGATTATGTCGGCTAATGTCAAAATGCTCACACCGACCACACTCAATGCCCAAATGGAGAACTGCAGTTCATTCCAAGCGTCGCCCAGCAAGATCGTGAGCCAGACGGTCGCCCCGACCAACGCCGCCGCCCGCAGCCACGGCCAGTCTTGCTGCCTCGCGACCCAGAGCGCTGCGCCTGTGATAAGGGCGACATAGGCGACCACACCGAGATAGCTGGGCGTGACACTGCCCACGAGCAGCGGCACGGTGAGCGCGCCGATGAGACCGATGGCAGCGAGCCACGGTCCACGCCGCAGCGACAACCCCATAGCGCCGACGGCAATGACGGCCATCAGGATAAATGCGGCCAATGTGCCGAGCAAGCCATAGAGCGCATGCGCCGCATAGACGGCGCCAAACAGAGTGAATACGCCGACGGCGGCCAGAATGGCAGGGATATCGGCCTTGGCCGCCAACGCCTTGCCGACGGGTGTTTTTATATCGCGGCGAGCCATCCACTCGGATAGTCCAAGCGCGAGCAGACCCATCAGGACCGCGACGCTGATCCGCATTATCGGCGTGAGCATCCCCGCCTCGATTGTGTAGCGCAGCAAGAACACCGCCCCGAACAACAGCGCCAATCCGCCGATCCAGACCGAGCCTTTCGCGCCGAGCAGCGTTTCTAAGTCAAGCTTGGGTTTTGGGGCGGGTTTTGGTTTTGCCGGTATTTTAACGGGAGGGTGTGGCGGCTGCCACGACGATGGGTCGGAAGCCGTCTTGCTCGGCGCGGACGCGCGAGCGGGGGCCGGAGCCGCTACAGGTTTTGGCGGGGCCGTCACGGTTTGAGCGGTCGGCTCACTCACAGTTTCTTTATCGCGGTTGAGAAGAAACTCTGTTTTTCGTTCCAAGGTCGCGATGCGGGTCTGCAAACCATCAATCCGGCGCAGGGCCATCCAGCCCACCGCAATGAAACCGACCACGAGAAAAAGGACTAAGCTTTCCATACTGTGTTCCTACCGCCAACGCCCATAGCGCCACGGCGCATACCACGCACCGTTAGTGACCTCAGGGACAGGGTCGTGACCACAGGCGCCCCACGGCTGACACCGCGACAGGCGCGCCAGCCCCATCCAACCGCCCGCCCAAAAACCATGGCGGCGCATCGCGTCGAGCGTATATTGCGAACAGGTCGGCGCATAACGGCAGCGCACCCCGACCGCGAAAAAGATCGGGGACAGCGTGAGCTGATAAATTCGGATCAACCCGCTTGCGAACCAGATATGCGGACGAAACGTCATGCGTAAAGGCTAACGGTTCCATGCGGGCGCGCAAAGATTTATATTTAAGCCCAACCCCGAAACCGATGATCGCAATAGGCCTTCATAGCCGAGTTGTGTCGCCCATGGCCCAAAACCCTGCTCGAAATGACTCTAAACGGGAGAAAACGGGTCAATAAGAATGGCGCGCCATTCGCCCTTACAGATGCTTTTTGTCACCCAGCGACAGCTTTGCATGCCACTGCCAACATAAGTGCAATCATATGTTTGGGTGGAGCAACTCATCGCGCGGCTCATATCTTGCAGGCCCTGGTTCAGAGTATAGGGCGTTTCGCCTGTCGCTTCATCAGGCTGCATTTTAGACCCAGACGGCCATTGATTACAGCTTTTCCCTTTGTTTTTTTCGTATTGAAATGCCCAACCTACATCCGCATCTGTAGCAGCCCCACTGCCCCCATCATGATCTGGATAATACGGTCATACTCGACTTCGGATGAACTGGCGGAGCGGGTCGGATTGGACCAGGCATTCTCCCGATCCTTGGCGGTTTGTTTGGCCTCTCGCTCGGCTTTGTTCGCCTTTTCAATCTCCCATTCCACGAGCTCGGCTTGACGATAATCCAGTGCGCCTTGCGGGCGGCGTCGCGTTTATTGCCGAGAGTGCGGCGTAATCTCGTTCGTGCGTCTCGGGTTTGGGTGTCGCCCAAACCATCGCCTACGCCGTGATTTCTGAAATTTGCGAAAATGTGTTATGAGAAGTCATGAAAACATTTTTGCTGGCAGCAACAATCGCCCTTTGCCCGGCGCTCGCCCATGCGCAAATGGTGGTTCTCGGCCAAGGTGCGCCGCAATCCTGTTATCAATCGGCGAAGACGGGGGATCTTGGGTCCCTCTCCGCGATCCGCAATTGCACAGACGCGCTAGACGGCTTTTTGGTGAGCCAGGACGAAGCGGCAACCTATGTCAATCGCGGCGTGCTACAGATGCGACGCGGGAATCACGATAAGGCCGTGATGGATTACCAAAGCGCGCTGAAGATTAAACCCGATCTGGCCGAAGCCTATATCAATTACGGCGCGGCGCTCTTCTATCAAGGCGAGTATGTGCGTGCGCTCGAAGCGTATAATACCGCGCTCTCGCTCGAAACCGACAAGAAAGCCGACGCTTTGTTCAACCGCGCGCTGGTCTATGAGCGTATGGATAACCCCAAGGGCGCCTATTACGACCTCAAAGCCGCGCTCGTCTTACGCCCGGATTGGCCGCAGGCGCGCGACTCGCTTGAGCGCTTCACCGTGACACGCCGACAGCAGAGCTAAGCGACGTGCACATGATCCACGGAAGTGGCGGGCTCACGGCTTGCCAATTCCGCGCTGCGCTTTAAACAGGCCGGATGATAAAGATTGAATCTTCCTACGATTATGACGACCTGATCGTCTCTGGTAATGAGTCCCTATTCGGGCCGGGCAATGCGAAGCTGCCGCTTCCGCCGATGCTGATGATGGACCGCATCGACAAGATCGCGGACACAGGCGGCGCCTACGACAAAGGCGAGATGATCGCCTCGCTCGATATTGACCCGTCGCTCTGGTTCTTCGAATGCCATTTCAAGGACGATCCGGTGATGCCGGGCTGCCTTGGCTTGGACGCCATGTGGCAGCTGGTCGGCTTCTGGCTCGGTTGGACCGGCGGCACAGGCCGCGGCCGCGCGCTCGGCGTTGGCGAAGTCAAATTCACCGGCCAAGTCACGCCAGACGTCAAAAAAGTCCGCTACGAAATCGACATTAAACGCGCCATCCGCCGCCGCCTCGTGCTCGGCATTGCCGATGGCCGCATGTATGCGGATGACGAGCTCATCTATCAGGCCAAAGACCTGCGCGTCGGCCTGTTTGTCGCAGAAGAAACCTCAAGTGGGGACGCAAAATAATGGCTACCGAACTGCGCCGAGTCGTTGTCACCGGCATGGGCATCATTTCCTGCATTGGCAATGATCGCGACACGGTCGCCATGAACCTGAAAGCCGGCCACTCCGGCATAGAGACCGACGCCGATATGGCCCAATATGGCTTTCGCAGCCAAGTCTCCGGCCGTCCGGCCGATACGTCCGAGCAAGCCAAAGACATCATCGGCAAACGCTCGCTTCGCTTTATGGGCGACGCCGCCATCTGGTCCGCGCTGGCCATGCAACAGGCGATCGACGATGCCAAACTGACCGAGGACGACGTTGTCAATCCGCGCACCGGCATCATTGCCGGCTCCGGCGGCCCGTCGAGCCTCGAGATCGTGCGCGCCGCCGACATTACCCGCAAAAACATGAGCCCCAAACGCATTGGGCCGTTCGCCGTCCCCAAAGCGATGAGCAGCACGGTCTCGGCCACGCTCGCCACCCATTTCAAGATCAAGGGCGTCAACTTCTCCATCACCTCGGCCTGCACCACCTCGCTCCATTGTATCGGTACCGCGTGTGAGCAGATCCAATGGGGCAAGCAGGACGTGATGTTCGCGGGCGGCGGCGAAGAGCTGGAATGGTCCATGTCCAACCTGTTCGACGCCATGGGCGCGATGAGCAGCAAATATAACGACACACCGAAACAGGCCTCCCGCGCGTTTGACAAAGACCGCGACGGCTTCGTCATTGGCGGCGGCGCGGGCATGTTAGTGCTGGAAGAGTATGAGCACGCGGTCGCCCGCGGCGCAAAAATCTACGCTGAAATCGTCGGCTACGCCGCGACCAGCGACGGCCACGATATGGTCGCCCCGTCAGGCGAAGGCGCCGAACGCGCCATGCGCATGGCGCTGGATGATGCAGGCCTCAAAACGGTCGATTACATCAACCCCCACGCCACAAGCACCCCCGTCGGCGACATTGCCGAAACCAATGCGATTGAACGCGTGTTTGGCAAAGGCACCGCTGGCCCGCTCGTCTCCGCCACCAAATGCCTCACGGGTCACTCCCTCGGCGCAGCGGGCGTGCAAGAAGCCATCTATACACTCCTGATGATGGACGGCGGCTTCGTCGCACCCAGCATCAATATCGACGAGCTGGACCCCGAACTGGGCGAGATCAACATCGCTCGGACAATGGTCGAGACGGATGTGACCACGGCGATGAGTAACTCGTTCGGTTTTGGCGGGACGAATGGGAGTGTGATTTTTAGGCGGGGTTAAATATGGATTTATATAGAATTTTAGAAGAAGGGATATTTCCTTCAGATGAAATAGCTTTTGTAAAAGGATTGCTAAATCCTAGCGAGGCGAACTTATTAGCACAAGAATCTGAAATTTTAGATTATAAGGAGAATTTCCCAGAGAGTTTCTCATCTGATTTTGGCGCGTCAATAATACGACTATGTATTGGATTTCATAACTCTCATGGAGGCTTCATTTGCTTCGGAGTTAATGATAAAACACGATTGCCGTTTTGCGGAAAAGCCAATGTTGATATTGAAAGGTTAAATAAAAAAATTATTGAGGTCTGTTCTCGAGAGCTTCGGATAAAGCATTTAGCTTTGCCTGCAGTGGGAGTTGATATCCTTCTCTGTCCAAAACGACCGTCAAATAAATCGCCCGTTTACTTAAGCAAGCCTATAGGTAAATATTCTGAAAAATCATGCTGGCGAAGAGTGAACCAAGAAGTTAGACTAATTGAAGGCCGGGGAGCAAAATTACTTCTTTCAGCCAGAAATCATGACGAAAGAAATCAGAGCGGTGAAAACGAGGTTTCTAACCCATATCCCGCCAGCCGTTCAACGATAGAGTCCTTTATCGGACGAACAGATTACCTTATAAAACTACACGAATGGCTATTAAAAAAACGAGATAAAGTAGCCTACCTCTACGGTCGCGGAGGCAGCGGTAAGACAAAAATTGCTTACGAATTTGGCGACATAATACATGCTTTTCCCAACGACAACCCTATTTCCTCTAAGTCACCCGCGACTAAGGTGTTATTTTTGTCTGCAAAAGAGAAAGAGTTACGCACCGCTGATGCAACAATTCGTGATATAGCTAAAACCGGGTTTGGAACGTCAGATGAATTGTTTAAACGCATTGTTTTTGAAAGTGAGCTGGCGAATAATCACCCCATGTTATTCGATTATACCTCAGAGAAAATTGAAGATTTGATGTTTGATGCTTTTGATACAGAGAGCTTTTTAATAATTATCGATGATATTGACACCCTCACAACAAAAAACCAAGAGAGCGGCCTGTCGGTTCTAGGCGAAGCCGTATCATCGGCAAGCTTCCCATCGAAAATTTTAGTGACCCAGCGGAACCGTCCAATTGATGCGCTTCGTAACGCAATACACGTAACCGGTTTCAATAAGAAAAGTGACTTTCGAGCCTTTTTGTTAAAGTGTTGTGAAAAATTTGAGACCGATTACCCAGATAGCTCTGAGGAGACGCGCTTACTCAAAATTTCAGAAGGTATACTGATGTGCCCCTAGCTTTGTAGACACCTTGTTGGGTAAAACTGGAAGCAAGGAGAGTGTCTTATGGGCAGTCGCATTCGATATACAGAAGAGTTTAAATTAGGG
>NZ_BMZH01000011.1 GCF_014652695.1 Algimonas arctica
CCTAATTTAAACTCTTCTGTATATCGAATGCGACTGCCCATAAGACACTCTCCTTGCTTCCAGTTTTACCCAACAAGGTGTCTACAAAGCTAGGGGCACATCAGGCAGAGCCCGCGCGCTTGGGGGCGCACCCAAACAAAGCCTTGTGACCCGGCAGATCTTCATCACGTCCGGGACGGTGAGACAGGATGGCGGACTTTCGGTCCGGTCCTCTCTACCGATGGATAAGAGTCGCGTCCGGTTCATCAGTTTTCACTGAAAAACCGTTCCCGTCCCACACCCATCATCAATCACTTCGTCGGATGGAACCGCGCGCGCCGCATTACCTCGCCCACCGTCCAGCCCACCAAACCCCCGCCAGCATAAGAGCAATGCCTCTCTCGTGTCCGAAGCGGGTGAGGCTAAACTGAGGGCGTTTTGGACAGCGGGGATGGGGTTGTTGGGATTGCTGTGGGGGTTGGGATGGGAGTTAGGGTGAGGGTGGATGGGACTTACGCGTCAACTTGAGACGGATTGTAGTTGTGCGCTTTAGGTGAAAGCGGACATATCTGAAAGTTTCAACAATTTGTCTCAAGCAATCCGATGAGCAATGCCCGTAAAGAGAGCAAAGCGGACAATGAAGTAAGCGTCTTAAAATGTTTAAAATAAGACACTGGACGCACTCCGGTTAAGGAGTCACTTTGTAATAATATCGATGCGCGCGCAGTCCATTAAGGAGCCAAAAATTATGCTTTCTAAGTCAATGACACGTGCACCAAACGTAATGACCTCAAGAGCCACGCTTCTTTTTCTTGTTGTTTTAGTGATGCTCTCATCCGTTTCAGGCGAGGCATTTGCCCATGCTGTCGCAGATGGTGATAAAGGCTATATCCAAGAGATTACGGGCGTAAATTTGATCGCGTTTCTCTATCTGGGCGCTAAGCATATGGTGACAGGGTATGACCATATTCTGTTCCTGTTGGGCGTCATCTTCTTTCTCTATAAAATGAAAGATATTGGCGTCTATGTCAGTTTGTTTGCCATTGGTCATTCGGTGACGATGCTCGCAGGCGTTTATTTCAATTTCGGGATTAACAGCTATATCATCGACGCAATTATTGGATTGTCGATTGTTTATAAGGCGCTCGACAATATGGGCGCTTATCAACGCTGGTTCAGGTTTCAGCCCAATACAAAAGCCGCAACCTTAATCTTTGGGTTTTTTCATGGGTTTGGACTCTCGTCTAAAATTCTCGATTATGAAATTTCATCCGACGGGCTCTTGCCTAACCTTCTCGCCTTCAATGTCGGCGTCGAAGTCGGTCAATTACTCGCCCTTGGAGCCATCTTGATTGTGATGGGATTCTGGCGACGTACCCCGAGTTTTCTAAAACATGCTTACTCAACAAATGCCGTGATGATGGGGGCAGGCTTTATGCTGATCGGTTATCAACTTACCGGCTACTTCGTCTGATAGGAGGACAACACATGTATAATACTGATATGCCAACACGCGCCGAGCTGCCCAGCAGCCGTAAACTCATCCGTTCCACACTTATTGCCTTAGCGGCCGCAGCCACTCTGCTCGTCACAGTGGTCTTGCCTGCCGAATATGCCGTTGATCCGACGGGGATAGGTAAAGTTCTGGGACTGACTGAAATGGGCGAAATTAAACAGCAACTTGCGCTCGAAGCTGCTGCGGATGAGCAAACCGCTGTGCTTATCGAGACGTTAGAGACAGCCGAAACACAAGCCGACGAGCGCGCAGCTGATCAAGTTGTTGATACTGAAAAGGTGGTATCGCTCGCGCCTGTGGAAACAGCGCCGGAGCGGACAGATGTTGTGACCCTAACATTGGCTCCGGGCGAAGCCGCTGAGGTGAAGCTGACAATGAAAAAGGACGGTATCGCGAAATATGAATGGGTAACAAATCAAGGCCATTTAAATTCTGATCTTCATGCCGACGGTGCAAATAAAGCCTTCGTAAGCTACCGCAAAGGCCGCTCCGAAACTTCCAATACGGGCGAGTTTATAGCAGGTTTTGAAGGTGTGCATGGCTGGTTCTGGCGCAATCGCAGCGATGTTGATGTTGAAGTGACGTTACGCGTGTCAGGCGCCTACAGTGAAGTTAAACGCGTTTTATAAAACAAACCCATGGAGAATTGAGGTGATTATCAGATTTGTATTATTACTGGCTGTAATATTCACCCTGACTTTCACCTCGACTAACGCTGCCGCTCATCCGCCGGAAGAAATGCCGTGGGAGGCTAAAAGAAACTCGGACTACACGGCTGAGCAAACCGAAGACCCCGTTGACGCGCAAAAAATTTGAAGCTGCGCCGAAGCCCGCCATAGACGTAAAGGTTGAAGCGACAACCAAAAGTGTAACAGTGTCAGAGGTAATCACGAGTCCGCCTGAAAGCGTTATTAAGACTGATGAGGTCAAGAAAAAAGGCTGGTTTGTACGGTTGAAAGAAAAGCGTGAAGCCTGAAAGGTAGCGAAACAGAAGCCGGAGAGTGAATAATAAGAACACTGCGAGCGACCTAAAGTCGCCCTAAGTAGGACGCTGAACTCACGTTCTCTAGGGGGCATTCTAACGGTTTCATGCGATATTGCGCGATCTCCCTGATATTTAGCAAAAAGAATGAATGGACGGGTCTCCCTAATCGTCACTTTCCTACGGGCCGCATTTAGGCTTACGATGAGGGGAGCGGAGAACCATTCATGTCAAAAACACACGCCAAGACGCCAACGACATTTATGTCCGACAGTGATGTTGTGGATCGGGTGCTGGGGCATATTGCGGCCGGGACGACGGATCGGGGCACGGACGTCTGGCGCGAGCCCGTGGATCACTATCGTTCAGAAGACCGTCTCGCCGCCGAACTCGCCCTCTTCAAATCCGTTCCGACGGCATTTTGTCCGTCCATCGCCTTGGCCAAGCCGGGCGAATATATTGCGCGTACTGCGGCGGGCACACCGTTGATTGTGGTGCGCGGCCATGACCATAAAGTGCGCGCATTTAAGAATGCATGCCGTCATCGGGGCGCTGAATTGGCGGCGGGGACGGGCTGTGCGGGCGCGTTTGTCTGTCCGTATCATGGCTGGTCTTACGGTCTGGACGGCGCATTGCTGGGGATACCCCATCAAGACGGTTTTCCTGATATTGATAGGTTAGAAAAAGGGTTGGTTGAAGTTTTCGCCACGGAGACAAAGGGCCTGATCTTTGTCTGTCAGGATGATCCGGCCTCTGACGCGGGCGATGCGCATGATCTACTGTCTGGCGTGCCGGATGTGCTGGCCTCTGACCAAATGATCTTTGCCGAGAATGAGGGGGTCGGCGAAGCCAATTGGAAGCTGCACCTCGAGAGCTTTCTCGAAGGCTATCATATCAAAGCGACGCATAAGGAGACGTTTTATCCGTTCGGCTATGACAACCTGAATGTGATCGAGGTTTGCGGTGCACATGCGCGTGTGACTTTCCCGTTTCAACGGATCACCCAACTGGCGGAGGTTGCGCCCGAGGCGCGCGACGTGTCGGACAAGCTGACCTATTTGAACCACCTGTTCCCCAATGTGATTTTGGCCGAATTGTCCCATCACCGCACGCTCGGCATTTTGGAGCCACTTGGTGTCAGCCGGACAAGAATCACGACTTATCATATGACGAAATCAAGTGCGGAAACTGATAAAGACGCGCTGCTTAAAACCGCCGCGCGAGATCTGGAATTTGTCAATGGGACGGGGCAAGTCGAAGATATCGCCATGGTCGAGGGCATTCAGCGGGGGCTGAAATCCGGTGCCAATGAGGCCTTAACCTTCGGACATTTCGAACCCGCAATCGTGCATTTCCATCAGCAGATGGCCGCGCGGCTGGGATCAATGTAACAGGTGAGGATCGGGTGGCTGACAGGTATTTTACCACCCTGATTTGCGGCTTCACTTAATATATTTGTCCATCCATCCGTCGATTAATGCGCCGTCACACCACGTTATATGTGTGGGGCTATAGCTATCGAGGCTCTTGCAGCGGGCTAACCTCGCGCCCGCTTCGATTTTATTGTCCGCGCTCATTAATTTTTCGAGCTTTATTAAATAGTCATTTGACCCTGTTGCCCCGGCTTCGGCCGCGAGAGACACCCACATATGCGCTATGATCACATCGGCTGGCGTGCCTTGCCCTTCGGCGGTCAACCTCCCAATCTGTAGAAGTGAATAAGGGTCACCGTTTGTGGCCCCATCCCTGAACCATTGATAGGCGAGTTCTGGGTTCGTATCGATACCCTCCTGAGTTTCGAAAATCCGCCCGAGCTTGGTTTTTGCTGCCGGCACGCCGGCCTTCGCCGCGTGGTTGAACGCCAATAACGCCTTGTCGGTATCCTGTTCAAGGCCGCGACCCTCTGCCAAAAGCAAGCCATATACATAGAGGCCTATCGGGTGACCCTTCAGCGCCCCTTTCTCTATCCACTTCGCGCCTTCAAGATCGTTTTGAGTGACGCCCAGACCGCTCAAATACATTTCCCCAACATTGACTTGCGCGTCGGTATTGTTTTGTAGCGCGGCTTTGTGGAGCCAGTAAAATGCGGCCTCATGATCGGGCAGTGCCAGCCGACCCATCCGAAGCTGCGCCCCAATATGCCCCTGATCGGCGGCGCGTCGAAACCAAGTTTGCGCTTGTTTCAAATCTTTTTTGAAATCAATGACATCGTCGTATAGATCATAAATATCGTCTTCATATAAGGTGCCGAGTTCGAATTGGGCGTTGGCGTCCCCGGCTTCAGCCTCCTGGAGGAGGATTTTATTGACGTATTCTGTGATGGAATCAAAGTCGTCGCTTCTGTACGATTGAGCAGAGGACAGGCTCGGGATCGCAAGTAGAACCGCAGTGCAGAAAATGATGAAATGCCGCATAAGTGGTTTCTTTCTTGGCAACTTATGGCAAATAATAAGCCGTGTTCGTTTGTAAGTTTATAGGATTATTGTAATTTCGGAACCCCTAAACTTTAAGGGGCGCTCTATGGGCCTACCGAGACTTATCCCTAAGTCGCTGATATTACACATTAAAGCGATTATCCTTGCCGATTTGTCTTTTAAATTTACCTGTGTCACTCATTAAAGCTGAAACTGCGTGCAAAGTTTGTCGCTGTTTCAGCGTCGAGGGGATGGAAGAGGTATAATAATGTTACTGTGGTTTGCATTTGCAATATTAATGGTGTGCGGTTTGTTTTTTTCTCTGCGTCTCAGGAATAATGCGTTAGAAAAAATTGCTGAAGAGTCTGAGAAAGACGTCTCTGGGACTGATGATTAAAGCCAATCTTCACGCCCGGTCGCTCAGGCGATAATAACGGATTTCCAGAGATTCTAAACGAAGGCGGCTTCAGCCTCTGCGGCCTCATAAAGGCCCAATGCCTCTAACCAGTCTTCTTCCAACCCCTCAATCTGTTTGGCGCAGAGCCCGCGGTCTTTGCTTAGGCTAAGTGCGCGGTCGGGGTCGTTTTGAAACAAGTCGGGTTTGGCCAAGGCCTTATCAATATCCGCCAGCTTTTGCGTGGCTTTGTCGAGCGCTTTTTCCAATTTTTCCGCCGCGCGTTTGAGCGGCGCGATGGCTTTGCGCACGTCGGCGCGGGCTTTGCGGTCATCCGACTTGGACGGGCCAGTATCAGTCTTAGGCTTTCGGTCCGGCCGGGCGCGTTCGGCTTGCTCCGTGCGGTAGTCATCCAGTGTGCCATCGTAATTGACGACCGTGCCGCCATCGACGAGCCAGAGCCGTTCGGTTGTCGCTTCGAGGAGCGCCCGGTCATGGCTGATGAGCAGGACCGCGCCACTATATTCATTGAGAGACCGGACGAGTTCTTCGCGGCTATCAATATCAAGGTGATTGGTCGGCTCATCGAGCACGAGCAGATGTGGTTTGTGAAAACCGATGAGGGAGAAGAGCAATCGCGCTTTTTCCCCGCCCGATAGATCGCCCGCCGGTGTTTCGGCGTTCTCCGCGCCCAGTCCGAATGACGCCAGCCGCGCACGGCGTTCGGCCTCGGTCGCGTCGGGCATCAGCGTGACCACATGGTCATAGGCGGAGGCGCTCTCGTTCAACGCATCAACCTCGTGCTGGGCGAAATAGCCGACGCGCATTTTACGGTGCGCGCGAATATGGCCGGCTTGCGCTTTGAGAATGCCGAGCAAGCCCTTGGCGAAAGTCGTTTTGCCTTCGCCGTTGCGGCCCAACAGGCCAATGCGGTCATCCGGGTCGACGGTGAGGTTCAGGTTGCGGATGATGGTTGTGTCGCCATAGCCGAGCGCAGCGTCATCAAACCGGACCATCGGCGGGGATAACAAGCGCTCTGGCCCGATCAGCTGGATCGGGGCGATGGGTTCGCTGACCATCGTCGCCATCGGCTCCATTTTCTCCAACCGTTTGACGCGGGATTGAGCTTGTTTGGCCTTGGAGGCTTGGGCTTTAAAGCGGGTGACGAAGTCTTGCAGTTTGCGGCGTTCGTCTTCCTGCTTCGCGACAAGGGCCATATCGAGGCGATTGCGCTCCGTCAGGCGGCGTTGGAAATCATTATAGCCGCCGGAATACATTGTCATTTTGCCGTGCTGCAAATGAGCGATGTCGGTGACGGCGGTATTGAGGAAATCACGGTCGTGGCTGATGACAAAGATGGTGCCAGTATATTTGCGGATATGGGTTTCAAGCCAGAGCGCGCCTTCGATATCAAGGTAGTTGGTCGGCTCATCAAGCAGGAGGATATCCGGTTGCGCAAATAACATGGCGGCGAGGGCGACCCGCATGCGCCAACCGCCCGAGAAATCACCGCAGGGTCGCTGCTGATCGTCGCCATCGAAACCAAGACCCGCCAAGATTGATCCCGCGCGGGCCTCCGCCGTGTAGGCGTCAATATCTGCGAGGCGGGTGTGGATTTGCGCGATCCGCATCGGGTCAGTCGCGATGTCCGCTTCTGCAAGCAAGTCCGTGCGCTCTATATCCGCCATCAGCACGGTATCCATCAGGGACGTCGGCCCGCCCGGCACTTCTTGGTCGACACAGCCCAGGCGCATATTACTACGCAGGGTAATCGATCCGTCATCCGGGGCGATCTCGCCTTTGATCAAGCGGAATAGCGTGGATTTGCCTGTCCCGTTACGTCCGACGAGCCCGACCTTTTGGCCTTGGCTTATCGCGAGGGTCGCTTGTGTGAACAGCGGGCGGCCTTCGATACGGTATGTGAGATCGTTGATATGGAGCATGATACGGTGAGTTAATTTGGCTCGCCGCTAACACGGCTGGACTTAGTGGTCATCCCGGATTAGGTCCCGCGCAAATTTCAATACAGCCGACACAAGGATTTATCATGGCCGTTCAACGTACTTTTTCGATTATCAAGCCAGACGCTACCAAGCGTAACCTCACAGGCAAGGTCAATGCTATGATCGAAGACGCCGGTCTTCGCATCGTCGCACAGCGCCGCATTCAACTGTCAGACGCACAAGCCAAACGTTTCTATGAAGTCCACGCCGAGCGTCCGTTCTACGGCGATCTCGTCAACTTCATGACGTCCGGTCCGGTTGTTGTTCAGGTTCTCGAAGGCGAAAACGCGATCGCGACATACCGCAATGTCATGGGTGCAACAAACCCAGCCGAAGCAGATGCGGGCACAATCCGGGCGGCTTTTGCTGAGTCCATTGATGCGAACACCGTTCACGGTTCCGATGCGCCAGAAACTGCGGCTGAAGAAATCGCTCAGTTCTTCTCAGACGATCAAATCGTCGGTTAATCGGCTAATCCATAATGCGAAAAAGGCTGGGGGTTCCCCAGCCTTTTTTTTTGCGTGTCGCCGTGGATTAAGATCTGATCCGGATTGTTTCTGTCACGATATCTTCCCCAATTGAATCGAACGCACTTTGCAATTCTTCGGCGCTATTGGCGGTGATAAACATGGTCGGATCGCTCGCACATTCCGAGAGCAGCGCATAAGCCTGATCGGTTTCATCGGAAGTAATGGTTGTTGTTGAGCCATACGAACTGTTCGTGTCATATTTGCCTGGTTCAAGACCAAATCCGATAGTGTAGATTTTGACGCCGTCATCCTTGATTCGCCGACATTGAACGAGCGTCTCTTCATCATCGGGGAGTGTCCAGCGACCTTCTTCCCAGTCATAATCATAGCGGTTGCCATTATTCCAATACCCAACTTTGTCATTAGGTTTGTGGCTTTTGCTTTTATAGTCGTACCAGCAACTCCACCCATAATTTTTGTAATTACGACATCGTTTTCGACGCCATTCTTCGGTGCCTGTTTCACTGATCCATGCAGAACTGTTATTATTGTTAGCGCCATCCGACATTAGGACAACATATCTAAGCGGAGATTTACCAGTTTCCGCGCGATGGACCGCTGTTTCGCCGATAATCCAATCGCCGGCTGTTTTCATAGGGCGCGATGAATTTGTGCCGCCATTAGCTGTCATTGCCGTTATATCACTATTAGATAGAATCTGCCAATCCATTGGTTGTTTTCGACTATGATTCACGTCTGTGTCGTATGGGATTATTCCGCTACGAAATACCCTTTTGCCCGTTTCGGATTGATCGCCAACTAAGGGCTCCAGATGATCCATGAAGCTCATGACGCTATTTTCGAGGGCCGTGATGCGGGGCATGGCACCGGACGGGGCAGAGAGTGAGCCATGGGAATTCGTCGTGTAGGGTTTGTCATCCCATGCCATGGACCCGGAATTGTCTAACACGAGCGTGACGGATGCCACATCTTTGATTTCGACCGTTTCGAAATTGACGACGCTCTTGGTCGAGAAATTGAGACTATCCATCCCCATTACATTGGCGAATGTTGTGACGGTTTTACCCGTTACTGTAACGGTCGCTTCGCGACCAACCTCATCATAAGAGACATTGACGTTGACGTTGTCGGCTCCGCCTTCCACCCAGCCTTGAAACTCATAGCCAAAATATGTGGCGGGATAATCGCCGGGAGGTGTGCCTTCCGCGCTCCCCGCGGCGGGAATAAAGTCATTCAGCCGTACAAACGCGGCAACGCTTAGCGCCACAGCATCGGCAATATCTTGGGAACGGGATTGGGCCGATGTTTTCATTGTGAAATCAATCGCCCCACCGAACATGGCGAGAATGACCATAAGCGAGATGGAAAACATCATGGCAATATTGCCATCTTCGTTCTTTGCGAAACGATGTATGTGATTAAATTTCACCTGAGTAACGCTCCTCTCGCCACACGTTGTACTTATTAGACGGGCAAGGTGCCCGTCACAGTAAAATTGTCACTGACGTGTGAGGATTACTCTAAGGGAGAAACATTAGTCGGCCATTAGGACGTAGGGTTACCAAATCATTATTATTTTTGGCGCTGAACGGTCATTACGGCCTTTGACAAAGCCCGAGGATACAGGTGGAGTTCATGGTCCAAAACTCGGCGAGCCAGTGAGTCTTCATCATCTTCAGGGCGAATTGAAACCGCCTCAAAGTCAATCACGGTCCCGCCATCGACTTCGACCACGACCCAATGAACAGACGCGCCGCCTGCGGCGTCGCCCGCCTCTATCGCGCGCTTATGTGTATTCAGACCCTTATATTTGGGCAGGAGCGACGGATGGATATTGATCATTCGGCCTTCCCAACGCGAGACGAACCAAGGCGTCATCACGCGCATAAATCCGGCGCAGGCAATGAAATCAATCTCGTGTTCACGCAAGGCCACGTCCATCGCCTGCTCAAACGCTTCGCGCGTATCGAATGCCGTATGGTCGATGGCGGTGGTCGCGATGCCCGCGGCCTCCGCGCGGCGCAGGCCTGCGGCTTTGGGCTTGTTGGACAGGACAAGCGCAATCTCGGCCGGGTAGTCGGGCGCTTGCGCGGCCTCGACCAAGGCCATCATGTTGGACCCACGTCCTGAAATCAGGACCGCCGTGCGCAAGCGCTTTGTCATGCTGCGCGCAGCTCTCCGATGACATGAGCGGCAATTCCGGACGGCTCTAGCTTGGTCAGAACATCCATCACCGCGTCAGGTTTGACGCAGAGCACCACACCAATACCGCAGTTAAACGCGCGGCGCATTTCTGTTTCCTCAATATCGCCCGTTTCTTGTAACCACCGGAAAACGGCGGGGCGATCCCAGGCCGCGAAATCAAATGCGGCGGTTAGGCGGTCTGGTAACATGCGCGGGACATTGTCAGTCAATCCACCGCCGGTGATATGCGCGAGACCAAGAATATCCCCGAGGATCGGCTTGACGGCATCGACGTAAATTGTGGTCGGCGCGAGCAGCGCTTCGCCGAGCGGACCATCGCAAAAGGGCGACGCGTCGTGAAAGGATAAGCCTGCGCGTTCGACGACGCGGCGGATGAGGGAATAGCCATTGGAATGCGGCCCGGATGACGCCAGCCCGATGAGCACATCGCCTGCGGCCATGTCGTCCATCAGCGGTAGCATCGCATCTCGCTCAACCGCGCCGACGACAAACCCTGCCAGATCAAATTCACCGTCCGCATACATGCCCGGCATTTCCGCCGTTTCGCCGCCAATCAACGCCGCGCCAGCTTGACGGCAGCCGTCGGCAATACCGGAGACCACGGAGGCTGCGCTGTCGACATCCAGCTTTCCGGTGGCAAAATAATCAAGGAAGAACAGCGGCACAGCGCCTTGCGCTAGCACATCATTGACGCACATCGCGACGAGGTCGACCCCGACCGTGTCGAGCTTGCCTGTTTCAATCGCGACTTTCAGCTTCGTTCCGACGCCGTCCGTACCTGATACGAGCACAGGGTCTGTGAACCCGGCGGCTTTGAGATCGAATACACCGCCAAATCCGCCGATCGTTCCGTCTGCGCCGGGGCGACGGGTGCTTTTGACCATCGGCTTAATCCGATCCACCAGCGCCTCGCCCGCATCAATATCGACGCCAGCATCTTTATAGGAGAGAGGGTTTTTATGGTCGGTCATGGGGTGGCGATGTGTGCTAATTTGCTCAAAATCGCAAGCCCAAGCACAGCCTTGGGGACAGGGGAGGCCGTTCGCCCACAGATCAACCCACATGTTGACCCTGACGCGCGACCTTTTCCACGGGCCAAAGCCTGCTATAGCGACCTCATGAAAAAGATCCTGACGACCGTTTTTGCGAGCTTGATCGCTCTACCCGTGCTCTCCCTTTCCTTACAGGCGCAGGCGGCTGATCCATTCACCGTCGCCAAAGTGTCCGTCGATGCGCGCGCTGAGAGCGCCATTCAGGCCCAAAGCCAAGCGGTTCAGTCAGGTTATATTATAGCGGCGCGCGAATTGTTGAACCGGCTGACACTCGAGTCAGAACGGACCGCACGGGGGCTTCCACCCCTCACGGTCAGCGTCGTTGGTCCCCTCATACGCGGGCAGACCATTGATAATGAGCGTCGCTCGAACACGCGCTATGTGGGGGATCTGTCGATTTCTTTTAATCCTGCCGCTGTGCAGCGCTTATTGCGAGAGGCCAACCTGACGATGGTCACCAGTCAGGCGCGCGAACGGCTCGCCATTCCAGTCGGAGTGACGGCAAATAGCGGACTGGCGACAGACTTGCTGTCGGGCCGTTTTGAGCATTCACTGACACCGATAAAGTCCCTCACAGCTGCGGATATAACGAGCCTTTACGGCAATGAGCCGAGCTTGGCTGAGACCCAAAAGCTGGCAACCCGTTACGGCGTCAATCAAGTCTTGATCATACGCGAAAGCACGGGCGGACAGATCACAGCGACGGACCTTTCTATCGACACAGGGGCCAGTGCGCGCCTGAGTGCCAGCGGCGGTATGGCCGGACTGGTCTCGCGTATGGAAGCGGCGTGGAAAGAAACCTCCGCCGTCACCAGTGAGAATGCGCAAACGACGACAGTCTCCGTTCTGTTTGAATCCATGGAGGAATGGCAGCGTCTGCAAGGGGCGATCAATAATAGCGCGCAAGTTCGCGACGCCCGGCTAGATGCGCTTTCGAAAGACGGCGCTTTGATGACGATCAGCTATGGCAGTCTTGAACGTCTGGCCGCTGAAATGGCGCAAAAGGGCGTACGCGTCTTAAAGGACCCGAATTTGGGTCTCGTTATTCGGCGCTAGAGCGGTTCACAATGACGACCCCGCGTCATAAAACGGGTCAAATCCCACTGGATTTGACCCCGGTGCCGGCTTTCACCTTTGACAGTTTTATCGAAGCGCCCAGCAATGCGGGGGCGTTCAATGTCGTGCGCGCCTGGCCGGCCTGGCCGGCTCCGGCGATGATGCTGCTGGGTCCGGAAGGTACCGGCAAAACCCATCTCGGCGAGGCGTGGTTGGCAATTTCGCATGGGATCTTTTTGGACGATGCGCATAGCCGGACGGAGGAGGATTTGTTCGGGATGATCAATCGGGCGTTGCGCGGAGATATTCCGGGGCTGCTGCTAGCGTCCCGCGTCCCGCCTACGGATTGGGGGGTGAGCCAACCCGACCTTACGTCTCGGCTTGGTGCGATGCCGATTATGGAGTTGCATGAACCGGATGATGACAGCCTGCCCCCGATTACGCGGGCGTTGTTTGAGCAACAGGGCCGCACGGTCGGCCGCGATGTGGTTGATTATCTGCTGAAATATACCGACCGCAGCGTGCCCGCCTTGCGCGCGACGATCCGCCTGATCGACGCAGCCGCATCCAGTGCGAAGGCGGATGTGACCAAAGTGTTTGTCGCCAAAGTGCTGCGCGAAAACCTGGACTTGTTTGACGATGACTGACGCGCGTCTTTAAAACGGTACGCGCGCCCCATCCCACGCGAACAAACCGCCCGTATCGTCCGGCCCCACTTGATCCACGACCGCTAACAATTTGAGCGCTGAGAACGCCGGTGTGAACAGTTGGCCGTCGGGCACATTGCTCTGAAACGGTTTGCTCAGGCCCGTGTCGACCGTGCCGGGATGAAGTCCGATAATGATCTGATTTGTCCAGCGCCGCTGCGTTTCAATCGACAGAGTTTTGAGCATCATGTTGAGCGCGGCCTTGGACGCCCGGTAGCTATACCAACCGCCAAGACGATTATCCGCAATCGATCCGACCCGGGCGGACAGAGCCGCGAAGACGGCTTTATCGTCGCGGCGCAGCAGCGGCAGGAAATATTTCGCCGTCAGGGCGGGGCCGAACGTGTTGACCTCAAAGCTTGTGCGTAGGGCGTCGAGGTCGAGCGCGCGCATGTTTTTCTCAGGCGCAATCCCGCCGCCTTGTAACAGGCCCGTCGCAACAATGATGAGATCGAACTTTCCGATTTCGCGCAAGGCTTCTGCGGCGGCGGACACGGACGCCTCATTTAGAAAATCAAACGTCAGGTTTTGAACTTTGGGAGAGGGATGAGCCGCGCCTGCGCGTGAGAGCGCATAGAGTGTCTCGACCCGGTCGCTGGCGGCAAGCGCGTCGACCAGCGCGCGCCCAATGCCGCCGGTGCTACCGATGACGCAGGCGCGGATAGGCGCGTTAAAACTCTCTAACATGCGACCTCACTTTTGGTTTATTCTGTCGGCAACGGTCCGAGCAATATTTGACGCTGTCCCAATCGCGCACCCATTTTTTGCGCCAGCTGAACGGCAGGCCGCAGCTCAGGCAGTCTTTGGACGGCAGATAGCGTTTGTTTCCTTTGCTCACGGCTTGTTTACGGATCGGGCATTAAAACGGTTCGAGGGGGCGGTACGTAATGACTGCATGAGCACGCTTATTCCCATTTTCGCCGATCACCTGTCGCACGATCTCTCGGCCTTGCAGTTTTCCGATAAAGCGTCGGCGCGCATCCTCATGGTGGAAGTGCGTGAAGAGGCGGAGACTGTGCCGCACCACCGCAAAAAAATGGTGTTTCTGTTCTCAGCCATGCGCCATTTTGCGCAGGAGTTACGCGACGACGGATGGTCCGTTGATTATATCGCGCTCACAGACGCGGAGAATACGCATCGCTTCACATCTGAGGTCAAGCGCGCGCTCGGCCGTCACGACATTGATGAGATTATGGTCTGTCAGCCGGGCAATTGGCGGGTTCAGGAGCTTGTCAAAAGCTGGGAGGAGATGTTCGATCTCCGCGTCACACTCACGCCGGATGACCGTTTTATAAGCGCGCCCGCTGAATTTGAGGATTGGGCCGCGGGTCGAAAACAGCTGCGGATGGAATATTTTTACCGGGAGATGCGGCGCAAGACGGGGCTGTTGATGGACGGAGATAAGCCCGAAGGCGGGCAATGGAATTTCGATAAGGAGAACCGCAAGCCACCGAAGGGCGGCATGGATTACCCTGATATACCGCGCTTTGACCCTGACGCCATCACGCGCAATGTTATCGACATGGTGGCGGCGGAGTTCCCAACGCGGTTCGGCACGTTGGACGGGTTTCACTGGGGCGTAACGCGGCAGGACGCTCTGGCATCGCTCAAGGATTTTGTCGCACACCGCATCCAGAACTTTGGTCTCTATCAAGACGCGATGGTCGGCGGTGAGCCGTTTATGTTTCACGCCCTGATCGGGTTCTATCTCAATAGCGGGCTGCTGCGCCCGCTCGAAGTCTGTGAGGCTGTGGCGAAGGTTTACACTGACGGTGACGCTCCGCTGAATGCGGTGGAGGGGTTCATCCGCCAAATCATCGGGTGGCGGGAATATGTGCGCGGGATCTATTTCCTGAAAATGCCGGATTACAAGGACGAGAACTTCTTTGGCAATCGCCGCTATCTGCCGGACTTTTTCTGGACGGGTGAGACAGAGATGAACTGTCTGAAACAGACGATCGATCAAACGATCGAGCACGCATACGCGCACCATATCCAACGGTTGATGATCACGGGAAACTTCGCCCTGATCGCTGGGATCGATCCATTCAAAGTACATGAATGGTATTTGGGGGTTTACGCCGATGCGTTTGAATGGGTCGAATTGCCCAATACGCTCGGCATGAGCCAATTCGGCGATGGGGGATTGCTCGGCTCCAAACCCTATGCCTCATCCGGCAGCTACATTAACCGCATGAGCGATTATTGTCAGGACTGCCGTTACAAGGTCAGTAAGCGCGTCGAAGATGACGCGTGCCCCTTTAATTCGCTCTATTGGGATTTTCACATCCGCAATGAGGACCGCCTACGCGGTAATCCACGACTTAATATGGTCTATCGCAATCTCGATAAGATGGATGCGGAGCTGCGGGAAGCCTTAGGACGCCGGGCGAAGTATGTGCTGGACGGGCTCACGCCCTCAAAGGCGGAAGATTACCTCTAGCGCTGTTAAAATGGTAGTGGTGAGGTCACTGTGATCCGCTCACCGCCTGTGGGTTTGAACAGGCTGAGTGTGTGCGCGTGCAACAGCAAACGGTCACTTGCGGCCAGAACATCGCCGCTGGCGTAAAACTCATCGCCTAAAATCGTGTGGCCGATAGCTTTGAGATGGACGCGGAGCTGGTGACTGCGCCCGGTTAACGGGGTCAACTCCAAGCGCGTCCGGTCGTCCAAGCGTTCCAATACGCGCCAATCTGTCTGACTGGCGCGACCTTGTTCATGACAGACCATTTGCAGCGGGCGGTTCGGCCAATCGGCCCGCAGGGGTAGGTCGATATGGCCCGTGTCCTCGGTGACCACACCGTCGACAACCGCAACATAGCTTTTGGCGAGGTGGCGGCGTTCAAACTGGAGGCCGATATGGCGCTGGGCGGGTTTATGGCGCGCAAAAATCATAACGCCCGAAGTCGCCATATCAAGACGGTGAACCGTCAGCGCTTCAGGGTGCTGTTCGCGTAATCGCCGCTCAACGCAGTCCGGCTCGGTCTTGCCCGGGACAGAGAGAAGCCCGGCGGGCTTATCAATAAAGAGCAGGTCGTCGTCAGAATAAAGGACGTCGATCAAAATCGTTCTGCAACCACATCCTCGCCGTCGAGGCGCAGACCAATCTCGCCGCGCAGCAGCGCCAGCGCATCATCGCCGAACATCGTTCTGCGCCAGCCTGTGAGCGCCGGAACGTCGGCTTTGTCGCCAAATGCGGCAATTTGGTCGATGTCACGCGCTCCCGCGACCAACCGTGTCGCGACACCTTGGACTTCGGTGCGCAGTTTGAGCAGAGTCTTGAGCATTTCAACGCGCGGGCCAAGGTTGGCGGGCATGGCAATCGGTTTTTCAATAATCGGCGCGTAATTCTCCGCATCATTCAGCGCGTCATTCATGCGCTTAATCAGACTCTGAGCGACTTTAGACCGCTCAAACCCACGCGGAATTCCACGTAAATTGCCAAGCGCGTCTAAAGTGCGCGGCTTTTGCGTTGCGAGATCATAAATCGCGTCGTCTTTGAGCACGCGGCGGCGCGGAACATTGCGTTCGATCGCTTGCTCTTCGCGCCAAGCCGCAGCGGCCCGCAAGGCGGCGAGATAGGGTTTACGCGGATTGCGAGCTTTCAGCCGTTGCCACGCCAACTCAGGATCAAACGCGTAGAGCGCCTCATCCATTTGCGGTTCCATCTCTTCCATCACCCACGACAAGCGACCTTTGTCTTCGAGCTCATCAACCAAGGGCGGAAATAAATCCCGCAAATGGGTCACATCCGCGAGGGCGTAGGCGAGTTGTTTGTCTGACAGCGGACGGCGCGACCAATCCGTAAAGCGTGCGCCTTTGTCGACATTCACACCGAGCCGACCTTTAACAAGTCCGCCATAGCCAACACTATCGCCAAAGCCGGCGGCCATCGCCGCGACTTGTGTGTCGAAGATCGGTCCGGGGACAGTTTTGTCGCAAATCTCGAAGAAGATTTCCATGTCCTGTCGGGCGGCATGCATGACTTTGACGACTTGTTTGTCGAGCAAAAGGTCAACGAAAGGCGACAGGTCAATGCCGTCCGCCATCGGATCGACGATGACTTCGTCGTCGGGCGTGGCCATTTGGATCAGGCACAGAATGGAGAAGAACGTTGTCTCACGCATGAATTCCGTGTCGATACAGACAAAGTCATGCGTGCGAGCGGCCTCACAAAAGGCGGCTAAGCTGTCCGTATCGCGGATAACGGTGATTTCGGGTTCGCGGGTTATGAGGAACCCTCCTGCGCCTGTGTCCCGTGCAGCGCGAAATGCTTGCGCAGGAGATCAAACGCCGCAGCCCAGCTTTGGTCAGCGGCAGATTTATTATATTGAAGGCCCATATCCGGACTATTGGCGTCAGGGACCATGAAAGCATGTTGGGTGTTACCAAACGCCATCAGCGTCCAGTCTCCGCCTGCCGCGGCCATTTCGGCACCAAAGGCGACGACGTGGTCAGGCGGGGCCATCGGATCATCCCAGCCGTGACAAGCAAGGATATCGGCGGTGATCTTTCCGGGTTTAAGGTCTGGCGCGTCGAGCAGCCCATGGCAGGATATCGCAGCTTTCAAATTGAGCCCGGCCCGCGCCATATCGAGCGTGCAGAGCCCGCCAAAGCAAAAGCCAATCGCGGCCATCGCGTCCGCATCGACCATTGGGAGAGCGGCGGCGGCTTTGTAACCGGCCTTCAAACGCGATCGCAGCGCTTTACGGTTCTCTTTGAGCGGACCCATGAAGGCCATTTTCTCATCAAGCGTGTCCGGTTGTGCGCCGTCACCGTAATTATCCAACGCAATTCCGACATAGCCATTGGCGGCCATTTGGATGGCCACCCCTTCGGCAAAATCATCCCGACCTGACCAGGCATGATTGACAAGGACAGTCGGACGGGCGCTGACGACGCTGTCATCCCAAGCCAGATAGCCGACGCACGTCGTCTCGCCATCTTTATATTCGAACGTTTTGGTGCTGATTGTCATGCGGACCTTCAATATTTCCCACAATAATTAGAAGGCCGATAGCCTGTCCCGAGAATAATCTAAACCCCTGCCTTGCCCGAAACCGCGCCCTTAACTGAAAATTGACTCTATTCGGGCATTCTCATCCCAAACTATTTACGGAGACTGTCATGTCCGCCCGCCTTTTACTGCTTGGAACGTCTATTTTGCTCGCGTCATGCGCGACGGCACAGGAGAATCCGAATTACCAGCATTCGACCAAATATGGCGTAAGCCAGACGCAAGTTGCCACGAACGGCACGATCACGCCCAATACGACGCCCCGCGTTCAGACGGCAAGCGCGCAAACGGATCCGCGAGTCATGCAGACAGCCGACCCACAAACGTCGAGCCAGTATGGCGCGCCAACCCATCACGCCGGAACGCAGACGAACGTGACCCATACGCACGCTATGGGGGCGGATCATCATCTATCTGCGCCACACGCGATAGAGAGCGATCATATCCAAACGGGTTATGTCGGAAATGAAGGCGTCACGCTCGCGGCCGCCAATCCGGCGCCGCCACAGACATCACCGACAGAGCGCGCCTATAATTCCAACCAAATGCAAGGCACGCCGGGCTATGAGATGATGCGCGCGCAACAATCTGCGGACGACTACTCTGCGGCGCCTGCTCCGGAATACACACCCTATACGCCGCCTCTTGCGACACCACCGGCCGCGACGGGACCGCGTCAAATTACCTATGATTACGGCGACAATGTTAGCGTGAGCGACACAGGGTCCAATCGGTCCTCTGGTCCGAGTTATGATCAAATGAGTGACCAAGGCCGGACAGGCACGGCGGCGAATATCGCCACGGGGCAATCCTATATGGTGCGTGAGGGCGATACGGTTTACTCACTCTCTCGTCGTCTTTGTGCGCCGATGGCGGATATTACGACGGCCAACGCAATCGGCGGGGATTATGCCATCTCCATCGGCCAAACACTCTATTTGCCTAATTCCCGCTGCTGATCCGACGCGGGTTTTCATGCGATTAACAGGCGTCCGTCCACGGACGTCTGCAATCTCTAGCTAAATCTGACTTTTCAGGTGCATGACAGCGCTGTCTCCGCTAGCTATGGGTCATGCGGAAACGATTTGCCAAAATTCTTGCCACGCTTGGTCCAGCCTCAGCGGCGCCGGATACAATGCGATTGCTCCATGATGTCGGGGTCGATGCGTTTCGGCTGAATTTCAGTCATGGCAGCCATGACGACCATTTGGCGAACATCACAGCGATCCGGAATATTGAAAAAGAGACTGGGCGTCCCATCGCCATTGTTGCGGACATGCAGGGGCCAAAGTTACGTGTTGGCGAAATGGGAGCCGGACTTGAGCTGCGCTATGGTGACACCGTCACGCTGCGTCAGTCCGAGGGTCCTTCCGACGGCGACATTGTTCATACCCATCCCGAACTCACAAAAATACTCGAAACCGGGCTGGTGCTAAAATTTGACGATGGCAAACTGCAAGTGACCATGCTCAACCAGACCGAGGCGCGTGTGGATGTTCCCGGGCGGCTCAAATCCCGCAAAGGAATTAACGTCGTTAATGCGGTTCTGCCTGTCAGCGCGATGACGGATAAAGACCGTGTCGATTTAGCCTTTGCGCTGGACCAAGGTGCAGATTGGATTGCGCTTTCATTTGTTCAAAATGCGCAGGACGTCCTTGATGCGCGCAAGATCATTCTGGCACATCCGAGGGGCGACAAAGCCGGGATCATTGTGAAGATCGAAAAACCGTCAGCTGTCGAAGATTTACACAGTATTCTGTCAATCGCGGATGCGGCCATGGTCGCGCGCGGTGATCTGGGGGTCGAGCTTCCGCTCGAAGAGGTCCCGGTTGTGCAGCGAAAAATCATCCGCAAAGGACGCGAACTCGGAAAACCTGTCATCGTCGCTACGCATATGTTGGAGTCGATGATTGACGCCCCAACCCCGACACGCGCCGAAGCCTCCGATGTGGCGACCGCCATCTATCAAGGCGCGGATTGCGTCATGCTGAGCGCGGAAACGGCCGTCGGGCGTCACCCGGCGACAGCGGTCGCGATCATGGACCGGATCATTACGGCGGCCGAGGGTGACCCGACCCTCTGGGAACATTTCAAGCACACGGAATTGCCCCATGAGTCCAGTGCGGAAGACGCGATCTCCCGCTCAATTGAGACCATCGCTCGGACGATCAACGCGCAAGCCGTGTTTGGCTACACGCGCACAGGATCGACTGTGCACCGCATTGCCCGCGAACGTCCGCCATGCCGGATTATCGGCCTGACCCCGGATTTACGCACCGCGTCCCAGCTTGCGCTCGTCTGGGGCACGCATCCCGTTGTGACAGAGGATCCAGAGAGTTTCGAAGCGATGCTGGATCATGTCCGCAGCATTGCGGCCGATGTCGGTCTTAAACCGGGCGACCGCATTATGATTAGCGCGGGCGTCCCCTTTGGCGTGCCGGGCACAACCAATACGCTCAAGATTGATACGGTTTAGGCCGCAAGCGCTCCGCCTCCTTCAGAGAAAAGACGCCGGCACACGACCGCTCGTTTCGTCCGCAGCCCTGTTTTGCAAAATCGAACGAAGGTCGATTGTTGGCCAATCAATATCCTCAGTCACTGTGCAACGGTTTGATGATCTAACCGTATGGCAAGATTAGGCCTTGTGACACCGCAGGCTGGGGTAATGAGGGCACAGACCGCGCTATGACACAGAACGGAAACGCGTCACTCCCAGAGCGGATCATCATAATACTCCGTAGTTTCTGGGCCAAGCCCATCATGGCGGTTTTATTTGCAACGGGCTTATTGTCCCTGACATTGTGGTTGGATCACGCAGGCCTGTCCGCCCGCATCGGGGCCATGCCGTGGCCGTTTTCGATGACCGGTGAAACAGCCAAAGAAGCCGCGACGAGCCTCGCCGGGATTGTCACGGCGCTTCTCGTTTTATTCTTTTCGATCACGCTGATTGTTCTCACCTTAGCCTCCAGTAGCCTGGGCGTGCGACTTATTGATCGCTGGATTGCGAACCGGACGATCCAGACCAGCCTATCCTTGCTCCTCGCCTTATTGACCTATTCAATTCTTTTAATTGGTGCGGTTGATCCGAGCGGTGTCGATGACCGTATTCCGCGCCTGTCCGTCTTGACCCTGATGGGGTGGCTTGTGCTGACGCTTGTCTGGCTGGCCTACGCGTTCCATCATCTGTCGCGGCGGATACATGTCGACACGTCCATCGTCGAAATTGGCCACGATCTGCGCGATGATCTCACAAGTATTTGCGCGTATACTGTTGCGACGTCACAGGTTCCAGAGACCCCCGCGATAGAGATTTACGCGCCGAAAACCGGTTATGTTGAGCATATTAATTTGGATCAATTGATTAAACTCTGTCGCAACCAAGATGTTCGGGTCCAGCTCAACTGTCAGGAGGGAGACTTTCTATTCCAAGGCGATGCTCTGTTACGCATTTGGCCTCAGGGCGCCTCTGGCGATATCGCCGACACCCATCAACGTGTGATCTCCAAAGCCGTCTCCGTCGGGGGCTTTAGAACAGATCGTCAGGGCGCCCGGTTCAGAACCATGCTCCTTGCGGAAATCGCGGCGCGCGCGATGTCCCCCGCCGTGAATGACTATTATACGGCCTATACCTGTATCGACCATTTGGCGGGTGCCTTCGCGCCGTTTCTCGCCAATGCCGCACTTGATGGATGGATGGTGGATGAAGACGGGCGTCCGGTTTTAGCGCTTAATCGCCGCCCGACGCCCGCGCTGTTAGATAACCCGCTGCGCATTATCCGCCATTGCGTTGCGCCTTATCCGGCGATGTCGCTGTATATGGGGTGGGTCTTGGTGCGTCTGATCGATCAATGCGCGCAGACCCTTGATGCAGAGTTTCTAGAGGCACAGCTCTCCCAACTGGTCCGCGCCGCATTGGATAATACCGACCTGACGGAAGACCGCGACGCGCTCAAAGCCTTGCTTGACGCGCCGCGGGATCATGAGGGTATTTTAGAACGCCTTAAAGCTTCGCGCTGACTGTGAATCGCACGTTTCGACCCGGCAAGGGCACCGTGTCTTTCAGAAACGAGGTGTGCTGACGGGCGTCTCTATCAAGTAGGTTGTGGACCCCGACGGCAAAGGTCATGCGATCACCAAAGCGATATGTGCTGAATAGATTGACCAATGTATAGCTCTGCGTTGCCCGCTCGAAGGCCGCCGTACGGTCCTGCCTGTCGTTCCAATCCACTTCGGCCCGTAAGGACAGATTATCTGTCTTGGCTTCCACGCCTGCGAGGATCGAAAGCGGCGGGATACGCGGTAAGTCTCCGGCGTCAGTCTCCGCCCGCACATATTCCGCCAATCCGTCAACGGAGGCGGACCAAGTTCGTCCCGTGTAGAGGTCCAGCGCGCCTTGCACTTCGAAGCCATAAAATTTGGCGTCAGCGGCGGTGGACTGGAAGACGGGCAATCCATCTTCTTCCGCGCCTGTTTCCCGATTGAAAATAAAGTCCTCGTAATCGGTATAGAACAGATTGACCGTCAGGGAATGACTGCCTTCACGGTGGCGGAACGCGAGCTCACCGCCTGTCGAAACCTCTTTACCTAATGTCGCATCCCCCACTTCGAACGCTTCGGTGGCGAGGTGCGGGCCGTTCGAAAATAATTCCTCTGTTGAGGGCGCGCGCTCAGACCGGAAGACTGTGCCGCCAATGCGGATGGCATCATTGATGTGCCGGTCGAGGCCGACCGAGACGGATAGTGCCGTGAAATCAACGTCGCGATTGAGCGTATCATCCGTTTGCTGGGTGACTTCGATCCGACCCGCCCCCTCAAGGTGCAAGGGGCCCTGTTCCCACTCATGGAACGTATAGGCGGCATATTGCTTTGTGGTTGTCGGCGGGACAAAGGCTTCGTCGCCGATTGCGGCGAAATCGCGCGTACGGAGTTGCACCCCATGCGCGGCCGTCCAATTGCCGCGTTCGGCTTGGATCAATTCTGCGCGGGCTTCGAACCCTTCATTGGTGAAGACTGTGCCGACGACGCCCGGGCCTTCAAATTCGGTATGTGTATAATCAGCATAGCCGCCAAAGACCTGAAAGCGCTCAAACAGACCGTCCATGTCGACGCTACCATTGACGTCAATCCGGGTTTGGCGAAGGCCGATGGTGACGTTTTCGTCTTCCTCTTCGCCGCCCTCGCCATGATCTTCATCGTCATGACCCTCATCCTCATCCTCATGCGCGTGTCCGCCGGGGATGCCGTAATCTGATTCAGAGCGGTGAAGGGCCGCGCCAAATTTTGCGCGTTCGCCGATCCAGCTTAATCCGATTGTGCCGGATTGGCTTTCAACGAAACTATTGGGCAGGCGGCCCCGGACTTCGGCCTCTTCTTCCGCGCGCAATGCGGCGCTCTCGGCAAAGTCGGGGATACGGTAATCATTGGCGTTACGGGTCGTCCCGTCGAGATGAAGGGCGAAATTATTGCCAATGGCTTGATCAATTGAGGCGGCGGCTTCGAACCCACTATCGACGCTGCTCGCGCTCATCCGCAGGTTCGCTTCGGTGCCATCAGGCATCACGTCGGGAATGCGCTCATCAATGACATTGACGATCCCGCCTGCGCCAGAACTGCCGTAGCGCAGCACACCGGCACCGCGTAAAATTTCAATCCGTTCCGCTTGTGCCGGTTCAACCGAGACGGCGTGGTCAGGGGAGGCGGAGGACGCATCGATGGACCCGATACCATTGGTCAACACACGGACCCGGTCCGATCCTTGACCGCGAATGATTGGACGTGAGGCGCCTGCGCCAAAGAAGGTCGAGGACAGGCCGGGCTCATATTTCAGCGTTTCGCCGATGGATGACGCTAAGCGTTGATCCAGATCAGCCCCGCTAATGACGGAAACGCCTGTAATGGCTTCGTCAACAGAGCGGGCGAGAGGGGAGCCTGTGACGATAATTTCGTCTTCAAACGGGAGTGTGTCTTGGGCGTGTGCTGAAACGGCAAGGGACAGGCTCAACAGAGCCACTTGGGCAGAACCCAGAAGATATTTGGACATGGAATAGACTTCACAAAAGAGAATAAGGTCAGGCCGCACCCAAGAAGGCGGGGGCCGAGATAAACGTGTGTGAGTCTAGTGGGGTGGGGCTCGCGGCGGCGGGGCACGGGCCGGATGCGTGCTATCAAAAGCGACGGTTTTGGTTGGACTGAGCGTAACGACCGGGGTTTCAACAGCTGGAATTGTCGTTGTTTCCAGCGGCACAGGCGTGACGGCCACATCTTTGCCCAAAACAGACACAGAACAGGCGACGCCGTCGTGCGCGTGGTTTGTGCCAAACTCGACAGTGTGCGCCGACGCCATACCCTGCGCGAACAGGAATAAAGCGGCAAACAGGACGGCAAGCGTCTTGATATGCGGGAAACGGATCACAAACGTTATCTAATCACATTGAAGGGCCAGATCAAGTCGGCAGAGTCAGCCTTACATCAACGTCGGATCGACATATTTCTCGACCACTTTTTTGATCGTGAGGCCCTGCACAATGATTGAGAAAATCACGATGCCGTAGGTCGCGGTGAGAATCAGCGGTTTATACTCATTATCCGGCAGGCTCAGCGCCAGCGCGACAGAGATACCCCCGCGCACACCGCCCCACGTCAACACGGGGATCGCGCCTTTGGTAAAGGTCTTGAATGTGCCGAGTGTTTTCATTGGCACGTAAACGGCGCAGAGGCGCGCCATTAAGACGAGCGGAATCGCCATCAGCGTGATCAGCCCGAATTGCGGTGACAGACCCAATACGAGCAGTTCCAATCCGATTAGCAAGAACAGCACGGAATTGAGAATTTCGTCGATCATTTCCCAAAATCCGAACAGCGCCGTGCGGGTGTTTTCACTCATCGCGAAAGCGGCGCCGCGATTGCCGATCATCAGGCCCGCGACAACAACCGCGATGGGGCCTGAGAGGTGATGGCCGAGAATATCAATGCGCTGCGCGATGGCATAGGTGCCAGCAACGAGGGCAAGGCTGATCAAGATTTCAATCGCCGCTTCGTCGATCCGCTCCATCATATGATAGCCGACCCACCCGGCGATCAAGCCGAGGGCAGCGCCGCCAACAGCGTCGACCATAAACAGCTCGACTACGTCCCATACGCCGATACCCGCTCCGGGCGCAGTGGCCATGATCGGTCCGGCGAATAAGGTTGGTTCCAACATCGCATGCGCCGCCGCCCCGCCTGTCGCGATCGCGAGAATTAGCGTGAAAATGACCACGCCGACCCCATCATTAAACAGGCTCTCGCCCGCAATTTTCGTCTCCAGCGTTTTGGGCATTTTGACCGTTTTGAGAATCGACAACACGGCCACCGGATCGGTCGGGCTAATCAAAGCGCCGAATACGAGTGCCCAGATATAGGGGAGCTCGACGTTGAATAGGTCGGCCAGCAACCAGAACCCCGTGCCGACAATAAAGGTCGACATCACAACGCCCAAAGTGGCCATGAGGCCAATCGACCATTTCGCGCTTTTCAGCTTGGCAAAATCGACATGGAGCGCGCCCGCAAACAGCAAGAATCCGAGCATGCCCTTCATCAGGGTTTCGTTGAAATCAATCTGCCCGATGGCGCCGATTAGCGTTTCATAGACTTGCAGGCCGGGGATGACAGCGTGCAGCGCAATCACAAGAAACGACGCCACAAGCGCCATGACCAACAGGCCAATTGTGTGCGGGAGTTTGAGGTAAGCCCGGTTAAACCAGGACAGCACTGCCGAGAGCACGAGGAGCAGGGCAGCAATTTCGAATAAGGACAACATGGGCACTGCTAGCAGAGGTGGGACAGGGAGGGGAAGCCGTCCTTTTTAAATTTTAGACGGATGAGCGCGGTAATTTCTCACGCAGTTTTGCGCCGCACCATTTCAAAACTGATAAATGACGTGCCAATGGATAGGGCGAGAAGTGATAGCGATAAAAGCAGATATCGAACGAGACGGTATAGTTGCAAGTAATAGTCGAAGACTCTGTCGTAGTAAGCGAAGTCAAACTTAGACAGTAAGGAGGCAAGCTCAACCATCTTTGCGGGTGTGTTGAGGCTCTGAAGACGCAGTTTCGATGCTTCTTTATCCTTAAAGTATTGACCCTCCGATTTTGCTGCTTCGGATAGAGCAACCACAAATGGATGATTCTTCAATTCTGGCTGCGCAGAATACATTAAGGCGGTCATCACCCTATTAGAAAAGTCGAGTTCAGCTGAAATGAGCGCCTCTTGATCAGCCGTTTTATCTAAATTGAGAATAAACCGGTAATCATGCCGGAGATTTATATAAAGCCCGTTTTCCGTGATGAGCGGGTTTAAGCCGTCCACTTTGTTGAACGTTAAAGCACCAAGCATGGCGCTGATCGCCAAAAGTGCGCAGCTCAGAATGAGCGACGCGCGGACCATATTTTGTCAGAGCTTTACAGTTACTCCGCAGCGGCGGGCGCGTCCGTCTCTTTCGGACGGGCAGGCGCACGGCGGCGACGTTTGGGTTTTTCGTCAGCGTCGGCTGTGGGGGCGTCTGTTGATGTGTCAGCCGATTTTTCAGCCACTTTGCGCGGTTTACGCTTCGGCTTCTCTTCAACGACGACGGTCGGCGTGTCGCTAGACGCGGTCTCGTCCCGCGTTGCGGTGGGCTGATCGGATGTGTCGTCATCCCGGCGCGGACGACGGGTGCGGGTCGGACGACGGGTCTCGCCCTCATCCGTCTCACTGCGGGTGTTATGGCTGTCGCCGCGCGAGTTTTGGGTCTCGTTGCGGTTGCTGTTATTATTATTGTTGGAATTATTATCGTTGCGATCATTCCGCTCATTGCGTTTGGCATCGCGGGCTTCGCGCGCTTCCCGTTCGGCTTCGCGTGCGGCTTCTTGCTCGTTCATAAGGCGCAGATAATGCTCCCCATGTTGGCGGAGGCTTTCGGCCTTGACCCGATTGCCCGCTAATTTGGCGTCGCTGGCGAGTTGGGTGTATTTTTCATAGATCGTGGACACATTGCCGCGAACTTTCACATCCGGTCCATTGGATTCCATGGATCGATTGGAATTGTTCCGGTTGTTGTTGCTATTGTTATTATTATTGCCGGTATTGCGATTACGGCCGCGTTGACGCTTCATCGATTTTTCCTGAACACGCTTGGGACGACAAGGGGCGCGAATTGCCGCGCTAAGTCCATCCGTGAGTGGTTGGGTCGACGTGGAAACAGAAGTTCGGGACAGAATGTCCGGCGGATATCCAACCGTGTCGACTAAGTTTTGCCTAACACCCAAGCTTGTGATGTCAAAGCGGTTTTTCAGGCGGATTTGGTTTTATCCCCGACCGATATCGGTCTTGCGCTTAAATTTGGCCGCAAACGACGCGGTCAAGGCCCGCCGGGTCAAGGATAATCCGTACATGACGGTAGCCAGATGCCAGAAATAGGGTCCTGACTGCGTCGCCCTGATCAAAGCCGATCTCGACACCCAGCCACCCCTCGGGTCGAAGAAATGCCCGCGCGCCGGGAATTAAAATCCGATACGGATCGAGTCCATCGACGCCGCCGTGCAGCGCGCCGTCAGGGTCATGTGCGCTGACTTCGCGGTCAAGCGCGGCCATGGCGGCGGTCGTGATATAAGGCGGATTGCTGAGGATCGCGTCGACGGGGCGGGCGGGAAGGTCATTAAACCAGTCAGACTGTAAGAATGTGAGGCGGTCCGTCACGCCATGCGCCTTCGCATTGCGCCGCGCGGTGCGGAGCGCGGCAGGGTCTCGGTCTGTCGCGAGCCCTGTCGCGTTCGGCCGTTCACAGAGCAGGGAAACCGCGAGCGCGCCGGACCCAGTGCCGAGGTCGATCAGGGACGGGGCCTTGATGTCGCGGATCGCCGTGAGGGCCGCGAGCAGTAACACTTCCGTATCCCCGCGCGGGGAGAGGACATGATCGACCGCGAAGCGGCGACCATAAAAGTCCCGCCAGCCCAAAATACGGTCCACCGGTTCTCCGTTTAAGCGGCGATCCGTGGCAGCATTCAGGGCTTGGCGGTGTTCGGCGGGGACAGGTGCAGCCCCGGTCATGACATAGTCGGCGTGGGTCAAGCCGCTCAGGCCGAGCAGTAAGTCGAGCGCGTCCTCATCCGCAAAGGGGAGGTCCGCCGCCGCGAACTGTTGGGCCATGGCCCGTTTGATCGCGCGATAGGTCAAACCCGAAGAGAGACTAGATGATGTGCGTTGATCCAGCGGGGACGGATCGTTTGACGGGGGAGGGGGAGGCGCGGACATAGGCGCGCCATAAAGACAGTTTAAGGTCTCGGCAAATTAAGAGGCGGCGAGCGCCGCTTTGATTTTTGCGGCAATTAACGCGGCGTCATCGGCTTTGGTCACTTTGGACAACACACGCGCGTCATCGACATCAACCAGCAAGAGCCAGCCTGTCTTGATCGCGCCGTCCAGTTCCGCACGAACGGCGGCTTCAACACCCGCGGCTGCGGCTTGGGCGTAGAAATTATCCGCATTTTTGTCCGTATAGTCGAGGGTCACGAATTCAACGCCCGGTATCGGGCCCATCGCTTGGACCGCTTTGATCTTCGGGTCGAGGATTTTGCAGCTGCTACACCAATCGGCATAGACGAGTACGGCTTTGGTCTTGGTTTCCACCTTCATCGTATCAGCGGTCATTGGCATGTCGTTCGTCGCCATGGGCGCCTCAACGATTTGCACAACAGCGGAGGTTCCCGTGTCTGCGCTGTCTGTTGCATTAGAACAGGCGGTAAGCATCAGGGCAGCGCCAATGAGGCTGGCGGGTAGGATCAAGGCGTTTTTCATGGGAGTCTCCAGTCTGTTGTATGTCCCATAGGCTGTTATTAGTCGGGCCTTCATCACAGGCGCGTCACAGTTGCGTCAGCACGGCGCTCAAAGCGGTCCAGAGGCGGTCCAAGTCCTGCGGACGGGACAGCGAATGATCGCCCCCTTTGACCACGGTGTAGCCAACCCGGTCGCTTGTCAGCGCGTTGATGATAAGGCGGGAGTGATCCGGGGAGACGACGGGATCGTCTGCGCCTTGTAGAATTTCAACAGGCCCTTCAAAGTCAATGGGTCCGTCGAGGATTTGCTGGGCGCGCCCATCCTCTATCAATGCCCGGGAATAGGCATAGGGTTCGTCATAATCAGACGGTTCATAGACGATGCCGTCCTCGATCAGCATTTGGCGCTTATGATCGTCCCATCCGGCCCAGACCATTTTTTCGGTAAAGTCCGGTGCGGGGTTGATGAGGACAAGGCCTTTGACAGCGTCCGGGCGGGCTAGCGCCGCCAGCAGTGACGCCCAACCGCCCATTGAGGATCCAATTAGCACGGTCCCGCCCGTCCCGTACCGGTCGATCATCGCCGTCACGTCCGACGCCCAGCGCGAGATTGTGCCGTCCGTAAATTCGCCCTCGCTTTGGCCATGACCAAAATAATCGAACCGGATATAGGCTTGGCCAGCCGCTTCGCACTGATCCGCCAGAAAGACAGCTTTGCTGCCCTCCATGTCGGATTTCAGGCCGCCGCACCAAATGATCATCGGCCCGTGGCCGTCCACACGATGATAGGCGAGGTCTGTGCCCTGATGCTTGATGTACTGCGCGTCCATGCTACGGCCCTTTTGTGTCGAACGATCATCCATACAATGTCCTGCAGGTCTTGCCAGAGTTGGATGCGGGCGGGGTAGAGCGCACGACCGTCGAAGTCGCGGATGCGTTAATCGCGGCGGGTCATGGGGCGTTTGTTGTCAGTGGCGGCGGGCGTTTGGTGCACAAACTGACCAAGACCGGGGCGACACATTTTACCGCTAATGTCGGTTCGAAACGCCTGCTGAGCTATCCGTGGCGGGTCGCTGCGATTCGCAAATTGATCGTGATGAATAAGATTGATGTGGTCCATGCCCGCTCGCGCGCACCCGCATGGGCGGCGTGGCGCGCCGCGATCGCCGAAGGCGTGCCCTTTGTGACGACCTATCACGGCATCTATAATGAGGGTTTTCCCGGTAAACGGCGCTATAATTCGATTATGGCGCGCGGCGATCTGGTGATTGCCAACTCGCAATTTACGGCGGACCATATCAAAACCACGCATAAGACGCCGGAGGCGCGAATCCGGGTTATTCCACGCGGCGTCGACATGGCGATGTTTGATCCGAAAGCCGTGTCTCCGGGCCGAATCGAAGCGGTCTGGAACAAATGGCATATCAACCCGGATGACCGGGTGATTTTTCTGCCGGCGCGGCTGACGCGGTGGAAAGGGCAGACGGTTGCGATCCGCGCCCTGTCGCGACTTCCTGAAGATACGGTGCTGGTCTGTGTGGGGGATCCGCAAGGGCGCGATGCCTATGTGGCGGAGCTACGCGCGCTGGCCGACAAGCTTGGCGTCGCGGGACGATTGCGCATACCGGGTCACGAAGTGGATATGCCCGCCGCCTTTATGGCTGCGGATCGTGTCACCACACCGTCAACCGACCCGGAAGCGTTCGGACGCACGGCTGCGGAAGCCCAAGCGATGGGCCGCTGGGTTGTGGCCTCTAACCATGGCGGTGCCGTCGATGTGGTCGAAGACGGCGTCTATGGTGCCTTGGTGGAACCGGGCGATGATACGGCATTGGCGCGGGCCTTATTGGGCGTGCCCGGCACCTATGATCGGCAGGCGGCCCGCACCCGAATTGCCGACCGTTTTTCCAAGCAGGCGTTGCAGGCCGCAACCCTGATGGTCTACCGAGAGGCCCTTTCACGGCCATAAGCGGTGAAAACACGGTAAAAACGGACCATTTTGCCCCTGAATATGCTTGAAAACTGATACTATCACGGCCATATCCGGCCCTTGAGCGGGATTACCCGCAAACTATTGATCGCGCGATCGCTACCTAGGAGAGTTACCCCATCGCCAGACGTCCCCATGCCGCCCAGCCGGCCAAGAAGCCAAAAGGCCCGCGTACCAACCGCGAAATCACATCCGCAAACGTTCTTCTTATTACTGAAGACGGCGAGAAGAGGGGCATTGTGCCACTCGCAGACGCGCTTGCCGCCGCGCAGCGTGCAGGGCTAGACTTGGTCGAAGTTGCTCCGGGCGAAACGCCTGTCTGTAAAGTGTTGGATTACGGTAAGATGCGCTTTGAAGCGCAGAAGAAAAAAGCGGCCAACCGCAAGAGCCAGCGTACATCGTCTCTGAAAGAGATTAAGATGCGCCCGAACATCGATACGCATGACTATATGGTCAAGACGAAGAAGATGAACGAATTCTTTGAACGCGGCGATAAAGTTAAAGTCACCGTTCGCTTCCGCGGCCGTGAAATGGCGCACATGGACCGGGGCACAAGCCTCCTCGCCCGTGTTCGCGATGATTTCGAAGAGACCGCCAAAGTCGAATTCGCGCCAAAGACCGAAGGTCGGTTGATGGTTATGGTGATGGCGCCCCGCTAGATTCGCGTCCCCGTAAGGGGTCTAAGGCTCGTAAAACGAGGCGTCGCAAATCTTGTTCTTCAGAACATGCGCCCCAAGGGGCGCACGTCTTTCGTCTGATTAAAGACATTTGTTACAGACACCCGAAATGCCCCTGCCTCGCAAAGAGCACGGCCAACACTTTACCTGCCCACCCGCTCTTGAAACGACTCTCAACTCCTGTATAGGCGCGAGCCTGCTCCTCTGAGGGGCCCGTGAGGGCTGTTCTTATGGGGTGGACGACGCAACCGGGCCAAAGTGGCATTTGCCCGGCCGTCGAGAACTCAAACGAACGGAGAAAACAATGCCCAAGATGAAAACGAAGTCTGGAGCGAAGAAACGCTTTAAGATTACGAAAAGCGGCAAGGTCCTCGCGGGCCAAGCTGGTAAACGCCACGGTATGATCAAGCGGTCTAATGACCAGATCCGCCGCCTGCGCGGGACGGTCGTGATGGCCGATTGTGACGCCAAAGTCGTCAAAAAGAAATTCATGCCTTACGGCAAGAAGAAGAAATAGGAGGGCGCACAGATGTCACGAGTTAAACGCGGCGTAACCAAGCACGCCCGCCACAAAAAAATTATCGACCAAGCCAAAGGCTATCGCGGTCGTCGTAAAAACACATTTCGTATGGCCAATCAGGCCGTCGAAAAAGCCGGCCAGTACGCCTATATCGGCCGTAAGCTGAAAAAGCGTCAGTTCCGCGCCCTGTGGATCCAACGGATCAACGCAGCCGCTCGCGAACACGGTCTGACATATAGCCGCTTCATGGAAGGTCTCAGCAAAGCCGAGATTAGCCTTGATCGCAAAGTTCTGTCCGACATGGCCGCCAATGAGCCAGAAGCCTTTAAGGCGCTGGCTGAAACAGCCAAGAAGCACCACACGCAGCCGCACACAGTGTCTGCTTAAGTCTTCTAATAAATTGAATTTGAAAGGCTCGCTTCGGCGGGCCTTTTTTTATGGGCGTTTCAGGGTGTTATCGCTAGGGTGTCGTGACCGGGCTGTGTCACCCCCTACTCTCGCTCCGCTCGCTCTGCCGCCACATTGCCGCGCAACCGTTCAATGACCCATTTATCGCCTGCGGTCTCTTTCCAGCGTGCGGCACTGTCGAGAACGCGGTCCGCATGTTCGAAGCGGTTTTCATAGATCAACGCCGGGATCATCATCATCGCCGCGTGCGGGAGGCGTAAGTGGGTGTTGCGCGCTTGAAGCCAATCCAGTGATATTTGCGCGCCAGGCGAGATGTTTTGCGTGACGGGCAAGCTGACCGCGACGCGAAATAAGTGCAATTCTGCATCATCAGGACGCGCGGCGAGGCCTTGAATCGCGGCGGCTTCGGCCGCGTCCCACAGGCTCTGCTCACTTTGCCGCTCTGAGACGCGGCCATAGGCGGTTTTGGCGCGTATTTTTAAGGCGCGTGCATGATCTGGGGTTCGCGCTAATATCCGGTCAATCGCGGCATCTGATCCGTCCCAATCTGTGACCCGCCACGCCCGAAGGGCCCGGGCGAGATCAAGCGCATTGGTCTCAACCGGCGCGGTGAGGCGCGCCCGCAGGGCGATCATCTGTTCATAGGTGAGGTCGGTATCCGGCCCGTGTGTCAGGACGAGCCGCAGGCGGTTTGCGATCAAAGCTTGCGGGCTTGGCGTGGTCGTGATGATGGCGGAGGCCGGGGCCGCAGCGGACGCCAACGGACCGAGCCGCACGCCGCCCCCTTCACGGATAATATCTTCGCGCACCCGGGTTTCCAGAGGATCATAGCGCAGGCCGAACGCCTGCTCGAAACTATCTTCACTATCAATGTTTGGTGCCCAACCATCGACGAAACGGTGCACGCGCGCGAGGCCTTCGGGTTGATCCATGACGAAATGGGCCAGCGCCCAGCTTTGCCCGTAATAGATACGTTGCGCGCGAGACGGCGGTCCCGATGAGGCGAACCGGAAATCCGGGTATTTCGCCATATTCTCGATCACCGTGCGCATCGGTAGCCAGGTTTGATTGTCTGTCAGCGGGTCTTGTTCTGGCAAAGCTCGCCCAAAGGTCGCGCGCCCATCCGCGCCCCGCGCATAGGTCGCATAATATTCTGCCAAGCCTTCCCCGAGCCAGACAGGTAATTTTCGGGCGTAACGTGTTTCTAAAATATGGTGGACCACCTCGTGGCGTAGCACCAAGCGCAATCCGTTGGGGTCCAGCGCGTTGGACAATAAATGACCGGGCTCGGTTCTGTGGCCGACAATAATGTCGTGCCCGGCCGCGCTTTGCAGATAAATCGCGGCTGTCACCCCGCCGGGCGTGATCGCTGCAAAGGTCTTGGGATCGTCAATGATATTGAGGCGGAGGGGCTCGGTCACGACCGTTTGCGTCAGGCCTAAGTCTTCGATCACGGCGCGTTGGAATGTTTCTAAATCAGACAGAATGTCCGCGGCATCAACAGGCGCATCGGAGATGAGGGAAAAATTATCGGACTGCGCGGCGACGCCTTGCGCAAGAGCGCTCTGGGTCAAAGCGGCCCATACGAGCGTGATGAAGAAGAAAATGCGTGTCATGAAGTGATAGAGTAACGTCACTTTTGACGCGGATCAAATGACGGATGCGTTAGCCACGCCTGCGAATTGACATCCGGCCTTACGGTCGGTATGGCCCGCTTTCTTTCGCGCAGACCTATTGTTTGCGCTCCGCGCTGTGCATGATGCAGACGGAGTCCCGGAGCCGACGAGTTTTCGTTCGCTGCGGCTCTTTGCGTTGTGCCGATGATGAGGTGAGCTTTGTTTGAAGCTTTAGGTGATAGACTAACCGGCGTCTTTGACACGCTGACGGGCCGTGGCGCGCTAAGCGAGCGGGACGTGGATGCTGCCATGCGCGAAATTCGCAAGGCGCTGCTCGAAGCAGACGTCGCCTTGCCTGTCGTCAAAGACTTTGTCGCCAAAGTCCGGACCGAAACTGTTGGCGAAAAAGTCATCCGCGCCGTTAAGCCGGGCCAACAAGTCGTCAAAATTGTTAATGACGCGCTGATCCAAATGCTGGGCGGCACCTTGTCCGACGACGATGCCGATATGGCCGCCGTCCGCAAGTCCGCCGAATTGAACCTCAACGCTAAACCGCCCGTCGTCATCTTAATGGCTGGTCTGCAAGGCTCTGGTAAAACGACCACGACTGGTAAGTTGGCGCTGTTCCTCAAAGACCGCGCCAAGAAAAAGGTCATGCTGGCGTCGCTCGACACCAACCGTCCGGCGGCGATGGAACAGCTCGGCATGCTGGCGGAAAAATCCGGCGCGGGCTTCTTACCCATCATTAAAGACCAAAGCCCGACCGAGATTACAACGCGCGCGCTCAAAGAAGCAGCCAAGGGCGGCTATGACGTGCTGTTCCTCGATACGGCGGGCCGGACCACGATCAACGAAGAATTGATGGCCGATGTCATCGCGGTCGCGCGGATTGCGAAGCCGACAGAAACGCTGCTCGTCGCGGATGCGTTGACGGGCCAAGATGCGGTTGAGACGGCGCGGCGCTTTAACGACGCCTTGCCGCTGACGGGTCTCGTCCTCACTCGGATTGACGGCGATGGGCGCGGCGGGGCGGCGCTCTCCATGAAGGCCGTCACCGGCCTACCGATCAAATTCCTCGGTACGGGCGAAAAACTCGATGGGCTGGAAGCGTTTGACGCGGAACGGCTGGCGGGCCGCATTTTGGGCCAAGGCGATGTTGTCGCGCTGGTTGAAAAAGCAACCGCGCTGATCGACGAAAAAGAAGCGGCTATCGCTGCAGAGCGCATGTCCAAGGGTCAGTTTGATCTGAATGACCTCGCCAATCAGCTCGGACAAATGTCCAAGCTCGGCGGCATGGGCGGGATCATGAAGCTTATGCCCGGCATGGGTAAGATGAAGAAGCAACTCGATGCGGCGGGTGGCATGGATGATAAGCTCCTTGTCCGCCAACGCGCGATCATCATGTCGATGACCCAGTGGGAACGCAAAAACCCGAAATTGATTAAAGCCTCGCGTAAAAAACGCATCGCGGCGGGGTCCGGCATGGACGTCTCCGAGGTCAATAAACTCCTTAAAATGCATCGCCAAATGTCCGACATGATGAAGAAAATGGGCAAGGGTGGCATGGCCGGAATGGCGGCGCAAATGGCGGGAATGCCCGGCATGCCGAAAGGCATGATGAAGGGTATGGGCGGTAAAGGTGGCGGCATGCCAGACCTTGCTGGCATGGACCCGGCCGAGCTTGAAGAGCTCAAGAAACAAATGGGATCAGGCGGTTTGCCAGGTCTCGGTAAATTACCGGGATTGGGCGGCGCAAAGCTGCCGGGTCTTGGTGGCGGCTTCCCCGGTTTGGGCGGCGGACCGAAATTCAAAAAATAATCGAAATCAATTCACTTAATTCAACAGACCAAACTCAAGGAAAACTCTCATGGCTCTGAAACTTCGTCTCGCGCGTCACGGCGCAAAAAAGCGTCCTTATTACCGTATCGTTGTCGCTGACTCGCGCTCCCCGCGTGATGGCCGCTTCATCGAAATCGTTGGCCGCTATAACCCTATGTTGGCGAAAGACAGCGAAGATCGCGTACAGCTGGACGTCGATCGGATCAAAGAATGGCTCGGCAAGGGCGCACGCCCAACAGACCGTGTTGCTCGCTTCCTCGGCGCCGCAGGCCTGTGGGAATGGAAAAACGGCAATAACCCTGAAAAAGGCAAGCCTGGTACCAAAGCGCTAGAGCGTATCGAAGACAAAAAAGACAAAGCCGAAGCGCGCGCCGAAGCTGAAAAAGAAGCCAAAGAAGCGGCTGCCGAAGCGAAAAAAGCGGCTGCGGAAGCGGCTAAAGAAGCTGCCGCTGCTGCAAAAGCCGCTGAAGCTGAAGCGGCTGCGGCCCCGAAAGAAGACGCGCCTGCAGAAGACGCGCCTAAGACTGAAGAGCCTAAGGCTGAAGAATAGTCGACTTTTCGTCGACCCCGAATTGAGAAAGGCCGCTCTTCGGAGCGGCCTTTCTTTATGGTGTTAGTGCGTTGTGAGCCCAATGATGGGGCCGGGTATTAGCGCCTTAAAAAAACGTCACGCCCTGATCCAGCGCCACCCGGTCCGTCCGGCACATATTGGACGGATGATCATCGACGTAACCAAAGCTCATCCCGAACAGGATGCCGCGCGATTCCGGAATATTCAGTAGCTCTTTGACTGGGCCCGGGAACTGTCCCAGCGCGCCCTGCATACAGGACTGGATACCGTTTTCTTCCAGCAGCAGGCTGAGTGTCTGGGCGTAAATGCCCATATCGACCGCGCCCATGATGCCGAGATACTTTTCCATCGTGAAGAACACCCCGTGTGGCGCGCCGAAAAACTGCCAGTTGCGACCCATCGCCTGCATCCGGGCGGGCTTGTCTTCGCGGGCAATGCCCATCGCGCCGTAAAGCGCCATAGCGGAGCCCCATTGGCGATCTTTATGCTCATCTTGATATTTGACGTTCCACGCAAATTCCGGCGACGGCGGCTTACCGCTCATCACTTCGGCTAACATCGCGTTTGACACTTTGTCTTTCATCTCACCCGAGACGACCATGACTTGCCACGGCTGTGTGTTGCAATTGGAGGCGGCTTTCAGGCTTTGCTCGAAAATACGATTGAGCAAATCTTGCGGCACCGGATCGGGTTTAAACCCACGGGCGGAATAACGGGAATCGAGGAGTGTTGCTATTGTCATGCAAAAGGCCTTAGCGCGCGGATAAGCGTGACGCCAAGACCTCTTGCGGTTCCATCAGGAATGTATCGGGAATGTGCTCTGCGTCAAAACGTTTGTCGGATTGCGCCTAGCTCTGCGCCCACGCTACCATCTGTTCTAGCGCGCCAATCATCTGCGCTTTTGATTGACCGAACTCGGCTTCACTCTTGGCACCAAGGGCGCAGTTATTCACGATGATGACGTGATCCATATAGAGCTTATTTTTATCCATCGTTGAGGTGTGAAAGCCTTGGCGCATGGCGGCCAGGGTGGTGGCGGTCAATTCGTCCATCTTCTCTTTCGTGTAGCCGAACGCTTTGCCCTGCTGATAGTTCTGGGCCATTCCGGCTTCGGCCAGTTTTGCCTGCGCGTTGGAATATTTGGTCAAGGCGTCAACCACGACCGCGCGTTGCGGGCCTTTGGTACGCGTGTCGCGTTTGATCGTATCCGCGGACAATTCACTCCACAGCGCGCAATTAGCGGGTTTCTCTTGGGCAAGCGCGGGTGTTGCGAACGCGACTGTCGCCGCAAGGATAAGAAGAACGCGTTTCATGGGAAGTCCTTTGGAAAGTGTCGGGTGGTCAGTATCATGGACATAAGAAGACCGGAATATCTCAACCGGATTTTTCGTGGATCCACAGATGTTGGGCGGCGCTAAGGCCATGATAAGTCGGTTGATCAATGCTCAATCGTTCGAGCACGGACAGGCGTAAATGATTAAATAGCGCCGGCGTTCGCCAATCGAGCGACCCATCTGCCAAGCCATCGCAGAGCCCATCCGGCTTTAGTCGGAGCGCTTTTAAACGGTCACGGCGTGCAAACGCAAAGTCGCGGCCCATTTGTGCTTCGCGCGATAATTGTGCAATCAAGTTGGCCGCAATGCGCGATTGGAACCGGTCGCGACCAGAGGCTTTGGGGGTGACTTCGGAGTCGTTCCACTCCGACAGGGCGGTGATCATCTCGGTCAAACTAGTTTGTCCGGTTTGCGTCGCGCGGGCGGGGATCGACAGGGGCGCAAGCCTGTCAGCTGCGAGCGCTTCAATACCCGCGAGTAAGAGCAGAAGGTCGATTTCAACCTCGCTAATGCGGCGGCCAATCGCGGCGCGCTCAATCGACCGTTCGGTGCCGTCACGCCAATCCCCCAGCATCGTCATACAGGCCGAGCCCCAGAACAAGGTTGTCAGCACGCGCCAGAATTGAAAGCGCGCATGATCGACAGTCCGTCCGGACGCGCTCTCGTACGCGTTGATAAAGGGAGCGATCTCACCAATGCCGCCGACGGGCTTGTCACGGCGTCCAAACCGCCAGCTCGGCGCGCAAATATAGGCTAAGTCCTGATGCGGATCGCCCAAATGCGCGATTTCCCAATCCAGTACGGCGGTCAGTCCGTGTTCGTCGATGAGCAAATTACCCATGCGAAAATCGCCATGCACCAGCACTGGCGGATCGTAGGCGGGCGGGCAATTTTCGCGCAGCCACCGGAACGCGAGCTCATAGACCGGGCGGCGCTCCCCGATGGCGGCGTAGGCGGTGTGATAACTGTCGATCAAGTCTGCCGCCCCCGCCGTCGGCACATCCGCAGGCAAGGCGTCCAGAGAAATAGCGTGGATCGCGGCCATCTCTTGAGCCAAACGGTCTGGTAGCGCGGCAAGAACGGGGGCCATGCCGTCCATTTTAAACAGGCGGGGCGGCAAGGCTTCGCCGGGCAGGCGCGCCATCACATAGGCTGCGCCAATGGGGCTATCCGGCGCAAAAATGTGGCGAACTTCGGGGGCTGTGACGCCGTTGTTGCGCGCCGTTTCAATGAGCGCGGCTTCAGTCGAAAGCGCAATCCCACCGATCCCCGTGTTCGTCTCTGCGCCTCCCGGCGCACGGCGCAGGATCAACGCCGCATCCCCCGCATTGAACGCCCAGCTCTCCATTGACGCGCCCGCCGTGAGGCGGTGGAGGTTGGTGATCGGCGCGTTCAGGGCGGAGGAGAGTGCGCTGGCAATGGAGTCGGTCATAGGTCTCACTTCACCTCACATTAATTGCGCAACATTTGGTCCGCCCGCGTGCCTCGCGGCCGGCCATTATTTTCGATTATTAATCGAAGATTTCGACGCGATGCGACGACCCACTCACCGGCCTTTAAATTCGGCTTTCCGTTTTTGCACAAAGGCCATGATGCCTTCTTTTGAATCTTCTGAATTCGCGACTCTCATTTGATATTCGGATTCCAAACGCGCCGTTTGCTCTTGGCTCGACGTCGCCGCCTCGCGCATAATTTTTTTCAGATAGCGCAGCGAGAGCGGGGCTTTTTCAGCGAGGCTATGCGCCCAGGTGACGGCCTCCATCCGCAAGTCAGCCGCCGGCACGACTTTATTGACCATGCCCATGTCGAGACAGGTTTGCGCATCTAGTCGGGTGCCTTCGGCCATTGCGGCGAAGGCGCGTTTATAGCCGAGGTGGTGGAGATAGAACCAGCTCGCGCCGCCATCCGGGACAAGACCAATGCCGATGAAAGGCGAAAACACGGTGGCGTCATCGGCCATCACGGCGAGGTCTGACCCGAGCGCGAGGCCGAGCGCCACGCCGCCGGCAAAGCCGTTAATCGCGGCGATATAGATCTTGTCAGACTTGGCCACGCCGTCGACGAGGGGTTTGTAATCCCGGATTGAATTATCAAAAAGGCCGTTCTCGGGAGTGCCGCCGAGGCCCTCTTTGAGGTCGGTTCCAGAGGAAAAGGCGCGGCCTGATCCTGTGAGGACGACAATACGGACATTATCGTCTTTTTCGGCTTTTTCTTGTGCCGCTAGCATCGCGCCGCGCAGGGCCTTGTTCATGGCGTTCATCGCTTCGGGACGGTTCAGTGTAATGATGGCGACGTGGCCGTCAGTTTCATATTGGACGAGATCAGACATTATTTACTCCGTAAGAATTTTAGCGGCGATGAGCGAGGCGACTTTCGCGGCGTCATACCCGAGCATGGTGGTGATGTCTGCGCGCGCGCCATTGATCGCGGGGAGAACTGGGTCGGCCATAGCGTAATCATTACCAAACACCGGGGCCGGGCGCGAATGCACAAATGGACCATGTTGTTTTAGACCGCCGCGTGCGCGGTTCTGCGGGTGATCCGCCGCTTCGATATAGTCGAGCACGGGCGACGTGCAGGCGTCAGTGCCATCGAAGATCGCGGCCCACTCATCGCGCGTTTTGGTTTTGAAGACCGCCTCTAACTTGGTGTGTTGGGCCGCGTGTTCGCGCTTATCCATTTGCCCGCCAAAGTCAGCCGGATCGACCTCAATGAGGCGGAGGAACTCGGCGAAAAATTGCGGTTCGATACAGCCGACGGCCATGAATTTTTCATCCGACGTTTCGTAACAGCGGTAAAACGGCATACCGCCATCCAGCAGATTGGCTTCGCGTTCGGGTTTCCATTGGCCAAGGCCCGCGAGCGAATGGAACATGCTCATCATACTATTGACCCCGTCGATCATCGCGGCGTCGATGACTTCGCCTTTGCCCGTCCGTTCGGCTTGTAAAAGCGCGGCCAGCATCCCCATGACGAGGAACATCGTGCCGCCGCCATAATCGCCGATCAGGTTAAGCGGCGGTGTCGGGGGTTCACCCTTTTTGCCCATCGCGCCCAAGGCGCCTGTGATCGAAATATAATTGAGATCATGTCCGGCTGTCTTGGCCCAAGGTCCCGTCTGTCCCCAGCCCGTCATCCGGCCATAGACCAGCTTGGCGTTGACCGCGTGACAGGCGTCCGGCCCGATCCCCAACCGCTCGACAACGCCGGGGCGCAAGCCCTCAATGAGGGCGTCGGATGTGGCGACAAGGTCCAAGAGGACTTGCGCGCCTTCGGGTTTGCGGAGGTCAATCGTGATCGAGGTCTTGCCGCGATCATGCACGGTCGGTATCGCAAAACCCGGACGGTTAATGAGGATCACCTCTGCGCCCATATCGGAGAGTAGCATACCCGCGTAGGGGCCGGGGCCGATCCCCGCGAGTTCAATGATCCGATAGCCTGAAAGGGGTTTGCTCATGGAGCCATTGTGGCGGAAGCGGGCGTGAGCGGCAAGCCGGGGGGGGAGGCTTATCGGGGGTGTGATGCTTGGAGCGTTTCAATTTTCGATCCAGCTTTCGAAAATAGCGGAAAGCCGAACGGTTACACCGTTCGTTACCGATTTACGCCGCGGTCATCCGTGCGGCCCGATCAAACAAGGCGATTGTGGCCGCGTGTAACCGCTCGCCCACAGCTTTCGGCGCGCGTCCGGCGAGGCTGCGCGCATAGGTGCCTTCGAGCAATATGCCGAGTTTGTAGCAGGCCAAAACGCCAAACCACGTCGCGCTATCCAGCGATCGGCTTGTCCGTTGCCCATAATGAGCGATCAGTGTGTCGATATCGGGAAAGCCGTCCCACGGGGTGATCTCCATTCCGACCGTGTCGCGACCGAGTGGGTCAGGCCATGTCGCGATGATCCAACCCAAGTCTAAACGGGGGTCGCCCATCGTCGCGAGCTCCCAATCGATCAGCGCCGCCAGTTCGCCGCTCTGATGCTCAAACATCGTATTGGCGAGGTGGCAGTCCCCGTGAATAAGTCCGGGGCGGTAATCCGTCGGGCGATTGCGCTCAAGCCAGTCGGCCACACGGTCTACGCCGCAAGCGAGACCGGGCCACGCGTCCACACGGGAGTAGCCCTCGAGTTGCGCCTGCCAGCGCCCAACTTGGCGTTCGAGAAAGCCGTCGGGTTGACCGAAATTTGGAAGTTCAGCATTGACTTCGGCTAACGCGGCCAGACTTTCCACATAAGACAGCCCCATGCGGGAGCGCACCGTGGGGTCGCTGGCGTGAAAGGCGGGGAGGCCTTCGCTCGGATTAAAGCCGTCGATAGGCTCCATGAGGAGGAACGCATACCCCAACTGGTTCTCATCGGGTTCGCTCGCGATGAGTCCGGGATGAGGCACCGATGTGCCCTGTAACGCGCCCAGAACCCGCGCTTCGCGGCGCATCACGTCGTGGCTTTCTTTGCGGGGCGTCGGCGGTGGACGGCGGAAGATATAATCGCGACCGCCGCGCGTGAGGCGTAATAAGATATTTTGCGTCCCGCCTGTGAGCGGCGTCACCGCCGTAAACGCGCCATACCCAAGGTGCTGGTGATCCATCCAATCGATCAGCGCTCCGAGATCGACAAACGGTTTCAATTCATCTGGCAATTGGAGCGGTTGGCCCATAGATGTGTGTCTCGGGATTTAGGAACTCAGGATGGATACAGACTTTAGCGGTCAAACCGTGCTTGTCATTGGCGGAAGCTCCGGCATCGGTAATGGGATGGCGCAGGCTTTTGCGGCGCGTGGCGCGACTGTCCATGTTTGGGGCACGCGCAACGGCGTAGAAGATTATACGACCACCGCCGGGTCGAACCTGACTGGTCTGATCTATTCGCAAGTCGATGTATCGGACCGCGCCGCGATTGACGCCTATGTGCCGACGTTTGAGACGCTCGATGTATTGATCTGCTGTCAGGGGATCGTGCGGTATGGGCGCGAAGAATTCACGCGTCCGGGCTGGGACGCGGTGATGGATGTAAACATCACGTCGGTCATGGATTGCGCCAATCGGTTTCACGACATGCTCGCGAACAATAAGGGCAAAATCATCATCGTTAGCTCGGTCTCTGGCTATCAAAGTAATCGCGGAAATCCGGCCTATGCGGCCTCGAAAGCGGCGGCTGTGTCCTTGACGAAAAGCCTCGGCGAGGCGTGGGCGCGGGATAATATTCGGGTCAATGGCATCGCGCCGGGCTTGGTCGATACAAAATTGACCGCTGTGACGACCCAAAATGAAGAGCGGATGACAGCGGCCTTGCGCGCGATTCCGTTACGCCGCGCGGGAACACCGGATGAATTGGCGGGGGCCGCGATCTTTCTTGCCAGCCCGCTTTCGTCCTATGTGGTCGGCGAAACGATTATTGTTGATGGCGGGCTAACGCTCTCGTGACACAGATAAGGATAAGAGCATGAGCATCGCCACGCGAAAGCAACAGGCGCGAGACCGCGCGCGGGAGACGCGTGCTAGCCTAACCGCGAACCCCAATGATTTTGTCCGGCATTGGCCCGGCATGGAATCGTCGGCTGTGATAGCCGGTTACTGGCCGATCAAGGATGAAGCAGATGTGCGGCCTTTGCTCGAGAAGCTCGCGCAAACCCACACGATTGTCCTACCCGTGACGCCGCGCGACCGGTTGAAACTCTCGTTTCGGCGCTGGACGCCGGGATGCGCGATGAAGACGGGGCCGTTCGGGACGTCCCATCCTGTCGGTGAGCTTGGCGATGGACGCGGTCCGGCAGTGCCAGATGTGGTGATGGTGCCGATGTTGGCATTCACCAAACAGGGCGATCGTTTGGGGTATGGCGGGGGGTATTACGATGCCACGCTGGCGGCGCTCTTGTCTGAAAATCCGGCGTTGCGAACGGTCGGCGTCGCCTATGCGGGGCAAGGCGTGAAGCTGCTACCAACGGAAGCAACCGATGTGCCGCTCGATCATATTTTGACTGAAAAAGGCCTCATCACCACACATGTTTGATGGACGTTGTCTTAGTCATCATCCCGAATAGACCGGAGCGCGTCATGGAGGCCGACTTTGGCCGACCCGGGCTTGAGCGGTTTTTGCTGGCTTTCATGCGGGGCCCATCCGGTCATCCAGACGATTTCCCACGACATTGGCATCGGCGCCTCAGGCGCGGGCCGGAGGTGTGTCTCAATATCTCGGAGCAGGTGCGGCGCAGGGCGCGTATTCCGGTCACACAGCGCATTGGTCAGGCCGAGATCGCGTAGATCGCCCGCCAATGTTTCCACTTTGCGGTAATGCACCGTGAACCGGTCGCTATCTGTCACGGGTAAAGCGAGGCCAATATGGCCGAGCAGTTGCGCCGCCGCTCGAACTTCGATCATCGGATGAATGCGCGGTGTAGGCGACCCGATCCGGTCCGTATCAATCGCGTATAGCGCATGGCGAAGCTCGTTTAAGCTGCCGCCGCCGATGAGGCTCGCAACGAACAATCCGTCCGTGACCAGCATCGCGTGAACGCCGTGCATCCAACCGCCCACCGCATTGACCGATTGTAGATGCAGCAAGCTGATGACCAGATCATAATCCTGCTCGCCAGCCCGTTCGTTTGTCTGTGGCGGTGTTTCCAACCAATCAAAGGATGCGATCTTCGTTGCGTCTGGCAGAACCTTCATAATCAGCTCGCGCCAATCGAACGGTCCGATCAAACAGGCGCGGGCGAAGGGGCGTTTGATGTCGAGTAAGCGCTCGCAGAGATCATCAACAACACGCTCAATTAGGAACGGGGTGCTACGGGACTGCCGCTGACGCGCCCGGGCAATCCGCAGGGTTTGTGCTGTTTCATTAAAGAGTGTGACTTGCGGGGTTGGCATGGTCAGGCGATAGTCTCGCTATGGCTTGGTTGCAATCACGCTTGGTAGAGATGGGACGTTTGGTCGTGGATACGGTGCTGCCGCCGACCGATGACACAGATATTTTCGACACGCTGACGTTTTTGGATGATCCTTGTTGTGCATCCTGCGGCTATCCCTTTGATCATCAGATGAGCGGTATCAGCGCGTTTGACCTGCAGTGTGCGCGCTGCTTGGCGCGCCGTCCGGCCTATGCGACGGCCCGCGCGGCGCTGCAATATGATGCGGCCTCGCGAAAACTGGTGCTGGCGTTCAAACATGGGGGCCATACGGATCGGCTCCACACGTTCGCGGCACAGATGCACCGCGCCGGACGGACGGCGCTCGCTCATGCGGATTATATCATGCCTGTGCCGTTGCACCGGACGCGTCTGATGAAGCGACGGTTCAACCAATCAGCGCTGTTGGCGCGGGCGCTCTCAACCCGCTGTGGTGTTCCGATGGACGCGCATTCTCTGTTGCGGGCCAAGCGCACACCGAGCCAAGGCGGCCTCTCAGCCAAGGGGCGATACCGCAATGTGCAGGGCGCATTTATAGTACAAAACCCAGAGCAGATCATCGGCAAACGGCTAGTTTTGATTGATGATGTGATGACGACGGGCGCGACGCTCGGCGCTTGTGCGCGGACTCTGAAACGGGCAGGCGCAGCCCGTGTTGATGCGATCTGTCTTGCCCGCGTTGTAAAGCCGCTTGCGACCCCTTAAATTCAGGCGGATAATCGATTGAAAAGGAATTAATCCATGGCTGCTAAAGTCGAAATGTATAGCAAAGTCTTCTGTCCCTTTTGCATCCGCGCCCAAGCGTTGTTGGAACGCAAGGGCGTCAAAGTCATTGTTATTCCGGCCGCCAATGACAAAGCGAAACGTGCGGAAATGAACCAGCGCTCGAATGGCCGGAATACGTTCCCGCAAGTGTTCATTAATGGCAAACATGTCGGCGGGTCGGATGAACTGGCCGCGCTGGAACGCGCCGGCAAACTTGACGCCTTGCTGGCCGGTTAAGGCGCTCTCGCAAACAATGAAAACCGCTCTGATACAATTGACCTCCGGGACGGACCCGGAGGAGAATTATAAGACCGTCGCCGCGATGGCGCGTCAGACCGATGCGGACTTTATCCTGACACCTGAAATGACGCCATTGTTGGAAAAAGACGCTGCGGCACTCAGGACGGCTGTACGACCGGAAGCGGAGACAATTGCGCCGTATCGGGAGTTGGCAAAGCGGCGCGGTATCCACTTTTTACTGGGCTCAGCCGCAATTTTACGCCGCGATGGTAAGATTGCCAATCGCTCCGTTCTAATCGACTCTGATGGGCAGGTGAGCGCGCGCTACGACAAGATTAACCTGTTTGAAGCAGCGCTGCCGAACGGCGAAAACTACCGCGAAAGCGATAGCTATGCGGCGGGGGAAACGCCGATGATCGCGAAAGTCGGAGACTTAAGCGTCGGTCTTTCCATTTGCTATGATCTCCGATTCCCCGCGCTTTATTCGCGTTACGCGGGCGAAGGCGTCGATGTCATGACCGCGCCGTCGGCGTTCACCCGGGCCACGGGCAAGGCGCATTGGGAAACACTGTTGCGCGCCCGGGCGATTGAAAGCGGGGCTTGGGTTTTGGCGCCGGCGCAAGGCGGGCATCATGCGGATGGCCGTCGGACGTGGGGCCGCACGATGGCCATTACGCCGTGGGGCGAGGTGGCCGGCGTGCTCGATCATGATGAACCCGGCATTCTGGAGATCACACTTGACCGCAAACAGGTGGCCGACGCCCGTGCGCGGATTCCGGCGTGGCGGCAGCGCTCCGGCGGATGATTAAATATGACCTCAGATGCGAGCATGACCACGGCTTTGAAGGCTGGTTTGGATCGTCGGTTGATTATGATGATCAGGCGGCAGCGGGATTATTAGTCTGTCCCGAATGCGGGTCACAGCAGATTGAAAAAGCCATCATGGCCCCCGCTGTGCGGCGGTCGGATAAAACCGCGGCTATTGCTGCGGCTATTCGTACTGAGATTGCCAATAATTGCGATGATGTCGGCGATAGCTTTACCGAAGAAGCTCGCGCGATGTTCTATGGCGACGCGCCTTCACGCGGTATTTATGGTCAGGCGACGCCGCAACAGGCCAAAGACATGGCGGAAGAAGGTATCCCCGCGCTGCCCCTGCCGAACATCCTCGACCCGAAACGGGCGAAGGGTAAATTGAATTAAGGCGGCGTCTCGGCGCTTTACGCCACGACGCAGGTCTTCACATTGCAAAATGTTAGCAAGCCTTCGCGCGCCAATTCCCGGCCATAGCCGCTGCGCTTAATCCCCCCGAAGGGCAGGCGTGGGTCAGACGCCGTCATGGCGTTGACGAAGGTTGAGCCTGCCTCGATTTCAGTAAAGGCTTGTTCCATCTCTGCGTCGTCCTGCGTGAAAATCGAAGACCCGAGGCCGAACGTGGAATCATTCGCGAGCACAATCGCATCATTCAGACTGTCGACTTTGAACAACATGACGACGGGGCCGAACATTTCCTGGCTGTAGACGTCCATCTCGGACGTGACGTTTTCGATAATGCCGGGCTGGAACCAGCTGCCGTCTTTATCGATGGCCTTGCCGCCAACCACGCGCCGCGCGCCTTGTGTGATAGCGGTTTCGACCTGTGAAGTCAGGTCCTTGACCGCATCGTCATTGACGAGCGGGCCGATGTCCGTGCCCTCTTTCATGGGATCGCCCACTGTGAGCGCCTCAAAGGCGGCCACGAGCCGATCCCGCACGTCGTCATAAATGTCAGCGTGAATGATGAACCGCTTGGCGGCGATACAACTTTGGCCATTATTTTTCGTGCGGCTATCAACGGCGACATTGATCGCGGCATCCAGATCGGCGCTTGGCATAATGATGAACGCGTCAGACCCGCCAAGCTCTAGCAAGGTCGGTTTAATCTCTTGCCCGCAAATACTGGCTACCGAGGCGCCAGCGGGTTCGCTGCCCGTTAGGGTCGCGGCGACAATACGAGGATCACGCAAGATTCGCTCGACTTTGCTGCCGCCGATCAACAGGGTTTGGAAACAGTCGGCCGGAAAGCCCGCGCGGGTGAACAGGGCTTCCAAAGCGAGCGCGCATTGCGGCACGTTGGACGCGTGTTTTAACAGGCCTGTATTGCCTGCCATGAGCGCCGGAGCGGCAAAACGCACGACCTGCCAGAACGGGTAATTCCACGGCATAACCGCCAGAACAGGGCCAAGCGGCAGCACGCGACGAAAGCTCTTGGTGCGTTCGGTCTTGACGGGTTCGTCGGCCATAATGTCCGCCGCGTTATCCGCATAATAGCGGCACGCGAGGGCGCATTTCTTGGCTTCGCCGACGGCCTGATCCAAGGGCTTACCCATCTCCATCGTCATGAGGCCCCCAAAGTGAGCGGCGTCTTCCTCAAGGAGGTCTGCGGCTTTGTGCATCCACGCTGCGCGCTGTGTGATCGTCGTCTCTTTCAATTGCGCAAATGCTGCGGCTGATTTGGCGATGGCGAGATCGACCTCGGCATCTGTATGCGGCGTGAAGGATTTTTCGATTTTACCAGTGGCGGGGTTGGTCGAAGCAATCATAGTGAACTCGTATAAAAAATAATGAGGGGGCGGGCTCAGGCCATAAGCCGTGTGTCCGGACATGGCCACAAACAGTTTAAGACTGAATGATTCCTACGTTTGAATATTTCCAATTAAGGGGCGCGAAATAACACCGTCCACTCGCCATCTTCTGACCCCCAAAGGCGGATGCCGTCTAGATCATAGCCCGTTTCGGCCCGCCGCAATCTATTGCCGATGATCTCAGTGCGTGCGCCCATGCGTAATTCGCCCCGCTGTGTGGGCGAGACAATCACGCAACGGCTTGGGTCAACCTGTCCCGACCAGCCATGGGGCATTTCAACCCAAATCATGTCGCAACCTTCCCCGAGTTCAGGACGGAGTTGAGCGCGGGTGAGGGCGGATAGCTTGTTGCCCATGGCCTGATACGGGCTCGGCGAAATGATGGAATAGGAGGCCTGGATTACCCGACCATCCGGTTGGGAGCGCAAGGACAAGACGCGCTGTTGACTGACCTTATCAAACGACGGGCCTTCATTGATTTGGGTGTAAATCCATTGCCCCGCGCCAAGCGGGTCGAGTTTGACTCGTGTCTCGCGGACGATGTCAGCCGCGATTTTTGCGCTTTTGGCTTGGTAGGTTCCGACCATACGCGTGGCCAGTTGTGCCGCGGGATCTGTGGGCGCAGTCGGGCTTTCAACCGGCGTTGTTGCGCAGCCGGCAAGAAAAAAGGCCACAATCGCCAAGTTGGAAAGGTTTGCGAAAGATTTCATAGTTACTCAACCCCCATACTCGGAACGCCTCGCGTTGACCTCGGAGACATCCGACATCCGCCTTTCCGGGACGGATATATTCTTTGTTACGTTAACGATACTTTTTCATCCTCTTTAAACACCCGTGCGCGATAATGTGGTGTCAGGTTGAAAGGATCTGTCGTCTTAGAAAGGAGCTTGTAAGATGGCTTCGCTACACACAATACCGATAACGCCGACGCCCGCCTCTGTTACACAAGCGCGTGCCGTCCGCACAGATGATCGTCAGATTCCTGTTGAACAGGCTGTCGATATGGCGCCAGAAACGCGCAAACTGCCGGACGCGCCGATCGATAAGGCTTTGTCCGACATTCGCCCCGTTATTGAACGTTTAGACGGTGCTAAGGACGTCGCTGAAACACTTGAAGTTGAAGTCCGCGATCAGGATGATCGCGCTATGCAGGCGAATGATGCCTATCAAACGCTGCGCCAACCGGATGAAGAAAAGACATCGGTCGGAACGGCTTAGTTCTTCAAACTCGCTTCGCGGCAAGCCAGCGGCGCATATTTTTGCGTCTAAACCACCCATTTTTTACATCATAAGTTCTAACGTGATGTCCGCATCCTCACCGACACACAGCCCTTGGGCTGTCCGTACGGCTTTTTTGATCGGCAGAACATAACCGCCGGTTTCTTTGCTCGGAAAGACGCTCGTCCGCCATTCGGAGGATCCAATTTTGACCTTTACCCGCACAGACCCAAACCCTCGTTTGGCTTCAGGCGCAAAGCTCTTGATGGCGGCTGATGGCTCTTCGGGTACGGTAATGAAATGCCACGTCGCGCCGTCTTTCCACAGCCAGAGCGGCGCGCTGAAGGAAAAATCGATCATATTTTATAGCCCTATACTCAGAGAATCGCGGCTTTTAAATCGGCATCCGATCCGGTGAGTTTGGTTTTATCCAGCGTCCGACCTTTTGAGAGCACCATGCGGGCGGTCATAAAGTCACGCGGCGCGTTGACTGCGTCAACGGCAAGCAAGCGGTCCCCTTTAAAGTAATAGGCAGCAAAGTTACGCGACCCCTCGGGATCACCGCGTACGACAACATTGTCATAGCCGTCTGAGAGTCCCGCGATTTGAAGCTTTAGATCGAATTGATCAGACCAGAACCACGGCAGAGCATTATATGGCTTTGGCTTACCCATAATATGCGCGGCAACGACCTTGGCTTGCTCCGTCGCATTGGGGACGGATTCGAGCCGGACATGTCGCTCGTAAAGCGGATTGTAATGGTGGCTGACATCGCCGATGGCGTAAATATCCGAGTCCGATGTTTGGCAAAAACCATTGACCTCAATCCCGTCGCCGATCGCTAGTCCTGAGAATTCGGCCAAGTCTATGTTCGGGATGACCCCAATCCCAATCACAACCAGATGCGCCGCAAAGACACGGCCACAGGACGTGTAAACGTTCAGGCCATCATACGCGCGTGTAATCTCGGCGGCCATACAGTCTTCAATGATCTCGACGCCTTCTTCCGTATGCACACGGCGATAAAAATCGCTCATTTGCGCCGAAGTGACCCGTTGCAAGATACGCGGTTGCGCTTCGAGCAGCGTCACCTCCATGCCGCGTTTGCGGAGGCTAGCGGCCGTTTCCAGACCGATATAACCGCCGCCGATAATGACAGCGCGCTGTCCCGGTTCAATCCGATCGCGGATCGCATCAACGTCTTTCGTGTCGCGTAGATAGAGGACGTGGGGCAGCTCAGCGCCCGGAATGCGCAAGTGGCGCACCCGTGCGCCCGTCGCCAACACTAAATGGGTGTAGGCAATATGTTCGCCTTGCGTGGTTTGAACGGTCTTGGCCGTTCGATCGATGGCGCCCGCGCGAACACCAAGCCTGAGGTCGATCTGCGCGGCCGCATAACTCTCTTCTGGGCGCAAAAGAATGTCCGCTTCATCTCGTTCACCCGACAGGTAATCCTTGGACAAAGGCGGGCGGTGATAGGGCGGAACTGTCTCTTCGCCTAACAGGGTGATGTGTCCGTCATAGCCGGCTTGCCGCAAACTAACGGCGGCTTGTGCTCCGGCATGGGACGCGCCGATAATGAGGGTGTGGTTTTCGGACATATCCCGACTGTAGCAGGCGTTTGAGATGCAATCAAAGCACGACTGAGCTTGCCGAGGCTCTCTCTATGCGCGACACGCACGAACATTCAAATTATAGAGGTCTTATGAACTCATACCGCGTCGCCATTCGCCAGCAAGCTTTCCAGACAACGGCTCGTTTACCGGACACGTCCCGGCTAACAGAGCCGGCGTTAAGGACTGCCATTCAGGACCGCGCCCGCACGCTCGTCCGTCATTTGCGTGAAGATAGCAAACCCGGCTTGATGGAATTGATGTTGGCTGAATATGGCCTCTCGACGGATGAGGGCGTGGCCTTGATGTGCCTCGCCGAAGCCTTGCTTCGGGTGCCGGATACCGAGACGATGGATGACCTGATTGAGGATAAAATCGCGCCGTCAAAATGGGGTCTTCATCTCGGCAAAAGCGCCAGCCCGCTTATCAATAGCTCGACCTGGGCTTTGATGATGACGGGACGGGTGCTGGATACGAAAACCCCCGTTCACAAAACACTGGGCGGCATGGTCAAGCGTCTTGGCGAACCCGTTATCCGTCGCGCCGTGCGCGAAGCGATGAAAATCATGGGGCGTCAATTTGTGTTGGGCGAAACCATCGCTGGGGCGCTCAAACGCTCCACTGGCAAATATCGCTATAGTTATGACATGCTCGGCGAAGCGGCGATGAGCACGCCTGACGCGCTGGAATATTACGGGGATTATGAAACCGCGATCCGCGCGCTCGCAGCGCGCTGTAATAGCCAAGACGTCGCGGATAACCCCGGTATATCCGTCAAACTATCCGCGCTTCATCCGCGTTATGATGAGTTTCAGCGGGATCGCGTGATGGCGGAATTACTGCCGCGCCTGACGACGCTCGCCAAAATGGCGGCCGACGCGCGAATGGGCTTTAATATTGACGCCGAAGAAAGCGAACGGCTCGAGCTGAACCTCGATATTGTCGAGGCGTTAGCCCGCGACCCGGCGCTGGATGGCTGGGACGGGCTCGGTCTTGTGGTGCAAGCCTTTGGCACGCGCAGTCCGGCTGTGATTGACTGGGTCGCGGACCTCGCCAAGGACACAGGTCGCCGTCTTATGGTGCGTCTGGTGAAGGGCGCCTATTGGGATACAGAGATTAAACGCGCGCAAGTGATGGGGCTGGACCGTTACCCGGTTTATGAGACTAAATCCGATACGGATCGGAATTATATCCTGTGCGCGGAAAAACTTCTCGCCAATCGCCCCTCGCTCTATCCACAATTTGCGACCCATAATGCGCATACAGTCGCGGCTGTTCTCGAGCTCGCGGGCGAGGATCAATCGGGTTACGAGTTCCAGCGCCTCCACGGCATGGGCGATGCGTTGCATGCCTATTTGCGCGAAAAGCTGGATCGCCCTGTGCGGATTTATGCGCCGGTCGGGGAGCATGAAGATCTGCTCGCCTATCTTGTGCGCCGCCTGTTGGAGAATGGGGCGAATAGTTCGTTCGTTTCCAAAGTGACTGACAAGGCCGTGAGTATTGACGAAATTATCGCTGATCCGTTTGAGGATATTCGCGACACGATGCTACCGCGCCCCAAAGACACGACAGAGCCGCACATAAATAGTTCGGGTTATGATTTGCGTGACCCGCTGACGGCGCAAACGCTGCTCGCGGCGAGGGCGCGTTATCGCGAGACGGTCTGGACCTTTGGCGAAGGTGTCCCGATCACAAACCCGGCGAAACCAAACGATGTCGTTGGCTTTGTCAATTTTGCCACGAAAGCCGAAACCGACACGGCCATTGCCCGCGCGCAGCCGTGGGATGTGGGCGCTGCGACCCGTGCGTCTGTGCTCACACGCGCGGCAGACGGCTTGGAAGTCGCCGCCCCTGAATTGCTTGCCTTGCTCGCACGGGAAGCGGGAAAGACCGCAGAAGACGCCATTGCTGAGTTGCGCGAAGCCGTGGACTTTTTGCGCTATTACGCGACCTTTGCGAGCGACGATGATGCCCCCCTCGGCACCGTTGCTGCGATCGCCCCGTGGAATTTCCCGCTGGCGATTTTTGTCGGCGAAGTGACCGGGCCACTCGCGGCGGGCAATGCCGTCATTGCGAAACCGGCGGAAAGCACGCCGCTCATCGCGATGCGGGCGACACAAATTTTACATGATGCAGGGGTTCCTCGAACGGCGCTGCAAACCCTCCCGGGTGACGGCGCCGTCGTCGGCGCTGCGCTGAGCAGTGATCCGCGCATTGACGGAGTCGTCTTTACAGGATCGACAGCCACCGCGATGGCGATCCACCGCAATGTGGCGCGTCATCTTGATCCAGCCGCGCCCTTGGTTGCGGAAACGGGCGGGATCAACGCCATGATCGTCGACAGCACGGCATTGCCCGAACAGGCCGTGCGCGATGTGCTGGCGTCAAGTTTTCAGAGTGCCGGTCAACGCTGCTCCGCGCTGCGGGTATTGTTTGTGCAATCCGATATCTACACGCCGTTCGTTCGGTTGTTGAAAGACGCGATGGCCGAACTGCGCTTGGGTGATCCGTGGGATCTGTCTACCGATGTTGGCCCCGTTATTGATGAACGTGCTCGGAAAGGCTTAGTCGATTATATTGCTGAGCATGATCCCCTGTTTCAATTGGGCGTGCCTGAAATAGGCCGGTTCGTCGCGCCGACATTGATCGAGGTCGATGGCTATGCCGATGTAAACCGCGAAGTCTTTGGTCCTGTTTTGCATGTCACGCGGTTCAATGCGGTAGATATCCCGGACATTATAAACAGGATCAATCAGCGCGATTACTCGCTGACCTTTGGTTTGCACACGCGGATTGATGGGCGTGTCACTGAGACAAAGCGGGCCCTGCGCGTCGGCAATATTTATATCAACCGCAACCAAATCGGTGCGGTCGTTGGGGTGCAACCGTTTGGTGGCTCTGCCCTTTCAGGGACAGGTCCCAAGGCGGGGGGGTCCGATTATGTTGAACGCTTCACCCGACAGTCTGTGAAGCGGGATAATACGCCCGATACACCCATTGTTATGGCTCAGGACGACTTGGGGCATGACCCCCAAGCTGCGATCGACGCCGCGCCGCCCGCGCGGATGGACCCGCTGTCGACAACTGAGCTTCCCGGTCCAACAGGGGAAAGCAACCGCTTGTCCGTCTATGCCAAGGGTAAAGTTTTGTGTCTGGGGCCGGGCACGGCTAACCGCGCCGCGCAAGCGGACTTAGCACAAAGCTACGGCAATAGCGCCGTTTTGCTGTCAATCGCGCCAGAGGATTTGCGTACGTTGGGCGGGTTTACGGCGGTTATTCATTGGGGGTCCGAGGCGGATCAACGTGCTTGCCGCGTGGCCTTAGCGGAGCGAGACGGCCCCATTTTGCCGTTGATTGTGTCTGATGATCCCTTGATGTTGGTGCGCGAGGAACATGTCTGTATCGACACCACCGCGTCTGGCGGGAACGCGCAATTGCTGGCAGCCGCGGAATAAGCATGGCCGCGAAAGCGGCCATCAATGCATCTAATGGCGGTTATCGCCAAAAACGACTTGATCGTCCGCCGTTGACGCTGGCACACGCAATTTAAGAATGGGCAAATAGCTCACGATCGCAGGGGAAAGTGTTGATGACGGACCACAAAAAGCCTTGGTTGAAGCTGCATGAGGAACTGGGCGTTGTTGTGCCCGAGTTTGACGGCCTGCCGCTTGGCGCGCATATTGAACGTCATGCGATCGCCCGCCCGGATGCGCCCGCTTTTCGTTATTTTTCCCGCACGCTGAGCTATGCTGAGCTGAATGCCGAAGCCAATCGACTGGCGAACGCGTTACAGGCCAACGGCATTGGTGCAGGCGATACGGTCGGGTTTCACATGCCCAATGTGCCGCAATATGTGGTTGGCATAATTGCCGTGTCTAAATTGGGCGCGCGCGGGTCGGGCGTATCGCCCTTGCTGGCGCCACCAGAATTGGTTCACCAGATTGAGGATGCGGGAATTTCTGTCCTCATGACTCTGTCGGATTTCGCGCCCGCGATCGCCGCAATGGCGCGGACGCCCGAGGGACTTCGCCATATTATCAGTGTGGGCGCCGGGGATTTTCTTGGCGCGCCCGATATTACCTCTGTCGATCGTCCCGGGGTTCAGGCCCATACTTATCAGACCTTGGTCGAGGGGCAGTCGGACGACTTTTCGCAAGTCGATATCCAGTCCGATAACACGTTCATGATCCAATATACGGGCGGCACAACGGGCAAGCCCAAGGGGGCCGAGATTAGTCATAAGACGTTGCTGCTTAATCCGATTCAAGTCGCGGCGATGGACCCGCCCAATCAGCTTTATGTAGAAAAATACGCCTCGGCGTTCCCCTTTTTCCATGTTGCGGGATTGTCGTTCATCGTTGGCGCGCTGACGTTTGGCGCGCAATCACTGTTGCTGCCCAATCCGCGCGATATTGATCATTTCGTCGCGCAATTAAAAGCGGTGCCCCCGACGCGGCTCGGCGCGGTGCCCGCGCTATACGATATGTTGTTGGCGCACCCTGAATTTGCCGACGTTGATTTTTCCGGACTGCAAACCGCGAAATCGGGCGCGGCGCCTCTGACGCGCACAACTTATGATGCACTGGCGGCCGTCATTGGCGCGGGTAAATTTGCCGATGTGTTTGGCATGACCGAAACTGGACCGTGCTACATCAACCACCCTATTGCACACTATAAAATTGGCTCTGTCGGCATCCCAATGCCCGGGGCCGATGTGCGGATTATGGATGTTGAAACGGGGACAAAGGAAATGCCACTTGGCGAGGTCGGGGAAATTGTGACCTCTGGGCCACAGCTCATGACGGGCTATCTGGGTCTTCCCGACGAGTCCGCGCGTGCTTTGCGAGAGATCGATGGTGTGCGTCACATGTATAGTGGCGACGTCGGCTATATGGACGAAGACGGCTATATTTACCTCTGTGATCGGGCCAAGGATATGCTCGTGGTCGGCGGGTTCAAAGTCTTCTCGGTTGAGATTGAAGACAAGTTGAAAGCGTTGCCCGATGTGGCTGAGTCCGCCATTGTCGGCGCCCCCGATGCGAAACGGCCGGGGAATGATATCGTTCATCTTTTTGTCCAGCGCAGCGCCGTGAGCACAGGGTCGGATGCCGAAACTGAAGGTCGCCTCCGTGCGTGGATTCGCGCGAATATGGCCCCCTATAAAGTGCCCAAACACATCCACTTCCTCGATGAAATTCCGCTGACCCCGGTTGGTAAGATCGACAAGAAGAAGATGCGGGCCACAGTCACAGACGCATAAAATGCCGATCGCCCTCCCAGATTCAGTGGTTGTTCTGGGTCCGAAAGCGCGTGCCATTGCGGCGTTGCTGCGGGACGCGCTGCCAGCGCTTTCTGTGTTGGAAGCGGGCGCGGCCCCGAAAGGCGGCTACGCGCTGATCGCCTTTACGCCAGGCCCGGAAATCGCCCGCTACGCAGATGCGGACTGGGTCCATATTGCGGGCGCAGGTGCGAACGGCGTGTTGGATCGTTTGACGGACGCGAACATGTCTCCGCACCTGATCACCCGCACTGTCGGTCGCATGGGGCAGCAGATCGGCGAATATGTCCTGTCTTATATTTTGGCGGACACACAGAAACAGGCGTTGCGGCGTCAGTTGCAAGCTGATCGAAACTGGAACCCTGTGGCGGGCACACCGGATATTGCCGCAGACCGTAGAGCGTTGATCTTTGGCACGGGCGGGATTGGCGGGGGCGTTGCGACGTCTTTGCTGGCGATTGGGATGCGGGTCTCGGGCGCAAGCCGGAGCGGACAGGCGCGGGCGCCGTTTGACCGTGTCTTTCGGTTAGACGACCTTCCAGATATGACTAATTTTGATGTGTGTGTGGGGGCGCTCCCGCTGACGTCACAAACGCAGGGCATTATCGGCATAGACGTCTTGTCAAAGTTTGAAGGCGCGCTCTTTATCAATGTTGGTCGCGGGGCAACAGCGGATATGGATGCCGTGGTTGAGGCCTTGGCGGCGGGCCGCTTGCGTCACGCCGTCTTGGATGTTGTGCCCGAAGAACCGCTCCCGCCAGACAGTCCGCTGTGGGCGCAGCCCCAGATGACCCTGACGCCGCATGTCTCAGGCATCACCCTGAATGCAGACACGGTCGCGGCTTTTACAGCGGCGTATCGCGCGATTGAGGCCGGGGAAGAGCCGCCGCTGAGGGTCGACGCCAAAGCGGGATATTAAACCGCTATATTTCGAAATCTTCCGGCCTGTAACCCGGGTCGGGATAGGTCGGATTCATAGCTTCCAGCGTTTGCCGGACCAATCGCGCGACAATCGCATTGCGAGTGGGCTTATCGTCCGAGGGGATGATGTACCACGGCGCGTACGGCGTCGAGGTTCGCTGCACCATCGTTTCATAAGCATTCATAAAGTCCGGCCATAATTTGCGGTCCTCTAGATCGCCCGGATTAAACTTCCAGCGTTTGTCCGGGACGTCCAATCGGTCACGCAACCGTTCGCCCTGCACATCGTGACTAATGTGAAGCATACACTTTAGGATGGTCGTTCCGGTCTCAACGAGCATGCGCTCAAAATCGTTGATCTGTGCATAGCGCTGCTCAATGGCTTCCGCAGGCGCGAATTCTCGCACTTTAACGACTAAAACATCCTCGTAATGGCTGCGGTTAAAGACCGTGATCTGGCCCTTTTTGGGAACGACCTGATGGACGCGCCAGAGATAGTCATGCGCCAATTCTTGTTTGCTGGGGCTTTTAAAGGCGGCGACACCGACATTGAGCGGTGGTGTGCGGTCGAATACCGCTTTCGTTGTGCCGTCCTTGCCCGATGTGTCCATGCCTTGCAGTACCACGAGGAGTTTTTGGCTCGCTTGACCGTAAAGACGGTGGGCCAGGTCTTCAATGTCTTTGGCATGATCCAAGGCCGCGTCTTTCGCATCGCTCTTGTCTTCGAAGTGATCGACTCGCGTTGGCCGGTCGGCCAGCGTAAATGTTTGTCCGGGCGTGGCTATAAAAGGCGAATTCGGGTGGTTAGTCATCAAGTCTCCTTGGCGTCAGCGTTTGAACGCGCTAGCAGAGCGGATGCGCTTCGTCATCCTGCTCTCCGCCCTTCTTTTCTCTGCTTGCAGAGGGGAAACAGTCGAGCCTGAGATACAGGCCCCCGCTTTTGAGACGAATTATGTTGTGGCGAATGATGAAAGCCGCCTTGGATTCGCGGCAACACAGGAAGGGGTCGTCTTCACGGGTGAATTTACTGACTTCGAGGCCCTGATCTATTTCGATCCTGAGGAGCTGGAGGCATCGCGTGTACTAGTGTCTGTGCCTCTCGCCTCATTTGATGGCGGTTCAACAGACCGGAATAGCAATGCGTCCAGCAACATCTGGTTTGACGCCAAAAAATTCCCTGTCGCAGTCTTTGAATCGCAATTAATCCGCGAAGACGGCAATGCCTATATTGCGCAGGGGACGCTCATGCTCAAAGGGCAAACCAAACAGATTTTGTTTCCGTTTAAACTGAATGAGACAGACGGACGCACCGTCATGACGGCGACGTTCCCAATTAACAGGACCCGATGGGATGTGGGTCAATCGCCGTGGAATACCGAAGGTTATGTGGGTCTTGATGTAATTCTTGACCTTCGGATCGTCGCGGACCGGGCCCCCTGATAATCCTATGAGAATCAGCCTTTAAGCGCCTCGCGCTTTTCGTCCAATTCGAGCCATTCCATTTCCGCAGTGTCCAGCGTTTCACTCGCTTTGACGAGCTCATCAGACGCGGCGCAAAATCGGTCGAAATCTTTCGCATAAAGGTCTGGATCCGCCAGTTCCGCATTCAAGACTTCGATCGCCGCATTGATGGCTTTCATTTCCTCAGGCAGGTTCTTGAGCCGGAAGGTGTCATTGAAGGAGAGCTTTTCAGTTCGCCCTTTGCGGGGCGCGGGTTTCGACTTCTTTTTTGACTTGCCGGTATTCTCTGAGCGCGCTTCGACGCCTTTGCCGCGTTGCCGCGCCATATCGCTATAACCGCCCGGATAAAGCTGCCAATCTGCCGGGCCCTCATAGGCCAAAGTCCGCGCCGCGAGGCGGTCAATAAAGTCCCGATCGTGGGAGACGAGAATAACGGTGCCGGGATAGTCGGCGACCATATCTTGCAACAAATCCAACGTTTCCAAATCAAGATCGTTGGTTGGCTCATCCAGAATTAAAAGGTTGCTGGGAAGGCGCAAGCCTTGCGCCAACTGCACACGGGCCCGCTCCCCGCCGGACAGCGCGCGCAGCGGGGTTGTCGCTTGCTCAGGCCGGAACAAAAAGTCCTGCATATAACGCATGACGTGAACGGGATTGCCGTTGACGATGACCGCCTCATTGCCGTCGCCCATCGCGTCACGCAGGCTCATATCGGGGTCGAGTCCGGCGCGGGCCTGATCGATGATAAGCGGCTCAAGATTGTCACCCAGCTTGATCGTGCCTTCTTGCGCGTCGAGTTTGCCCGTCATCAAATTCAGCAAAGTTGTCTTACCCGACCCGTTCGGGCCAAGCACGGCAATCCGGTCGCCTCGCATGATGCGCAGGTTTAGCTCTGAGACGATGGGACGGTCGCCATAGGCGAACGACACATCTTTCATTTCGACCACACGTTTGGCGGACCGATCTGCTTCGCTGACCGTGATCGACACATTGCCTTGCGGTCCGTTGGCATTTTTCAACGTACTTTTGAGCGTCCCGAGTTCTTTCATCCGGCGGACATTACGTTTGCGCCGTCCAGAGACGCCGTGCGTGACCCAATGTTCTTCGCGGTTGATTTGCCGCTTTAACTTATGCCGGTCGAGCGCTTCTTGCTCGATCATCTCGTCACGCCAATCTTCGAAATGCGCGAAGCTCTTATCCAGCTCAAACGTGGTCCCGCGGTCGAGCCAGACAACGCGTTTCGAGAGGTTTTCAAGGAACCGTCGATCGTGACTGATGAGGACGAGGGCTGAACGAGATTGGCCGAGTTCGGTCTCTAGCCATTCAATGGCGGGCAGGTCGAGGTGGTTGGTCGGCTCGTCGAGCAATAACACATCCGGTTCAGGCGCAAGTGTACGAATCAAGGCGGCGCGGCGTTTCTCTCCGCCTGACAGATTGGTCGGGTCTTCTTTGCCGGTCAGGCCCAGAGCGTCGAGCAGATAAGGAACGCGCGCAGTGGATTCATCAAATTGGCCTTCAACGCTAATTAGCCCGTCTTGTATGTAATCCAGCACGGTGGCGAAGTTCGACAAATCCGGGCTTTGTTCGAGGTAGCGCGCATTGGCGCTGGGTTGACGAATAATGTCGCCCGAGTCCGGTTCGACCATGCCAGCGGCAATTTTCATCAAGGTCGATTTGCCTGACCCATTGCGTCCCACAAGACAGACTCTGTCCCGCTGAAATACGGAGAGGTTCGCCTCCGTCAGCAAAGGTGTCCCGCCAAAGGTCAAAGCAGCGGATTGGATCGATATAAGGGGCGGTTGGGCCATGACGGGGCCTCTATGGGAGGAGCAATCGCTTTACAATCGGAACGAAAGACCGAAAACAGCAACTATGGGCTTATTTGCAAATATTCGTACGAAATCCTTAGGCTTTTCCGCTTGTCTGATAGGGCTGTGCTTCGGTTTAGGCCTAACAGTGGACGCGGTGGCACAGACGGCCCCGACGACACCGGCTGTTTCGGCGGCCCCTGACTTCACGACGCAGTCGCTGCGTGCAGAACTCGATGCACTCGAAGTGCCGGATGATGAGGGCGACGATCCATCCGATGGTCTGACAGATGAACAACGTGAACAGACGCGATCTTTCCTTAACAATGCGGTCAATAGTTTGGAAGCCGCGGCCCGTCAGGGTGAAATCGCGACGCGATTTAATAATAGTTTTGAGACAGGTGAACAGACTCTCACAGACCTTAGGGATGAAACGGAGGCTTTGCAGTCTGAGTTGATTGCACGGGAGCCGATGGACGGGGAAGCGGACCTCGTCGGCGAGGTTGCCATGTTCGCGACTGAGCAAACGCTATTGGCCAAGGAAAGTGAGCTGCGCGCGTTGCAAGCCGAGCTCGAAGGATACCGGACGCAAACGACTGAGATTGGCGCGCGACTGACAGCAGCCCCGCGGGAACTCAACGGCGCGCGCACACAGCTGGGTGAAATCAGCTCGGAGCTGACAGCCATAGACGGTCCCGACTTGGACCCGGTCGCGGACGCCCGGCGCAAGTCGTTCCGTGCACGGGAGTTTTCCTTACGCCGCCAGGTGAGCGCGTTAGAAGCCGAGATATCAAGTCTGCCACTTCGGCAAGACATTGTCTCAGCGCGCCGAAATTTGGCCGATTTGCGGGCTGAAGCCTTGAACGAAGAAGTGCTCACGCTGCAAAACCTCACGGGACAGAGAAAAGTTGTTGAAGCAGCACAACAAGCGCAGCGCGCCCGCGACTTTGTCGCAAGCCTGACAGATACGCATCCGTTGGTGACGAATATGTCGGCTGAGAATTTGCGATTGGCCGATATGCTAACCGCGATGGCGACAGATGATTCTGCGACGTCGCGCCGGTTGGCCCGTGTGCGCGGCACAACCGCGAATGTTCAGAACGATCTGACCGCCGCGACGGAACTTGTCAGTTTGGGACAGCTTGACCGAGAAGCCGGCGCAACATTACGGCGCTTGGGGGATCAACTCACGCCGGCGCTGCAATTGCGCGCTGATCTGCGCGATACGCAACGCGCGCTTGCGAGTTTGACCCGTCAACGGGTTGTCGCGCAGGAACAGCTTCGCGACTTACCTATCGGGGCGATTGATCCCGATGTCTTGCTGCAAAATGCGCGCGGAGAGGATCCTGCGATTGAGCCTTTGTCCGACACAGCCGCCGTCGCGGTCCGGCAATTAGCGGAACAAAGACGCGCGTTTTTACGCCAGATCGCGTCCAATGCGACAGGGCGCATTAACGCGGTAGCAGAATTACAAACCGCGCAGAACGAGCTTTCGGATCGTACTGAAGAATTGCGCACTGTTTTGGATGAAAACCTACTCTGGGTGCCGAGCGTCCCCGCCATCAATGTGGGCTGGCCGCAAAAGGTTGTCCTGGGCGCCGTCGAGCTTTTCTCCCCCATGCATGTCGAGACGGCGATCAATGCCTTACTAACGCAGTCTCAGCGTCTTTGGTTGGTCATCGTGTTTTTTGGCATCTGTATCATCCTCGCCTATCGACTTCGCCCTAGCTTGCGGGAAGACATTCTCAAGCGGGCGGACTGTGTGGGGCGGGTGAGGCACGATAACTTATGGCATACGCCTGCGGTCATCGGGGCTGGGGTCATTATGGCGTTGCCATGGCCCCTATTGTTTGGCCTTTTGGCCATTCTCTTTGGCGCGTCGAATGAACCAGACCTTTTGGTCAGCGGTTTGTCCAACGGCTTTGCCTATCTCGCGCTATTTTCATTGATTATCGTGACATGGAATTACTGGGACCGGGATCGATCCTTGTTTGCGGCGCATTTCAAACTGCACAAGGCTTTGCGTCTCGCTATTCAGAATAATTTACGCTGGTTCCTGCCTGTTGTTGGCACGACGTCATTTCTGCTGGCTGTGACCTCGGGCATGCGCGGGGAAAATATTTACGGCGGCTTCTCCCTCGCCGTGTTTATGACCACGGCTCTGTCGCTGGCGGCCTTTGCTTTGCTGGTGCTGTGGCGCAGTCGAAAAAGCTACGCATCGGCTATTGCGGATGGGTCTGCATTTAGCCGTTACCGGGTGCCGATGACGATTATCGCTGTGGGCTTGCCGCTGTTTGCGGCCGTGATGGCCGGAGCGGGGTGGTATGAAAGCGCAGACGATATTCTCGTGCGTTTATTCATGACCCTCTGGGTCTTGCTGTCGACTTATGTTCTTTACGGCACGGTGAGGCGCGCCATCACTGTGTCGCAACGCCAGATCAAATATCGTCAAGCGGTTGAGCGTCGCGAAGCCACGATTCGATCGCGCAAGAAACAGCAGGAAGCCGAAGCGCGCGGCGAGGATATACCGTCACCACCGCCAATTGATACGGACGCGATCGATGTCACGGCGATGAGCCGCCAGTCATCACAGTTGCTCCGCACGATGATTGCTATCGGTCTAGCGGCAATGTTGTGGTTTATCTGGTCTGGTTTGCTGCCGGCTCTGTCCATTTTTGATGGGTTTCAGATCGGAGAAATCGGAACGGGGGATATTGATCCAAATACCAAATTAGAAATCTTCCGCAGCATTACACTTTGGACGTTGCTGCAAGCCGGCGTGATTGCGACCATCACGATTATTGCGGCGCGCAATTTACCCGGTTTCCTCGAAATTTTTATTCTCAACCGCCTCGGCGTAGACGCGGGGGCCCGCTACGCCGTTGTGACGATCTTGGGCTATATTATCGTCGCGACAGGCTTCGTGATTGTTTTCCAAAGGATCGGCCTGGAATGGGATCAGCTCCGCTGGATCGTCACGGGCCTATCGGTTGGTATTGGTTTTGGTTTGCAAAAGATTATCGCGAACTTTGTTTCGGGCCTGATTATCTTGTTTGAGCGCCCCATACGAATTGGTGATTTTGTCACCATTGGCGATAATTCCGGAACTGTGACCCGGATTAAAATCCGGGCGACCACGTTGGGCGACCTTGATAATCGTGAAATCCTCATTCCGAATGAAAACCTGATCAGTCAGGAAGTGACTAATTGGACGCTGTCGAACTCGACCACGCGGGTCGTGATTCATGTCGGTATTGCGTATGGCTCGGATACAGACCGCGCGCGCGAAGTTATGCTCGACGTGCTGAAGGAAAATGTCAAAATTCTCGATACACCGCCCCCGCAAGTTTTCTTCCTCGGCTTTGGGGATAGCTCGCTTGATTTCCAAGTCCGTTTCTTCCTGCGCACGTTCGAAGATCGTTTCCCGGTCAGCCATCAAGTCCACACGGACATCAATAAAATGTTGATCCGCGAAGGGTTTGAAATTCCGTTCCCACAACGCGACCTCAATATTCGTGGACAAGACGGACCGCTTGAATTTAAGACGGGCTACTCCGCCCCGCCACGCGGCGGGTCCGATCTTGAGACCCAAATTAAAGAGCCAAGTCAGCCACCGAATAAGACGAAGAAAACATAGGGGGTATTATGGACGACCTAACAAAAGACGGTCTCTCACGACGCGGACTTCTTGGCGCGGCGGCGGGGACCGTCGCTCTCGGAACTATGCTCAAAGCCGCGCCTGCGCAGGCGAAAGTCGAGCCGGGTAAGCCGTTTATATTGACGACATGGGACTTTGGACCGGGGGCGAATAAGCTCGGTTATGATGTTTTGCGTGAGGGCGGTTCGTCTGTTGATGCCGTCGAAATCGCGATCAACCATGTTGAGCTGCTGACGGATGAATATTGGGTTGGCTATGGCGGTGTTCCGAATGAAATTGGGGAAACGACGCTTGATGCGATGATCTTGTGGGGGCCAACGCACGATATCGGCGGAGTCGGTTGTTTGAAACGCGTAAAAAAGGCGATCTCTGTCGCGCGCAAGGTGATGGAAGAGACGCAGCACAGTTTGATCGTCGGTGACGATGCCACGCGGTTCGCCGTGCGCATGGGGTTTGTCGAGGAATCGCTAACGAATCTGCGCTCACAAAAAGCCTATGAAGATTGGAAAGCCAAGGGCGAGCGCTCGGATGCGTTTAACCCAGAGCCGTTCGTCGAGGACACCTTGCGCGGCCATGACACGGTCGGGACTATCGCCGTCGATGCGAACGGGAACCTTTGCGTTGGCTGTTCGACCAATGGGCGTGAATTTAAGATACCGGGGCGCGTCGGTGATAGCCCTATTCCGGGCGCGGGCGCGTATGGCGACCAGTATGTTGGCGGCGCGGTGGCGACGGGCAATGGGGACGTCATGATGCGCTTCTTGCCGTGTTACCATGTGGTCGAGTTAATGCGCCAAGGGATGCCGCCAGAGTTGGCGGCTGCGGCGGCGATCAAACGGATCACCGACCGAGGGTATAAGTTTAGCGGCGGGATCGCGGCTGTGACCGTCGATGGCCGACACGGCGGCGCGCAGGCGGGGTGGGACAAGGAAGGCTTTAGTTATTCCGTCCAGACCGAAGTGGGCAATTCTAAATTTCCGATCCCCGGATAGCATAAGATCCGCGCCGCGCTCCGCATCACAAATCGACAGGCGCGCTGGCTCTGGCTGGACGCACAGGGGCTGTCGCAGGCACCGCTCGGCGCGCCGCCTTTGGCGGATATTTTTGATGCGCTCGGCTATGTGCAACTCGACAGTATTCGCAATGTTTCGCGCGCACACCACCATATTCTTTGGAGCCGGGATCAAAGCTACCGAGAACCCGCGTTACACGGATTTGCGCATGAGGATGAGATATGCCCCCCGCGCGGTGCGTTCGAACATTTCAGTCATGATGCCTGTCTTTTGCCCATGGCGACCTATCCCATGTGGACGCGACGCTTTGCCCAGTTCCGCGAAAAACTAACCCATGGCTGGTATAAGAGCCTGCCGGACGCAGCGGCGCGCGCGGCGATTAAGGCGCGGATTGCGCGCGAGGGGCCGCTCTGTTCCGCCGACTTTACGCATGCGCGTCCGGCCGAACCGCGCGCCATGTGGGACCGTCCACCGACCAAGGTCGCACTTGATTATATGTGGTATTGTGGCGAGCTTTCGACCGCTTACCGCAAGGGGTTTCAAAAATATTATGATCTAACGGACCGCGTTATCCCGGCAGAATTCCGCGAGGCGGAGATTGACGACGCCGCGCAAATTGATTGGCTGTGCCACAGTGCGCTGGATCGGCTAGGCTTTGCTAATGTCGGGGAACTCAAGCGGTTTTGGGACGCCTGCACGACGCAGGAGGTCCGGGCTTGGGTTGCGCAGAATGAGGCCAGTTTAGTTCAAGTTGAAGTGGAAGGCGCGGACGGAACAATCCGGCACGCCTTTGCCGCCGCCAATATTGAGGTCCGGCTTGCGGCTTTGCGGGCCCCGACATCGCGGTTGCGCGTGCTCAACCCGTTCGATCCGGCGGTGCGAGACCGCAAACGGCTCTCGTTTCTGTTCGGTTTCGATTATGTCAACGAGATATTCGTCCCCAAGGCCAAACGGCGTTGGGGCTATTACGTCTATCCGGTGCTGGAGGGGGACCGCATGATTGCGCGGATCGATTTGTCAGGCGGCCCGAAAACGGGCTTGCGCCCGATCCAACAAAGCTGGGTCGAGCCGGGCGTGCGCTGGAGCGCCCGCCGTCAAGATCGGCTCGAAGCCGAAGTCGCGCGCTTTTCCCGACTCGCGGGCTAAGCGCGCAGCGTTCAGTCTAACGACCGCGCCGCTTTGGCGGACGGCTGCCACCGCTATTGCGGTTTGGGGCTTCACGCGTTGGGCGGGAACTGGACGGTTTGTCACCAGACGGCTTGCCGCCGCCCGTGTTTTTCGTCGCATATTGACCTTTAGGCGAACCGCCTCTGGCACCGCTTGGTTTTCCGCCGCCGCCTTTTGCCGCGTCGCCCCGGCTCGCACCCTCAGTGCGTTTGGTCGGGTCTTTGCGATAAGGTTTACGCTTAAAGCCTTCGCTGGACCGGGCTTCGCCTGAACGGGCATTCTGACCTTCAGGACGACCTTCGCCGCGCGGCTTATCCGAACGGGGTTTATCAGAGCGAGCGTGTGAGCGGGGCTTATCAGACCAGCTTTTACCCTCGGACCGTTTTTGTCCGTCTGGGCGTCCGCTACCACCGGCGCGGGGGCCTTGATTTTTACGACCGCGATAGCCTTCGCCGTCAGCACGTGCTGGGCGACGGTCATCTGATCCGCCGAGGTTGGCCGTCTCAGAGCTTTCACCGGAATTGCGGTTTGAGCGGGGCTTGCCAGCATAAGGTTTGCGATCACCCTCTGGACGGGACCGCGCGGGACGCTCGTCATTGGACACGTGATCGCGGGGCTGGCTGTTCGACCGACCGCGAGAGCGATCTTTCTTTTTGCCAGACTTGCCACGACCTTTGCGGCCCGTATCAGGTGACAGCTCAACCGGAGCTGCGGCTTCACGCGCTTTGATCACTTTGATCCGTTCACCCATATTGTCAGGCATGGCCTCAACGGGAATGGTTTCACCCAAAAGCTTTTGAATGTCTTTGAGGTAATCCTTCTCATCGGGCGCGACAAAGGCGACGGCGCGGCCTTCGGCATTGGCGCGGGCCGTCCGGCCGATGCGGTGAATATACTGTTCCGGCACATTCGGGATTTCGTAATTGAAGACGTGGGTAATGCCCGGAATGTCGATCCCGCGCGCCGCGACATCCGTCGCGACAAGAATGTCGACTGTGCTGTTCTTAAACGCATCCAAGGCGCGCTGGCGCTGACCTTGGCTTTTATTGCCGTGAATGGCGAGCGCCGGCAGACCATTTTCAGCCAGTCGTTTTACCACCCGGTCGGCACCATGTTTGGTTCGCGTAAAGACGAGCGAGCGCTTCACTTCGGGCTGGATCAGCCAATCGGCTAGCAACATCGGCTTATCGCCGGGCTTGGCAAAGATGATCGATTGGGTGACGCGTTCTGCCGTACTATTGGCTGGGCTAACCGTGACTTTAACGGGGTCGGTCAAGAATTGAGCCGCAAGGTTTTTGATCTTCGGCGGCAAGGTGGCGGAGAAGAACAGCGTCTGACGTTCTTTTGGCAGCAGCGGCACGATCTTTTTGAGCGCGTGGATAAATCCCATATCCATCATCTGATCGGCTTCATCGAGGATCAGGATTTCGATATGGGCGAGTGTGATGGATTTACGATCCAAAAGGTCCATCAATCGTCCGGGCGTGGCGACAATAACGTCATTGCCATGCACCAGTCGTTTGATCTGTTTACCGATTGAGACGCCGCCTGTGATTTTGGCAACGGACAGGTGCGGCATGCTGCGACCGTAACTAACGAAGCTGTCGTGAATCTGTCCGACCAATTCGCGGGTCGGGGCCAGCACAAGAACGCGGCCACCGCGTTTAGGTGGCTCGGCATCTTGGGTGAAAATATGGTGCAGGGACGGGAGGGCGAAGGCCGCCGTTTTGCCTGTGCCTGTTTGGGCGATGCCCAATAGGTCGCGACCTTCGAGGAGGTGCGGAATGGCTTGTTCTTGAATGGGAGTTGGTTCTTCGTAACCAAGGGCGGAAAGGGCGCGCGCGAGTGGGTCTGCGAGCTTAAGCTCTGAAAAGGTCGTCATGATAATCCGTGAGTAGGGGGACCATCAGCGTCGTCTGATCGTTCAGGGGCTCGGTCCAATTTGGGGCGCGGCTAAGCGTCTGGAGTGCGTAAGTCAATGCGTGTGCCCATGCTTAGAAAGTCAAACCTAATTATATCAGGGGCTTTTCCATCGCCGCGCGGCGCAACAATTGACCGTTCAAGGCGACAATTTCGCGTTCTGTGACGTGGAACCCGACCGACTTAAACGGGCCTTCGGCGGCAAGGCTCGCGTGGGTGTGAAGACGCGTTTCGCCCATTGCGCGCGCCTCATGCTCGACCTTCTCGAATAGTTTTCGAAACCATCCGCGTCCCCGCGCGCGGGGTAGAATATAACCTAAATCAATATAGCCGCCGGACTCGAGGCTCAGAAACCCAACGGACGTGTCGTCCTCCTCCGCGATCAACACACGTTTGCGGACAAGACGCGTATGCCAGTCGCGACCTGCGTATGGCGTGTCCCGCCACGCCAATCGTTCGGCATCGCTATAGGGCGACGGGTCGGAATGGATGGCGTCAAACATAAGCTGCCCGAGCACATCATAATCTTTTAGCTCTGCCCAGCGCATGAGAGCGGACTATCAGCGTTTTTCGCCTTCCGCCAACGCTAACTCTTTCGTCAGGACCTTGCTCATATCGCCGTTGACGTTGGCGAGCACACGAGGGTCCATGACCCGACGCCAAAGCGGAGGAACATAGGCAAGCAAATACATGGCGCCGTAGCCATAGGGCAGGGTCGGCACATCGGTGAAGTTACGCAAATATTGGTAATGGCGTGACGGATGCGCGTGGTGATCGCTATGCCTTGCGAGATTGTAGCTGGTTATATTGGTCAAAAGGCTATTCGTGTTCCAGCTATGCTGTGGGCGCGCCGGGAGGTATTTCCCGTCCGGGCGTTTGTCCCGCAGCAGGCCGTAATGGGCGAGGTAGTTCTGACTCGACAGGGCCGTCACAGAAATCACCATCGCGATGAGGAGATAGGGTAGAACAGCGAGTCCGAAGGTCGCGATGACCGCACCCCAAATAATGATCTGTAGTAAGACCGTTTGCACGACTTCATTCTTTAGCGACCATTTCGAGTAGCCTTTGCGGGACGCGCGCTTGCTCTCGATGCGCCAGCTGCGACTCCATGCGCCGGGGATTTCGCGGGTGATGAACGTCCAATAGCTCTCGCCGAACCGGGCCGTCGCGTGATCGCGCGGGGTGGACACATCGCTATGATGGCCGGTGTTATGTTCAACGCGGAAATGGCCCAAAAAAGACGGGGCGAGCATCAGCAGCGCAACCCACTTGCTTATCTTATCCGGTTTGTGACCGGTTTCATGCGCGCTATTAATCGCAAACGTCAGCCCCCATCCGTGACTGATGCCAAGTCCGAGATAGGCCCACCACGGCCAATCGAAACTCACCGCTGCCCAGGCCCCGACTAGCCATGTGAGATAGATTAACGGCAGCAGCCCGTGGACCATATAGCGGTAGAACAGTGACTGGCTTGCTTCATCTTCCATCAGGCCAAGAACATCATTTTTATCGTCGCCGATAAGGTGATCAAGGATTGGCATGACAATGAAGATGATGGCCGTGGTCAACCAAACCCACGCGGGTTGGTCCAACGTGATCGCCAACCATAACCCCAATAACGGCAGCGTCGGATAGGTCAGCGAAATAAGCCATAGATGGCGTTTCGCAGAGGCGTGGGGGTGAGCGGGGGCTGTCGCGGTCATAATAAAAGTCCTTGTTGACAAATTACTCAATAACTTAAGTGACGATTTTGTCAATAGGCGCGATATGTGCGACGCAATCGCGTCGTCGCCAGCGCACAGTGCTTGAAATCTGTCTCCCTAGTCGGCAAGGCCGCGCCATGAGTGACGGTCCTGATAAAACGAAGATAAACGCGCGGCGCAAGCGGCTCTCGCCCGACGCGCGGCGGGCACAATTGCTCGCAACGGCGATCGACGTTTTCGCCGAAATGGGGCTGGAGCGCGCAGGACATGGGGATATTTCTAAACGCGCCGGCGTGTCGACGCCGACCGTGTTTAACTATTTTCCGACCCGCGAGGTTTTGGTGCGGGCCGTACTGGCAGAGATCGAAGTGCTGATCGACGATTTGTTCGCGCAGATATCACCGCAATCATTGTCTGTCGAAGATCGTATTCTCGCCATGGCGGCGGCTTATGCGCAGCTGGTGCGCGATCATCCCTCAGTCGCTAAGACGTTCCTGAAATGGGAAGTGTCGTTCGATCCGGATATCCGCCCGCTCTATCTCGATTTTCAAGATCGTGTGCTCGACCGCCTCGAAGCCTATGTGCCGAATGTCCCTGATCGCCGGACCGAGGCGCGAATACTCTATGGGTCGGCGAATATGCTGGCGACGATGGGTTTTGACGGCACGGACCCGCTAGTAATTCAAAGCTATATTCGGCGCATTGCCGCGATGTTGGGGCAATCGTCATGAGAATATTGTCTGTCCTTTTGGCCAGCGCAGCAATAGCTGTCACGGCCGTGTCATCGCACGCGCAGGTTCAAAGCTATGTGCAAACAGGGCCGGACGGCGAGATTATAATCACACCGTCCAGACTGGATGTTATTACCGTCACCGACCAGTTGGATACCGCTGAGGCCCGACCGGAATCCATTGACCTTATTTCTGCCGAAGACACTCGCGTGCTCGTGCATCCGAGCGAAGCCCTCAATTCAGTCGCGGGCGTCAATATTCACCGGGGGTCCGGGCAAGAACATCTGACCGCGATCCGCTCGCCCGTATTGACGGGCGGGGCAGGCGCGGGGAGTTTTCTATTCTTGGAAAACGGTATTGCTTTGCGCGCGGCAGGCTTTGCCAACGTCAATGGCCTGTTCGAAGCGGGCACAGAATTCGCGCAACAGATCGAAGTGTTCAAAGGGCCGGGACCCGCCGAATATGGCTCCAACGCTGTGCACGGATTGATCAATGTCGTGACGCCGAAACCGGGTTCCGGCAGCCGGGTGACGATCATGGGGAGCGAAGACGGGTATGGTCGGCTGACCGTGGGGCATGATGTCACGGATAATCTTCGCGCCTCGTTTAGCCTCGCGCATGATGATGGCTTTCGCGACGCGAGTGGGTTTGATCAACAGAAGGCAGAGCTACGCTACACAGCTGGTTTGGGTGTTTGGGACGTGGACGCGATTGCGGGCTTTAATAATCTTAATCAGGAAACGGCAGGGTTTATTGAAGGACCTGAGGCCTACCGTGATGACGACGTCCGTTACACCAACCCCAATCCCGAAGCGTTCCGCGACGGCAAAAACTACCGCGCGCAGGTTCAGTTGTCGCGTCAGCTAGGTGACAACCGCCTCGTACTAACTCCCTATGCGCGCCGCGCGGAGTTGCGCTTCTTACGCCACTTTGTGCCGGGGCAAGCGCTGGAAAAGAATGGCCACACATCATTTGGTTTGCAGACAGCGCTAATCGGAGACGATTGGTCGGTGGGTGTGGACGGGGAATATTCCAATGGCTTCCTTTATGAATTCCAAGACAACCCCAATCAATTCTCCTTCGTTCAAGGGCTTCATTTTGACTATGATGTGAAGGCTGTCGTATTGGCCGGTTACGCGCAGAAATCGTTTGAGCTTGATCGGTTGCGGATCGATCTCGGCGCGCGCGGGGAATATACGGCCTATAACTATGATACTCAGGCCGCGCCGGGCGTGTCGGGGCGATTCATCCGCGCGGCTGACCGCACGGACGATTATTTCACCCTGACGCCAAAGCTCGGCCTGACCTATGCCGCCGCTGACAATATTACCCTGTTCGCTCGCGCCGCGCGGGGCTCGCGCGCGCCTCAAACCACCGATCTTTATGCCGTCGTGCAAAATCAGGAGCCCGGGCAGGCGGGAGTGGAAACACTGGACAGTCTGGAGGGCGGTGTGCGCTTCGTGCGCGGCGCATCACGCTTCGAAGTTGCCGCTTATACGATGTGGAAGGATAATTTCTTCTTCCGTAATGCGGCGGGTTTCAATGTCACAGATGGCAAGACGCGCCACACAGGCGTCGAATTTTCCTTTGCCGCGCCGCTGACCGATTGGTTGTCAGCCTCGGGTGAATGGGCCGTCTCAGACCAGACGTATGCGTTTGATGACCCGTCCAGTAATATTCAACGCGGCAATGACATCGACACCGCCCCCAATACGCTCGGGACGATGCGACTGATGGCGAATTTTGACCGGATTGGCGCCGGCGTTGAATGGCGGCACGTTGGGCGGTATTTCACCAGCGAAGCGAATATGGCCTCATATCCCGGCCATGACATTTTCGTCGCGCGCGGGTCTTATGACCTATCCGACACGCTGCGCCTGTTTGGCCGCATCGATAATATCTTTGATGTGAAATATGCGGACCGCGCTGATTTCGCTTTTGGAAATGAGCGCTATTTCCCCGGACGCCCGCGCACACTGTTCGTGGGTTTGACGGCGGAATATTAGGCAATCCGTCCCTCCACAGCCCGTTAGGCTTGCAATCTGGCCGCAACATCGTAACTCGCCCCCATGCATATTCCTGACGAAAAACTCCGCCAAGTCGTCGATCGGTTCGAACAGATCGAAGCTCGCATGGGCGTAACGACTGAGAGCGACGAGATCGTGCAGCTGGGCAAAGATTATGCCGAGCTGAAACCCGTTGCCGACGGGGTGCGCTCGCTCATGTCCGTGCGCGCCGAGATGGAAGACCTCGAGGCCATGATGTCCGATCCTGAAATGGCCGCTATGGCCAAGGATGAATTACAAACGCTCAAAGACAGTCTGCCCGGACTGGAGCGCGACGTGTCCCTACTGCTCCTGCCGAAAGACAAAGACGATAAAGCCTCCATCGTGTTGGAAATTCGCGCAGGTACGGGCGGAGATGAAGCCGCGATTTTCGCGGGCGATCTGTTCGCCATGTATCAGCGCTACGCCAACTTACAGGGCTGGAAGGTCGAGATCGAAACGGCGGCCGAGGCCGACATGGGCGGGTATAAGGAAATCTCCGCCAGTATTTCCGGCGCAGGCGTCTATGGCCAAATGAAGTTTGAGTCCGGTGTTCACCGCGTTCAACGTGTGCCTGTCACCGAAACACAAGGCCGGGTGCATACGTCGGCGGCAACTGTCGCCGTGCTGCCCGAAGTTGAAGATATCGATATTGGGTTTTCCATGAATGATGTGCGCGTCGATACGCTGCGTGCGTCTGGTGCGGGCGGACAGCACGTTAACAAAACCGACTCCGCCGTCCGCATGACGCATGAGCCGACCGGCACTGTCGTTTTTTGTGACGCCAAATCCCAACACCAAAACAGGGCCAATGCTGAGCGACTGCTCAAGATGAAACTGTATGACATGGAAAAAGCGCGACAGGATGCTGAACGTTCCGAGGCCCGGTCTGGACAAATTGGCTCCGGCGACCGGTCAGAGCGCATTCGCACCTATAATTATCCGCAAGGCCGCGTGACGGATCACCGCATCAATCTCACGCTTTATAATCTCGACAAGATCGTCGCGGGTGACGCGATTGGGGATGTCATCGGCGCGCTGATAACCGAAGATCAAGCGGCGAAATTGGCGGAGATGGCGTAGCGTCCCTATCCTTGGTGTTGTCTAAAGCGTGACCGCACGGCATACTCTTCCTTATGCTGAAATATCTCCTGCCGCTCGCCCTCCTCGCCACAACGGCCACGCCGACCTTCGCGCAAGATTCGTCTTGTGACGCCCGCACCCGCTTTGCGATCATTGTTCATGGTGGCACTTCGTCGGGCAAAGCCTATCCGGAGCGGCTCGCCTTTATTAAAACCATGCTCACCGAGCGCCGCGCGGAGTTAGACTCCGGTGCGCGCGCCATCGACACGGTTGAAGCGGCCATCGTCGCGATGGAAGACTCAGGTCTGTTTAATGCCGGCAAAGCGGCAATCACCAATAGCGCCGGCTATGTCGAAACCGATGCGTCAATCATGGATGGGCGGACGTTGGATGCCGGGGCTGTGGCGTCGCAACGCCGGATTAAAAACCCCATTCGGGCCGCGCGTTTGGTTATGGATAAAACCCGCCATGTCATGATGGTCGGCGATCGGGGCGAAGCGGCTGTGACAGCGCTCGGCGCAGAAACAGTCGTGCCGGAGGAGTATTTCACCCGGGCGATGACGAAAGAAATTAAAGAACATGGCACAGTCGGCGCGGCGGTTTTGGACCGTTGTGGTGACTTGGCGGCGGGCACGTCCACAGGCGGCTATGACAGTAAGATTCCGGGCCGGGTCGGGGACAGCCCAATTATTGGCGCGGGTGTGTATGCCGCGAACGGCCTGATGGCGGGGTCCGCGACAGGGCACGGCGAATATTTCATCCGCCATACGGCCCTGCGATCTGTCGCCGCGCGTATGGACTTTGGCACGCAATCGTTAGGTGTCGCCACGCAAGCCGTGATCGACGGGATGGATGCGGCCGGGCCGGGACGGGACGGCCAAGGCGGGATTATCGCCGTTGACGCCAACGGGAATTTCGCGGCTATTCACTCCACGGTCGGCATGATCCACGGCATGACAAGCGACCAGATGGCCCCGATGGCGGACCAATAGGGCATGCAGCGCGACCACGCCCCCTAAGATCGCTGAAAGACTAAATTTTCTAAATGTTGAAATAACGCCCCGGACACCTATGTCTGATCTATGTATTGTATCGTCTACCGTTTCACGCTCAGTCAGCCCTCCGCCGATACGAGCGCGCGTTTCATTAAAACCTGGTCCGGTATTACCGACTATCTGAAACGTGAATGTGGCGCGCTTGGCTCGCGTTTGCACCAAGATGACGCCGGCGTTTTCTTTGCCTATGCGCAATGGCCATCACTGGCCGTGTTCGAAGCCTCGGCGGAGCATGACCCCAAACTCGATTTCGTGGAAATGCGCCTTGATTGGGCCGACTTGTGTGAACCTAGTGAAGTCATTTTTGCTGGCGAATTATTAGCGGATTTAGCAGGCGGTTGAGGTTTCGGTCCGTCCCGCGCATAAGCGCGCGATGAACCTTCGACCTCTCGCTATTCTGACGGCCATCGCTCTGACGAGCTGTTCGGATGCAACCATCCAGTCTGCCTCAGACCAACCCATAATGGCGGGGGCGCCGATCACCCTCGGTCAATCCTATACGCTCAATTCGTCTGTCTATGGCGGCCCGCGCGAAATCAATCTGTATGTCCCTGATTTGCCAGCCTGGGCGGAAGGGTATTTTACCGACCCCTTGCCCGTTCTCTATGTAGTCGATGGCGGTTTGGCTCAGGATTTCGTGCATATTGCGGCCTTGTCGCAGCTCCCTCTGGTCAATGGAGAACGAAGCCCCGCCATTGTTGTCGGTGTGAAAACCGATAATCGGTATGGCGAGATCACACCGGACCCAATGGATCCGCGCTATCAGGCCGAATTTGAAGGCTATGGTGGGGCCGCGGATTTCCGTCGGTTCTTAAAGACAGAGGTGATGCCGTTCGTGCAAGCGAAGGGCTATGACGGCCGCGCCGCGTTGATGGGGGAATCGCTCGCGGGGTTGTTCGTGATAGATAGTTTGGCCGCTGAGCCGGATTTGTTTGAGGATTATATCGCCATTTCGCCGAGCAGTTGGTGGGATGACCGGGCGTTGGCAAATCGGGCCGAGGTGGCCTTAGCGGACACTCCCATGGGCAAACGTCTGGTTCTGGCTATGGCGGATGAAGGCGGGACGATGGAAGCGGGGACATTGGCGTTCCGGGATGCGGCCATCGCCAATCCCGCGATTGAGGTGACATTTTTGGATCGGTCTGACAGCGAAAGTCACGCAACGATTTATCACGATGCCGCCCGCGATGCGCTACTCGCGCTGCACGGTATTCCGGCGCAACCTTACGGGGATGCGCCGTGGTATTTGATCGACGGCGAAAATCCGCCTGAGAAAGAATAAGGCTTAGACTTGCGCCGCTTTGATTAAGGCCCGGGCACCGTCTTTAATCTCTGGATGGTCAAGCGCGTGGGCGAGCACGGCTTCGAAATAACCAAGCTTGGACCCGCAGTCATAATCTTGGCCCTCATAAGCAAACGCATGAAAGGGCGAGCCGCTCTCCATCGCGCGGGCCATCGCGTCCGTGAGTTGGACTTCGCCGCCTGCTCCGGTCTCTTGCGTGGCGAGGAGCTCCATGACTTTCGGCTGAAGGATATATCGCCCGGTGATTTTATAGCGCGACGGGGCGTCCTCGATACTGGGTTTTTCGACCATACCGGACATTGCGATGAGCGGACCTTCTATCTGTCCTTTGGGCGCAATAACGCCGTATTTGCTGACTTCGGCTTCTGGCACTTCGTCGACAGCGATGATGTTGCCGCCGACGTCATCATAGGCGTCCATCATTTGTTTTAAGCAACCCGGACCCGATGGGTTAGCGGCTTTGACAATGACGTCCGGGAGTAAGACGGCAAAAGGCTGATCACCGACAATATCGCGGGCGCACCACACGGCATGGCCGAGACCGCGCGCGGATTGCTGGCGAATAAAACTCATCGTACCTTCGCGCGGCCGGAGCCGTTTTAGTTCATCGGCAATGTCGGTCTTATTTTTCGTGACCAGCGCTTGTTCCAACTCATAAGCTTCATCGAAATAATCTTCGATCGCACCTTTGTTCCGGCCGGTAATAAAGACAATATGTTCGATTCCAGCGTCCAGCGCCTCATCGACCACATATTGCAGCGCCGGGCGGTCCACGACGGGCAGCATTTCCTTTGGCACCACTTTGGTTGCGGGTAGAACGCGTGTTCCAAATCCAGCAACAGGCAGGACGGCGATACGGACTTTTGAACTCATCTTAGGTCTCCTTGGGTTTTGGATAACCGACATTCGTGTAGGAAAAACCAAGACCGCGCATTTGTTCGCCGCGATATATATTGCGGAGGTCGATAACATTGGGGGCGTTGAGCAGGGATTTGACCCGGCGCATATCTAGCGCGCGAAATTCATCCCATTCGGTGGCGATCACCACCGCGTCAGCGCCGTCGATGGCGCGAAACGCGCTATCGGCATACTCAATATCGGGAAGTGTCTTCTTGGCTTCATCCATTGCTTCGGGGTCATAGGCGACAATCTCGGCGCCTTTATCGACAAGGCGGGGAATAATCGTGAGTGACGGCGCGTCGCGCATATCATCCGTGTTGGGCTTAAACGCGAGGCCGAGTATGCAGATCCGCAGCCCGTGAACATCGCCGCCCAGCGCCGCGACGATCTTGTTCGCCATCCGGCGTTTTCGGGATTCATTGGCCTCAATGACGGATGACACGATAGAGAGTGCGACATTGGCCTCTTCTGCCGTGCGCACCAAGGCGAGCGTATCTTTCGGAAAGCACGACCCACCATAACCGGGGCCGGCGTGGAGGAATTTATTGCCAATGCGCTTGTCCAGCCCGATTCCGCGCGCGACTTCCTGTACATTCGCGCCGACAGCTTCGCACAGATCGGCGATTTCATTGATAAAAGTGATCTTGGTCGCCAGAAACGCATTGGCGGCGTATTTAGTCAGTTCTGACGTGCGGCGCTCGGTGAAGACAATTGGCGTCTCGTTGATAAAGAGCGGGCGATACAGCTCGCGCATTTTGGCGACGGCGCGCGCGTCCGTTGTGCCAACAACCACGCGGTCGGGGCGTTTGAAATCATCAATCGCCGCGCCTTCGCGCAGGAATTCGGGGTTGGAGACAACCTCGAACAGATCGCGTGATACGTGCTCGCTCATAATGCGTTCGACTTCGTCGCCCGTGCCGACGGGGACCGTGGATTTGGTCACGACGACGGTGAAGTCCTTAATCAGTCCCGCAATTTCTTCGGCCGCAGCATAGACGTAAGATAAGTCCGCATATCCGTCTCCGCGCCGCGACGGCGTGCCGACGGCGATGAACACGGCATCCGTATCCTGCATCGCGGCAGTGAGGTCCGTGGTGAAGGATAGACGTCCGGCCTTGACGTTTTTCGCGATTAACGCGTCCAGACCGGGTTCGAAAATCGGGACGCCGCCGGCATTGAGTGTCTCTATTTTACCGGGGTCTTTATCCACACACACGACCTCGTGTCCGAAATCTGCAAAGCAAACTCCTGACACTAAACCGACATACCCTGTACCAACCATCGTAACTTTCATGGGGCCTCCTTAATGGCAGAGCTGTGATGCGTCACCTATGTCGATTGACAAATTTTTTGTGACGGTGTCGTGATAGGATCAATGGAAACTGAACTCTCATTCCCCGACGTTTTAGCGTGGGCTGTGCCGTTTTTCGTGATCACGGTCACGCTGGAATGGTGGCTTGTCGCCCGGGGCCGCGCGCAAGGGCGCTACGTCTGGCGTGACGCGATCACGTCCATGACGATGGGGCTCGGGAATATGATCACTGATTTGCTATTTGGCTTTATCAGCCTTGGCGTCCTGTTGATTCTTTGGCCGTACCGGTTGCTTGATCTCGGCGTCAGTGTGCCGGTCATCCTGTTGGCGATCGTGGCACAGGATTTTGTGTATTACTGGAAACACCGCGCCAGTCACCGTATCCGCTGGTTCTGGAGCGCGCATGTGGTCCACCATAGTAGTGAGCATTATAATCTCTCGACCGCCTTGCGCCAGCCGTGGAACAGTAATTTCACGGGCTATGTACTGATGTCGGCGCCATTGATTCTACTGGGGTTCCATCCACTCTTGATCGTCTTTGTTGGCGCGATCAATTTACTCTATCAATATTGGATCCATACGGAAGCTATTCGGAAAATGCCGCGATGGTTCGAGTTTATCTTCAACACGCCCAGCCATCACCGTGTCCACCACAGCACCCACCCGACCCATCTCGATATGAATTATGCCGGCATTTTTATCGTCTGGGATCGGATGTTTGGAACATTTATCGAAGAGCGCGATGAAGAAGCGATGGTCTATGGCCTGGTGAAGAATGTTGACACGTATAACCCGGTCAAGATCGCGCTGGCGGAGTGGTTCGCCATTTTCCGCGACGCTTTACAGCCGGGGCTGACACTCCGTCAGCGTATCGGTTATGTTTTTGCGCCTCCGGGGTATAGCCATGATGGCTCACGGCAGGGCAGTGAGGCGATATTGGCGGCGTGGGAAGACGCGCAAGAGCCGGCTCATCCCGCTGAATAAGCCCAAAAAATTGGCCTGAGGTCGCGGAAAACTGCAACCTGTTCGCAACTGACTGCATTCCATTGTAAAATTGCGTCGGAATGACGCCATTCTCGGGTGGCATTCTATCTTATATCTCGCTAGAGACGCGTCACATGCGTGCGCCCTCGGGCGATTGTCACGCATATCTGGGAACGAATAAGAAGGTTGCAACGATGGCCGAGACGGGCTTGATCCATCACGACGATATCGTCGCGGACGACAGTAAACGAGATTTCATCTTCCTTGCCGCAGGTGCGGCAGGGGCAATCGGCGCCGCGTCGATCGTGTGGCCGATGATTGCTCAAATGGGCAAAGCAGCGGACACGCTGGCCCTGGGATCGATTGAAATCGATGTTAGCAAAGTGGCTGAAGGTCAGCAGTTGAAAGTTCTCTGGCGCGGGGCTCCGGTCTTTGTGCGTCACCGGACAGCAACCGAAATCGCGGAAGCGGAAAGCGTAGATTTGGCTGTGTTGCCGGATCCGGCAACCGATGATTCCCGACTGGTGGCGGGCCCTGACGGCGCGTTGAAGCCGCAATATCTCGTCCAAGTTGGCGTCTGCACACACTTTGGGTGTGTGCCCGTCGGTGAAGCTGGCGATTATGATGGCTGGTACTGCCCCTGCCACGGTAGCCACTACGATACATCGGGTCGAATCCGTAAGGGGCCCGCGCCACGCAATTTGCTTGTGCCGCCCTACGAATATGTCTCGGACACAGTGATCAAAGTCGGTTAACCGACTAGGAGAAGAACAAGACGATGAGCGGACATTCCACTTACGAACCGAAATGGGCTGCAGCCCGCTGGATGGACCAGCGCCTGCCAATTGTGCGCATGGGCGCCGATTTCATGACCATGCCAACGCCTCGAAACCTGAATTATTGGTGGACGTTTGGCGGCATCTTGATGCTCTGCTTGATCGTCCAGATCGCGTCAGGCGTGATTTTGGGCATGCATTATGTCGCTCACGTCGATTACGCCTTTGATTCCGTGCAGCGTATTCGCCGCGACGTGCCTTATGGCTGGTTGATGCAATCGACCCACGCCGTTGGCGCCTCGATGTTCTTCTTGGCCGTATACATGCACATTTTCCGCGCACTTTATTATGGATCATACAAAGCGCCGCGAGAAGTATTGTGGATTTTAGGGTGCTTGATTTACCTCGTCATGATGGCAACGGCATTCCTCGGCTATACTTTGCCGTGGGGTCAAATGTCCTTCTGGGGTGCGACTGTGATTACGGGCTTCTTTGGGGCCGTTCCTGTCGTGGGTGAATCATTGCAGCAATGGTTGTTAGGCGGCTACGCCGTCGATAATGCGACGCTAAATCGGTTCTACTCGCTTCATTACCTGTTGCCTTTCGTCATTGCGGCCCTGTCCGGTCTGCACATTTGGGCGCTGCATGTCACCGGGTCGAACAATCCGATTGGTGTGTCCGATAAGGTTAAGACCGATACGCTGCCTTTCCACCCGTATTTTACGGTCAAGGATATGTTGGCGGTGACGGTCTTTCTAATGATCTTCGCGTTCTTCTTATTCTACTTGCCGGACGCCCTCGGTCACGCGGATAACCTGATCAAAGCCGACCCGCTGAAGACACCGCCACACATCGTGCCGGAATGGTACTTCCTGCCGTTCTATGCGATCTTGCGCGCTGTGCCAGATAAGCTGGCGGGTATTTTGCTGATGGTCGGGGCGATTGCCGTTCTGTTCGTCTTGCCATGGCTCGACACGTCACGTGTGCGCTCTATGCGGTTCCGTCCTATCGCGCGCTGGTTCTTCTTCATCTTCATCTTCATGTGCTTTATTCTCGGTTGGTGTGGCGCGGAAACGCCGGATGATAATGCCTTTCTTGGTTTGTCATTCTATCGTCTGAGCCAGATCGCGACGATCTATTACTTTGGCTATTTCCTCGTGATCCTGCCGATTTTGGGCCTCGTTGAGAATCCGGAGGAGCGGCCTGCGTCAATTACGCAGTCGATCCTTGATCATGGCGACAAGCCTAAACCCGAAGCCGTACAGGCGCCCGCCGAGTAGGCGACGCGCAATACGGACCGAAATACGGGAAAATTTATCATGGCACTTAAGACTGTTCGAAATCTCATGATCGCTGGCGGCGTTGCTGTCGCATCACTTACTGGCATCGCAATCGCCTCTGGCGGCAGTGTCGCCGATGGCTACGAGATGGTTCACAAACATTGGCATTGGAGTGGTGTCACCGGCACGTACGACCAAGAAGCCATGCAGCGCGGCTATAATGTATATGCACAAGTATGCCGTTCTTGCCATAATCTGGATCATCTTGCGTTTCGCCATCTTGGCGACAAAGGCGGTCCATTCTATGACGAACGCTACGAGAACCCGAACGATAACCCGCTCGTTAAGAATATCGCAGCGGAATATGAGGTTATCGATGTAAACCCAGAGGATGGGTCTGAAATCTCACGTCCGGGTATTCCAGCGGACATGTTCCCGCCCGTTTACCGCAACACCGCTGAAGCCGCTTATGTCAATAATGGCGCTATCCCCCCTGACCTCTCCGTAATGGTCAAGGCGCGCAATAATGGCGCGGATTATGTGTATAATCTGATGCTAGCTTATGATCACCCTCAGCCTGACTCAGTCGTCACAAGCTCGGGCCAATATTATAACCCTGTGATGGAAGGCGGTAAAATCGCCATGGGGCCGCAGCTCCAGCCTCAAGTCGGTGTGTTCGAATATCAAAGCGAGACAGAGGGGCAGAATCCTCCCGAAGCGACGGTCGAGCAAATGGCCGCAGATGTTGTCGAGTTTTTAGCCTGGTCAGCCGATCCAAAATTGGCAGAACGCAAGTCAGCGGGCATGATGTCGATGGTATATCTGTTGATCCTCGCGCTTCTCTTATGGTTGTCCTACAAGCGCATTTGGGCTCGGCTAAAGCCGAAGACGTAAGTGTGAAACACAGACTTGAAGAAGCCCGCCATTGAGCGGGCTTTTTTTATGGCCACTTTATTTATGAAAAAGTCGATACGCATGCTTTGCATAGGGACGAAGGCTAGCATGACCCCTTCCAGTGCTTTACAGATTTAAGAAATTATGGCTCTTACGATTTTGGTTTAGTGCTATGATTTGCTTTGGAACCCATGATCAATACAAAACTTATAGGTCTTCTAGCGACCGTCGTTGCGATCCTTATTGCCGTTGTCGCGGGCATCGGGCTGTTTACCTTTGTCCGGTTTGTTGATGCGGAGCATGATGCGCGCACCGTCGTTAAATCGGCCACCGCCTATTCTAACGCGTTAGATCAGCTAAAAGGGGGTGTTTTGGATGCTGAAACCGGACAGCGGGGTTATTTGCTCACAGGCGACAGGGACTATTTGGCCCCGTATATATCGGTTCGCGATTCCCTTGATGCGACCACACCCACGGATTGGGCGCAATTAGCGTTCCGCGACGGAACAGATAGCGAGTTGCGTCAGCTGGTCGACTACAAGCTCACGGAGATGGACGAGACTATCCGCTTGTTTGAAACAGGAAACCCCCGGGCGGCGCTCAGAATGATCCAAACAGATCGGGGGGCGGACTTCATGCGCGACATACGCGCAGCCATCCAATCCCGGAAAAGCGAGGCCTATGCGATCGCTGATGCGGCTGAGCAGCAATCAATTGCTTATGGTGCGCGAACCGAAAAGATATCAACGTTCCTCGCCGCCTTATTGGGGCTTGCCGCGCTTATGGGCGCTGTGACGATCTATTTATGGATATCCGCCGATAAGGCGGTCGCCGATGCCGAAGAAGCGGTTGATACGGCCGAGCGAATCGAAGTGATCGCGAATGAGCTAAACCACCGCATGAAAAATATGTTTACGATCACGCAAGGCATGTTGCGGCAAAGTGCGCGTGGCCGTTCAGAGTCCGTGAGAGAGTTCGCGCAGGAAGCGTCAGAGCGGGTCATGGCTATGTCTCACGCTTATAGTATCAGCCAATCTATAGACGCATCGCGCTCTATGTCGTCCGCCGACATTTTTGCGCGAGTGGTCCAAGCGCAATTACTCGAAGCGCACACGTTCAATGCTTCCGGGTCCACCGTATTTTTCAAAGAGAACGCGGTGACGCCCTTGGCTTTAATTCTGCACGAATGGACGACGAACACCCTGAAATACGGCGCATGGAATCTCCACAACGACGCAAAGAGTGAGGGTCATGTGACTCTAAGCGTTAGTGAGGGCGACGAGGGGGTGTTGGTGCTGTTGTGGGATGAGCAGTGTGACCGGGCCGGGCAACCCGATCCGGCGCCAACTGGATATGGCTCTAAACTAATCAAAGCCTGTGCGTCGCAATTGGGGGGCACTGTCAGCTATGATTGGCATAATGAGGGTGTTCGTATCCGCCTGACACTCGATAAAAGCCGGTCCTAATTGTCGAGTTCAAACCGATAGCGCTTGCGGACGCCCTCGGTTTCAATGGCAATGCCGCCGACTGTGCGCGGCTCAAACTCGGTCCGAAGGGCGGCTCTCTCGGCTTCTTTGACAAAGTCATCGGCATAGCGTGATGCATCAACCTCGACCAATTCCACCGTTTCGACGCGACCGGACTCATTGATGGTCAAGGACAAGGTGACAACCGCTTCGACTCCGCGTCGTAGAGCGCGGCGCGGATAGCGCGGCGTTTCATTCCGGCGCACGCGCGGGCCGATGATGTCGCCGGTTAACGCCCGCGTCGGCTCACGATTCTCAGAGGATGAACGGAAGATAATGCTCGGCTCAATACCATAGCGATCTCCGGCTAAGCGGTCATTGGGAATGCCGCGATAAGCCTCCGGATCGCGCGGGAGGGTCCGGTCGGGAATATCGGCTCCGACGGGCATGGTTTCAATCTCAGCTAATAAAGTCTCGATTTCCGTGTCTCTTGCCCCGAGATAACGGCCCCACTCGCGTTGATAGGCAGCGACGGCAGAGCGTCGTGTGATAATGTCAAAGCGCGGATCATAAGCGGTCGTCAGTGTGGCCTGCCAATCCCGATCCGCCGCCGCGTCCAAGATATCCAATTGCGCACGAACCGCACCGTCCCGCGGGTTTTCGGGGTATTGGCTGAGAAAGTCTGTCAGCCGCGCGCGCCGCAAAGCGGGGTCATTTTCAGCCAACGCGCGGAGATATGTTGTTCGCGCTTCCGGCTCTGGCCCAATCGGGTCGCTCTGCCCGACTGTCTCACCAAGGCTCGAGGCATAGAGCCACCCGACAAGGGCAAGCAGGGCTATCGCGGCGGCAATAGACGGCCACAACCATACCTTTACTGCGCCTGTATCGGCGGCATCATTGTCTGAATTATCATTGTCGATCGACTGGTACACACAGGCCTTATAGAGCGAATGCGACCCGATGATCTAGACAGGATGCGCGCAAGCCCGCACAAGCCGCTTCATGAGCCAATCTACGCCTGTTACCAAAGCCTCTCACGTCGTCCTTGTGGACGGGTCCGGCTATATCTTTCGCGCTTTTCACGCCCTGCCGCCATTAACGCGCAAGCGCGATGGATTGCCGATTGGGGCGGTCGCGGGTTTTTGTAATATGCTGTTTAAAATGCTGAAGGACCAAAAGGATGACAGCCGTCCGACCCATTTTGCAGTCATTTTTGACAAAGGCAGCATCACATTCCGCAATGATATTTACGACCTTTACAAAGCCAACCGGAGCGAAACGCCGGAAGATTTGATCCCGCAGTTCCCGCTGACCCGTGATGCCACCCGCGCGTTCGGTGCGCCCGCGATTGAGCTGGAAGGGTTTGAGGCCGATGATTTGATTGCGACTTACGCCCGGCAGGCGGAAGCGCTCGGGGCGCGCGTGACCATCCTCAGCTCAGATAAAGACCTGATGCAATTAGTCTCGGACCGGGTCTCGATGCTCGATCCGATGAAAAATCGGCATATCGGTCCGAAAGAGGTCGAAGAGAAATTTGGCGTGTCGCCGGACAAGGTTATAGATGTGCAGTCCTTGGCGGGCGATTCCGTTGATAATGTGCCCGGCGTGCCGGGCATTGGCGTGAAAACCGCGGCACTCTTGCTCGGTGAATATGGCGATTTGGAAACGCTGTTAGATCGCGCGGGCGAGATCAAACAAAAGGGCCGCCGCGAAAAATTGCTCCAACATGCAGATATGGCGCGCGTGTCTAAAGAGCTCGTGACCCTCAAGACGGATGTCGCGGTGGATGTTGCGTTGGAAGACTTGGGTGTGACCGATCCGGACGTTGAGGTGCTGTTTGATTTCCTCGAAGAAATGGGTTTTCGCACCTTAACGGCGCGGGTCCGGCAAGCCTTAGGGGATGGTCAATCGGACGGTATTCGCGCCGATGATACTGCCGTTGATACACAAGGCGCTTTTGTATCCCCGGCGACACGCGGGACCTATCCCAATACGGTCTTCGACCCGACGCGCTATGAATGTGTGCAAACCGAAGACAGGTTGATCCATTGGATCCGCCGCGGATTTGAAGTGGGTGTCGTCGCCGTCGATTTGGAAACCGATGGTCTGGATAGCCGCGCCGCTAACCTTGTAGGGGTTTGCCTTGCCGTAGATGATAATGAAGCCTGCTATGTCCCCTTAGCGCATAAGGGGGAGGGTGACTTGCTCGGCGAAGGCGTGCCGGATCAAATCCCCATGGCGCGCGCGCTCGAATTGTTAGAGCCGCTGTTACACGATCCGGCGGTGTTGAAGATTGGACAGAATTTCAAATATGATCTCGGTGTGTTTTTGCGCCATGACCTCTACCCCGCGCCGTATGATGACACGATGTTGATCAGCTACGCGCTCGATAATGGCATTAACAGTCACGGCATGGATGCGCTGTCGGAAACCCATTTCGGTCATAGTCCCGTACCGTTCAAAGAGATTGCAGGCACAGGCAAAAACCAGAAAACCTTTGATATGATCGGGTTGGAGGATGCGACCCGCTACGCATCTGAGGACGCCGATGTGACCTTGCGCTTGTGGAAGTTCCTTAAGCCGAAACTCGCCGCTGGACATGTGACGCGGGTTTACGAATCCATTGACCGCGACATGCCGCATGTTGTCGCCAAGATGGAAAACGAAGGCATCAAGGTTGATCGCGCTGAGCTGTCACGTCTGTCGGCGCTATTCTCGCAGAAAATGGCGGGACTGGAAGCCGAAGCGCACGAACTGGCGGAAGGTCCGTTTAATCTCGGCAGCCCGAAACAAATCGGCGAAATTCTGTTCGATAAAATGGGGCTGCCCGGCGGGAAGAAAACGAAGACGGGCGCGTGGCAGACAGGCGTCGAAATTCTTGAAGACCTCGCCGATAATGGCGAAGCCCTGCCGCGCACGATCCTGAATTGGCGGCAGTTTTCGAAACTGAAATCGACCTATACGGACGCGCTGCAGGCGCAGATCAATCCGGGCACGAACCGCGTGCATACGAGCTTTAGCCTCGCGGCGACGACGACGGGACGGCTAAGCTCCAGCGATCCGAACTTGCAAAACATTCCCATCCGCACCGAAGAAGGCCGCAAAATCCGCGATGCCTTTATCGCGGAGCCGGGGCATTTGTTGGTCGCCGCCGATTACAGCCAGATTGAGCTACGGTTACTCGCGCATATGGCGGACCTGCCGACCATGAAACAGGCGTTCGCCGACGGCGTCGATATTCACGCGCTGACAGCGTCGGAAATGTTCGGGGTTAAACTCGACGCCATGACCCCGGATATTCGGCGTCAGGCCAAAGCGATTAATTTCGGCATTATTTACGGGATTTCTGCGTTCGGTCTGGCCAATAATACGGGCGTTGATCGCAGCACAGCTGCGGAGTTTATCAAGACCTATTTTGAGAAGTTCCCCGGCATTCGCGCCTATATGGAGGCGACCAAGGCGGAAGCCAAAGAGCTTGGGTATGTGTCGAATCTCTTCGGGCGTAAGTGCCACATTCCGGGCATTCGCGAACGCAACCCGCAACGCCGGGCCTTTGCCGAACGCCAAGCCATCAACGCACCGATCCAAGGGACCGCCGCCGATATTATGCGCCGCGCCATGACCCGCATGCCAGACGCGATCCATGGCGTTGAGGGCGCGCGGATGCTGTTGCAGGTTCATGATGAACTGGTGTTCGAAGTGCCCGAAGGGCGCGAAGACGCGCTAATAGCTGTGGTGAAGCAGGCCATGGAGCACGCTCATGAGCCGGCGATCCATTTGTCAGTCCCGATTGATGTCGAGGCGCAAGCCGCGAAGAATTGGAACGACGCGCATTAAATGGTCCGGCGCAATCGCGCCGGACTTTTTTATTCCGCTGGAACGCTCACGCGTTGTGGAATCGGGCAACTCACCCCTGTCGGGCCGTGGTTGCAATAGCCCTGCGGGTTTTTCGCCAGATATTGCTGATGGTAATCCTCGGCCGGATAATAGGTCGGCGCCATCGCGATGTCTGTGGTCAGCGAACGGCCATAGGCCTCTTCATAGCGCGCGGCGGCGACTTTCGCGGCGGCAAGCTGTTCGTCGGAGAAGACATAAAGCGCACTGCGATATTGGGAGCCAACATCATTGCCCTGGCGATTGCCTTGGGTCGGGTCGTGGTTCTCAAAGTAGACTTTCAGGAGCTCTTCAAACGTGATGACTGTCGGATCAAAAACGACGTGAACAACCTCCGCATGGCCCGTGCGACCGGAACACACGCGTTTATAGTCCGGCGTTTCGTCCGTCCCGCCCGCGTAGCCGACGCTAGTCACGTGCACACCGTCCAGTTTCCACAGGATACGCTCCGCCCCCCAGAAACAGCCCATGCCAAGGATGACCTGCTGTGAGCCTTCAGGGTAATCGCCGAACATATTGGCGCCATTGAGATGGTGGTTTTGGATCGTGGCGAGCATGTCTGTCTCCAAGGAGTAAGATTGTTAAATAAGGGGGCGGATGGCGCGCGCGAGCCTGCCAGCCATACGCACCGCATCCGCCTTTGTGCTGATGTGGTCCTGCCGCAGCTCAATCGCAAGATGGCGGAGGCCGCGAGGCACGACATTGTGATCGACCGTGTGGTTAAGATCAAACCCGGAGTAGGGCTCGTTGACGTCGACTTGCAACTCTGGTGCGATTTCCGCCATGTTCCGAATAAAGGCAACGGGGGTCTCGCTATCGACTTTGACCAAGAGGCCAATGTCTGTGGGACGCTTAGGGTGGCCGCGTAATTGCGGCGTGAAACTATGAATACTGATCGCGAAACAATCCGGGCGATCATCCAACGCGTCACCTAAGGCGGTGTGATAGGCGTCATATAGGCGCTGTTTTCGTTCTTGGGCCTCCGGGATCGACAGGTCTGCATTGCCTGGAATTACGGTGCCGTCCGTTGACAGTGGGATAAGATCATCGGCAGCGGGGTCCCGGTTTGCGTCAATCACGAGCCGGGAAAACCCACAGATTAATCCGGCGCAAGACAATTGCTCACACAGCGCCCGCGCCACCCAGTCTGTGCCAATGTCCCACGCAATATGGCGAGCGAGGTCTTCGTCTGAAAGACCAAAATCGCCGACCCAGTCCGGGATGTGATTAGAGGCGTGGTCAGCAAAGACAAAGGCGGTGTCGTTGGGGCCGGAAATCGAATGATAAGCAAACATAGTGGCGGTTTTAGCTGTTAGGCTGGCGCAGTCACGTAGTTTCGTCTGTCCATCACCGCTTGCCCCGGACACAGAGCGTCGTTATAGGGCCGCCTGCTCTGCGGGCTGCGTCTAGTGAGGTGGCCGAGTGGTTGAAGGCGCACGCCTGGAAAGCGTGTATACGGTATCCCCGTATCGAGGGTTCGAATCCCTTCCTCACTGCCAGCCCGCCAGAGTGTTTCCCAACCGAGATAGCTGCGCCATTTGAACCGACCTTAGTGGTCCGTCGAATTCTTAAAACGATGGGAATTGACGCTTTAGGTTAGCCACAAAATGAGGCGGACGTTGTAAAGTTCTCATCCGTATGGAATGGCGTTTTCAGACTGTGAATGGTCGAAGCCAATCACCCTTTCCGCTGTTTGAGGGATAATGACATGCGATTTTCTGAGATCCTCGCTCTAACGGTTTTTGCCTTTATACCGCTCAGTCCAGCTATGAGTGTCGCGCAACAAGCGGACACTGACCCTTGGAATTTTGAGCGCATGGCGCCCAATTTGCGCCATTTATCATGCCCCGACGACGTCGACGTTTTTCCTTTCTCATCATTAGATATTGGCGTCGATCCTGTTAAATTGGGTGCGCCAAACGATGTTGAGCAGGCTCTGCCGCAGGGGGTGACATTTGTCGGTGGATGGCACTTAACCGCAAATAATTCTGATTTTGGCGGCTTGTCAGGTTTGGATATCACCGAAACCGGTGATTTACTGGCCGTCTCTGATAGAGGCACTTTTTTTACAATTGGCATGGCGAATGGCGCTCCGGATGGGCGCGGCCAGATGAGTGAAATGTTGGATGCCAAGGGTAAAAAACTATCCCGCAAACGCAATATTGATGCGGAAGGGCTCGCCTATCGTGAGGGTCTGGCCATGGTGAGCTTTGAGCGTAATCACCGCGTGCTAGCCTTTGATCTCGCGGGGTGCGAAGGAGTGGCGCGCGGCGTGCGCGTTTCGCAATTGCCGGATCAACTCGCGGGCCAATCAATAAAACCCAATGGGGGCGCCGAAGCCTTATGGATTCGTCCCGATGGCGGTCTCACGGTCGGGTATGAAACCGTCATCAATAACCGGGCGACACTCCTGACCCTTGATCAGGTGGGCGGTGTTTTAGAGCAAACCGTCACCATTGACGTGCCAAGACAGTTCAAATTAGTCGGGGCGAGTGGGTCAGCATACTTATTAAGAGCGTATAACGACACGCTCGGCAACCGAAATGAAATTAGACTTACCGACCAGAATGTGGCGTTTAAATTGGCCTCGCCCCTGAAGGTGGATAATTTTGAGGGGATTGCCCTCAGTGATCCCGAAGGCGGGGCGCGGCGTTTATACATCATCTCAGACGATAATTTTTCGGGGCGACAACGCACTCTCTTATACGCATTCGACATTACACCATCGTGAGCGGCATCATGCGCCGGACGGCCTGTTCCGTTAGGCGAACAAGGTCCCGATTATTGCGCCCACCCTTCCTATCAGCCCGCCGAAACTCCATTCATGTCTATTTTTCCCAAAGACCCCCCGAACCCGTGGACGACAAAGTCATCCGAGACTCTGTTCGATAATCCGTGGTCACGGCTAGACGCGCATGCTGTGACCGGGCCGGATGGGAAAGACTCCACCTATTTCGTCACACATTTCCATAACCGCGCCTGCGGTGTTGTTCCCTATGAAGTGCGCGACGGCGTGCCGGGCGTTTGGCTCGTGGGCCAGACCCGTTTCACGCTGGGTCGCTATAGTTGGGAATTACCTGAAGGCGGTGTGCCGCAAGGCGAAGACGTCGCAATGGCCGCCCGCCGCGAGCTGAAAGAAGAAGCCGGGATCGAGGCAGACAGCCTGACGTGGCTGTTCGATGTGCACACGTCCAATTCGCTGACGGATGAATGGGGACAGGTTTTCTTGGCGACCGGACTGACCCACGGGGCGTCTGATCTGGAAGGGACGGAAGATATTACGGCCTTGTTCGTTCCGCTGAAGGACGCGCTTGCGGCCATTGTCGATGGACGCATTACCGACGCGATTACCGTCGCTGGACTGTACCGTACGGAGTTGATGCGACTGTCCGGGGCGCTGGATTAGCATATCGAATATTTGAATTGGCCGGATAAGACCAAGCCGTGCGGGCTTGCGGTTGCGGCGCAAAGGGGCTGAGCGTGCCAAACCCCGGACAGCGGTGAGAGCGGCCCAAACCCACAAGGTAGCCGATCCGGTAACGCGCGCGATCCGACGCGTTTTCGGCGCGCTGTTCAAACCGGGACGCTCCGCTCGCCTGCCGGACGATGCTACGGAACGGGATAAATTGTGACGTCGCGGACTTTATGCCTGAATCGCGAAGGTTTCCCGTTCGCCCCGTAAAGGTTTCACTATCCCGCCGAAACCCGACACGGCGACCGTCATTGGTCATGAGCGCCGTTTCAAGGTCATTGATTTCCTGTGTCCAGGCTTGGCAGCCGCTCTGATCGGCAAAGCCGTATGGCTGCGCGAGCGCGTTGAGCTGTCCGGGAATAGGCGCTTGCGTGAGATTGAAATCGCGCAAGGGCGACATCGCGGCAAATCTGAAGTGGTCCACTTCTTCAGGGAAATTGGCGCAGGCCGAAAGTAAGGCGAGCGAAAGGACTGGTATAAGTCTCCGCATGGGGACCTTCTTCCTGTCTTACCCCGACTGGGGTTACGTTGCGCCGGACGGGTCATCCTGACCCTCAACCGCGCATAGCGATTGCGACCGTTAACTCATTTACCTAAGCGCGCAGACGTGAATGTAAATTCGAAACGCGATTACGATGTGACAATCATCGGGGCTGGCGCAGCCGGAATGATGGCTGCCATCATTGCGGGGCGACGCAAACGCCGAGTGCTGCTCATAGATCATGCCGATAAGCCCGGGGAGAAGATTCGCATTTCAGGGGGCGGACGGTGTAATTTCACGCATCTTTTCTCCTCACACGAGAATTTTATCAGTCAAAATCCCCATTTTTGTAAAAGCGCGCTCTCCCGATACACGCCTTATGACTTTCTCGACTTGGTCGAAAAGCATAAAATCGCGTGGGAGGAGAAAGCGAAAGGACAGCTCTTCTGTCAGGGGAAATCGACTCAAATCGTTGATATGCTGGTCACGGAATGCCGGGATGCAGGCGTCGATATCCGATTGGGCGCCGAGGTTTTGGGCGTCTCAAAACTAGGCGAGGGGTTCATTGTCACCACCGCCACCCAGACGCTGTCGAGCGATAACCTCGTAATCGCGACGGGGGGGCCGAGTATTCCGAAAATGGGCGCAACACGGTTCGGCTATAAAGTGGCGGATCAGTTTGGGCTCGATTTGGTCGAAACGGTGCCCGCACTTGTGCCGCTGTCATTCACAGATGAGGCGATGGAGCCGCTTAAGGCTTTATCCGGTGTGGCCGTTGACGCGGCGGTCTCGAATGATCGAATCCGATTTGAAGAGCCGTTGCTCCTGACCCATCGGGGGCTATCAGGTCCGGCGATTTTACAGATTAGTTCATATTGGGAACCCGGTGAAGCCGTGATGGTCGATCTTGCGCCCGGAACAGACGCGCTTAAAACTCTCAAACTGGACCGCGCTGAGCGGCCAAAGCTGTCGCCGGCCCAGTGGCTGAGCGAACGTCTACCAACGCGGTTGGCCAATCATATGGCGAGCTCATGTCGTTATGATCGTCTGGCCGATATGCCGGATACGGCGCTGATGAACCTCGCGCTGCAGGTCAATGAATGGCGTATCAAACCCGGGGGTAGCGAGGGCTATCGCAAGGCTGAAGTCACGCGCGGCGGCGTTTGCACAAACGCGCTGTCGTCCCGCACGATGGAAGTGAAGTCCGTTCCCGGTCTCTATTTCATTGGCGAAGTGGTCGATGTGACAGGCCATCTCGGCGGGCATAATTTTCAATGGGCATGGGCCAGTGGCGCGGCATGCGGCGAAGTTTGCTAACTTGCAGCCGAAACGGCGCTATCTGCGCACTTCCTTCCTGCGCGCAACATGATATGCGGCAGTCATGAAAACGATAGACCTAAATGCCGACATTGGCGAAGCGGACACGCCCGAGTGGGAAGCGGCAGAAGCCGCGATTCTGAGCTTCATTAGTTCGGCGAATATTGCTTGCGGGGGTCATGCCGGCAATGATGCGTCCATGCGCAAAACTGTCATTGGAGCTTTGGCGAACGGCGTCATCATCGGCGCGCATCCCGCTTACCCCGACCGCGAAAACTTTGGCCGACGCTCGCTTGTTCTGGGCGAAGATATTGGCGAAGGGGATTTGGCCGAGAGTTTAAAAGGCCAAATTGTCCGGTTAATGGAAATTGCGAACGATAAAGGCGGGCGGGTGTCTTACGTTAAACCGCATGGCCAACTTTATAATGATGCGGTTGGGGATCGGCGCAAAGCTAATCTTATCGCGCGGGTAATCGCTGATATTGATCCTAAGTTGATCCTGCTTGGCGGTCCCAATTCCGAAATGGGTAAAGCGGCGGCGGCGCATGGTCTCACTTTTGTCGCCGAAGGCTTTATTGATCGTCGTTATTCGGATGATGGCCATCTGATTTCACGTAAACAGCCCGGGGCGGTGATTTCAGATCAAAACGACCGATTGGGCCAAGCCCGCAGCTTAGCAACAACAGGCGAAGTTGTGACGGCGTCTGGTAAGACACTCGACATCAAAGCGCGCTCGCTCTGTGTTCACGGCGATAGCGCTGGCGCAGTCGAGACAGCGCAGCAGGCGCGCGCGGCGATTGAAGCTGAAGGTGTCACAATCCGGGCGTTTGCAGCATGACCGCGATAACCCCTTTGATCCGACATTACGGCGATAATGCCGTGCTGGTTGAATGGGACACTGCGGGGTTCAATGCGACTGTGAGTGATCAAGTTCATGCGCTGGCAGCACAGCTGCGCAAGACTCCGATCTTTACTGAGGTCATGCCGGGTTATGACAGTCTCGTGGTCAGTTTTGATGCGGAGGACCTCACCTTGGACGAGGTCACGCAGCAGGTCAAAACGGCGCTGCAAGCGGACTCCGATATTTGTGTTGCCAGCGAGAGTCGCCTCGTCGAAATCCCGGTCAGCTACGGCGGCGCGGCGGGTCCTGATCTTGCGGCGTTGGCTGAACGGATTGGAAAAACCCCGCAAGAGGTTATCGCCCTTCATTCAGACCGTGAATACCGTGTGTGTATGATGGGGTTCATTCCGGGCTTCGCGTTTCTGTCAGAGGTTGATCCGGTGTTACAACACCCCCGGCACGCGACACCGCGCGCGGTCGTTCCAGCGGGAAGCGTCGGGATCGCCAATTGGCAGACGGGTATTTATGGGCTGGATTCGCCGGGCGGTTGGCAGATCATTGGCCGCACCGATCTTGATATGTTTGACGCAAAACGGGATGCCCCGTTTCTTGTGGAGGCCGGTGATCGCATCCGGTTTGTTCCCCAATGACGCATAATATGAGTGTGATCACGGTACTTAACGGCGGCACGCAGACCACCGTGCAGGATGCAGGGCGTCCGGGTCATCGCCATCTCGGTATTCCAAGGTCTGGCGCCGCGGACCGCTTGTCCTTTGCCATTGCCAACCACCTTGTCGGGAATGTGTGGGACGCACCAGCGCTAGAATGCGCGTTGGGCGGGCTACATTTACGGTTTGAGAAGGACACGACAATCGCCTTATCGGGCGCGCAAATGTGGGCGCAAATCAATGGCATGAATATTGATTTGAACCGCGCGGTCGGGGTTGAGGCAGGCGATATCTTGACCCTGTCCTATGCCCGGGCCGGCTGCCGCAGCTATATTGCTGTCGCAGGCGGGATCGCGGCAACAGAATTTCTAGGTTCTGTTTCGACCTACCTCCCGGCCGCATTGGGCGGAATTGAAGGACGCGCGCTCAAGGCCGGGGATGAATTAGATTTGGCGGGCGATCCCAGCGGGCCAATCAACGCCATTCCCAAAGGCTATATCCCGTTTCTGTCAGGCCATGCGGTGTTGCGTGCGGGCGCCGGACCCGAATTTGACTTATTGTCAGCGTGTAGCCGCCGCTATCTTTTCACCACGCCGTTTATCGCCACCTCCGCGACCGACCGAATGGGCTCGCGTCTGCGCGGCGACCGGATTGTGACAGAGGCCGACTTTGCCATGACCAGCTCCCCGCTTCTACCTGGGACGTTGCAATGCCCGCCTGATGGGCAGCCGATTTTGGCGTTGGCCGATGCGCATTGTACGGGCGGCTATGCGCGTGGTTTGCATGTGATTCAGGCTGATCAATGGTTGTTGGGCCAGATCGCGCCGGGCATGCAAATTAGCTTTCGCCGCTGTTTCGCAGCGGAAGCGCCGGATATTTTGCGAACACGCAACGCGATGTGGGGTGCATTGATTCCGGACTTCAGCTTTTAGTCCCATGTTCGTCCTGCTCGACGATCAGGCGACGCATCGCCAGCATTACTTCACGGATCCGGTGGCGGTCATCACTCACCGTTTGGGTGATCCGGTGGACGCATTATTCTCAGCTATCGGTGCAGCGCACGCGGACGGTAAATGGGTCGCCGGGCTGTTCGCTTATGAATTCGCGGCGGCGCTAGAGCCTAAACTCGCGTATATCGCGGAGCCGGGCACGGAACTGGTTAAACTCGGTGTATTTGATGCGCCTGTGGCCCATCCTCCGGCTGACTTGTTATATCGCGCGTCGCCGCCCCTTGTTGCGTTGCATCCTGATTGGACAGAGGACGATTATCTATCCCGCTATGACGCCGTGGCGCAATATTTGCGCGCCGGTGACGCTTATCAGATCAATCTGACATTCCCCATGCGCGGAGAGACTTCGGCTGATGCGGCCGCGCTTTATGCAGGCTTTCGCCGCCGACAACCGGGGCGCTACGGCGCGATTGTGAGTTTGGGCGGACCGGACGTGATCAGCTTTTCGCCTGAACTTTTCTTTGAGCGGCGCGGCGCGTCTATGCGGATGCGACCAATGAAAGGCACACGTCCGAAATCATCGACAGATGACATGACGCTCGACATGAAGTCGCGCGCCGAGAACCTGATGATCGTGGACCTTCTACGCAATGACCTGTCCCGCCTCTGTGAACCTGGCAGTGTCAAAGTGCCGGAGTTGTTCGCGATTGAGGACTATCCGACGTTGGTGCAAATGACGTCCCAAGTGACGGGCGAGCTACGTGACGGCGTCAGTTGGTCCAATATTTTTCGAGCCCTGTTCCCTTGTGGGTCGGTCACGGGCGCGCCAAAAATCCGTGCGATGGAGATTATCCACGAACTGGAGGCTGCGCCACGTGGCCCTTACTGCGGGGCCGTGGGCTATATCGCTCCGGACGGGAACGCCAGTTTTTCTGTCGCGATCCGCACCGCAGTCTTGGACGCGGGTCAAATTCGCTATGATGTCGGCAGCGGGGTGGTGCTAGATTCAGATGGGCCGGACGAATATCGCGAATGTCTGCTTAAGGCGGGGATCTGGACGCCAGACCCCGCGACGCAATTTGAAACACTCCGGACGGGGCCGGACGGTCCCGTTCGTGCGGATGCGCATGCCACGCGGCTTGGCACGGCCCTGCCTGAGATTGCGGCCGCGCCGACGCCGCAGCGCGTTCGGGTGGATGTTCTGGCTGACGGCACGACGCGGATGACGCAGACTCCATTGGTTGACTTCGACACGCCAATAACGCTGGCCCTGTCTCGCTACCTGCTCACGCCTGCGGTTCAACGCACGGACATCAAGACCTCACAGCGTGACTTCTATGATGGGGAACGGGCTCGGGTCGGCGCGCTTAGCGGGGCGACTGAGGTGTTGTTCTTGGGCGCGGATGGCCATGTGAAAGAGGGGTCGTTCACCTCGCTGTTTCTCAAAGTTGGGGGTCGCTTGCTAACGCCGCGTGGACCGGGGCTGTTGCCGGGGGTGTTGCGCGCGGAACTGTTGGATCGCGGGCAGGCCGAAGAGGCGGATATCACGGTGGACGACATCAGGGTGGCGGACGCGATTTTCGTCGGCAATAGTCTGCGGGGTCTGTTGCCCGCGACACTGCTTTCGAATGATCCTGTCTAGTATCGGACGCTATGCGTGCCCCGTCTTTCGCGCTAAACTCTCTCTATGAGCGGTATTGTACAAGCATGGAAAATCAACGGTTCGGGTCAAGCGACGCCAGCCACGAAAGAGGATTTCGACGATCCGCTTGATGAGGGCTATTACTGGTATCACTTCAACCGCAATGACCCTGCGACGCAGGCCTTGTTCGATGCGGATGAAGGCGTGGACGTCATCGCGACACGCACATTGCTCGCGGCCGATACGCGGCCCCGCACCATCGTTAGGGGTCAAGATGTGCTCATCAATCTGCGCGGGGTGAACCTGAACCCCGGCGCGGAACCCGAAGATATGATCCCGCTGCGCTTTTTTATTCAACAAGGCCGCGTTATCAGCTGTAACGGCAAACCGCTTAAAGCGATCAACGATATGGTGGAGCGGTTGCAAACGCAGACCGTGTCTAAAACGCCCGGCGGTTTTATCGCAACCTTCGCCTTAACCATTATTGACCGGATGAGCCCGACGATCACCGATATGAATGAACAGGTCGATGAGCTGGAAGAAATGATCGAGGGCGATGCGCGGGATCGTCACGAAAATGCGCGCAGCAAAGTGGCTGAGTTGCGCCGCGCAGCGATCATGCTGCGCCGCTACCTTGCGCCCCAAAAAGATGCGCTGACAACCCTGTCGCAGCAAGCCCTTCCGTGGATTGACGCCAATGATCAGCTCCGCTTGCGAGACGCTGCCGACCAAGCCACCCGGGTAGCGGAAGAGTTGGACGCCGTCCGCGAACGCTGCGCGATTGTCAAAGACCAGCTCACCGATATTCGCGCCGAGCAGATGAATCAAAATATGATGATCTTATCCGTCGTTGCCGCTGTTTTCCTCCCGCTCGGTCTGCTCTCCGGCATGATGGGGATCAATGTCGGCGGGATGCCGTGGGTCGAGAGCGATATGGGGTTTTGGTATGTCACAGCGATCGTCTCTGTGATCGGCGTCGCTTTGATGGGCCTGTTCAGACTGTTGCGTTGGATTTAAGGGGGGGCACCCCTCATTTGCGGACGGCTCTGAGTGAACGCCGTGTGATCGGGCTGCGCTGTTACAAACTGATACAAGAGCTAAAGTCGCGATTAAAGGTTCCCGTCTAACCCGTCTCAAGACGTACTTGGGACAGGAAAACTTCAATGATGAATTCGATCAACCTTGGCATGATGCCGCCGCCACAATCACAAGCCGGGGCCTTGCCGATGTCCCAAGACCAGCTCAGCGGTTTGACCAAAGTCCTCGAGCAATATGACCCTGACAATCTGTCCCAATCAGACGCTGAGGATATTGTCGCACAGGTCAAAGGGTTGGGAATAGAACCTGGAAAAGACCTAACCAACGCGATGGCGGACTCCGGATTTGACGCGGCTCAAATTGGTGGGCAGGCCAATGTTGGGAAATCTGGACCGCCTCCTCCCCCACCGGGTGGCGGGCAAGGTGGTGGACCGGGCGGCGCAGGTGGTCCCGGGGGTCAATCTGGAACCGTTAATAGCGAAGCGATCACGGCGCTGCCCCTCCTGATGGAAGATTACTCTGGCGAAGGTATATCCGACGATGACTGGAACGACATCCTGACCGCGATGGATGACAGTGGGTATGATATGACTCAGGCCTTGCTGGACGTAAAACTCTAACCATCCACGCTAAAACACGCCACTCCAGAAACCCCTTTTTGGCGCAGTGAATGTCGACACGTGTCCCTCCGGCCTTGGTGGATCTAACGGAAGACACAAACTGATCGATTGCAACATACAGTTATTGCTGTCGAAAAAAGAGCGTGATATTGCGTAACGGCTAACAATATTGACGGCCACCGCGGGAGCGACTTTTGGGTGATGTGTCTGAAAGACGCTTTGGGGCGCCGTCGTCTGTTACAGTGGCGGCCCCAAATAATTTTCACGAGACTGAGTGGTCTGAGCTTTTGTCGCTCAAAGATACGCCGGCCTTGAATCAAATTACGGCCTTGATCTGTGAAATCTTCGATGTCCCTTTGTCTTTTGTGTCTGTTATTGCGGGTGATCGACACGTATATCTGAGCGCGAAAGGGTTAGCCAAGCCTTTGGACGCCCTCGGGCAAGTTCCACTCAATCACTCGTTTAGTCAGCACGTCGTGACTTCGAACCGTCTTTTACAGGTTAATGATGCGCGGCAGTCGACTTTAGGGGCGGATGATCTCGCAATCGGGGGGCGTGAGGTGAAAGCCTATCTTGGTACGCCTGTTCGGGATTCTGATGGTTTCGTGTTGGGGTGTCTTTGCGCCATAGATAGCAAACCACGCAAATGGGCCGCGCGGGATATAAAAGTGCTTGAAGGATTTTCAGCCGCTATCACCACCCAATTACAGCGTGAGCGCGCTGTGAATGCACTAAGCCAGTCCCATGGGCAATTGGCGGTACAGGAAACGAGACTAAAGCGTATCACCAATATGGCGCCAGTCATGATCGCCGCGCTTTCGACGGATCTATTTTATACATTCGCCAATAAAAGTTATGCGGCTCTCTTTGATGAAACGCCGGAGACGATTCTCGGTCTGCATCTCCGTGAGGTTTTGGGGGAAGAGGCTATCTTACTTGCAGACCCCTATTTGCAAAAGGCGCTGGCGGGCCAATCGACCGAATATGATTTTGAGTTGCCCAGGTCAGACGGGAGCTCTCGGATATTTAGAATTCATCATGCCCCCGAGCTAAATCCGGACAATAAGACACAAGGGCTGGTCGTCGCGTTAACGGACGTGACCGATCAACGCCTTTTATCCTCCTTGGCGAGCCGGCTGGAAGACCGCCTAAAAGCGGCGTATCAAATGTCTCCGGATGGATTCTCAGTGTTCAAGTCACAGCGTAATCAGAAAAACGAAATTGTCGATTTTGAATGGGAATATGTGAATGAACGCGGCACAGAAATTACCGGACACTCGGCGGCAAACCTAATCGGGAATACGCTTCTGACAATGATGCCGGGCAATAAGACCCAAGGTATTTTTGATGCCTATGTTGATGTGGTCAATACGGGACTGCCCTATCGGGAAACCGCATTTTATGAAGCGGACGGCCTGTCGCTCTGGGTAGAGATTAGTGCGATCAAATTAGGGGACGGATTTGCGGTCTCCTACAGCGATGTCACCGCGCGTAAGCAAACTGAAATTGCGCTGGCGGAAAATGCCGTGCGTCTGCAGCTCATACTGGACAATGTTGTCGCCTTTGTCGGGGTGTTAACGCCCGAAGGCATACTGAAAAAAGCTAATCAACCCGCGCTCGATATTGCCGGTGTTTCGCGGGCGGACGTCATTGGAAAGCCGTTTTGGGAAACGCATTGGTGGAATTTTTCAGACGAATCTAAAACACGTCTTAAACAGGCCATCGCGGACGCAAATGATGGCATACGATCACGCTACGACACCCAAGTTCAGATCCATAATGGTGAGAAAATTTGGATTGATTTCCAACTCTCCCCCCGATTTGACTCGCATGGCACGCTCGTTGAAATTATTCCCTCTGGCATGGACATAACCGAGCGGAAAGAGGCCGAAGCCCACCGTCAATTGTTAGTCGATGAGCTGAACCACCGGGTTAAAAACTCGCTTGCATCGATCCAGGCGATGGCGCGTCAAACCATTCGAACGGCCAAGGATTTACACAGCTTTGAAACAAAATTCACAGACCGCTTGAAAGCGATTTCGACGGCCCATGAAATTCTCATGGGGTCTGACAATGCAAAAGCGGATTTGCGAACGATGATTGATCGGCAGGTGGGCCCTTATATTGAAGATAAACGCCACCTCAAAATTACGGGCGATAAAGCCATGCTCGCGGCCGAATGTGCCCATAATATCGGTCTCGTGTTCCATGAATTGGCCACGAACGCCGCGAAATATGGCGCGTTGTCTAGCGACAGAGGGTGCGTTAAAATATCCTCCGAGGACCTAGGGGATGGGACCGTAAAAATCGTATGGTCGGAGACTGGCGGTCCGCCTGTATCAGCTCCAAGCGCCACAGGATTTGGAAGCCGTTTGATTAAACAATCGATTGAATTTTCCCTCGGGGGCAGCGTAGACGTCGATTACCGTGCAGAGGGCGTGGTAGCGACTGTGATTTTACCGAAAGATTTTGATCATGGGTAATCAGAATAAAATTCTTCTGGTCGAAGACGACGCTATAATCGCGATGGATCTGGAAATGAGCCTGTCCGATTTGGGTTGGGAGGTCATGGGGCCTGCGCCAACGGCGGACCAAGCGTTCGATCTCATCAAGAGCGGTTTGCCGGATGTCGCCATCCTTGATTTCAACATTCGGGGCGGCACCAGTGAGCAACTCGCGATCGCGCTCATGGAGGCGTCTGTCCCGGTCCTGTTTCTGTCCGGCGATAGTTCTGCGACCGATATCGACAGTTTAAAAGAGTGTCGTGTCTTAGCAAAACCTGTGTCTATGGACATGATAAGCGCGGCGCTGACGGAGGCTTTGGGGACATTGTCATAGGCGAGATCGCCGCGCGTATAGTCCACGATGTGGGGCCAGATTTTGATCCCGTTCATAACGCCCACGCCTCATCCTACGACCGCTCATCAAGGAGGCGGCAAACAGCCAGTCATAGCCAAAAGTGGGACGAGGCGCAGGGCTTATCCAGCGATGGGATAGGTGTGATTAAGACCGAACGGTAAACCGTTCGGTTCCTCGCTATTTGATCTCCCAGATCAACTAGCTTCGTCACACTCAAACCGCCAAGCCCTCACTTCCATTCCCGACGTTCAAGGATCGTACACCTCCTCGTGCCTGCCGGGAATGGGAGTGAAGATAGGGTGGGATAAGCGGGGATGGAGTTGAGTGGGTTTGCAGCCGACGGCAAGTTTTCGCTTGCCCAAGCACGCTTTCATACATCTTGATAAACCCTGTTTCACGACCTAGTAGGATGATCGGATGCTCAAACAACGACACAACGTTAATATTCAAGGGGCAGGCGACCGTACGCTAGTCTTTGCGCACGGTTATGGCTGTGATCAGAATATGTGGCGACCAGTCGCAGATGGGCTCGTGAACGACTATCGGACCGTTCTATTTGATTACGTCGGTTTTGGTGGATCTGATCTCTCTGCTTATGACTCTGAGCATTATGCTAATCTTGATGCTTACGCTCAGGACGTTGTGAATTTGGGCCGTGAATTGTCTCTGACAAACGCCGTCTTCGTCGGTCATTCTGTCAGTTCGATGATTGGCGCGCTCGCATGCACTGCGGCGCCGGACATGTTTTCTGACATCATAATGGTGGGCCCATCCCCTTACTATCTTTCGGACGACACCTATTCTGGCGGCTTCACTCACGTGCAAATTGACGAAATGTTGGAATTTTTAGATGCCAACCACTTTGGTTGGTCGGAAGCTATGGCCCCGCAGATTATGGGTAATTCTGACCGCCCGGAATTGGGTCAGCAGCTTACGAAAAGTTTCTGCGCCACCGACCCGCAGGTAGCGCAGGATTTTGCCCGCGTAACATTTTTGTCCGATACACGCGATATTCTGCCGAACGTCCAAACCCGATCGCTGGTCTTGCAATGTCGAGACGATATTATCGCCCCTGAATCTGTCGGAAAATATGTACACGATAAGTTGCCTAACAGCGTTTTTCGCTTGTTAGACGCAACGGGTCATTGCCCAAATTTGAGTGCACCTGACGAAGTTATTGCGGCCATTCGTGACTTCCTATTAGATGATCTCGCCCATGATGAATGACACTCACGGTGATACGTCTCTGAATGAAAGGGACGCAGATTTCTTTGAAAACTTTCCGTGTGGCATCATTCTTGTCGGCCCGAACGACATCATTCTCGAGGCCAATGCGACAATGGCTGAATGGTTGGATATGCCCCGCACTGCGCTTGTAGGAAAAAAATTTTCAGAGCTGTTAAATTTTGGCGGCAGAATCGCGTTCGAGACACATGTGCGACCGATGCTGCGAATGGAGGGGCGCGTTGAGGAATTAGCCTTTGATTTGGTCAATGCGCAGGGCGATCGCGTGCCCTTTATGGCCAATACAAAGGAGCAGCGCAGCCCTAACGGCACTCATATTTCGACGCAAATCGCTTTATTTAAAGCGATTGATCGCCGAACCTATGAGCGCGCGCTTTTGGATGCAAAAAACATGGCGAAATCAACAGCGGCGCGGGAACAAGAGATCGCGGTATTTCGTGAGCGTTTCATTGCCCTGCTGGGCCACGACTTACGAAATCCACTCTCTGCGATCTTGTCAGGGGCGAGTTTGCTCGACCGTTTAGGTCAAGGGGGGCGCGACGATGAGCACAATAAGACGCTTGTAAATAAACGCCAATTTGTCGTGGATGGGATCAAATCTAGCGCTAACCGCGCATTGAACTTGGTCGATGATTTGCTCGATATGGCCAAAGGACGAGTGGGCGCTGAGATGGAAATTGAGCGTGTCGCTGTCGCGTCACTAGGGGCGGAGCTTGAAAAGCTCGTCAATGAAATACGCACGGCCTCACCAACACGGGACTTTGTCTCGAACTGGACGATTGATCATCCTGTCGAAGTCGATTTGCCCCGTCTTTCACAGCTCCTTGCGAACCTTCTGTCCAATGCGCATCGTCACGGAGATGAGGCCGGGATTGTGACTGTCACAGGGCTGACAACACAAGATAGCTTTAAGTTATACGTCGAAAACAATGGCGAAGCCATTCCTGAAAATGTTCAAGCGACCTTATTTGAGCCCTTTGTCCAAGGGCAGGGCAAGACAAAGAAAAATGGTCTAGGTCTTGGCTTATTTATCGTATCACAAGTTGCAAAGGCGCATTCTGGCCAAATGGAAATTCAATGCGACGATAACTTAATCCGGTTCGTGTTTTCTATGCCGAGATTGACGGCCCCTCTTGAGTAGTATGGCCCTCAGCCTGCGCTAATACGGCTGTGCTTTCTCTTAACACTCAATCACATTGACCGCGAGACCGCCCTGACTGGTCTCTTTATATTTGCTGCTCATATCCAGCCCGGTCTGGCGCATGGTTTCGATGACCGCGTCGAGGCTGACAATCATTTGGCCGGGCGCGTGTAGCGCGAGGCGCGCGGCGTTGGCGGCTTTGACGGCGCCGATGGCGTTGCGCTCAATGCAAGGGATTTGGACGAGGCCGCCGACGGGGTCGCAGGTCAAGCCGAGATTATGTTCCATGCCAATTTCGGCGGCGCTGGCAACTTGTTCGGGCGTTCCGCCCCACACCGCGCAGAGCCCGCCTGCCGCCATAGAGCAAGCGACGCCAACTTCGCCTTGGCAGCCCATTTCCGCGCCAGAGATGCTGGCCCGTTGTTTATAGAGCAGCCCGATCCCGCCTGCCGTCAGCAGGAAGCGCCGGGTTTGATCCACTTGCATCGTGCCGTCCTCATCATGACAGTAGTGGCGGATAATGGAGGGAATGATACCGGCAGCACCATTGGTCGGCGCGGTGACGACTTGGCCGCCCGCCGCATTTTCCTCATTCACGGCCATGGCATAGACATTGAGCCAGTCGAACAAGGCTTCGCGCTCATTCGGGGGGGCGCTGGTTAGTTTATTCCACAGCCCGGATGCGCGGCGCGTGACTTTGAGGGAGCCGGGCAACAGCCCCGTGGCGGTCAGACCCCGTCCAATGCTTTGCATCATCACGGCGGCAATATGGTCGAGATTTTTGAGGGTCTTGGCGCGTGGGCGTTTGGCGTCCTCATTGGCGAGGACAATCTCGGCAATGGATTTATCTTCGCGCGCGCAAATGGCGAGCAGTTCAGCGGCGGAGGGGAAGGGGTGCGGGCTGGGTACGCCGACACGGATAAAGTCGTTCTTAACCGGACGCGAAAGTTGCGCGTGGCTGGCGATAAAGCCGCCGCCCGTTGAATAATAGGTCCGCTGGTCGAGCGGTTCCCCGTTGAGGCTCGCGAGGATCACCATTTCATTGGGGTGAAGGCGCGTCGGTGTTTCGTAATCGATGGTAATTTTTACGTGTGTTCCGTCGGGCAGCGCATCGGCTTTGTCCAGAGCGTCGAGCGCGGCTTCGGCGACGTCCATTTTGATGGTTTCTGGTTTGAAACCGAGAAGACCGAGTTTCGCCGCGCGAAACGTGCCGTGTCCGGCCCCGGTGAACGCGAGGCTGCCGCGAAAGATGATTTCGAGCTGGTCAGGGCGAAGCCCCTTCTTGTCTAATCGGGATCGATAGCGCGCCGCAATACGCATTGGTCCTACTGTGTGGGAGGAGGACGGGCCGACGCCGATCCGGAAAATGTCGAGGACGGAAAGCATGCCTGTTTGATAGACGAATTCCACAGTTTGGGAAGCCCGTGTCGCTCCCTTACTGCCAGCGTAACGCAGGCCTCTGGGACGCCGGTTTGCCCCGATGTTCTTCAACAAATGTTCAACCTATAAATAAATCGGCAAGGGTTTCGCGTTAGGCGACAGTGAAATCGGTTGGGCCGTTGATGAAAAACGTAATTAGAAGGTGGGAAACGTTCCTGCGGCTTGAGCGTCTGACGAGTGCGTCGGACATGTTCAAGGCGCGAACAGTCTATGTCGCGGCCTTAGGTTTCTTTGTCGTTCAGCTCGCGAATTTTGTCCAAATGTATTTTGCCTATGGCGGCTGGATCTTGGATCACACATTACTTCTGGTGGCGGTTAGCATCTTTATCGGGTCCGCGCTTAGCTTGCGGTATCACGCGAACTTCGACTTCTTTTCCGCGCTATGGGGCGTTATTATCTTACTCGGTGTTGGCGGCACCTCGTTACCGACAAATGTTGGGATTAACTCGGCACTATTGCCTATTATGATCGCTGGGACAGTCTTGATTGCGCTACTTGGATCGCGACGGTCGCTCATCTTCTATTGCCTTTCGGCGTCCTTGATGGTGATTTGTCTTTATATAAACTCGGGCCAAGCGGACCTTTCTGTGATGTCAAATCCAGACTATATCGCGCTACGCAACTCTCAGCGGACTATTCAGGCCTTGATCGCGATTACGCTATGCGGTCTCGTTTTAGGATTGATGTCGTATTCAATGACTAAGCTGTTTCAAAAGTTAGAATTTAACCTTGATATCGCGCAGAAAGCGGAAGCCGCTAAGACTCAATTTCTTGCGGATATGAGTCATGAATTACGCACGCCTTTGAACGGTGTGTTGGGGATGAACCAGCTACTTCTGCGCACGAACCTCAATGATATGCAGCGCAATTATGCGGAGATCGTTGATGACTGCGGCAAGGGGATGATTGTCGTGATCGACGATATTCTCGATTTGTCGCGGCTCGAAGCGGATAAGATTGCCTTAACTGAAACGGCCTTTAATCCCGCGAAAATGTTAGAGTCGATCAATGCTCTGTATCAGGCCAATGCCAACGCAAAAAATATAGAACTCAATGTCATCATTGAACCGGGATTGCCCGCGATGTTCACGGGGGATCACGGTCGATTGCGTCAGATCATCAGCAATCTCATCAACAATGCCATCAAGTTTACCGATACAGGTTATGTCACCGTGTCGATGCGCGCGTTGGATATGCAAAACGGACGATGGTGGATGAACTTTTTTGTCCAAGACAGCGGAATCGGGATTACGCCGGATCGGCAAGCCAAAATATTCCAGCGTTTTGAGCAAGCGCAAGATGGTCAAACCAATACTGTCCGAGGGTCCGGCCTTGGCCTCGCAATCTGTCGGGAACTGACCGATTTATTTGGGGGCGAGATCAGCGTCACATCAGAACCGGGGAAGGGCTCACTGTTTTGTGTCGCGCTACCGCTCGCGGCCGTTGTGCTTAATAAGTCGGTATCTGAAACCTTGCCAGAGCGTCCACTAGAGGTCGTGATGAAAAGAGGCGTGGCCTAAGCTATATTGTCTTTGCACACGCTCTAACGTCTGGATCGGGCGACTTAGTTACGTCCCCGACGCGCCCTATAATCTATCCAACATTAAATTGACGACAGGTGTCGTTTTGATCTTTACTTAACGACATCTGTCGTTCAATAAAGACCTATGACACAGATTGCAAAACCATCACCGGCAGAAACGGCCATTCTTCAAGTGCTTTGGGAACGCCAGCCTTGCAGCGTGAAAGCCATTCACCACGCGCTAAGCCAGACCAAATCCGTGGGCTACACAACGACTTTAAAACAAATCCAGCGGATGCACGATAAAGGCTTGGTGTCCCGTGCGCGGGGCGAAGGCAAATCCTATGATTACAGTGCGGCTGTCAATGAGACGGATACGAAATCAGGCCTGTTTGATCGCTTTGTCAAGACGGCCTTTGAAGGCTCCGTGCCAGACCTCGTGATGCATGCGCTCGGGACCGATAAAGCCAGCCCGGATGATATCGAAAAAATCCGCGAATTTCTAAATTCGTTAGACACAGAATAATTGACGTAAATTCGTCCGACGCCCGTGCCAGGCGACCGTCGCGACAAAGACTGATTAAGGGGACGAGAGAATGACGCTGAACATCACCGCACTTTGGGACGCTCTGGGATGGGCCATCTTGCATAGTCTTTGGCAGGGGGCCGTGATTGGCTTTCTTGTCTGGGCGGTTCGGACTTTGGCCACAGATCGACACGCTTGGCTGCGCTATCTCGCCGGGATGGCCGGGCTTGTCTCGACGTTCGTCGCCTTTCTCGCCACCTTTATGATCCTGACATTTAACCGGGCCCAAAGCTGGGTCCCTGTCGAATTTTCGAGCGGACCTGACGCGGAAGCTGCTAAAGAACTGACCCTTTCGATTAGCGTGTTGCCAATGCCCCTCGGTCAGGCGGCTCTTTCTGAGGCGTTAGTGCCTTGGCTTGGGATGGGCTGGGCTGTTGGTTTCGCGTTTTTAAGCCTACAAGCTTACCGCGCCTATGCCACCACCCGTTGGTTGGCGACGCGCGGATTGCATGCGCCGGACGCGGATTGGACAACGCGTTTCACGGCGCTGATTAAACGTAGCCGGACGCATGAACGTGTGCGCCTGTTTGTGTCAGACCATGTCAGCGGCCCGATGACGCTGGGTGCCCTGCGCCCGATCGTGCTCGTGCCGGTTGGATTTTTGACGGCCTTACCTCCAGCACAAATTGAAGCGATCTTACTCCATGAGTTAGCCCATATCCGACGTCATGATTTCCTGTTCGGTTTGATCCAAACAGCGATCCGCACGGTGCTCTATTTTAATCCCGCCGTGATCATGATTTCGCGTCAAATCGACGAAGATCGGGAAGAGGCCTGTGACGATATCGCGGTGACTGTCTCAGGAAGCCCCAGTGATTTGGTCCGTGGATTGGCCGCGCTCCGTCTCGGCAGTAATGCGCCCGCAATGGCCATGGCCGCTGATGGGGGGCCGTTATTGACCCGATTAAATCGCCTCATGGGTCGCCCGGCGTCTCGCAGCACGTCCAGCCGCTTGACGGCGGCGGCGGTGTCCGCTCTCTTATTAGGCACGGCGGCGTGCAGTACAGTGTCGATGGCGCATCCGCATCCCCCCGCCATCCCGGTCGCCCCGGAAGCGTCGATCCCCGATACAATTGTTCGGGCGAAACCAGAGGGCCAATCTCGCATCTATGCGGCGAATGCGACGAGCCTCCCGCCTTTGCCCGTCATGCCAGTCATGCCCGCTGTCCCCGCAACGCCCGAACTGCCCGCTGTTCCGATGCCCGTTTTCGGCGACTATGACAGTAAGGACGCTTTTGAAGCGGCTATGGAGTCATGGGGCGAACAGATGGAAGTTTGGGGCGAAGAGGTCGAGCGTCGTTTCGAAGGGGACTGGGAAGACAAGATGGAGGCGTGGGGTGAAGAAATGGAGGTTTGGGGTGAGCAATTTGGCGAACAAGCCGCACATTTTGATATTAGTGAGTTGGCTGAATTAAGCCAGCTGGCAGATTTAAGTGAACTCGCAAAATTGGGCGATCTCTCAGAGTTGAAACCCGGAATTTATATTGATGGTGATGCGGTTGATGCGAAAGGTGACGTAATCAAAGCGCGCGTCTTACTACAGGTCGAGGCTCGATTGCGGGCTCAAGACGAACAAGAGCGCGCGATGGACCGCGCCGAACGAGCCCAGGGTGAGGCTGAACGTGCCGAAGATCGCGCTGAGCGGGCCAGAGATCGGGCTGAACAACAAGCAGACCGGGCTCAAGAACGCGCTGAACGGCTGGCCGAACGACAAGCCGAACGGGCGCATGAGATGGCGACGCAGCATGAGACCCGCTCCTCTAGTCACAGCAAGCACACTGTCACGGTTAACAGCGATGAGCCTGGAAACACTGTGATCATTAATGGCCGTAAATTAGATGTGGATTCGTTTCGAACGAAAGTCATGAACGCGCTCATCGAAGATGGTTTTATTCGGGCGGGCGATCGGTCGGTGACGCTCGCACTGTGCGGAGACTCGCTTGAAGTCGATGGTAAGACAGGCAGTAAAGCCCAAGCCAAACGCTACGCCAAAATGCTCAAGTCCGCCGGATTGGATTTAGACAACTCCATAGTCCTCAAGCTCAAACCAGATTTGATGAGCCTGTCGATGTCCGGGCCCGGAGATGAAAAAGACAGAGAAATATCTGTCGGTACTTACGAACACACCCCTAACAAATAGGCCTTCCTCATGCGCAGAATTTATAATCCGCGTCTCGCGGCGATGGTCTCCCTTTGCCTAACGACAGCCCTCACCCAACCGGCTTTTGCCGCCCGACAAGTCACCGATACCCTAGCGGATGACTCCGCGGTGGCAGAGGGGGCTGCGACCCCAATCGCAGTCCCCACATCGAACGCGACTGACAGTCGGGATGTTTATCCCGCGAGTTATTTCGCAACCTACGTACCGCGCACAGCGCTCGACATGGTCTCGCGTATTCCAGGGTTTCAGATCCAACAGGGCGATACCAACCGCCGTGGGCTGGGACAGGGCGGAGCCAATATTCTGATTAATGGCGAGCGACTGACGGGCAAGTCCGATCCGTTTTCGCAGCTTGAGCAGCTGCAAGCCTCCAGCGTCGTCGAGATCCGCATTCGCGAGGGCGCAACCCTCTCCATTCCAGGGCTGAGCGGGCAAGTCGCGGATATTATCGTCAACCAGAAGGCGAAACTTAAAGGTACATGGGAATGGAACCCAGAATTCCGCAAACGGATCGAACCCAACCTGCTAAAAGGTGAAGTCAATATAAGCGGAGAGGCCGCTATTCTCGGTGGTGTGACCTGTCCGTCGTCATATAAAACGGCACAGATTTCGGCCTGGGCCAAGAGAGACTTTGCTCACCTTTATTGATTGATATTAGGCGACGGCTTTGCGGTATTGCAAC
>NZ_BMZH01000012.1 GCF_014652695.1 Algimonas arctica
ACGTTGTTTTAGTCTGTCTCATGCTTCACTCCATAAGGATGGAGGTGAGCAAAGTCTCTCTTAGCCCAGGCTCAAATCTGTGCCATGAGCGCTGACGTCAGACAAATGACCCGCGCACTGGACAAACGCGTTTTCGAAGGTCCGCAGTTAGAGAGCTTCCATCTGCAAACCTCACGCGACGGAGCCGCGATGCCGCGCGTTTTTGGCCGCGTCCGTTTAGCAGGACAGGTTATTTGGGCCAGTCAGGTGCGCGAGAAAGTCAGTGATAAAAGCGTTGGCGGCAAAGGCGGCGGCCCGACAGAGCGAACCTATTCCTACACTATCAGCTTCGCCGTTGGTTTGTGTGAAGGTGAAATATTGGGTGTGGACCGGGTTTGGGCGAATGGCGAAATCCTGCAATGCGCGGGCTTAACCGTGCGCATCCACACGGGGTCCGATACGCAAGGGCCTGACTCGGTTATTGCGGCGACAGAGCCGGGTGCTGTGCCCGCATTTCGCGGGACAGCCTATATCGTCTTTGAGGACTTCCCATTGGATGAGTATGGTGCGCGCCTTCCAATTATTAACGCGGAAGTCGTGCGCGGCGTGAAACGCGGTGGCCGCATGGAGGATCTGATCCAATCCGTAAACCTTCTCCCCGGGACGGGTGAGTTCGCTCTTTCGCCGACGATTGTCGAAGAAACTCCCAGCATAGGCGTGACGGTTCCGTCAAATATGAATAGCTTTTCCGGGCAAGCAGACTTGCTGACCTCGCTCGATCAATTGCAGGCCGAACTCCCTCATTGTCACCACGTCAATATTATTTGTGCGTGGTTTGGGACTTCGTTGGACGCGGGAGACTGCCTTATCCAACCCGGAGCGGAACGACGTGAAAGGCGTTTACCAGACGTTGAATGGCGGGTCGCAGGGCAAGACCGCCATAGTGCCTACATTGTAAGCGCGAATAGTGAAGGGCGGCCGAATTATGGCGGCACGCCCTCGGATGAAAGCGTGATTGATTGCATTCGGGAGCTGAAATAACGTGGCTTCGCCGTGACGTTGCATCCATTTTTACTGGTGGATACGCCCGGCTTTCCTTGGCGTGGACGAATAACGGCAACCTCGGTCTCGGATGTGTCTGCCTTCTTTGGGGGCGGGGATGACTTCCGCTTTCGGCACCACATCTTGCATCATGCAGGCCTTGCGCAACAGGCGGGCGGTGTTGACGCTATTGTCATTGGCTCAGAACTCAAGGCGCTGATGGCGTATCGGTTCGGAGAGAGCTTTCCGGCGGTCGCGCAGATGCAAAGCTTAGCGGCCGCAACCCGCGCCATTGTCGGACCCAGCACAAAAATCACCTATGCCGCTGACTGGTCTGATTATTTCGGTCTGCGGGACGGTGGGGATGTTCGCTATCACCTTGATCCGCTTTGGGCCGACAATAATATCGATGCCGTTGGGATTGATGCCTATTTTCCTTTGTCTGACTGGCGTGACGGGGATCATCTTGACGGTGATTCAGGGCGTCGCGCGCATGATTTTGACTATCTGTCGCGCAATGTCGAAGGCGGCGAGGGGTATGACTGGTACTATGCCAGCGAAAGCGACCGAAATGCGCAGACCCGCTCGCCAATTGATGACCCGATCTACCGATATAAGGATATGCGCCATTGGTGGAGCCATCCCCATATTGAGCGGCGCAATGGCTTCGCTGCGGGGCAGAGTGCGTGGGTACCGCGATCCAAACCCATCTGGTTGCTCGAAATCGGCTGCCCCGCCGTCGATAAGGGCGCAAACCAGCCCAATGTGTTCAATGATGCCAAATCTATCGATGCGGCGCTGCCCTATCATTCGGACGGGACCCGCGATGATCTGATTCAGCGGCGTTATATCGAAGCGTTCCTCAGTCATTATGACGCAACAAATGAGCCTGGCTTTCTTGACCTCGCGCGGGCCTCCGTTTGGGCATGGGATGCACGGCCTTATCCGGATTTCCCCGCGCGAAAGGCTGTTTGGTCAGATGGCGATAGCTGGGCGCGAGGCCATTGGCTTAATGGGCGAGCCGGCTTGATGCCTGTCGCGGATGTGATTGAAGAGTTGGCCCACGATAGCGGACTGATGGCCCTTGATGTGTCTGGTATCTCCGGCGTTTTGCCGGGGTATGTAGTTGATCGTCCGATGAGTGCGCGCGCCGCGCTCGCTCCGTTAATGCAGCTTTTCGCTGTCGAACTCACAGAACACAGTGGAAATGTGGTCTTTGCAATTGGCGGCCCGGAGAGCTTAACCCTCTTGGCCGCTGATCTTGTGCATGGACCCGTTCTTCGCGCGCGAGGCGACGCGGAAACGCGTATCCGTGATGTTCGCCTGACCTATATCGACGCGGGACGTGACTATCAGCTTGGCACCGCGTCGGCGCGTGACCAATCGGCGGAGTCCGTTGCGGTTGCGGATTTAGGGGTGCCGGCTGTTCTGGACGAAGGTTTCGCCCGTTATGTTGCACAAAGAGAATTAGAGGTCGCGCATGCGGGCGAAGAAACGCTCAGTATCAATTTGCCTTTAGAAACAGGGCTTCGGCTAAAAATTGGGGATCGGGTTCGGATTGAAAACACCGTCTGGTCTATTGAGACATTAGAGATTGGCGCAACTGTATCCGTCACGGCGCGTCGTGATGTGCCTAGTGGACCAGCCTGGGTCTCCGGAACGACGCCGATCGAGCCAGCCCATATTTCATACGCGGGTGCGCCGCAATTGTTCGCATTTGATCTGCCGGGGCGGGATGGGGTGAGCGCGGGCGCCATGCTCGAACCGTTCTCTTCCGTGCTAGTGCAAGTCTCTGCCTCCGAGGCTACGCTTGAAACTCCCGTTCGTCTCGGCGTAACGATGACGGACTTTCCGGCCGGACGACCCGAGTTTCGCGATATCGTTTCGGAAGTTGATGTTCTGTTGCCGGGGTTAACGCTCAGCGCGCTCGGCGACGGGGAGTTTCTCGCGCGGGGCAATCGATTTGCCGTCGAAACACCGTTGGGGTGGGAGATTTTTGCGGCACGTGATGTCATGCTTATCGAACCGCAGACATATCGTCTGTCTCACTTGTTACGCGGTCTAGAGGGGAGTGACACGTTTATTGCTGAGAGTTTGGCCAGCGGCGCGCGCCTGCTGTGGCTCGCGGCTGGCGTGGTCACATTACCGATCTCTGATGAATGGCGAGGCGAGGGCGTTACTCTAACGGGAAATACTGCGGACCGTACCGCGCGGTCGGCGGTGCTGGTGTGGAATGATTTAAACGGAATCCCGTTAGCGCCGTGCCATCTAAAGTGGGATGGGACCGTTCTGACATGGATCGGGCGCGATCCGGCTTTCACAGAGTGGACAGAAGATGCGTCCCATCTTCGGTACCGGCTCAAGCTTTATCGTGGGGAGTCCGAAGAAACGATAGAAACCACAGACACATCTATTGCCATTCAGCCCTTTGACAGAGCGGAGGTTTATCAATTTTCGCAGGTCGGACGCGAGAGTATTTACCCTGCGGCGTTGAATGTCACTGATGGGTGACTAAGTAGTGTCTTATGGCAACAAAAAATCCATATGATCTTCTGGGTGTAAGCAAGTCAGCAACGGATAAAGAAATCCGTTCGGCTTACCGTAAGCTCGCGAAGAAACTGCACCCGGACGTCAACCCGGACGACGACAAGTCTGGGGATCGCTTCAAGGAAGTCACCGCAGCTTATAATCTCTTGTCGAACGAAGATTTACGCCGTCAGTATGACAGCGGAGCAATCGACGACCAGGGTCAGCAACGCAATCCTTATGCAGGCGCCGGAGGGTTTGGCTCGCGCGGCGGCGGCCCGGGCTATGAAACAGGCTTTGGCGGCTTTGAAGGCTTTGGTGGACGAGGGCGCGGTGGCGCCGGACAGGACGATATGTCCGACTTGTTCGGTTCGCTCTTTGGTATGAACACAGGGCCTTTTGCTGGCGGCGCGCGGGGCGGCATGAACCGACCATCCAAAGGAGCAGATGTACAATATTCCGTCGTGTTGTCGCTCCCGGAATCGCTGACCGGCGGAACGCGGCAGCTTCCTTCCGGAACTAAAGTGCATTTTCCGGAGGGTGTCCGGGACGGTCAAACCTTGCGTGTGCGGGGCAAAGGACAGCCCGGCCTATATGGTGGCCAAGACGGTGATGCGTTGGTTAAAGTGTCTGTCCGCGAACACCGGACCCTCTTGCGGCGCGGCGATGATCTTCACCTACAGCTTCCAATCAGTTTGAAAGAAGCGTTGAGTGGCGCAACCATCCGTCTTGATATGCCCACGGGGGCGGTTAGCTTTAAGGTCTCTCCCGGCTCTAACACAGGGAAGAAAATGCGCCTTAAGGGTAAGGGTGTGAAAGGTAAGGATAAGAAACGAGGCAATTTGATTGTCGAACTTGTCATTACTTTGACCGATGCAGAGTTGACGAAATCTGACGATATTATCTCGCGTCTTCCAGACGAAAACGGTGAGAGCTTACGGAAGGGCTTAATTTGACCGTGATGGCTCAACTGTATCTAAACGCACTATTCAGTCTTCGTTCAGAGGTGGGGCCCTACAGAGGCATATCATGACCCGTAAAACCCTTATATCCGCCGCTGTGTTGGTCGCTCTGATGAGCGCGCCTGCGTCCGCCGCGATCCCGCAAGGGGAGGCGGTGAACACAGCGTCACCGTTGAACGCGCAGTCTTGGCAGCTAGTTCAGCGCGAAATCAGTGCGCGTGAAGCGAAAGCAATAGCGCTTGCGCGTGTGCCGGGCGGCGAAGTGGTTGACATTCGCCGGACGTCTGATGCCTATCGCGTCCGGATTATCGCTCGCGATGGCCGTGTCGTTGATATAATCGTTGACGCGGCAACTGGCCGTATTCGATAACTCTCTTGTTGGCCCTGAATGGGGTCAATTGCTCTGATACCCCCGCGGAGACCCCCTATGCGCATTCTCGTCGTTGAAGATGATCCAGACCTGTCCCGACAACTCAAGCAAATGCTCAAAGAGCAAGGCTACGCGGTCGATGTGGCGACGGACGGGGTCGAAGGTCATTTTCTAGGTGATACAGAGCCCTATGACGGGGTCATCCTTGATCTGGGTTTGCCGCAAATTGACGGTGTGTCGATCTTGCAAAAATGGCGCGCGGATGAGCGCAAAATGCCGGTCCTGATTTTGACAGCGCGCGACCAGTGGAGTGAAAAAGTCGCTGGGTTTGATGCCGGTGCTGACGATTATCTAACCAAGCCGTTTCACACGGAAGAACTTATGGCCCGGTTGCGGGCGTTGCTGCGACGCGCTGCAGGTCATACGACGGACGTTATCGAGATTGGCGATTTGGTCGTGGATAACCGGGCGGCTCGCGCCTTTGTCAACGGTATGGGCATCAAACTGACAAGCCATGAATTCCGTCTGCTCGCCTATATGGCAACCCACAAAGGGCGCGTTATTTCTCGGACTGAAATGGTCGAGCATATTTACGATCAGGATTTTGATCGGGACAGCAATACGATTGAGGTCTTTATCGGGCGGCTACGAAAGAAGATTGGCACGGACCGGATTGAGACCGTTCGCGGCCTCGGCTACCGGCTGGTCGATCCAGACGCGCCGCAAACGTCTTAGGCGACCTCTTTGGCCACCGGCCCTAATCCCTCTCTCGTCTCGCGGCTCGTTCGGGCGGCGCTTCTCTGGACCGTGCCGGCCCTGATCACCGCGCTTATCTTATTGACTTGGTTCTACCGGAATACGGTCTACACATCATTCGATGATCCGCTTGAATCCGCCGTCACCGCGCTCATCGCCTCCGTCGAAGTCACGGAAAATGACGGTCTCGCCCTGACGCGAGAACCACTCGATCCCCGGTATCAACGGGCCTTATCAGGTCGATATTGGTTGATCGGGACAGTTGACGAAACTAATGACATAATTCCGTTGCTCGCCTCTCGGTCGCTTTATGGCGAGACACTCCGTATCAATGGGGTGGACCGAATAAAACTGACGCAGGCGACAGGCGAAGCCGTGAGATTTTCTGGCGCGGGTCCGAATGTCGACGAACCTTTACGAATTGTGGGCCGGGAAGTTCTCTTGCCCGGTATGACGTCCCCTGTTGTGGCGATGGCGGCAGCGGATCGCCGTCCCGCGACGCGCTCTATACAACAATTTGCAGGGTCGGCATTGTTCCTGATGGGCCTTCTGACCGCGGGGCTTCTGGCGGCCATTTATGCGCAAGTACGTCTTGGGCTGCGACCTCTGTTTGCATTGGCTGAACGCGTTGCCGATGTGCGCGAAGGACGGTCTATTAGTCTTGAAGGGCGGTACCCCGCAGAAATCGCGGGCGTTGCGGATGAGCTAAATTCGTTGATTGCGCATAATCGCAATGTCGTGGAACGGGCACAGACCCATGTTGGCAACTTGGCCCACGGGTTGAAAACGCCCATTGCTGTTTTGCAGAATGAGGCGGGTTTGAGCGCGTTGGTTGATGCCAGCGTCGTCAAACGACAAACAGACGCCATGTCGGCCCAAGTGGACCATCACCTGCGCCGCGCTCGCGCTGCCGCGCGCGGTCAGGCAATTGGCCTGTCTTGCGATATGGACGACGTCATCAGTGCGCTTGCTCGGACGTTGCCACGAATTCATCGGGATAAGGACCTTATTATTGATGTCGATGGGGAAGCAGGTTTGCGGTTTCGAGGCGATAAGCGCGACTTGGAAGATATGATTGGCAACCTAATGGATAATGCCGCGAAATGGACGCGCTCACAGGTCGATGTAAGCCGGACGGCTGACGACGCCTTGGTCCGAGTCGTGATTGAGGATGATGGTCCTGGTATTCCGGAAACGGAGATTGAAACGGCGCTTAAACGCGGCGCGCGATTGGACGAAGCGACTCCGGGGTCTGGGCTTGGTCTGGCCATCGTCAATGATCTCGCGGAAGCTTATGGGGGGTCGCTGGTCCTAACCGGGTCATCCCTCGGCGGTCTCAGGGCTGAGTTATCCCTGCCGCGTGCCGTACAGGATACCCGATGACTGAAAAACCAATCGCGCTTGAAGACAGTGGTCGTGACGGGAATCGGCTGTTTTCGCCGAGTGCTGGTCGTAACAAGCACCTCATTGCAGCGTGGCTGGCGGAGCATCTCTCAAATAAGGCGCGCATTCTTGAAGTTGGATCAGGCACAGGTGAGCACGGCGCGGCATTGGGGACTGTCTGTCCTGACGTTATCTGGCAGTATAGTGATCCGGACGCGAACTCGCGCGCGAGCCAATCTGCGTGGAAACAAGATAATTGGCCTGAGCCGCTCGCTCTGGACCTGACGGTGCCGGACTGGGCGGCGCCGCTTGGTTCTTTTGACGCGATTTATTCCGCCAATATGATCCATATTGCGCCAATAGAGGCCGCAGTCGGACTGGCGAGAGGGGCTGCACAGCTCACAGACACGGTTTTTCTCTACGGTCCATTCCTGTTTGGTGAGCGCAGCGCGGCCTCGAATATCGATTTTGATGCGTCGCTCAAACGTCGCGATATGCGTTGGGGTGTAAGAGAGTTTGCAGATGTTAAGCATATCTTTGAAAATGAGGGGTTTAAGCAAAGTGAACGCTTTGACATGCCTCGCAACAATCACATTGTGAGGCTATCCAAGCACTGAACATTGGAGCCTGCAATGCGCGCCCCCCTCAAAGCTGCAAGATTGCTCATGGCTGGCTTAGCTTTAACAGTGTTCGCAGCGCCCGTATTGGCGCAGACCACGCCAGCGATCGACATTCGACGTCCGGATCAGGCACAACCCTATACACCGTTACGCAATGGTGCGGCAGTCCCGCAGGTCCAAGACCCTGCGCCCCAACGGGCCCTTTCGCAAAACCCGCAGGCTCAGCCACAACAAAATATGATGATGACGCCGATTGCGGCCCTGCCGTCCATTGCTAACCTTGTGGAACGGGTCAGCCAATCAACGGTCAATATTATCGTCACGACATCAAATGGTGAAATGCTCTCAGAAGGGCAGGGCTCGGGCTTTGTGATTAGTCCGCAGCGTGAAGTGGTCACAAATTACCACGTCATTGAAGGCGGTGAGACGATTGAGATCGAATTTAATGACGGGCGCCGGTATCCCGCGCGAACGCTAGGTACGGACGAAGAAACCGATCTGGCCCTCTTGACGTTCGATACGAATGAAACAGTTCCCTATGTACAGTTCCACCAAGGAACGCGGTCGCGGATTGGTGATTGGGTTGTCGCGATTGGGAATCCGTTCGGGATTGGCCAATCAACGTCGCTCGGCGTCATTTCTGCGATAGGCCGGAAACGCGTCGATAGTGGCTCCTATGTCGATTATATCCAAACAGATGCGACCATTAACCGGGGGAACTCGGGGGGGCCGTTGTTTAATCTAAATGGCGACGTCGTCGGCGTGAACTCAGCCATTTACTCACCCACTGGCGCGTCCGTCGGGATCGCCTTCGTTATTCCGCACGAAACAGCGGCATCCGTCGTCACGGCACTTCGGTCTGAGGGTCGGGTCCGACGCGGTTATCTGGGAGCGGGCTTACGAGACGCTGTCTTTGAAATGGATGGACGTCCGGGCATTCTCAAATCTGGCGCTCTAGTCAATAATTTGGTGCCGGGAAGCCCCGCTCAGACGTATGGGTTGGAGATTGATGACATCATCCTGCGTATCAATGATTATCCTGTCCGAAACTCCGTCGAGGCAACTCGCGCCATTGGATTACTTGCACCGGGTGATGTCGCGAATATTATCTATGAGCGGCTAGAGAAGACATATGAAATCAAAGTCTCTATCGGAGAACGGCCTGAAAAAGCCGATGTCGAACGCGACGCCGCATTAAGCCGGGGTTTGCCACCGCCCGCCCCGAAAAGCGAACCGCATGCGCGCATCAGTATCAATACGGGCGTTCATGTCCTCGATATTTCGGCTGAGTTCCGTACAGCCATCGGGATGCGATCTGATCAAGTCGGCGTCTATGTCGAAAGTGTCGATCCGGGATCGGAAGCAGAAATGGCGGGCTTCAAGATTGGGCAAGTTCTGCTGGAAGCCGACGGCATGCCTATTGCCGAAGTTGATAAATGGCGGTCCATGGTTCTGAATGCGAAGCTCGACAAGAAATCGAGCATGAAAATCAAGCTTCGCCCAAAGGACGGTGGCGAGAAAATACTTGATCTACCAACTTAAAATCCGCGGCGGACATGCCAAATGTCCGTCGTAATAGTGGTAATATACCCAGTCTTTACCGTGCCTTAGACGCTACTTTTCAAACCTTACCGAATGGTCGTTATCTTTCTGCTTTCTCTTGCGTTACCCACATGGACAAAGCATTACGAGTGAAGATCACGGAGTAGGTCAATGAGAATATTAGTAGTCGAGGACGACGAAGTCGCCGCTGAATATGTCAAGAAAGGCCTCTCCGAGGCTGGGCATGTGGTGGACCTTGCGACAGATGGGGATACAGCCTTAGAAATGGCGCAAGCCGCCGATTATGATGCCCTTATTCTGGATCGTATGTTGCCCAAACGGGATGGCTTGCAAGTTTTGATGGACCTTCGCGAAGGGGGTGATGCGACACCTGTGCTGATATTATCAGCGCTTGGAGAAACAGATCATAAGGTCGAAGGTCTGCGCGCTGGCGGCGATGATTATCTCGCCAAGCCTTATTCGTTTATGGAGCTCCTGGCCCGCGTCGAAGCCATCGGCCGACGATCCGACCCGACAGCGGCTGTGACGAAGCTGAAAGTCGGTGATCTCGAAATGGATTTATTAGCGCGGACGGTGCACCGGGGCGGCCAGAAAGTTCTCTTGCAACCGCGCGAGTTCCGCCTCTTAGAATGTTTGATGCGCAATGCCGGACGCGTTGTAACCCGCACCATGTTGCTTGAAAAAGTTTGGGATTATCACTTTGACCCCCAGACCAATGTCATTGACGTTCACATCTCACGCCTACGCGGCAAGATTGATAAAGAGTTTGGCACCCCATTGCTGCACACTGTGCGCGGTGCTGGCTACCGCTTGCAACCCTAGTTGGGGTCTTCGTCCAAATCCGCGGATGCTCAGCCTCTCGGCGATCTCGCTGAGACGCTGGGCCGGCTTCTCAAAAACACAGTGTTCCGACTATCCCTAGTCGGAGCACTTCTTTTTGGGGGCTCGCTGCTGGTTGCTCAGCTGATTGTTTATGACCGGATCGTTTCGGCAGAAATACGCCGGATTGATGATGGATTACGAAGTGACTTGATTGAACTGCAGTCCCTGTTCGAAAAAGGCGGAGATCGCGTTTTTCAAGAAGCAAAGCGGATTGGCGCTCTACCAATCGATACGCCAGAAACCTCACCGCTCGCGCAGCCTTACTTTGATCAAGGGGCCCGTGAGACTGTTGAAAGGGTGGTGACACTGCGCGACCTGTCAGACGACACATATTCTATGTTCGTGTTTAAAGGCCGTAAGTCAGGAAAACTCGTCACCGAGGAAATCGCCGCGCTGGGCATGGATGCCCCGTCGCTCGCGGGATTTGTGTCGCGCGGTTTAATTCGTGAACGCGCGATTGCGACTGTGTCCGACATTGAGACTGACCGGACAGAGGAGCGCCGTGTCCAAGTTCTGGGCTTAGTCATCTATGAAGATGAGGTGCGTGTCGGCATTTTGTTTGTAGGCCGTGATATCGAAACCATCATGCGGACAGGCGAACGCATGCGGAGCGCGATGACAACCTCATCTTTCATCGCTCTGTTTCTCGGTATTCTATCATCAATCTTTGTGGCGCGTCGTTTTGCGCGTCGCGTCGATATCCTCAATAAACTCGCCACGGATGTCCAAGCCGGGCATTTGGACCGCCGAGCGCCAAGAACCTATTCTGAAGATGAGATGGACCGTTTGGCGGAACATCTGAACGGTATGCTCGACCATATTGATCGCCTGATGCAGGCGATGCGCTACGCAGGCGATTCTGTGGCACATGATCTTCGAACACCGTTGACTCGGCTGAGGACTCGTCTTGAAACGGCCGCTGTTGAGGCAGGGGATAGTCCGGAGGGGGATGTTCTCTATGCAGCTGCGGGGGACGCAGATGAATTGCTGAGCACGTTTGATTCCGTTCTGCGGATTGCAAGACTCGAGGCCGGTGAACGCCGTGAACTTCTCAAGCCGCTCGACCCAAAACCTATTTTGGACGACTTGGCAGAACTGTATGAGCCTGCCTGTGAAGATGCAGGCCTGTCCTTCACTTACGACATAGAGAGTGGTCTCACGATTATGGCCGACCGTGGTTTACTATCTCAGGCGGTCTCTAATCTCGTTGAAAATGCGATTAAATATGCGGGGGGCGGCGGCGGGTCCCGCATTCATTTGTCAGCGCAAAAAGGACAGCGCGGCCGGGTTCGGATTTTTGTCGTGGATGACGGCCCCGGTATTCCCGTTTTTGATCGGGAGCGTGTCAGAGAGCGGTTCGTACGTTTAGACAAGAGCCGAACCTTGCCCGGCTCTGGTCTTGGTCTGGCCTTGGTTGATGCGATTGCAGATCTTCACCAAGCCGAGCTTATTTTAGATGATGGGCTTGGATCAGACGCTGTCTTGGCTGGACACGATGATCATGATGGACGCCCCGGATTGAAAGTTGAGCTGGTTTTCCCGCGGGCCAAAAGCGTAAAAACTGACGATAGCCCGTCAGACGGCCGCAAAGGCGGGTCCGCTTAAGCGGCGTGATCTGACCGGGTGTTTTTTGTCGCGTTATTGTTATCTTGTTGATCACTCTGGCCGAGAACATTGGCAATGTCTTGCGCGAGGCGTGTGATTTCGTCGCCAACTTCTGTCTTCTCAGCCTCAACGACTTTAACGATCGGTTTGTTGGGCAGAGTAAAGGTGACGGTCGTGCCTACACCCAGTTCAGACGAGATACTAAAGTTGCCGCCATGCAGTTCCACGAGTGATTTAGAGAGCGCCAAGCCAAGACCTGTGCCTTCATGTTTACGGGAATGCTGACTATCAATTTGTTCGAACGGCTGGGCCAGGCGACTAATATCGTCTTGGGAAATTCCGATGCCTGTATCGCAGACATGGATGATGATCCCGGACACTTTTGACTCGACCTTAAGCGTGACAGTCCCGCCTTCAGGCGTGAACTTAATCGCATTGGTCGCAAGGTTAAGAAGGACCTGTTTCACGGCCCTCGGGTCAGCTTCGATATCATGCGCTTCAATGTCATCATGAACAAGTTTGAGACGGTTCTCATCGGCACGGCCGCGTACGATCCTAAGAACCTGTGTAATCATGTCGGCGATCGACATCTGTTCCGAGTTCAATGACATTTTCCCGGCTTCAATTTTCGACATGTCGAGAATATCATTGATCAGGCTGAGAAGATGTTGGCCCGAAAAGAGAATGTCCGAAATATATTCACGGTAACGGGGATCGCCAAGCGGACCGAACATTTCCTTTTTCATAATGTCAGAGAAACCATTGATCGCATTGAGCGGAGTCCGAAGCTCGTGACTCATATTGGCTAAAAATTCCGATTTAGATTGGTTGGCTTCCTCGGCCCGGATTTTTTCTTGCTCATAATTTTCGGCGAGCTCTACAATCCGGGTTTGTGACTCGCGTAGAATGTTGATGGTCGATTGCAAACGGTCTCTGTTCGCTTCTAATTCGACTTCGCGGGCGCGAATGCCCGTGACATCTGTGCCCATGGAAACGCGGCCGCCATCAACGGTTTGCGTTTCAATGTAACGAAGCCAACGGCCATCATTCAATTGAATTTCACGCCCCGTATGGTTGTCCAGTTCCCGATCGCTTTCAATAACTTGTCTCGCGTAATGATCAACGATCGCATATTCCATGCCGGGTTGAAGGTTGCCGGCTTCGAAACCAAAAAACTCTTCGAACTTGCGGTTCCAAAGGACGAGCCGGTCCATTTGATCCCAGATGACGAAACTATCGTTCATGGACCGTAAGGCATCAAAAAGACGCGCTTCGGCGGCTTTAAGGCGACGTTGCGTGCTGCGCGCTTCGGTGACATCAATGGCCATGCCAATGATGACTTTTGCTTGATCATGCCCGCGCGTTGATGGCACACCGCGGCAAGCCACGATTAAAGGCAGTTTTTCCAGCGAGAGTTCCATATCGAAACCACCGCTGACATGCGCGCGTCGAATGGTGTTGTAGAGCTTGTCCCGGTCGGCCCCTTCGAAAAGCCCGAGAAATTGAGGGAGCGTGACAAGCGCTTCTTGATCGCCAAGGCCTAGCATTTTAGCAAGCGAGGCGCTGACATAGGCCATGTTTACGGACAAATCGATTTCCCAAACGCCGCCGCCCGAGCCTTCGACAGCCGCTTGATAGCGTTGACGTGATATTTCATCATCCGTGCTACTGGCTTTTAGGGCTCGCATTTGCGCGACTAATTGATTGGTCAGCATCCACCCTAACCAGACCAGTCCAGCCAGCAGCAAACCGAGCATGAGTAAGTTTTGCGGCAAGAAGCTCGGCATAGAGCGATCATGCTGATCCAGCAAAAGCATTGACCCGCCTGACTTCGGGATTGGGCTTGCCCCGAGCCATACAGACTCACCTGCATTCGTCGATTGGGTGATTTCTGTCCCGCCCAGTTGGGCGATAGCCGTCATCCGTGCGGGGCTTAATTCGAAATAGCTATACGCGCCGACTTTGCCGATATGAGGCGGCGCATCGATCAAACGGCCATTGGATAATACCAAAGCGCCGTTGCGTTGATCCGTGCCAGCCAGCGTTCCGGGATGAAGAGCGGCGAGGACATAGAAGTTTCCTGCCCGTTGCACGATGACAGGAGTTGTTTGGCCGGACTCAGGCTGGATCAGTGATGCAATTCGTGTTTGTCCCTCGTTGATGCCACTCAGGTCGATTTGGGATAATGCGGCGCCGGACCGGTCTGTCTCTGCGAGAATTTGCCCTTGTGCATTGAGTACGGCAACGCCTCTAACTGAGTCTGATTGACGCGTTAGAGGCGCGATCACAGCAGGGTCCCGGGATACGGATAGGGCTAAATTAATGAGAGATGTCTGGGCATCAATCGCGCGTGAGACAGATTGAGCCCGTACTTCGAGGTCGGACGAAATCGCCGATTTCGTCTGGTTTGTGAAGCGGCTATAATCGCTCACGGTCATCGTTGTGAACAAGATGGCGACAAGAATGATAAAGGCGAGGGCCGCCAGCAAAAGTCTTCGGACCGCTTGTCCGCCACCAATGCTTTCGGAAAAACTATCTTCGCCTGATGCGACTTTCGTACCGCCGCCCGTGTGGGTGCGCGACATCGTCCGGGATCGCCGAGCTTTCATGATGCTGTTTTGATCTGGTTTCGGCTGCGCTTGGTTTGGGGGTGGGGCCGCGTGCGGCGGAGCATTATAAGGCTGTCCCGGCATGGGAGGGTGGACGGTTCCCGCGACGTACGGTCTTGCGGTATACGCAGTCGTAGGTTGCGGCGATTGAGGCACAAATTCGACAGGACCCGCATAAGGCTGTGGCGCATGCGAATGGGCTTGGCCGGACGTCGGAGCCGTAGGCGGGGGTCTATAACCCTCAGGATATGTGCGGTTGGCCGCCATCGTCGGATGCAGTTAGCCTCCCCTATCGAATCACCGTGAATAGGTATCCGGCAGCAATTGCTCTGTCGAACCAAATTAAGGTTAATAGTTTGGTAAAGTTTGGGGTTTGGGTCGTAATTACCTGTTATTTTATCCGAGTTTCGGGTTCAGGCTTGCCGAGCGCATAGCCTTGGCCAGCATCAATGCCGAGACGGCGGACAAAATCGAGCAATTCAATGGTTTCTATGCCCTCAGCAATAAAGCGGACGTCCAAGGGTTCCCGTAAGGTCAACAGTGCCATTAAGATCGCACGGTCTCGTTTGTTATTATAGGCGGCGGCCACGAAAGCGCCGTCGATTTTCAACCAGTTTGCGGGCAGGGCGCGCAGATAGCGTATAGAGGCCGCACCGGCACCGACATCATCCAAACAGACCGGGTGGCCCCGTGTTTTGAGCTCGGTCAGCAAGCTTTCCGCAAGTTCAATTCGGTCCATGTCCCAACTCTCTGTCAACTCAATGACGAGCTTCGTCGGGGACGCGGTCAATGCTGTCAGGCAGGCCAGGACAGAGGGTTTGAAGTTTTCTCGGTCAACGGAGGCCCCCGAGAGATTAATCGCGATGCCAGGATCGTTAGGGTATTCATTTAAAATCAGGATCGCCTGTGCGAGCATAGAGAGATCAAGGTCCCGGATGACGCCTGAAATTTCAGCGGGCCGGATGACGCCTTCCGTGCCTTGCCCTTTAAATCGAACAAGCCATTCGTAATGGTGGATTTCGCCCGACGTTAAATCGATAATCGGCTGACGCATAACGCGGTAGCGTTGCTCTGACACATGCTCGCGGAAGCCTGCAGCGGTGAGGACATTGGATAATTCTGGCATCTGCGAAGAGGTCGCACAGACACGCTAAGATCGTGTGAACGGGGCTTAAAGGAACGGTTAGCCACAGCCTAACCGCGCCCCCCTTTAACGTCTGCCCAACAGTTTCTAATTATGCGCGGGTCCGTTGCGCAATTTCTAGAACGTTTTTGCTGGGTTTTGCCGCAATGATGCGGTCGAGCTCAGCCCGAACGAGCGCTTGTCGTGTCGGGTCCAGTTTCCGCCAAATCTCGAATGACCCGAGCAAGCGGGCTGCGACAGAGGGGTTTCGTGTATCCATGTCGAGAACTTGATCCGCGAAAAAGCGATAACCCGAGCCATCTATTTTGTGGAACAGCTTCGTGTTGCCAAACGCAAACCCACCCACGAGCGCGCGCACACGGTTAGGGTTGTTACGTTCATAGCTCGGCATTTCGGCGAGGCGTATGATCGCTTGGATGCCGTCGGCATGGTGACGCATTGATTGCACCGAATACCATTTATCAATCACCAGTGGTTGATCTTTCCATTTCTCAAAGAATTGAGTCATGGAGCTTTCAACGCGTTGCCCGCCAAGGCGTGACAGGGTGACGAGCGCGCCAATTTCGTCCGTCATATTGGTCGCGCCGTCGAGTTGGTTAGTCGCCAAAGAGGCGGCGAGCGGATCAAACCGCGCCGCCAAAAGTGAGAGGCAGCGCCCTTTGAGCGCGCGTCGCCCGGCGGCTTTCGCGTCAGGCGAAAACGGTCCGTCATCATTTTTCACTGTGTAAGTGGCGACAAGGTCATCGCGGAGCGTATCGGCGATTGCGCGGGACAACCAATTGCCAGCTTCGTGCACGGCAATAGGATCGACAGGGGCCGCGACCATCAACACTTCCATCGCGGATGGCGGCGTCAACACGAGCGCTTTGAACGCATCGTCAAATTGTGGGTCGCGCAAGGTGACGGCTAGGGCATTTGTATAATCGCGCAGTGCCGTATCCATTTTCGGCATTCTGCCCGCTTCTAGCGCTTTCGCGAAATCTGCCAGTAGGCGGCGGGCCAAGGTTTGACCCGCTTCCCATCGATTAAAGGCGTCTGGATCTTGGCCCATCAAGCGAATGAGATCTTCCGTCGTCGCGTCTGAATTCAATATCACGGGCGCGGAAAATCGCTGCAGCACAGAAAGGGAATGCGGCACGTCGAAACGCGGGTAGGATATGGTGGTTTCATCGGTTGTCATGACCGTGAGTTGTGGTTCCATCAACGGACCGTCATCCCCAATTGCCTGCCAACGGATCGGTAGTAACATCGGTTTCTTATTGGGCTGTCCCGGTGTGGGCAGGGTTTCTTGATAGAAGGAAACTGTCTGGCTGATGACCGGAGTCGTTGGTGTCTGATGGCGACGAACCGTAAGACGCGGTGTTCCGGCCTGTTGATACCATTGAATAAATTGAGACATGTCTTCACCAGACGCGTCGGCGTGGCAATCCAAGAATTGTTCGATGGTCGCCGCCGTACCGTCGAGGCGCGCAAAGTAGAGGTCACTACCTTTGCGGAACATGTCGTCGCCTAACCAGGCTTTGAGCATGCGGATCAATTCTGCGCCTTTTTCATAAATCGTCGCTGTGTAGAAATTGTCGATTTTGACATATTCGGTTGGGCGCACAGGATGGGCGAGCGGTCCGTTGTCTTCGGCAAATTGACGTGCCCGCAAAGCGCGGACGTCTTTGATCCGTTGCACCGCTGCGCCGCGTTGGTCGGCCGAAAACTCTTGATCGCGGAAGACTGTAAAGCCTTCCTTTAAGCAGAGTTGGAACCAGTCCCGGCAGGTGATGCGATTGCCGGTCCAATTGTGGAAATATTCGTGCGCGACGACGGATTCGATCCGCTCAAAATTCATATCTGTTGCCGTCTGCGCATCGGCGAGCAGGAGTGAAGAGTTGAAAATGTTCAACCCTTTATTTTCCATGGCCCCGAAATTGAAATCGCGCACCGCGACGATCATGAAAATATCAAGATCATATTCCCGGCCAAAGGCGCGTTCGTCCCACGCCATTGACCGTTTCAGACTGTCCATCGCATAGGCGGCTTTAGGCGCGTCACCTGGATCGACATAAATTTCTAGCGGGATGTGACGTCCGCTCATGGTCGTAAAACTATCGTCCAAGCGATCAAACTGTCCGGCAACGAGCGCAAAAAGGTAGCAGGGCTTGCGGAAAGGGTCATGCCAGACAGCAAAGTGACGCCCGCCATCAATCTCTCCACCGTCGATTTTATTGCCATTGGATAGTAGCGTTGGATAGGTGGATTTGTCCGCATCAATTAGGATCGTATAAACACTCATGACATCCGGGCGGTCTGGAAAATAGGTAATGCGACGGAATCCTTCGGCCTCGCATTGTGTGAAAAAGCGTCCCCCGGAGACATAGAGCCCCATGAGCGTCGTATTGGCGCTGGGGTCGCAGACCGTCTCTATGTTCAATGTAAATTCGTCGGGTGTTTCAGCCACAATCAGCTGCGTTTGCGTCAGCCGATATTCGCTGCGCTTGAGCAGACGTCCATCAATCTCAACACTGACGAGTTTGATGTCTTCGCCGTCTAGTTCCAAAGGTCCGGGCGCGATCCGTTTCATCGTCAGTAAAGACCGGACTGTCGTTGATTTCGGATCTAGCCGAAAATCGAAGCGCGCTTCGGCAATTTCGAAATTATAAGGGACATAGTCCGACAATCGGGTCGGCATGGGGGCTGCATCAGTTTTCATAAGTTAGATATGCGTCCTCGTGAGCGCACTGGCAATGATAGGCGCAATCGAAATGCGGTGCTCACAGGCAGGATTGCGATACAATGTTGAAAAGCCGAAGTTTTTTGGAACGATCAACCCGACCCACTCATTGAGTAGGCAAGGCGAGCGCATTTATGCGCTCATCGCGACGACAATAGCGTCTATTTCGAAGGAGAGAGACGCCGCGGTTACTCTTAGTACTGAGGAGTACCATGACAAATTTGAATCAAAAGAAACTACTCATCATTGCCGCTGACGGTTTTCAGCAGGAAGAATTTTTTGAACCGTTGGAATATATGCGCAATCAAGGCGCAACGGTCCACGTGGCCTCAATGAAGAAAGAGCCGATTAAGGCCGATAGTGAAGAGCAACGCGAGTATACGCCCGAACTCACTTTCGCTGAGATCAATGTTGCCGATTACGAGGGTCTGATAATTCCCGGTGGTTTAAAAAACCCCGATACGCTGCGCCAACAAGATGATGCGGTGCAATTGGTCCGAGACTTTGCAGAACAAGGTAAGACGATCGGCGCAATCTGCCACGGTCCGTGGCTCTTGATCGAAGCCGATTTGATTCAGGGCCGGGAGCTGACTTCATTCCCATCCCTTAAAACCGATATCCGTAATGCGGGGGGGCGCTGGACGGACGGTGAAACAGTGACAGACAATGGTTTTGTCACCAGCCGTAAACCCTCAGACATTCCAGCGTTTAATCGCAAGCTGGTCGAAGAGATTAACGAGGGTCGTCACGAACGGACCTTCTCGCGCGAATTTAAACGCGCCGCATAAATTCTCAAAATATTGAACGACGAACAGGTCAGCCCTTCAATCAGTTTGAAACCATTTGTCATTGAGCTGCCCTCATCCTCGTGATGGGGCGGCTTTTTTCTTGCTTCAAGTCTCTGTGATTAGGATGTGAGACTTTGATGCCGTAGGAGCCCGCCATGACACAAACACTATCAGATTATACACCCGCCAAAATTTGGACATGGGACAAGGAAAGCGGCGGTCGTTTCGCCAATATAAATCGCCCGATTAGCGGGGCTACCCATGACAAGGACCGCTCCGTTGGCGAGCACCCGATGCAGCTTTATTCACTCGGCACACCCAATGGCGTTAAAGTCACGATTATGCTCGAAGAGCTGCTGGCCGCCGGTCACTCCGGCGCAGAGTATGACGCATGGCTTATCAATATTGGCGAGGGTGACCAATTCTCATCCGGCTTTGTTGAAGCGAACCCAAACAGTAAAATCCCGGCCCTTATGGATCATTCAGAGGACCCGCATGTGCGCGTATTCGAGTCTGGCGCGATCTTGACTTATCTGGCGGAGAAGTTCGGTATGTTCTTTCCGACCGAGCGGGCGGCTCGCGCCGAGTGCCTATCATGGCTTTTCTGGCAAATGGGCAGCGCGCCTTATCTTGGCGGCGGGTTTGGCCACTTTTACGCTTATGCGCCGATGAAGATTGAATATGCCATTGACCGCTTCGCGATGGAAGTGAAGCGTCAGATGGATGTTCTGGACAAACAATTGGCCAAACATGAATTCATTGCTGGTCCCGATCTGACCATCGCTGATTTGGCGATCTACCCGTGGTACGGCGCTTTAGCGCGCGGAATTCTCTATAGTTCTGAGGAGTTCTTGCAGGTGAAAGATTATACGCATGTCATGCGTTGGGCCAAGCAATTGGGCGCGCGGCCAGCGTTTCAGCGCGGACAACTCGTGAACCGGACGTGGGATGATAAAGGACTGCCGGAAAGACATAATGCGAGTGATTTCGACAAAGAGTAACGCATAAAAAACCCGGCCTTGGCCGGGTTTTTCGATTCTATCGGTTATCTATGCGGCTTCGAGCCAATCTTCGGCACGGGCCAGATCGACAATGCCGAAACTATCGACTTCCATCTGCGGCATGGCGGTGCCTTCGATTTTCGCAGTCGAGCGCAGGAACGGGCTGTCGGTGACAACGGCGCATTTCTCGCAGGCTTCAAGACCGCGCATAATGTCTGCGAGGGACAGGAACGTTTTTCTCACGGACCCAAGGTCGGGGAAGTGCATCTTCGGAATTTCGAGATAAAGTTGGTAGCTGTCTTGGCTTTCGCCGAGTGTTTCAAACCATTCTATCGTTTGGATGGTTTCTTCCCGGTCGACAGGTCCATTCACGGACAGCCAGACAATCGGGGCTTCAAATTTAGCGGTAAGATTAGCGGTGTTTAAGTCATTCATAAAGGCGGTTTTCTCCTGTGGTTACAAATGCAACGTGACGAATATGAATTTGTTCCGAGAAATCCATGGAACTTGAACATGATGATTCCGAATTTTTAAGGGTTGTCGGCCTAAGTCATCCCGTCGCTGTCCGGTGGGCCATTGCAAACATCGCTTCCCTTTTGACTCTATTGGGCGACTTTCGAATTCTTGGCGGAGTATCCCATGACTAAATCAAAATTACGTTTTCTCGCATTGACGACCTGCTGCGCGGTGCTGGGGACCGGATGTCTGTCCACGCCGGGCGTTGGTATCGGCGTGACGGGCGGCACAACGGGTGTGGCAGCTGAGGTCAAAGCTAATCCGCTTCCGTCCAGTCGATTACTTGTTCGCGGTAGTTATAATTTCGCGGAATTTTCTGGCGACGTTGAAAGTGATGGTATTCAGTATGATGGTGATTTCACACTCTCCAACTTTGGTGCGGTCGCCGACGTCGCGCCATTCGGCGGACCGTTCTATATTTCAGGCGGTGCCTACGTCGGGAAAAAAGAAGCCGACTTAATTGCGACGCCTGCGTCAAATGTCACAATTGGAGGAACAAGCTTCACACCGGCAGATGTCGGCTCATTAATTGGGAAAGCCGAATTCAAAGATGTTGCGCCTTATGTTGGCGTGGCGTTCGATAATTTCGCGAACAGTATTGGTGGATGGTCATTAAATGCGCGCGCCGGTGTCATGTTTGTTGGGTCGGCCGATGTAAGCCTGACGTCTGCGAATGGCTTGCTCAGCTCTGATCCGGTCTTGCTGAATGAACTCATCGAGGAAATCGAGTCGATTGAACAAGATGCGGAAGACTATAAATATTTTCCTGTCGTGACGCTCGGCATTACGCGCAGATTTTAAATCCCCAAAGACGCCCCCTCTTTGAAAGGCCCCGGGGATAAGCCGGGGCTTTTTTTGCCGAGTTCGAATTCGCAGGTTTCGAGGTGTTTTCTAAGCGCTATTCACGCCAATGATCGCTGCGAGGGTTCTGTCGCAAACCTTAAAGTCGCTTAGCGCTCAAATTCGTGAGCATCGGCATAGGCAGCCTGCCAGCTCGGACGGGCTTTCAGGCGTTTGGCGTAATCCTGGACCGGACCGTCCTTTGCGACACCGTAGGATCGCATCCAGCCAATATTTTGCGCCATGATACAGTCTGCTGCGGAGAATTGAGGGCCGCAAATCCAATCTTGATCGAACAATCTGGCGTTTAATTGCGGGACGATTTCATTTTGCAATTTCGCCATGTTGAACGCCACAATCGTTTCGCTTCGCATCTGTTTTGGAAAGAGGTCGCGATTTAAGCGAATGTTCCAAAGGATCGTATCGAGATGGGCCGCATTAAAGGCGACCATTTGTAAATAGTCGCCGCGTGCGACCGGATCTGACGGAGGCGGGCTCAGCCGGGCGTCAGGGTAGAGATCTGCGAGGTGCAGGATCATCGCGCCACTCTCGAATAATGTCTGCTCGCGTCCATCGGTATATTTCAAATGCAGGACCGGAACAGCATGGTTTGGGTTTAGCGATAGAAATTTAGGCGCCATCCCTTCGCCTTTCATCAAATCGACACGGATCAGATCGTGGGGGATATCGAGCTCAATCAGGAGCATCCTGATCCGGACGGAGCGGGAGAGCGGGTAATGATAAAGCGTTGCGTGCTGAATGGGGCTCGGAGAGGGCGTTGTCTTTGTCATGCGCGCGAGCATAGGCTAGCGCGGCACAATGGAATACCTTTTTTCATACGGAACGCTCCAAACGCCCGCCGTTCAGATTGATACATTTGGCGAGACACTGGTCGGCCAATTCGACGCGCTGGTTGGTTTCACCCAAACACTCATTGAGATTACTGATCCCGATGTTTTAGCGCTCAGTGGCGAGCGCTTTCATCCGATTGTCAGCGAAACGGGAAATATAGAGGACCGCGTTACAGGGACAGTTTTCGCGCTGACGGCGGCACAGCTCGCCAAAACTGACGCCTATGAAGTCGATGATTATGAACGCGTAGAGGTGACGTTGGCGAGTGGGAAAACGGCCTGGCTCTACGTAGCCGTGCGTTAAATTTACTTCGCTTGCGGCAAAGACCACCCAAATCGGATCGCGCAGGCTCGCAGTGTGAACGCGAGGCTGAACCCGATCAGGGTCGAGAGTTCGAAGGATAGTCCAGCCCGGTCTGAGAGCGCGTAGCCCAATCCGCCGAGCAGTGCGGCCGTGGCGTAAATATCTTGTTTGAGCAGCATCGGCTCCCGTCCGGCCACGACGTCGCGCAGTAATCCCCCCGCAGACGCAGTCACGCCGCCCATAATGACGGCAATGGTGATGGAATGACCCAAGCCAATCGCTTTAGCCGTCCCGGCCACAGCAAATAAAGCCAAGCCGACGGCATCGGCCCATCGGATCGGCTTAAAATCTTCGACGCGTGTGCCAAATATCCACGCCAAGATGGCCCCAAACATCACCATTAAAAGGTAACGCGAGTCTGAAAGCCAAAACACCGGTGCGTCGAGGATTAAATCCCGCAAAGTGCCGCCGCCTAGAGCCGGGAGGAAAGACAGGACGAGCACGCCGAGCGGATCCATTTTGGCGCGCACAGCAACAATGCCGCCTGAGACGGCAAAGACGAGCACGCCGATTTGGTCGAGAAGGCCGAGAGCGAAGCCGAGGTTGATTGCATCCAAATTCATGCGCCGCCCCTGACAATTTGTTGGCGCTCTGGCAAGCCTTGTAAGAGGAAAGTCTATTCGTTTTTCGTTTTACACGACCTAACATTGCATAGATGCCCAATGTCGATTAGCCGATTTAATGAGGTCAGCAGTCTTTGGGACGAATAGAGATGAAGTCTATGAAATTCTGGTGGGTGACGGTGATGGCCGTTATTTTGGCACATCCTGTCCGTGCGCAAGATGTGGCGGATTATGTTCGCGTGGAACCGCGCCCAGATTGGACGATGCCGTTTGATATTCCTGACTTTGACCCCGCGGACGATGCGGACCGACAAAAAATCTTTCCCTTAGTCGATTATCAGAATCGATTCAGCCTCACGACCGACGAATACTCAACCCGCTATGTCGTGGACCTTCTGACCCCGGCGGCCGTCGAGGACGAAGGAACAATCAGTCTTGATTTCGATCCGGCTTACCAGACCGTGTCACTGCATACGGTCCAAATTATGCGGGACGGTCAATCGATCGATGCGATGGATTTGGCGGAAGCGATGGTCTTTCGAACGGAAACGGATCGTCGTCAGATGATCTTTAATGGAACGATGACGTTCACGCTGCCGATCCTTGATCTTCGTGTCGGCGACCGTCTTGAAATTGCGTATACAAAGGCTGGGCGAAACCCTGCGATTGGGATGGGATATTTGTCCCGCGAGACATTTGCCACGACGACTGAGATTAAGCGGAGCGTTTACCGCATTTCCTTTGGTCCGGGTGTCCCGATTGAAACGCAGACCTTTAATGACCCTGTCGACCCGCAGCGGTCCGTTGAAAATGGTTGGACGGTTTTTTTATGGGACGCGCCCGACCCGAAAGCGCCCGACTATGATCGCGATACGCCGGATTGGACCTACACGCGCCCCACATTTGAGGCGTCTAACTTCGGTAGCTGGTCTGAAGTCGGAGAGCTGTTCAAACCTTATTACGATGTGTCTGATGCAGACCGTGAGGCTGTGCGGAATATCGTGGCAGACATAGCGGCGGACCATGCCGAGCCTAAAGCCCGTGCCAAGGCGGCGCTCGATTGGGTGCAGACTCATATTCGCTATGTCGGATTAGAAATTGGCGAAGGCGGGTTTGTTCCGCGTCCACCCGCGCGCGTGCTGCGTCGCCGCTTTGGGGATTGCAAGGATGTGACCTTTTTATTGCTGACGCTCTTGGATGGATTGGACGTGTCCGCAGACCCCGTATTGGTTAATCTTGATGAACGGGGGGGCGAATTCAAAGGGCTCGCCAACCCTTATGCCTTTGATCACATTATGGTAGTCGCCGACGTAAATGACGCGCTCTATCCGATGGATGCCACCCGCAATCCACAACTCGGGACGCTCGACACGATGGAAAAAGGCGACATTGAATTTGGGTTGCGGATGAGCGTGGACGGATCCGTCGTAACTCGCCTTCCGCAATCAGATTACGACGTGCGGGAACTGATTACAGAACGGTTCGACCTGATCGCGGAACCCGGAACAATTCTCTATGATTTGACCTATCGGGAATATGGCGAAGACGCAGATGTTACATTGGCTTGGATTGTGCGCGAAGGGGAAGAGGGTGTGCATGAGAGCTTTGTTCGCTATCTTGCGGACATATATCCGACGTTAGAAAAAGAGGGCGACTTGGCGTGGACGTCCAATGATGCAGAGGCGTGGACAGAGCTGAAGATGCGCTTTCGTCTTCCGGGTTATACGTCCGATGACCGTCGGTCATTAAACACCCGCGCCTTTCAATTACTGGCGGCGACCCCGAATTTTGAGGGTGGCACCCGCGTGGCCCCTTTTGCGTTGGAGCACCCTAGGCATATTCACCAAATTCGGGAATATGTAGTCAATGATGATTATGATTTCGACGCGCGTACTCGCACAGTAGAAACAGACTCCTTCCGTTTTTCCTATGATGAAACTTATGAAAACGCTCTGTTTCGCGAAGATTACCGCTGGCAAAGCAAGCTGGATCATATCAAAGCCAAAGACTTTGAAGACGACATGGCGAAAATCGATAAGCTTCAGGACTGGAGCTATTCGACGATCAATCTGTCGTTTGACGAGGAGGGGGGCGTCAGTGCGACGTCCATGTCCGCATCGGCCCTCTGGCTCGGATGGCTGGTCCTGATTGGATTCCCCATCGCAATCGTCTCTCTTATTCGCCGGTCAAATCGACGTGAGCGCGCCGTATCAGTCGATTGATATCATGCTGGCTGAGCCTTAAGTCTGCTCTATAAAATGTGTCAGAGGGATTGGTGATATGGACGATATTCAGAATGTTGAGGCCACGCACGCCCCCGTCCCAAAAACAAGCGTAAGGGATGATGTTAAGGACCGTTATAGCGCGGGCGCGCAGGCCGTTGAAGCGGCCCTGTGCTGTCCTATCGATTATGACCCGCAATATTTGAAAATTATCCCGCAAGACGTTCTCGACCGCGACTATGGGTGCGGCGACCCCAGCCGTTATGTTCGCCCTGGCGATACGGTTTTAGACCTTGGGTCTGGCGGAGGAAAAATCTGTTTCATCGCGTCGCAAATTGTCGGCGCCGCGGGTCGCGTCATCGGGGTTGATATGACCGATGACATGTTGGCTCTGGCCAAGGACAATGCTCCCCTTATTGCTGACCGCGTGGGCTACGCCAATGTCGAGTTTCGACGCGGTCATATTGAAGATCTGAAGCTTGATTTGGACCAACTTAATCTTTGGCTCGCGGATAATCCGGTCACGGATGCGAACGGCGTTGCCGCGATGGACGCTGAAATAGGGCGCTTGAAAACAGAGTTGCCTATGATCCCGGACAATAGTGTCGATGTGATCGTCTCTAATTGCGTGCTCAATCTTGTTTCCGACTCAAAGAAGAAGCAGCTTTTTGCGGAGATGTTCCGTGTGTTAAAAGTGGGCGGCCGCATCGCCGTGTCCGATATTGTTTCGGACGAAGACAGTCCGGACGCGATGAAAAACGACGCGCGGCTTTGGTCGGGCTGTATCAGTGGCGCGTTGCGCGAAGATCATTTTGGCGAAGCGCTGGAAGAGGCGGGATTTCACGGCGTCACGCTCGATAAATGGGACGCAGAACCGTGGCAGATTGTCGAAGGCATCGAGTTCCGGTCTGCGACCTATTTGGCGTATAAAGGCAAGCAGGGGGAGTGTCTGGAGAAGAACCAAGCTGTGATCTACAAAGGCCCGTGGCGTCATGTGCAGGACGATGATGGCCATGTGTTCCGCCGCGGGGAACGCTCAGCGGTCTGCGCCAAGACCTTCGCGCTTATGCAGCGCGAACCCTATGCGGATCAATTTTACTGTCTTGAGCCTTCTGTCCCAGTGGTCGATCGGATCGCGTGGCCAACTGACGATTGCGGAGTGCGCCGCCGTGATCCACAAGAAACAAAGCAGGGCGCGCCGAAGCGAACGACGGATCCATCGCAAGGCGCGAGTTGCTGTTAGCCAAACGCATCATAATGATGGGTCACGGCCACCGTTATCTGCCGCGCTAAATCGCGCGCCCGGCTGAGCGGTTTAATGATTTCATCTGCAATGTGCGGGAAACCTGAACTGTCGGGCAAGTCTGTTTGCTCGGTTAATTGACGTGTCCAATCCAGCGAGGGTTTGCTGGCGGGATAGCGGCTTTCCAGATCATCAATGATACCATCAATTTGGAATGTTTGCAGACGTTGCAGCACAGAAAGGCGCGATGTTTCAGAGTCAGACACAACGGGCAGTTCCGTCGCCAAAATCATCATCTTCATGACAACGGCTAATCGTAGCGCATGCAGCAATTCCAGAACCTCTCCGGATGATGACTGACACTCAAACCGACGTCGCGTGTCCAAAACGTCGAGCCGCAATCGGTTCGTCAAATCCATGATTTGTGAGCGCCATGGGCTCGTCATCAACGTATCAGCAACGATGGCAGAGCGGTCCGCCAACATAGGCTCTTCGCCCGATAGCGCCCGGGCAATCCAGAAACCCGGATCAAATAAACGGCCATAGCTGGTCAGGATCGACAGGTTGGTTCGGCACATCGTCGTGGCGACCAATTGGAAAATTGATTGCGCGCGGGCCGAGTTTTCCAGCAAATTATCGAATTTTTCCGGATCTATCGAGGCGGCACGACCGACCCCGTAAAACAGGTTCGCGGGGCAGCCGAACTGCTGCAAAATAGCATTATGTGGAATGGCGCGCAGCTGGCGCGGATCAAACGTGTCGGCGCCGCTGGCCGACTTGGCGCGTTTCACAGCCCGTGAGCCCGTCGGGATCAACAGGTTCTGACCGAACCCACCCAAAATGGTGACATAATCCGGATCATCATAGAGCTTTTCCTGTGCGTTCTGAATGGTCCGGTAGAGATCCCAAGAAAAATCACGCTCCGTATAGAATGGATCGTTTTCGGCCTCTGTGCGGTCCGCAAACCGCGCGTCGATAAGGCTGAGCACGGTCGCGTCAGAGAGCGCTTGTGATTGGAACCAAAGAAAGCCGTCTCCGCCTTGAAAGCTGGTTTCGTGGCGCAAAGAAATATCGCGTTTTTCAAACTGACGGATGGCATAGGGGCTCATCGCATAATCGACGCGTTGGCCGACTGTTCCGGGGTGGCCACCCCGGCCGAGGCCTTCGCCATGTGTATTGAATACGATGGCGGTCACGTCGGACATATCTGCCTTGGCTAACTCGCTGGCGAGTTGGCTTTGCACGCGCTCAATCGCCAAAGTTGCTGGAAGTTGCCCCATAAAGCGACCTGCGTCAGAGAAACCCGTCTGAACCGCAAACACGCCGCGCGCTTTGACATAATCGCGATAGGCCGGGTTCTCGAGCATTTTACCGATGATCCGACCCCCATTATTGAGGGCATCGGATGTCTCAAACAAAGGCGAAATGTCGATATGGTCCTCAAGCCCGTAAAGCTTGGCCAAATAGAGCGCGCCAAGGGGAACAAGGCTGTCTTCCGTCTCTGCGATCAACAGACGGATGGGCGTTTCAGAATCGATATATTTGTAAATTTGCGCGCTAAGGATCATTTTCTCATGCGCGGTCGAGCGTTCTAAGGCGAGGCTCGCGAAATTGACGGGACGCGCGGTTGTGGCCAGGGTCATTTCTGTGGCGCGGCGCAGTAAGGTGCGTTGATCCGACGTATTGTCTTTCAACCCAAACGCGGCGCGCATGGCCGCATTAATGTGCCGGGCATTCACGCGGAAGTGGATACGAGCCGTGCCGAGGCCAAAGGCTTTCATACGGGCTTTTAAAGTCAGAATATCGAGCGCGAGATCATCACTTGCAGTCTCGCAGGCTTGATCGAGTATCGTGCTTAAACCTTCAGTCGATAGAAGTCGTCGATCCGATTGCCGGGTGAGGTTATTCGCCGCTGCAACAAGGTTTTCCGGGGCATTCAGATTGGTTTCAAACAAAGTCAGATCGCGTCGGGCTGAAATTAATCCGTCCTGCAACCGTTCTGCTAAGGCGGAGAGGTTTGCGCCATTGGCGGTGAGAGTCTCGGCCTGTTCGAGATAGCGCGCGATTTGGTCGCGTTTCTCAGAGAGGCGAAGCCGTAGCGCGTCGCCCCAGCTAATATCTGTGCGGCCATCGATGTCGTAGCCGACCCAGCTATAAGCGTCCGCGAGGTGCGGGGTGAGGGCAGTCCATTGGTTTGGGAATTTCGCTTTCGCGACACGCAGCACGATTTGGTTGAGTGTGTCGAGTGCCGCCTGAATGCGCGTAAGCGTAGCCTGCGTATCCTCATGTTCTTCGAGCAGAGTCGGCGCACGTTTTGGCAGGTAGGGAAATGTTTTCAGCGCGTCTACGCTGGCCGTCGGCGTTTCTTTTGCCGACGCAATATCGCCCAACGTATTGCGGATGTCGCGGGATAGCGAGAAAGTCGGGTGCGCGGTTAATACGATGCCTGATGCCGGCGCTTCGGCCCATGCTTTGAACGCGTCCCAGCCCTCTTTCGCTTTCGCTTGAGAAACGGCTGATATCGAGGCGCGTAGGGCGTCGATGCGGTCCAAGCCGGCGCGCTCACGCAGTCTTCGGGCGCGATCAATGGCCGCTTCATCAGAGAGCTGTTTGACCAAGGCTTCAATATCACGAAATGCGATGGAGCGGTCTTCGACTTCGCGTGAAATATCATAGGCCAACCGTTTGACAGGATTGGCCTGCGGATCGGACTTTAATCCATCTGCATGGGCTTTAAGTTGTGCGGATAGCCGCGCTCTGAGCTCTGTAAGGGTCTCGCGTTTGTAAGTTGTCATTCTAAAGGAACTTGGCCATCACGGCGGCCGTGTCCAGCATCCGGTTCGAAAAACCCCACTCATTGTCATACCAGGACAAAATTCGGACCATATTGGGGGCAGGAACCATCGTTTCTGTCGTCATTAAAGACGACGAATAGGGATCATGGTTGAAATCCGTGGAAACGGTCAGGTCGTCCACGATCTGAAGAACGCCCGGCATGGCCTCTGCGGCTTTGCGGAAGGCCGCATTCACGGCGTCAACGTCTGTGGCCTCGCGCGTGTTCACAACAAGGTCGACAACGGACACATTGGGGGTCGGGACGCGGATCGCTTTGCCATCCAGCTTGCCTTCGAGTTCAGGCATGACCAGACCGATAGCTTTTGCGGCGCCTGTGCTGGTTGGGATCATGGACAGGGCGGCGGCGCGCCCGCGGTTGAAATCTTTGCGGTGGACACCGTCCAGCGTTGGCTGATCGCCTGTGTAGCTATGGATCGTTGTCATGAAACCGGATTCAATTCCGAACGCGTCATTTAAAACTTTCGCGAGTGGCGCCAGGGCGTTGGTCGTGCATGACCCGTTGGACACAACATGATCGTCTGCCGTGAGGACATCATGGTTCACACCATAAACGATGGTTTTATCGGCGTCTTTGCCGGGGGCTGAAATCAGAACCCGTTTCGCGCCAGCGGCAAGATGTTTGGCGGCTGCGTCGCGCGCGGTAAAAATGCCTGTGCATTCCATCACAATGTCAACGTTGTTATCCGCCCAATTTTGCTCTGACAGATCCCGGATTGCGGTGACTTGGATCGGACCGTTGCCAATATCGATGGAGGTATCTGTTGATGTGATCGTGCCTGGAAAGCGACCATGCACGCTGTCATATTTCAGCAAATGCGCGAGATTTTCCGTTGAGGACAAATCATTGATGGCGACGACTTCCATGTCATCGCGACCTGATTCATGCAAAGCGCGCAAAACGTTACGACCGATCCGGCCAAAACCGTTAATGGCAATTCTCGTGGTCATAGGGGTGTGCTTTCGGAGGGTTTATCTTTGACAGCGCTGTCATAACTGATCTTGCACGATTCTGAAAGGCCTCATCATCAGGATCGTCTCAGAGCCTGTTCATATAGGGGTATATAAGAGGGTTTTTTAATAGTCTGGGTTGTGTTGGCCAGGCGCAGACAAGCCTGATTTCGTGGCTTATAAAACAGATAATTCGATTGGGAGACGTTATGTCCATTTTCAAATGCCTTGTGGTGTCATCTGTTGTGATTCTGGCGGCCTGTGCGGACGACAGCGCTGAATTTGAGACGTCTTCAGGTTTTGCGGCTCCCGCGCCTATGATGTCCAAATCATCAGCGCCTCAAATGGATGAGTTTGCGGGTGACGCAGGGGAGGTCGAACAGGCCACCTATATGGCCTATCGCTACAATTACGATTTCGCTTTGCCTGTCGGGTCCGTTCCGTCTTCCATTGACCGTCACGCGCAAATCTGTCTCGATGCGGGGCCAAAGCTTTGCCAAATTATCTCGCGCTCTACGCAAGAATATAATCCCGACAACGTGTCGGCATCGCTATATTTACGCGCAGAGCCGACGTGGTTGGTTGGCTATACGCAGACGATCATGGACACAGTTGAAGGAGCCGATGGGAAAATGACATCGTCATCTGTCTCCGCCGAAGACCTGACCCGTCAAATCTTAGATGTTGATGCCCGACTATCGGCACAGATTACCTTGCGGGAACGACTGACCGCTTTACTTGAAACAAGAGATGCATTGCTGCCGGACCTGCTTGCGCTTGAGCGGGAGTTAGCCCGGGTCCAAGCCGAAATTGAAAGCGCCACATCCAATCTAAAAGCGCTCCGCCAGCGGGTCGGCATGTCGATCGTCAATATCAATTATCAAACCCGCAGTCGGGCCGTATCCAACTCTGCGGTGGCGCCGATTGGGCGGGCGTTAAAGCAATTCGTCGGGACTGTCTCGGAAGGCCTAGCCAGCGTGATTACGTTCTTGGCGATGATGCTGCCGTGGTTCCTGTTGGTTATTCTGCCGGGCATCTTCAGCTTGGTCTGGCTCAAACGACGCCTGACTAAAAAATCGTCAAAATCATAAGCGGCGGGTTTATATAAACCCTTCGAGTGGTCCGGTCGTATGCAAGGTCAGATTATGACCGCTTCACCTTCCGACAGACTCGACTCCATTCGCCGAAAGAACGCCGCCATGAAAATCGCAATTATTGGGACGGGCATGGCGGGTCTTTCGGCGGCTCACCATTTGAGCGGCGATCACGATGTCGTTCTGTTTGATAAAAGTCGCGGCGTCGGTGGTCGCATGAGTACGCGCTATGCGGGCGCATATGAATTCGATCATGGCGCACAATATTTCACCCTCTCTGATCCTGAATTCGAAGCCCTTGTCGATACGCTAGGCGAAGCGACTGCCCCGTGGGACAGCCGTGGGCTTTACCTCCGCGCCGGCGAAATGATGGCGGATACCGGGCGACCACGATGGGTTGGTGCGCCGCGCATGAATGCGCTTCCGAAGGCGATGGCGAACGGCCTGAATATTCAGCTCGGACGGCGTGTCGCGCGAATTGCGGGCCAGCCGGGAGAGCTAACACTACGCTTCGAGGACAAATCGACGGACGGACCGTTTGATCGGGTCATTTGCACGGCCCCTGCGCCGCAAGCCTCCGACATATTACCACAGCGCTCGCCATTGCAGGTTATTCTTGCCGATGTTCGGATGCACGCGTGTTTTGCGCTAATGGTAGGGTGGCTAGATCCGTTCGATCCGGGCTGGGATAGTCTACGCGTCAGTGATCTGCCGATAAGTTGGATGGCGCGCAATAGTTCCAAACAGGGCCGAGATGAGACGATTTCGACTTTGGTTGTCCATGCGGCCCCAGAGTGGTCAGATGTCCATGCAGAGGCAGATCGCGAATGGGTTCAAACCATGATGCTAGACGCTGCATCGGCTCTCTGTGGACGACCGCTCAATCAAGCGCCGCATATCGCGTTGCACCGCTGGCTCTACGCCTACGCCAATGAGGGGGTCGGACAGAATTGTCTGATTGATCCGGCCTTGGGCGTTGTTTTGGCGGGGGACTGGTGCGTCGGCGGGCGCGTCGAAGGGGCTTATATCAGCGGTCGGGCGGCGGCAAACGCCATCAATCTGTTGGGTTAAGATGAGCGCCCCAAAGGGGGCGCTCAGTCTATCGTTAGTCTGTGCTTAGCTCTCAGACGGTGGGTCTAAGGCCTTCACATTGTCATTGATATTCCGTTCGATCAAACGTCGGGCGGGGTCCAAAACAATATGGGTTGGACGCTCATCAAGGGTCACGGTGATCGTGCTGTCGGTTTGATTTACGCGCACGGTCTCCAATTTCATCGGTTTCGCGCCAAGATCATCATCAGGTTCTTCAGTATAGAAACCAATTTGAATAAACTCGTTGAGTGTGGCGTCATCGATCTCTGACACAGATGTTTCCTTGCCATCCTCCTCGCTCGCATATTTCTTGTCCACGGAGAGGGGGATCGTGACTGTAAAGCGGTCACCGTCAGCGACAATTACGACTTCAGCATCCTGTTGGAATGACAGATCCCAGAACGTGATCTTGTTCCAGTAATCATCGATCAGGTCGTGATATTGCGGATCAATTTCTTCTTTCAAAGTCGAAATCAATTCCAACGTGGTCGGATATGGGGCGCCTTTGTCCGCGCCATGCTCGATTAGGAACCGTTTTACGGCGCGCTGAACAGGCTCATTTCCCATGATGCCACGCATGCCCCAGAATACCCAACTGGTCTTATTATAGTTGAGATAGCCTTGGCCCTCCGCTTCGGCGAGGACAGGCTCGTCATCGCGTTCAACGGTCCGACCCATGAGATATTGTTGGGTCGTACGCTCCTCATGCATCCGCCGCGCCTTGGCGAAGTCGTAATGACGTTCATAGGCGAGCATGGTCGCATTCTCTGTTAGGCCTTCCGACAGTAGGTTTGAGCCTTTGGCGAACGCGCCGATGACTTGATGCGCAAACCATTGGTGACCGATTTCATGCATGGTCACATAGGTCGCGAAATCAACTCGTTTCGGATCGTCCGCATCGCCGGGGTCTTGCACAAAACCAATGGTCTCAGAGAACGGAACTGTGCCCGCAAACGCTTGCGCGAAGCTCGCAAAGGGGAATTCCATGATCCGCAATTGCGCGTATTGATAGGGGCTGAAGACTTCGTGATAGGTGTCCATCGCCGTTTTCATGGCGTCGAACATCAGGTCGATATTGAAATCATGGTCCGGGTGGAAGTAGATTTCCAGATCAACACTGTGACCCTTATCATCTGCCCAGACGTCCTTACGCACCTCATATTCCGCTGTCAGGAAAGAGAAGAAGTTAAGGATCGGATTGATCGATTTATAGGTCCGGCAGCGACGACCATCAGCGATAGTCTCGGCCCGAAATTTGCCGGGGGCGACAGGGATTTGATTCTCGACGGTGCAAACTTCTGCGTCAAAATCGACATAATCCGCAAACCCTGAAAAAGATGTCAGCAGATGTTTACGGCGTGCGACCATATCATCGCGTTCTGGCCACTGAATCCGTTCGCCCAGATCATATTTGCGGCGCGTATCCGGATTCGATATGAAGCCTTGGTTCAAATTGCCAAAGATGAGCAGAGCATCGGTATTGTTCACAAACGTCCCGTTGCGCGCGACACTCGAACTATTCGTCAGCGTCGGTGCTTTAAACTGCGTCGTGAACGTCACGGTGCGGCTCTCGCCCGGCTGCAAAGGCGGGTCGAATTCGACCATCAAAATCTCATGATCGTCACGGAGTTCATCCGCGATACCTTCGCCTTTGATGATGCGTGCGCCTTCGATGTCGAGACGGGTGATATTATCAGGGCCAACACCAGAGAAGACCGTCGTGCGGACAATCGGAACCGCATGCGGGTTGTCGATGGTGTAAGTGCCGTCAAATTGTGCGGTCTGGGACGTCGGGTAAAAGTCAGCTTTTACCGAGACATCCGTAACACGCGGCTCGGGTAACTCCCAAATATCGGCGACGAGTGTTTCGAAGGCTGCTTGGTTCGCCTCACGCTGATCGGAATTCATATATCCCGCGTCTTGGTAGCTCTGCAGGCCTGCATATCCGAACCCGACAAAGAGCGCCGTGCCTAAGACAGCCGTGGCGATTGAGGGCAGAGAGAGGCGTTTTCTCATTGAGCCTAAACGGTCCATCAGACCCGCCTGCATGCCGCGACGCCACACCCAGACGGAGAGCGCGCCGAGGATCAAAATGAGACCCATCCAATAGGCGAATTCCCAGCCGAAACTCTTCGGGTTCGAGAAGCCGGCCATTTCGGAATAGGCGCCCGCGCCCGCATTACCGAAATTCATCAAAGGGTGGTAGAAGGGCAGCTGTCGAATGAAGAATATCAGGCCAACAAGCACACCCGCGCTGACCAGCATGCCGATAATCCGGCTCGGCATGAAGTTCTGTAAGAACATGACGAGCATGCCCTGGAAGAAGAAACCGACGTAAAAGCTGATAATGCCAATCGCGAGGAAAGTGGTGGGCACCACGGGCACAACGCCTGCGCCAAGCATCAACTGCGCGATCATCCCCGCAATTAGCAAGCCGCCCACAAGCGTCAGCAGCAAGAGCGCCAGCGCGCCCCATTTTGCAAACAAGAGCGACACATCGCGAACGGGTGTTGCGTCCAAGATACCGTGCAAGTTTGCAGTCCGGTCGCGCCACATGATGTCAGAGCCAAAGAAGACCATAATGATCAACATCGGAAAAAGAAGTGAGCCAAGCGCGACCTGCGTCATGAAACGGCTGGTCGGAAGGGTCGTTGCTTCGTTCATAAATGTCAGGACCAGCAATGTGATGCCAAACAGGGCCAGAGCAATGCCGACCAAGATGATGAACGCTGTGCTTCGAACGGTCGAGAAATATTCGAATTTGATCCGAGTCCAGAAGGTTTGGAGTGTGAACGTCGTCCCGAGGCGCGGCGTCACCGGGCTAACGCGGACGGGGGCTTCGAAGGCCTCGTCTTTCGTCAGTTTCTTGCTTTTACGGTTCATGATTCCGCGTGAAGATAGGACAAATGACGCCGCGAAAAGCACGAAGCCGACGACGCTATAAACCAAACGGTTCAAACCAACCCAGCCAAAGGCCGGGGCCATATTTTCATTTTGTTCTGCAGCGGGCCAATATTGCGTTTCGACGGCCAATGAGGTCGTTCCAAACGGGTCAACAAGCGCGGCGATCCATTCGTCCGGGCGTTCACCCGCGATCACGCCGCCGATAAGATAGAGAACCAGTAGTCCAACCGCACTGACATAAACAATTGCCCGGTTGCGCGTAATGACGGCGATGGCGGTGTAGATGCCGGACACCAGAAAGGCATTGACGACAACAAACAACAGAAAGGGCTGCAAGTAGTGAATAAAGTTGAAGGTTTTGAACGTTTCGTCATCACCCCACGGCATAAAGGGACCTAAAATCGTCCCAAGAACGAGCCCAGAGAGGCTCAGAACTGTCACAAACCACACTCCGAGCATGCGCGAGAGCAACATGTCGCGGGTTTTGACGGGGGTCGCGTGGACGACTTCGACCGCGCTGTGCGTGTCGTCCCGCATGACGCCTGTAACGACAAAAACAGCCGCAAAGAAGATTGAGAGAAGGCTGAAGGCAGAAAGGGTAATGGCAATCGGAATCGCCCCATTGACCTTAACACGCTCTCCACCTGCGACGCCGATGGCGAAGTCTTCGTGGGAGGAGAAAAGCAGGCCAACCGCAAACATGATAATCAACGCAATCCAGAATCCAATCTGGCGCGTGTGGAGTTTTATTTCAAAGGCGAGAAGACTACGCAGCATTGCGGATTCCTTCGCTCATAAGGCCATTGAGATGTGCAAAATACGCGTCTTCAAGCAGGGTCTCGCGCGACTCCCACCCGGCCCCCGGCGACCCGTCTGATAGGATCGATACGACCGTGCTGCCGCGCAGGCGACGCGTGGACAGGATCGGCAGCGTTTGTTTCATTGTTTCGACGTCGGCATCATCATCGACGCGTTTGGTCCAAACTTTACCTTCGACCTCAGAAACCAAGTCTTCTGGCGCGCCGCGCACGATCAGTTTGCCATCGCCCATAACGCCCATGTCGGTGCAAAGGTCGCGCACATCTTCGATGATGTGCGTTGATAGAATGATGATTTTTTCGTCGCCCGCCCTCGATAAAATATCTAGGAAACGCTGACGTTCAAGCGGGTCAAGGCCGGCTGTCGGTTCATCAACGATGATGAGTTGTGGGTCGCCAAGCAATGCCTGCGCGACGCCAAAGCGCTGTCGCATGCCGCCCGAAAATGTTGCGACCGAGGCTGTGCGGTGCGTCCAAAGGTTCACCATTTTCAGCAGTTCTTCAACTTGACCCGTGCGCTCGCCCTTATTTCCGATCCCTTTCAGGATAGCGATGTGGTCGAGGAGTTGCAGCGCGCTCATGCGCGGGTAGACGCCAAAGTCTTGCGGTAAGTAGCCGAGAACGGTCCGAACCGTGTCGGGCTTTTCCGTAATATCCACGCCGTTGAAATGCACAGTGCCGCTGGTGGGTTCTTGCAATGTCGCGAGCGTCCGCATCAGCGTCGACTTACCAGCGCCGTTTGGACCTAGCAGCCCGAACAGGCCGGGACCGAGGGTCAAAGACACGTCGTCCAGAGCCTTAAAGGTGCCAAACATCTTTGTGAGATTGCGAATTTCCAACATGGGGTGTCTCCTGAATTCACCGCGTCAAAAGCATGGTTCTTATCGAATAACAACAAATATTATGATGTGAAATCGCTCGTGCGTCAGTGCGTATTCACAAATACTCCCTTAATTCTCATCGTCTATGCGTCTGATACACCTCGCATCTGTGTCGGGGCCTTGCGCTAGGCTGATGGCTCTCCCACTTTGCGTTAGACTGATAATTAAAGGCCCATTTACATGACGCTGACGCTGCCCGTTCTTCCCCTCCGCGACATTGTCGTTTTCCCGCATATGGTTGTGCCGCTATTTGTGGGCCGGGATAAGTCGATCCTGGCGCTGGAAGAGGTGATGCGTGCGGACAAGCAGATTTTTCTGCTGACACAGCGTGATTCCGAGACCGATGAGCCCGTCGAGGGTGATCTCTTCATGTTTGGTTGCGTGGCGAAAATTATGCAATTGTTGAAGTTGCCGGACGGCACAGTGCGCGTTTTGGTCGAGGGTCAGAGCCGCGCAGGGTTGGAAAAATTATCTGAACGTGACGGCTTTATGGAAGCGGTCCTTGAGCCATTGCCAACGGAATTTGACAAAGCAAAATCAAAAGCGCTGGCCAAAGAAGTGCGCGATGCCTTTGGTGATTTTGGCAAAGTGAATAGCCGGATCGCCGAAGAGGTTGTGTGCTCTGTCGTTGAGACGAAGGACCCCTCAAAACTGGCAGATACTGTCGCCGTTCACTTGGGGGCAGACCTCGCCACAAAACAGACCTTGCTGGAAACAGCGGATCCGGCGGAACGCCTGTCCAAAATCATGGATGTCATCGGCGGTGAAACGTCTGTGCTGAAAGTTGAGAAAAAAATCCGCAGCCGCGTCAAGCGCCAGATGGAAAAGACGCAGCGTGAATATTACCTCAATGAACAGATGAAGGCGATCAAGACTGAGCTGGGCGGGGATGAAACGGATGAAATTGCCGACCTCACTGAGAAGGTCGAGAAGACCAAGCTGACGAAAGAAGCGCACGAGAAACTCACATCAGAAATCAAGAAGCTCCGTCAAATGAGCCCGATGAGCGCGGAAGCAAACGTGTCCCGGAACTACATCGATTGGATGTTGTCCGTGCCGTGGGGCAAGAAAAAGCGCGTGCAGAAGAATTTGAAAAAGGCGCAGGAAATCCTCGATCAGGATCATTATGGCCTCGACAAGGTCAAAGAACGCATCATCGAACATTTGGCCGTTCAGACCCGGACCAATAAGGTCAAAGGTCCAATCCTCTGTCTTGTAGGTCCTCCCGGCGTCGGCAAAACGTCGCTCGGAAAATCTGTCGCGAAAGCAACAGGGCGTGAGTTTGTGCGGGTGTCGCTTGGCGGCGTTCGCGACGAGAGCGAAATTCGCGGCCACCGCCGCACCTATATTGGCTCCATGCCGGGTCGCGTGATCCAATCGATGAAAAAGAGCAAATATACCAACCCGCTCTTCCTGTTTGATGAGATCGACAAAATGGGCAGCGATCATCGGGGTGATCCGTCTGCGGCTTTGCTTGAGGTGCTGGATCCGGAACAGAACGATACGTTTAACGACCATTATCTGGACGTTGATTATAACCTGTCAGACGTGATGTTCATCACGACGGCGAATAGTTTGAACATGCCGCAGCCGCTTCTCGACCGGATGGAAGTCATCCGTATCCCGGGATATACAGAAGACGAAAAGGTTGAAATCGCGCGGCGTCACTTGATCCCGGAACAAGTCAAAGAAAATGGCCTGAAAGACGAAGAGTTTGAGGTCTCTGATGAGGCCGTCCGCGAGATCGTCCGGTACTATACGCGTGAAGCCGGTGTGCGCTCTTTGAAACGCGAAATCGCGCGCTTGGCCCGCAAAGCTTTGACCGTCATCATTAAGGGCGAAACAAAATCCGTTTCTGTCACGCCGGACAATATTGGCGACTATTTGGGTGTGAAATCCTTCCGCTTTGGTCGGACGGATACAGAAGACCAAATCGGCGTCGTGACGGGTCTGGCGTGGACATCGGTCGGTGGTGACTTGCTAACGATTGAAGCGGTGTCGATGTCAGGTCGCGGCAAGATGATGATTACGGGCAACCTCAAAGAGGTCATGAAGGAATCCATCAGTGCAGCGAATAGCTATGTGCAAGCCCGCGCTCCAGAACTGGGGATCAACCCGCGTGAATTCCGCTCGCGTGATATTCACGTCCATGTGCCGGAAGGCGCAACTCCTAAAGACGGTCCATCCGCCGGGATCGCCATGGTCACGGCGATGGTGTCCGTTTTGACGGGTATCCCGGTGAAGTCCGAAGTTGCGATGACGGGCGAAGTCACCCTGCGTGGTCGCGTCCTGCCCATCGGTGGGCTGAAAGAAAAGCTGCTCGCGGCGCTCCGTGGTGGCGTGAAGACCGTCCTCATTCCGGAAGATAACGAAAAAGATCTCGCCGACATTCCGGATAATGTGAAAAACGAACTGCTTATCATACCGGTCGGCACAGTAGATGATGTTCTCAAACATGCGCTGACCAAAGCGCCCGTGGCTATCGACTGGAGCGAAGCCGACGCGGCGCAACTCTCAGGTCTTATGATTGGCGGACCGCAGGGCATCGAGCCGGGCGCACAAGCTCACTAAATGGGTCTAACGGAACAGATCGCAGCAGCCCTCTCGGTTGCGGGTCTGGGTCCGACACGATTTAATGAGATTGGCGAAGGGTCTTGGCCCTCCGCCTTTGCTGTTTCCGATTTAGCGGTCGCCTCAATTGGGGCGGCCTGCGCTGAGGCGGCGGCGCTTTCGGGCCGTAAAACGCCTGTTGATATTGATCGACGTCTCGCCTCGCTTTGGTTTTCTATGACGGTTCAGCCGCAGGGCTGGGACTTGCCACCTGTCTGGGATGACCTCGCAGGCATTTACCGCACGTCTGATGGCTTTGTCCGTCTGCACACCAATGCACCCCATCACAAAACGGCGGCGTTACGCGCGCTCAATTGCAAAGCCGATCGCGCCACTGTTGAGGCGACTGTGGCAAACTGCTCGGCCTTAGCGTTAGAAACTGCGGTTGTTTCGCAACATGGCTGCGCCGCTCGGTTGATGAGTTTGGACGATTGGCGCGCCCACCCTCAAGGACAGGCCGTTAATAATGAGCCTCTGATCGCATGGACCCGTCATTCAGCCGTGCATGCGACGTGGGTTCCCGGTCCACAGTCACGTCCGTTAGCCGGGCTGAAGGTTCTTGACCTGACGCGCGTTCTCGCGGGGCCTGTCTGCACACGTACCTTAGCCGGGTTTGGTGCGGACGTTTTGAGGATTGATCCGCCCGGATGGGGTGAGGCGTTGGTCGAAACTGAAGTGACGCCGGGGAAACGCTTGGCGACTTTGGATCTAAAGACGACACTGGATCGCGAGATATTTTTATCGCTTCTGAAAGAGGCTGATGTCCTAGTTCATGGTTACCGGAAAGACGCGCTGTGTGCGCTCGGTCTGGGCGCAGACGTACGGCGTGCGACGAACCCTGGACTGATTGATGTCGCATTGAATGCCTATGGGTGGACGGGGCCGTGGTCGGACCGCCGCGGTTTTGACAGCCTGATGCAAATGAGTAGCGGGATCGCCCATAAGGGCATGACCCGGAAAAACAGCGACACGCCTGTGCCGCTCCCCGTTCAGGCGCTGGACTTCGCGACGGGCTACCTGATGGCGGCGGCGGTGCTGCGGGCGTTGCGCGTACGATTGGAGACAGGCGAGGCGCTGAGCGCACGTCTGTCTTTGGCCGGAACAGCCGCGCTGTTAGCCTCCGTCCCGGCCGATAATGACGGCGCTGAATTTGATCCGATCACGGACGATGATGTGTCCGCGGGGATTGAACACACCGATTGGGGCCCGGCGCGTCGCATCCGTTTTCCAGCCGACATGCCGATGGGCTGGTCCACGCCCGCCCGTCGGCTACACAGCGATCCTCCGCGCTGGGACTAGGGGTAAACGACGCCGTCCTTGATGCGCCCAAGGACTTGAATGTCATCCCAATCGTCCGCCGCTGTGCTCAGGGGATTGCGATCAACGATGGTGAAGTCGGCCCGTTTTCCCGCTTCAATCGAGCCGATCTCGGTTTCCAGTCCAAGCGACCATGCCGCGTCCAGCGTAATGGCGCGTAAGGCTTGTTCCGCGTTCAGTCGCTCATTCGGCAAGCTCACCGTTCCGGTTTCCGTATCGCGTAACATATGCGCTTGCGCGGCGAGCAGCGGGTAGGGCGGTGCAAGCGGCGCATCGCTGTGAAGTGTTGTCGGAATGCCAAGGCTCGCGGTGCTGCCCATGGGCGAGAGATAGTCCGCTTTGGCTCCAATCGCGTCCGCCATCGTGCCGCCCATATAACGGACATAGTGGCTGGCCGCCGAGACGCCTGCGGGCAGTTTCGCGAGCCGCGCAATCTGTTCGGGCGTAAGCAAGGCGGCATGTTCGACGATCAGTCTTTGTCCTTCTTTGCCGGGGCTCTGCTGTTCTAGGGCCGCAAGCGTACTGTCCTGCGCGGCGTCTCCGTTTGAATGAATATGAATGTCCAATCCCGCATCCCAATAAGATGCCATCAGGTCAGGGAGGTCATCTGGCTGGATGACGAAGAGCCCGGTCGTGCCTTTGCTCTGTCCGCCGATATAACCGGGCGCGGTGAGTTTCATGGTCTGGCTATAGAAAGCTGCGTCGGAGAAAAGTTTGACTTGCGGCAAGACGTCGTCGCGGGTCGCGGCCATGGTCGTCATGGCCTCGACGGTCGTCTCGCCGAATTCCTGTAGAAACGCCCGGTGTTCTGGGACGAGGTAGATCGTGTAACCGTCCGTGTCGTCATGATGCGCGGCGAGGAATGCATCTTCGATATTGCGGCCAAAGATACCGTAGCCCATTTCGGCAACCGTCGTAACACCGGCATCTTGGAGCAAGGCTTCGTAACGGTCCCAGCCGCGTTTAATGTGGGTGGGGTGCATGATGACGGCGGCGATTTTTTCAAAAATCGCGAGCAAGGCGTCTTCGTAAATCCGTCCTGTCAGCTCTCCGTCCGCATCCAGCTCAATGCCGTGAAATTGATCTGCCAGCGCGGGTGTCGCGCCGACCATCTCAATGGCGGCACTATTGAGATAGAAGTCGTGGCCGGACCAGTGCCAGAGTAAAAGCGGGCGGTCCGTCGTAATGGCGTCCAGATCGGCGCGGCGAATATCACCTTGAATCAAGTCATGATAACCCCAGAGAACAAGCGGCCCATCCGGCGCGGCGGCTTCGATCTCAGTGATCCGCGCGAGCAGCGCCTCGCGGGAGGTCAGGCCTTTAACCACGCCATCCGCCATTGGCACATCCCACGGCGGAACCATCTCTGCGCCATACATCATTGCGCCGAGCGTCATGTGCACATGCGGGTCGATTAAGCCGGGGAGGAGAACTTGGTCCGCATATTGTGTGTCGATGACCGCGCCGCGCAGTTGATCTTTTAGGGCGTCAAAATCTCCGACGGCGGTGATGCCGCCGTTTAAGACAGCGACTCCCGTTGCGACGGGTTGATTCGGATCGGCGGTAATGGCGGTGGTTTGATAGAGCGTGACACCTGATAGCTCAGGGGTCGCATCGGGCGAGGCTGCATTGCAGCTGGCGAGAATCACGGCCGCACACATAAGTTTCTTCATTCCGGATAATCCCCTGAATATATTGGCCCTAACAACATCAGTCGTGAGCAGATGGGCCTTGACGAGATGGGGGCTAACACGATTTAGAGCGCGTGTCAGAGGGCCGGGCGGCCGCGTCACTTTTTTTAGTGCCGAGGAAAGTCCGGGCTCCAATAAAGCAGGATGCCGGATAACGCCCGGCGAGGGTGACCTCAGGGACAGTGCCACAGAGAGAAGACTACCCGGCGCGCCCATTTATGGGTTGTTCGGGAAAAGCTGAAAGGGTGCGGTAAGAGCGCACCGGGCCGCGTGTAAACGGGGCCGTCACGGTAAACCCCATCCGGAGCAAGACCAAATAGGGACGGCGTATATCGGGCTTTGTCGATGTCGTCCGGGTCGGTTGCATGAGGTGTCGCGTAAGCGCCGCCCCAGATGAATGGCCGCCCCTGCGGACCTTAACGGGTGCGTAGGACAAAACCCGGCTTATAGGCCCTCTGACACTTTTACCCCCAATCAGGACGTTGAATCCGTTATAGAACTCAATCTTATCCACAGGACTCACAGACTGTTAAGGGTTTGGAGATTATACCTAACAAAACCTCTATGCGGCATTGATGACCATGATTTCCCACGATATCCCATGGAATGCCACGACTCGCCTCATCCCTGACCGGCGAGTCGTGCGCGGGGTAGTCTCATGTTCCTGTCGACATCGACAAATACGATTGACGCGAAGGGCCGGACATCTGTTCCGTCGGCTTTTCGTGACACGGTCGGGGACGATGCGGCCATCTTCGTTTGGCCCAGTATGCGCGGCGAGTTTCTTGAAGGTGGGGGTAAGGCGTTAATGGAGTCTATTCAGTGCGAAATTTTCGACCGTGTGTCTGATGGCTCGCTCTCCCCTGAACAGGCCGAAGCCCAGCAAGTTATGTTGCTCGGTGAAGCGCGCCGACTTGGTTATGACAAGACGGGACGCTTCGTTTTGCCAGAGGCTTTTCGGGACCATGCCGCTCTGACCGACGCGGCGACCTTCGTGGGACTAGGAAATCGCTTTCAGATTTGGAATCCGGCTGCGCATGAAAATCGCAAAGCGGAAATGCGCGAGCGGGTTAAAAACACCCCTCTCGTTATGGGCATTGTTCGTCCATCATGAGTGATCGCCCCCATATCCCCGTTATGCTGGCGGAAGTGCTGGCCGCAGCAAAGGTCACGGATGGCGACGTGGTTGTCGACGCGACGTTCGGCAATGGCGGCTATAGTGAAGCGTTGCTCAACAGCGCGGATTGTTCCGTGATTGGGCTTGATCGTGATCCCAGCGTGCAGCCCCGTGCGACGCAACTGTCAGACGCGTATCCGGGGCGGTTTCAATTGGTGGAAACACCCTTCTCAGAGATGGATCAACATGGTCTGCCGATGGCAGATGTTGTTGTGTTTGATATTGGCGTGTCATCGATGCAGATTGATCAGGCCGAGCGCGGCTTTTCGTTTCAAAAAGATGGTCCGCTCGACATGCGGATGAGCCGCTCTGGCCCAACGGCGCGCGACGCTGTGATGACGCTGCATGAGGACGAGCTTTCGACATTGTTTAAGTTTTACGGCGAAGAACGCCATTCGCGCCGTGCGGCGCAGCGCATTGTCGAAGCGCGGGGCGAAGACGACATCAATACGACAGGGCAGTTGGCGACCATTATCGAAAACGCCATCGGTCGCAGTGGAAAAATCCACCCGGCAACGCGGATATTTCAAGCGCTTCGCATCTATATCAATGATGAACTCGGCGAGCTCTATCGTGGACTTTGTGCGGCAGAACGGCTCCTAAAACCGGGTGGCCGTCTGGTCGTTGTGACCTTTCATTCGCTCGAAGATCGCATTGCCAAACAATTCCTTCGGGACCGGGCAGGCGAAGTCGAGGGCGGATCACGCTATGCGCCGGCTGTCGTGAAAACCGGACCTGACGCCAGTTTTACTCTGCCGCGGCGATCAGTTGTAAAGCCGACTAAATCAGAAGAATCAGAAAATCCGCGCTCCCGATCAGCGAAATTACGGGTCGCCGTTCGAACGAACGCGGCGGCGCAAGTCCCGGAGCCAACGGCGTGGCACCCGGCCAAGCTCGTATTACCAACGCTGGAGCGTCTCACGTGAGCGGCGCGCCTTATGTCTACACCCCGGTCGAGCGCACGTCGCGCCGCCTCGGTCTGTTTTTATTGATCGTGTTGGGGCTGGGCCTGACCATGATGTTATTCTTCGTGAAAACGCGGGCGCAGGATGCGCGAGATGAAGTCTCGCGTCTCGAAGCGCAGATTGAAGAGCATGAATTAGCGATTTCGGTGCTGTCGGCAGAGGCCGCGGTCTTGTCCAATTCAGAACGTCTGCGTCAACTGTCCCGGGATCGACTTGCGCTTGCGCCTGTCACAACGGACACGACAGCAACACTGACCGAGTTGGAGGAGACGCCATGAGCCTGTCCCCCTTCGCGAAAACGAAATCTGTTGCGCTGGCCGATATTAATCACGCCGCTGTCTCTGAAGGGCGTATTCGCATTCGGATTAGTTTGGTTTTGTTTCTGACGATGATCGCCATTGTTTTGGTGCGTTTGGCGGAAGTGTCCTTGCTATCGCCGGATGGGCATTTGCGTCTTGCCCCCGATGAGGTCATCCAGCATCGCGCCGATATCACCGACCGCAATGGCTTGCTGCTCGCGACCACGCTGTCGAGCTATTCTCTTTATGCTGAGCCGTCGCGGATTTGGAATCCAGATGAGACGGCAGACGCCCTGGTCGCGCTCCGTCCCGGATTGGACGTTGCCGAGGTCGCTGAACAATTGGCCTCGGATCGCGCATTTGTCTGGGTTGATCGCGGGCTGTCCCCGAAAGAACGTCAAGCCGTGTTCGAGTTGGGCCATCCGGGTCTAGGGTTTCGGCGCGAAGCCAAACGCGCCTATCCGAATGCGCCCTTAGGGGCACATTTGATTGGCTGGACCAATATTGATTTGATCGGAGCCGCCGGAGTTGAGCGGTCATTTGACGAGCGTTTGACGGCGGAAAATGCGCCGGAGTTAGCGGTGGCTATGGATGGGCGCGCCCAATTCGCGATTGCCGAAGAACTAAAAGCCAGCGTTGAGCATTTTTCTGCGCTCTCTGCGGCTGCAGTTTTGCTCGACATTCAAAGCGGCGAAATCATTTCCATGGTGTCTGTCCCTGACTTCAATCCCAATAAATATGGCGCAGAATCGCCTGAAAGTCGTAAAAATCATGCCGCAATGTCGACCTATGACTTGGGTTCAGTGTTTAAACCGCTGACGATGGCGATGGCATTGGAGGATGGATTGACGACACGCGATGAAATGTTTGATGTGCACAAACCCTATAAGGTTTTGAACAAATTTATCCGGGATGACCATCCGGCGACGGAGGCGCTGAGCCTCGATTATGTGCTCGCAGAATCGTCTAATCGCGGCACAGCCATGTTGGCGCAGCGGATTGGCAAAGAGCGTCAGCAACATTATTTACGTGAACTCGGTTTGATGGGGCGTGTGCCTTACGAATTATCTGAGAGCGCCTATCCGCAAATTCAGGAATTTTGGGGCGAAATGGCGACTGTGACTGTGTCTTATGGGCATGGGATTTCCGTCACCCCGCTCGCGCTTGCGACGGCGACGGGGGCCTTACTGAATGACGGCGTTTACGTTGTTCCAACCGTCTTGAAGCGCGATGCGACACGCCCCCCCGAGACGCACCGCGTATTCTCGTCGCAGGTCTCCCAAGATTTAGCTGACATGATGCGTCTGACAGTTGTCGAAGGCACTGGTAAAAAAGCTAATATTCCGGGTTTCGGCGTGATGGGCAAAACGGGCACAGCGGAGAAACCCTCCCATGGCGGGTATGACCGGAATCGCCTGGTTTCATCCTTTATCGCCGCGTTTCCACATTCTGCCCCACGTTATGTTTTAATCGTGACTCTCGACGAACCCAAGGGGTTGCCAGAGACCTACAACTACGCGACGGCGGGCTGGAACGCAGCACCGACGGCGGGCGCTATCATCGAACGGATTGGACCTATGCTTCCAGGTGCGCGCGACCTGCCGAAAACGGCCGCAATCCCGAAGGAGGCGCTACGATGATGAGTCTAACCCTCAAAGATTTAGGCCTAAAATCCGACGCTGTCGTGACGGGTCTGTCTTGTGATTCACGGCATGTTGAGCCGGGTCATGTTTTTGCGGCGCTACCGGGCACGGCTTTGGATGGACGGGATTTTATTCCACAGGCCATCAATAATGGCGCAATTGCAATTCTGAGCACACGAGACGCCGATACGCATGGCGTGCCTTTGTTGGCGTCGGATGAACCGCGCTTGGATTATGCGCGCCTCGCCAAACGGCTTTACCCCAATCAACCCGCAACGGTTATCGCGGTGACAGGAACCAACGGCAAAAGCTCGACCGTCGAATTTTTACGTCAAATTTGGCAATCCGCAGGCCACGCAGCGGCGTGTTTTGGTACGTTGGGTGTTCGTAGTCCGAGCGGTCTTCTGTCAATGAGCCATACGACCCCAGACGCGCTCGCCTTGCATAAGACGCTGAACGACCTTCACGCTCAAGGCGTGACTCACGCGGCGATGGAAGCCTCGTCCCATGGACTTGATCAGCGTCGGATGGACGAAGTCGCGCTGAGCGCAGCGGGGTTTACCAATTTGACGCAAGACCATTACGATTATCACGAAACCCCAGAGGCTTATTTCGATGCGAAGGCCCGCTTATTTACGGACCTCCTGCCCGGACGCAGCCCAGTCGTGATCATGGTTGATGATCAAGCCGGACGCGACTTGTTCGCAACCTGTGAAACGGCGGGTTTTTATGGCCGATCTATCGGCTGGGCCGGGCGCGATATTCGCATTGCTGAAATTATGCCCCGCGCCGCATCCCAGACCGTAACACTGGTCATTGATGGCGAACGGGCTGTGGTTGAGCTTCCGTTGGCGGCTGAATTTCAGGCCTTGAACGCGGTCACCGCGCTCGGGCTGGCCCTGAGCACAGGCGTTCCGAAAGATGTTGCGCTCAAGGCGATGGAAAAATTATATGGCGTGGCCGGGCGTTTGGAAATGGCGGGTCGTAAAGCCAATGGGGCGCCAGTCTTTATCGACTTTGCGCATACAGAAGACGGGCTCAGCAAACTGCTTCGATCCGTTCGCCCGCATGTCGAAGGCAAACTTCGCATCGTCTTCGGCTGCGGCGGTGATCGGGACCCGGATAAACGAGCAAAAATGGGGGCCGTTGCGGCACGCCATGCTGACGACGTTATTGTCACAGACGATAATCCGCGCAGCGAAGTCCCGGACATGATCCGGGCCGCGGTGATGCAAGGGTGCCCCGACGCCACTGAAATTGGCGACCGTCGCGCTGCGATTGCCGAAGGCATTGCTCGACTCGACGCAGGTGATTGCCTCGTGGTCGCGGGTAAGGGCCACGAACAAGGACAGATTGTCGGCGACACGGTCATCCCGTTTAATGACGTGACTGTCGTGCAAGAGTTACTCGCATGAGTATTCTTTGGTCATCCAAAGAGATTGCCGTCGCAACGGGCGGAACCGAAACTGCGGCATTCGGTGTCACAGGTTTGTCGATTGATACGCGCACATTGCAAGCGGGCGACTTGTTCGTGCCGTTGATAGATACGCGCGATGGGCATGATTTTATTGATGCGGCAATGACAGCAGGCGCAACGGGGACTTTGACTGAAAAAGACGGGTTTTCAAGGGCCGTGAAAGTCGCTGACACCAAGGTGGCACTCCAAGCCTTAGGACAGGCGGGACGCGACAGAAGTTCAGCCAAGCGCATCGCGGTGACAGGGTCCGTGGGTAAGACCAGCGTCAAGGACGCGCTCGCGGTTATGCTCGCAACATATGGCGCCACCCATAAATCCCAACGCTCATTCAATAACCATCTCGGCGTACCGATCACACTGGCAACGCTGCCGCCAGAAGCCGAGTTTGCGGTTTTTGAAACTGGGATGAACCATACGGGCGAGTTGACCGATCTGTCCAAACAGGTCGCACCGCATATTGCGCTCATCACAACGGTTGCAGGCGCGCATCAGGCAAATTTCGAGAGTCTCGAAGCGATCGCTGACGCAAAGGCTGAAATCCGTCACGGTCTCATGCCTGACGGCGTGCTGATCCTGAATGCGGATAATGATTACACGCCGCGCATACGCGCGCAGGCAGCCGGACTGAACATTCTTACGTTTGGGGTGGCTGAAGGGTCCGACGTCGCGATTGTGGCGTCTAACCATCACGCGCAGGGCGGTAATGTTCGCCTTCGCGTCGAAGGCCAACAAATCGACGTAACGTTGCAAGTGGCGGGACGTCACTGGGACCATAATGCAGCGGCTTGTATCGCCGTCGCCCATGCGCTGGGGCTGGATCTGCGTAAAGCCGCGCGGGCCTTACGCAATGTGACAGCGAGTGACGGTCGCGGAGATGTGACGCAGGTCGAGATTGCGGGTCAATCAGTGACGCTAATCGACGAAAGCTATAACGCCAACCCAACGTCCATGCGCGCTGCGATTTCTGCAGCGTCTTTAGTGGCCGGACGTAAGGTCGCCATTCTGGGCGATATGTATGAACTTGGGCCGGATGAATTGGAACAACATGCCGCGCTCGCAGGTCCATTAGTGGACGCGGGTTTTGCCCGGGTTCTGATGATTGGTGAATGTATGCGAGCGCTGCGTGGGGCGCTGCCACAGGGTTTGCGCGCGATTCAAGCCGATACAATCGATATGATCGACGCGGCTTTAGACGACGAGATTCAGGCAGGCGATGTCCTGCTGATCAAAGGGTCAAATGCGACCGGGCTGGGGCGGCTCGCGAAGCGGCTGAAAGGGGAGGGCTAACATATGCTCTATGAATGGCTCGCGCCGTTGAGCGAAGATTATCAGGTCTTCAACCTATTGAATTACATCACATTTCGTGTTGGCGGGGCGCTGATGACAGCGATGATTGTCGCCTTTATTTTGGGCCCGCGCATGATCGATTGGTTGCGCGCCAAACAAGGTAAGGGCCAACCCATCCGTGAGGACGGCCCGCAAAGCCATATCATCGCCAAGGCTGGAACACCGACCATGGGCGGTCTGATGATCCTACTGCCTGTTGTGATCTCGACCTTGCTCTGGGGCGATCTGAAAAGCCCATTTCTGTGGACCGTGTTTTTCGTCACGGTCAGCTTTGGCGCAATTGGGTTTTACGATGATTTCTTGAAAGTGAGCCGTCAGAGCCACCGCGGTTTCTCAGGTAAAATCCGTCTGGTCTTAGAAGTCGCGATTGCGGCGATTGCTGTCTGGCTATTGTCAGGCGCGATGCCGGCTGAAGGTGGGTTCGACACCGGGTTAGCTATTCCATTTTTCAAAGATTTTTGGATCAATTTGGGCGTCTTTTTCATCCCGTTTGGCTGCCTTGTTATTGTGGGGAGCGCCAATGCCGTCAACCTGACCGACGGGTTGGACGGATTGGCAATCGTGCCAGTCATGATTGCGGCGATGGCCTTGGCTTTCATTGCCTATCTCGTTGGGAACGCTATTTTCTCAAACTATCTCGGCGTTCCAAATGTGCCAGGAAGTGCGGAAATTACGATTTTCTTGGGCGCCATCATCGGCGCGTCACTCGGCTTTCTCTGGTTTAATGCGCCACCGGCCATGATTTTCATGGGCGATACGGGCAGCTTGGCTTTGGGCGGCGCGCTCGGCACGACGGCCGTCGCCATTAAACACGAGGTCGTTCTGGCGATCATTGGCGGTCTGTTTGTGCTCGAAGCCGTCTCAGTGATCGTTCAAGTCGCGTCGTTCAAGCTCACCGGCAAACGCGTGTTCCGTATGGCCCCGATCCATCACCATTTTGAACAAAAGGGATGGGCAGAGCCGACGATTGTCATCCGTTTCTGGATCATTGCGATCATTCTGGCCCTCATCGGTCTATCTACGTTGAAGTTGCGATGATCAAAGCCACCACATTTAAAGGACGGCGTGTTGCCGTATTCGGCCTCGGCCGAACTGGCGTGTCTGCTGCGCTATCGCTGCAAGCGGGCGGGGCTGACGTCTGGGCGTGGGATGACCGCGAGGATGCGCGCAATGACGCGAAGGCGGATGGGGTCTCGATCCACGATCTGACGAATATTGACTGGTCGACAGTGGATGAATTCGTACTCTCGCCGGGTGTGCCGCACTCTCTCCCTAAACCGCATTGGACAGCGCTCGCGGCCATCGCCGCCAGTGTGCCGATCATTTGCGATATAGAAATTATGGCGCGCGAAATTAACGCGCGCCCAGTCGGTGACCGGCCAAAAGTCATTGCCATCACCGGGACGAATGGGAAATCAACAACAACGGCATTGATCGGTCATATTCTTAAAGCCTTGGGTAAAGACGCACAGATTGGTGGCAATATTGGGCGCGGCGTTTTGGATCTCGATCGCATGCATGCCGGAACGCATTATGTGATTGAGCTGTCATCTTACCAACTGGAGCGCACACAAAGTTTGCGTGCCAATGCGGCGGTTTTTCTGAACCTTAGTCCCGACCATCTTGATCGTCACGGCACAATGGAAGCCTACGGTGAAGCCAAGCAGGTTATCTTCAATAACCAAACATCGGATGATACCGTCGTCATTGGTGTGGATGATGCATACGGCAAAGCTCTGACGACGGACTTGAAAGCGCGCAATGGGCGTCGGATTGTCCCGATTTCTGCGCAACGCGCGCTTGGTCATGGCGTCTGCGCTTTGGGTGGACAGCTGGTGGACCGGACGGGCCGGAATGGCCGGGTTGTCTGTGACCTAACACAGGCGAAAGCACTGGAAGGTGCACATAATGCTCAGAATGCCGCCGCCGCCTATTCGGCAGTCTCCAGCCTCGGCATTGAAGCGCGGTTTATCGGTGAAGCTATTCTGAGCTTCCCCGGACTTGCGCACCGGATGGAAACCATCGGGTCTATTGGGCCCGTTCGTTTCGTCAATGATAGCAAAGCCACCAATGCCGAAGCGGTGCGTCAGGCCTTGGGCAGTTATGAAAATATTTTCTGGATCGCGGGTGGCGTGGCCAAAGACGGTGGGATCGAGCCGTTGATGGATTTAAAAGATCGTATTCGCAAAGCTTACTTAATCGGTGAAGCCGCCCATGATTTTGCGGCAACGCTGGATATTGTCTCGGTTGAAAACAAGGTTTCGGGCGCGCTTAAGATGGCGCTGCTTTGCGCGACTCATGATGCGTTGGCATCGGGCATTAAAAATCCCATTGTGCTGCTCTCACCTGCCTGCGCCAGTTTTGACCAGTTCAAGAATTTCGAGGTTCGCGGAGATGTCTTCCGGGATGAAGTCAATCAGCTCATTGATATGTTCGCCTCCGCGGCCGCTAAGAATAACGCCCCTCGACACACAGGGTCGGTCGCATGAAGTTGGCCATCATGCCGACAACGCTGACCTCCCGGTCGCGGCGCTTTCTTCTGACGGAATGGTGGCGGTCGATTGACCAACTCACCTTGATGTTGCTTCTGTGTTTACTTTGTGCGGGATTAGTTTTGTCCATGGCCGCGTCCCCCGCAGCGTCGCATCGCTTGGGTATTCAATCGCCATTTTTCTTCCTGTTTCGCCACGCCGTCTTTGCGATCGTGGGATTTTCAGGCGCGGTGGCCGTGTCGCTGTTCAACCCCACGGGCGCGCGGCGTATTGGCGTTTTGGCATTGATTGGTGCCATTGTCGTCATGATGGCGCTACCAACGATTGGGTATGAAGTGAAAGGGGCCGTGCGGTGGGTCAAGCTTGGCCCATTCTCCTTGCAACCCTCGGAATTCGCCAAACCCGCCTTCATTGTCTTTGCCGCTTGGATGTTTTCTGCGGCAAAACGGGACCCAAATGTTCCCGCTGTTTTGATTGTTCTGGGTGTCTATGCCGCTTTAATTTTACTGCTCATCACGCAACCGGATTTTGGCCAATCGTTCTTGCTGACTCTATGTTTTGCTGCGGTCTTTTTCTTTGCTGGCATGTCGCTAGGCTGGCTGATTGTCATGTTGGGCGTGACGATGCTGGGGGCGTTTGGGGCCTATTTAGCCCTGCCGCATGTGCGGGCGCGGGTCTCGACATTCTTGTCGCCAGATCGATCCGATTCCTATCAGACGGACCGGGCCTTAGAGGCCATCGCGGGTGGGGGGTTCTTTGGTCGCGGACCGGGTGAGGGCGCCGTGAAATATTCGCTACCGGACGGGCATACAGATTTTATCTTTGCCGTCTCCGTCGAGGAATTCGGGTTTTTGATTAGTGCTCTGCTGATTGTACTGATTGCGGCTTTTGTCGTGCGCGCTTTTTCCAATGCGCTGCGACTCAATGATCAATTCTGCCAACTGGCAACAGCGGGCCTCGCCACATTAATCGGTATGCAGGCGATCATCAATTTGTTCGTCAATCTGAACATGGCCCCAAGCAAAGGCATGACCCTGCCGTTCATCTCTTACGGCGGGTCATCGATGTTATCGCTCTGCTTTACGGCGGGGCTGATCCTCGCATTCACGCGCCGCCGCCCCGGCGCTTATCGGACGAACTGATTATGCGTGCCTTGCTCGCAGCCGGCGGGACCGGCGGCCATATGTTTCCTGCTCAGTCACTGTCAGAGGAACTGACGCGCCTCGGCTGGGAGTGCGCGATGATTACCGATGCGCGCGGGCGCAAACATGCCGGACGGATCAAAGCAGACCCGATTATTGAGGTCAAAGCCGCCTCTATATCCCCACGCCATCCAATCAAAGCCGTCCGCGGGACCTGGCAATTGGCTCAAGGTGTGCGGCAATCCAAAGCCTTTATGCGGGCGTGGAAACCGGATGTAGTCATCGGTTTCGGTGGCTATCCAAGTTTCCCGGCCCTGCGCGCCGCAGAGAGACTCGGCATTGCGCGCGTAATCCATGAGCAGAACGCCGTGCTGGGTCGGGTGAACCGCGTGTTTGCGAAGAAGGCGACTGTGGTCGCGAGTGGGTTTGCGGATTTAGCGAAACTCCCAGACGGCTCAAATCACCAGTTTATTGGTAATCCAATGCGGGACGCAATTTTAAAGGCGTCAAATAAGAGCGTCTCAGGCCCAGGAATAAATCTCGTCATTGTTGGCGGATCGCTTGGGGCGAACATCATTTCCGACGTCGTGCCTCAAGCTGTGGCGGCGCTCCCGGCCGAAATTCGAAAAATGATGACTGTGACGCAACAGACAACGAAAACCCATCTCGACGCAGCGCAAAAACAATATGCTGACGCGGGCGTTGCGGCAACTTTGGACACGTTTTTCTCGGATATCGAAGTTCACCTCGCCAAAGCCGACCTCATTATTGCGCGCGCGGGCGCGTCATCTGTCTCTGAAATCGCACTGATGGGAAAGCCCTCGATCCTTGTCCCGCTCGGCATTGCGATGGATGATCATCAAACCGCCAACGCAAAGGCGCTGGAACGCCTCGATGCCGCCAAAATTGTGCCTGAATCTGACTTCACCGTGGACCGACTGACACAGGTGTTGACGGAGATATTGAATGACACAGACTGGCTTGACCGCGCGGGTCGAAATGCGTCTAAGCTTGCCCGTCCAGACGCGTCGCGCGACTTGGCCGCGCTCGTCGTCTCAGCAGCTGGAAAATAATGTGACAGATATGTCTCCTAAGAACCTTGCGACCAAAGTCCCCTTCGATATGGGACCGATCCATTTTGTCGGAATCGGCGGGATCGGCATGAGCGGGATTGCCGAAGTCATGCTTAACCTTGGCTATGCCGTGCAAGGGTCCGATATGCGCGAGAGCGCGATTACAGAGCGGCTTAAAGCCCTCGGCGCAACAATTTTTGTGGGTCAAAAAGCCGAACAAGTCGTTGGCGCAGGCGCCATCGTCATGAGCAGCGCCATTAAACAGGACAATCCCGAATTAGTCGAAGCCCGCGCCCGTGCCATTCCAGTTGTGCGCCGCGCCGAAATGCTGGCGGAATTGATGCGCCTGAAATGGACCGTCGCTGTCGGCGGGACGCACGGTAAGACGACAACGACAACGATGATTGCGGCCCTGCTCGAAGGTGGTGGACTTGATCCGACAGTCATCAACGGCGGCATCATCAACGCTTATGGTTCCAACGCCAAATTGGGCTTGGGGAAATGGATGGTGGTGGAAGCGGACGAGAGCGATGGCTCTTTCCTCAAGCTGCTGCCGACAGTCGCTGTGGTCACCAATATCGATCCTGAACATATGGAACATTACGGTGAATTCGACACGCTTCGCGCCGCCTTTGACACATTTGTCGAAAACCTGCCGTTCTATGGCTTTGCGGTTCTGTGTACGGATCACCCTGAAGTGCAATCGCTCGTTGCCCGTGTCTCGGACCGCCGGATCATTACCTACGGTTTTAACCCGCAGGCCGACGTGCGCGCGGTTGATCTGAAACTGGAATCAACGGGAACGCGCTTTGATGTAGTATTTAGAGGTGAGGGCGGCGAAACACGGTGGCGTGATTTATTCCTGCCGATGGCCGGAAAGCACAATACGCAAAATGTCCTGTCCGCGATTGCTGTGGCCCGAGAATTAGGCATGGATGAAGACGCGGTTCGCAAAGCGCTGACTGAATTTGGGGGCGTCAAACGTCGCTTTACGCCTGTCGGCAATTGGAATGGCGTCACGGTTATTGATGATTATGGCCATCACCCGGTCGAGATATCCGCTGTTCTCCAAGCCGCGCGGCAAGTCTGTGATGGGCGCGTCCATGCGGTGATGCAGCCGCACCGCTATTCACGACTGCGCGATCTTTTCGAAGACTTCTCAACCTGTTTCAACGATGCCGACACCGTTCGGATCGCCGATGTTTTCGCCGCCGGAGAAGCCCCTATTGACGGGGTTTCCGCGCCTGCATTGGTCGAAAGCCTTCGCAGCCACGGGCACCGCGAAGTGTCCCTGACAACCAAAGCCTCGCTGGCGGCGGATTTGAAAGACGATCTTGCTCCGGGCGATTTAATCGTTTGTCTCGGCGCCGGTGACATTACCTATTGGGCCGCGGGTCTGGCTGCGGCGCTCGACACGGTATGAGCCTGATTGATCAGATGCCGCGTGTGCGGGGCTCTTTGAAAGCCAACGTCCCGCTTGCGCCCTATAGCTGGTTACGGGTGGGCGGTCCGGCGGATGTGTTTTTCATGCCGAAGGACGAAGCAGATTTGGCGCTGTTTTTATCGTCCATCGATCCCGCAATCCCTGTCACAGTTTTAGGGGTCGCATCGAATACGCTAGTTAGAGATGGCGGGATCGATGGCATTGTTATTCGATTGGGGCCCGCTTTTGGAACAGTAGAAACAGAGGGACTTCGCCTCACGGCCGGGGCAGCCGCTTTAGACGCGCGGGTCGCGAAGACCGCCGCCGCCGCTGGCATCGCTGGGCTTGAATTTTACGCTGGCGTTCCCGGCACGATTGGCGGTGCACTGCGGATGAACGCGGGCTGTTACGGGACAGAGACGAGAGATGTTTTGGTCGATGTCGTGGCCATTGACCGGCGGGGCCGGCGGGTCGTTTTGTCTAATAAGGATATGCACTATACTTATCGCAAAAGCGGGGCGTCGCCCGACCTGATTTTCACATCGGCGACATTCGAAGGCACGGCTGATAAGCCTGCGGCCATCAAAGCTCGGATGGACGACATCACGAGTAAACGCGAAGGTTCGCAACCTATTCGGTCCAAAACGGGCGGGTCTACTTTTAAAAACCCAGACGGTCACTCGGCGTGGAAAGTCATTGATGCTGCCGGGATGCGCGGCTTTCGCGTCGGTGGCGCGCAAATGAGCGAACAACATTGTAATTTTATGATCAATGCAGACAATGCAACGGCGGCGGACCTCGAAACACTGGGCGAAACTGTGCGGGCGAAGGTCTTTGAGACACAGGGCATTTCCCTTGATTGGGAAGTGCGCCGGATTGGACGGTCCCGATGAAAGTCGCAGTTCTAAAAGGTGGGATTTCTGCAGAGCGCGAGGTCAGCCTTGTGAGTGGTGCGGCCTGTGCCGCGGCTTTACGCGGGGAAGGTTATACGGTCGTTGAAATCGACGCGCATCCCGACACGATTGTGGCAGATTTAAAGCGCGTTGCGCCGGATGTTGTGTTCAATGGTCTGCACGGCGACTGGGGCGAAGACGGTGAAGTCCAAGGCATCTTAGAGCAGTTACAGCTGCCCTATACGCATTCGGGCGTTGCGGCCTCAAAGCTGGCGATGAACAAGGCTTGGGCTAAGGACATCTTTGCTTTGCATGGAGTGACAGTGCCACAGGGCCGGGTGGAGACACGCGCCAGAATTGGGGCCGGAGGCATCCTGCCAACGCCGTATGTGGTCAAACCAAATGGATCAGGCAGTTCAGCTTCTGTCTATATTGTGACTGAAGAAACACCGGCGCTGCTTGCGACAATGCGAGATGATGAAGGTTTGGGCGATGCGCCCGTGATCGAGCCCTTCATACCAGGCCGCGAACTGACCGTGTCCGTGATCGGTGGTAAGGCCTTGTGCGTGACTGAAATCGTGCCGCAAGGAGAATGGTATGATTATGAGGCGAAATATGTCGCCGGTGGCTCGCGCCATATCGTCAATGTGCCTTTGCCAGAGGGTGTGACGGAACTCGCTTTACGCAATGCAGAAATCGCGCACCGCGCGCTGGGATGTAGCGGTGTTACCCGGGCTGACTTCCGTCTGAATGATACGAACTGGTCAAATAGCGCAGATAAAAACCAATCAGAAATGGATGTGGTAAATGGATTGGTAATGCTTGAGGTCAATACTCAGCCGGGAATGACTCCGACGTCGTTGGTGCCCGAACAATGTCAAAGCCACGGAATGAGCTTTGGGGCACTCTGTCGGTGGATGGTTGAGGATGCAACATGGCCAAGAACGCCAAAAAACCAACAAAAGTTAGACGCGTTAGCCCCTTAAAGCCGGGCTTGAGCGGCGCTTCACGCTTGGTCCAATCTCGCGTACACGCCGGCATGCGTGCGGCCACACTGTCGCGCTCATCCATGCTGCGCTTTAGTGCTTCTGTTCTGTTCGTATTTTTCGCCTTGGCTTTCGTCGCGCTATGGCTTGGCGGTCATCTGTCTGTCGTGCGTGACAATGTCGACGCTTTTAAACGCAACCAATTGATGGCCATGGGATTCACGGTCGAACGGATTGATGTGACGGGCGAGGGACGGTTGAACGAAGCGGATGTGCGCGCGGCCGTCGGGATTTATGAAGGGGATTACTTCTTTGGCGCAGATTTACGCCGCGCTCAGAGCAATACAGAGAGCTTGCCGTGGGTTGACCGGGCCGTCGTTCGACGCCTTTGGCCCAACCGCATTGTTGTGCAGCTGGTCGAAACGGCGCCTTACGCGCTCTATCAAAAAGATGGCCAGCTCCACCTAACAGCCTATGACGGTGAAATCATCGCCCCCTACGATCCTGAAGCCGGTGACCTTCCGTCGGATTTACGCCTCTTTATCGGCGACGATGCGGCGCAGCATGCGCAATCGATCAGCGAGACCTTGCAACATCACCCGGCCGTCTGGGCGGATACGGATGTTCTGACGCGTTATCCATCGGGACGATGGGATGTGACGTTCCGGGATGGCCGTGTCTTACGTCTGCCTCTGACGGACTTGGACGCGGCATTGCGCCGTTTTGTAGCCCTCAAGACTCACACAACCACGCGTTATGCGATCGTCGATTTGCGTCTGGCGGATCGAATGACGCTCACCCCTGCATATCCGATTGACGCGTGAACGCGCGTAGCTCCGACACGGTTTGCGTTATCGACATCGGGTCGAGCAAAGTCGTCTGCCTGATTGGTCGGCGTGACCCTGCGTTGGGCGTCCGTTTACTCGGGAGCGGGACCGCCGTGAGCCGGGGCGTCAAAGGGGGCGCTGTTGTTGATCTTGATGCGGCCGAACAAGGTATTCGCCAAGCCGTCGAAAAAGCTGAGCGTGCGGCAGGCGTGTCGGTTCACGGTGTTATCGTGAATGTCGGCCTCCGATCTTTATCTTCGCGGCATTTGCGCGTTCAAACTGAATTTGCCTCCGGGGCCATTGCAGACCGGGATTTAAAACGTGTCATTGGCTCGTCCTTGTCAGAACTTTCTGAGCCTGATTATGCGATCCTGCACGCGATTCCGCGTGATTGGGAAGTGGACGGCGAAACGGGTATTCGCGATCCGCGCGGTATGTTCGGACAGCGCCTTGGTGTGGACATGCATTTCGTGACCGCTGGGATCGGCCCTTTGCGAAATCTCGCCCATTGTATCGAGCGCTGCCATCTCAGCCTGCGTAGTGTTGCGGTGAGTCCCTATGCGGCGGCGCAGTCCGTTCTCACAGAAGATGAGCGGGATTTGGGTGTGACGCTGATTGATTTGGGCGCAGGCCTGACAACGGTGGCTGTCTTTCGCGATAATACGCTCATCCATGTCGATGCGCTGGGTGTCGGTGGCCGCAACGTTACGGCAGACATTGCGCACGGGTTGAACACACCGTTGGAAGCGGCGGAACGGATCAAACTCTTTTATGGATCTGCGCTCCACGGCGCGCGCGATGAGTTTGAACAAATTCCTTGCCCGCCTGTTGGCGCGATGGATGAGCTGCAACATGCACCGCGATCACGCCTCACATCAATCATTCGCGCACGAACCGAAGAGACAATGAAACTCGTCCAAAATCGGCTCATTGATGCGGGTCTTGATATTTACTCGGGTCGTCAGATCGTTCTGACGGGCGGTGCCGCGCAACTTTCGGGTCTGCGGGAACTGACGGAACTGGTGTTTAATAAAAGTGTACGGATCGGCTCACCCCACGGTGTCTTTGGCTTGTCAGACGCACAAGACGGACCGGATTTCGCCGTGGCCGCAGGATTGCTCCGGCACGCGTTTGAACAGACGGGAGAGGCGGTTTCCGGCCCCCCTGACTTGTCTGGCCGTCGCTACCAAAACTCCCGATACACCGGGAACGCCTTGATGCGATCAGTGCAATGGTTGCGGGAAAATTTCTAATCTGACTCAACCAAACGACACAGAGCTGCCGTTGATCCTTTGGCTGCAGGACAAACGAGACGACTGGCGACACCGCTTTGTGCGGGGGCCTTATACGCGGGCATTCTTTGAATTTGTTAGTTTCGGCGTCAAACAGGCCTGGGCCTGCCTCTTTGGCGGGTTGATGCTGGGCTTACTGCTTGGAACGTATCTGTTCTATCCTGAGACCGCCGCCCTTGCGCGCTATGACTTCATCACGATTGTTGCGGTTTTAATCCAATTAGGGATGCTTCTGTTCCGGTTGGAAACTTGGGACGAAGCCAAAGTTATATTTATTTTCCATGCGGTAGGGACGGTTATGGAACTGTTTAAGACGCAGGTGGGAAGTTGGACCTATCCAGAACCCGCGATGTTGCGGATTATGGAGGTCCCTCTGTTTACGGGCTTTATGTATGCCTGCGTCGGGAGTTATATTGCCCGGGTCTGGCGGTTGTTCGATTTCCAATTCATCCGATTTCCACCGCTGTGGGCGCAGGCATGGTTGGCCGTCGCGATTTACGTAAATTTTTTCACGCACCATTATTTTATGGATGTCCGCATTCTGCTCTTCGGGATTGCGGCTCTCCTTTATGGACCATCAATCATCCGGTTTCGTCCGGATTTTACGTATCGATGGATGCCGCTACTGCTGGGATTGTTGCTGGTTGCGCTGTTCATCTGGTTTGCTGAAAACATCGCGACATTTGCCCGCGCTTGGACGTGCCCAAGCCAAGAAACAGGCTGGCATCTTGTCAGCTTTGAAAAGTTTGGATCATGGTTCTTGCTGATGATTATCAGCTTCGTTCTAGTTGCGGCTGTTCAGTTTCGGTCAAAGCCCGAATGAACGTGAAATCCCGAGCAACATAAAGACGTCTGATGTCGTCCCGTCGGGCGCTTGTAAGATCGGGCTCTCGCGATAATCACCAATATATTCGCGGTAAGACACGATGCCGTTGAGCTGCCAGCGGTCGTCCAATTCATACCAGCCGAGCAAGCTCACCGATGCGCGGTGAAAACCATTGCCAAGGTCATATTGCGGTAGACCAGAGGCGGCGGCTTGCTGCGCTGTGACGCCGTAGATTGTCTGCGTGTAGCGTTCATCTGCCCAGCTTAAGGTGAGGGCCGGTTGAATGGCGAGTTTGTCGACGAGGAGGCCTGCGGGAATGTAAGTGCCGAGAGAAATGTCCGCATTAAACCCGTCGTGGCCATCAATGACGTCCTGCCCGGCATCAATACGAAGGCCAAGGACGCCGTAGGTCGCGCGTAAAAAGCCTCCCGCCAGCAAACTCGCGCTAATGTCCTCAAACCCTGTTAGGGTTGGACTATCCGCACTGTCGCGTCCGAAATCAAAGGCGGCTCGCGGACCGGCTTTGAGTGACCAGTTGCCCGGTCCTTGGCCTGTACCAATGTCGATGACAGGATAGGCCAGCGACAGACCGGATAATTCGAACCCGGCAATATCGTCAAAGCTAATCAGGGGGAGGACGCGAAGATCATAATCAGCAGAACCTGCATATTCAGGCGTATACAGCAGCGTTCCGCCGATCCGGATGTTGCGGTCGTCGCTTGCGAAGGCGGCGCTTGGAAATGCCACTGCAGTTAAGAATAGGGCTGTGATAAAGCGCATTGAGGGTCCAACCATAAGTCAGCGCGAGGGCTGTTTCGTCTATATTACGATTTAGACGCGCTAATGGGTTTCACCTTCACAACAAAAGACATGACTTTTTCGTCAGACATCTCGCAGGGTTTTAGCTGCGCGCCAGATTTCAAGCGGTAGAGATTGCCGCTGATCCGATCCGTGCCGCCAAGCGCTTCTGCCCAGAGCCAAGCTTGACGTCCGTCAGCGCGTTCTGTGCGGGTGACACCGTAGCGCTGCCCTTCATAGACGCCGTCAAAGTTACCGAGGGGAAGGGCGTCCCACGCGGACAAAACGCGTCCACTTAAATGCGCCAGTCTGGGAATCGACGTGCACGTCCGGCTTTAAACAGTCGGATGCGATTGCCAGCGGGATCAAGGATATCCGCTTCTTCCCACGCATAAGACTTCATTTCAGGCGGCGAAAGCGGCGTGAGATCGGTCGCTTTTAAATACGCGTCCAAATCATCTAGTTCAAAATAGATGAGCGGCCCGTCGGCGGCGGTCCATCCGTCCTCAACAGCGTGCAGTGACAGTGTCGCAGGTTCTCCGCCATCCGGGGGGTTAGGAAATTCGAACCGGACATACCGCGGCGCACTATCGACGATCAACGTCAGGCCGAGGCGTTGATAAAACGAAATGCTCTCCGCCATATCTATGGCGCCGAGCGTGACTTGGTTGAGTCGTAGGCCGTTCATGTGGTGAGCTCCTGTTTGCTATTGTCCCATTGGTCATCTGAGAGAGGTTTCCCCGTTTCCAGCAAGGATTTCAGGTTAGACAGAACAGCCGGCCAGCCTTGGGTGACGCCTTTATGCATAACGGAGTCTATGTTGAGTTTGCTATGGGTCACAGTGAGTTTCGTGTCCGGCCCAAGCGCAAGCAACTCGTAAGTGACGACAGACGGGGTTGGTTCTTCCATTTTACTGCCGTCTGCCCCGTTCCATGTGACAACAAGTTTGTGTGGCGGATCGGACTCAAGCACCTGTCCATGTACATCGACGATGTTGCTGTCATCGGCGCGTTGATGCTGCCATATAGATCCAACCGTCCAATCTGACTTATTGTGATGACCCCAGTATTTTTCGGTGAGTTCTTTCTGGATCAGCCCATTCCAAACGGTCTCGGCTCTAGCAGCGATATAGAGTGTGTAGACGAAATCGGGCGCGTCCCCATTGGGTGTGTCATCATAGGCCATGTTGTTTTTTCTTCCTGTTTTCGGATTGATCTTTCGATTCAGATTGGGCTTTCAACTCGACTAGCATATCAAGTTGCGCTTCTTCGAAACGGCCGACCCAGCGGTGGACGATCTCGGCGAGGGGGACAGGGTTGAGGAAATGCAGTTTCTCGCGCCCTTGCCAATGAATCGACACCAAGTTGGCGGCCTCAAGAATTTTCAGATGCTTCGTCACAGCTTGGCGCGACATATCGAGTGATTGGGTTAGCTGCCCTAATGTCTGGCCATTGTTATCAAAAAGCTGATCGAGCAAGCTGCGCCGCGTTTCATCCGCCATGGCTTTAAAGACATCACTCATAGGCGTATTAATAGGCAACTAAATGGTTGCCCGTCAAGGTCTTCCGTAAACCCATAAAAAAACCCGCCTCGGATGATGATCCGAGGCGGGATATTGTCAGCAAGAAAGTCGGTCAGTTTACGCCATCTTTTTCTGGAAGTTCTCGTCAATCGCTTCAATATAGCCGGTTGTTGTCAGCCAGCCTTGCTTGTCACCAACGAGGAGCGCGAGGTCTTTCGTCATCTGACCGTTTTCAACGGTTTCGATGACGGTCTTCTCAAGGGTGTTCGCGAATTTCACGAGGGCTTCGTTGTCATCAAGCTTACCGCGGTGCGCCAGGCCCCGTGTCCAAGCAAAGATTGAGGCCGTCGAGTTTGTCGATGTGGCTTCGCCTTTCTGGTGGTTACGGTAGTGACGGGTCACTGTGCCGTGCGCCGCTTCGGCTTCCATTGTCTTGCCGTCTGGTGTGAGCAAGAAGGATGTCATCAGGCCGAGTGAACCAAAGCCCTGTGCGACAGTGTCGGACTGCACATCGCCATCATAGTTCTTACACGCCCAGATATAGCCACCGGACCACTTCATCGCGGCTGCGACCATATCATCGATCAGACGGTGCTGATATTCGCCGCCAAATTCAGCGAACTTCTCAGCGAACTCAGCATCGTAGACTTCTTGGAAGATGTCCTTGAAGCGACCATCATAGGCTTTCAGGATTGTATTCTTCGTCGACAGGTAAACAGGCCAGCGGCGTTGAACGCCATAGTTCATACAAGCCCGCGCAAAATCACGAATGGAGTCATCCAGGTTATACATGCCCATCAGGACACCGCCGCCGGGGAAGTCGAAAATCTTACGCTCAATCACTTCGCCGTCTGTGCCTTCGAAACGCATCGTCGCCGTGCCGGGGCCGGGGACAACGAAATCAGTCGCTTTATATTGGTCACCAAAGGCGTGACGACCGATAACGATGGGTTTTGTCCAACCGGGAACAAGACGCGGAATGTTGGAACAGATAATGGGCTCCCGAAACACAACGCCGCCGAGGATGTTGCGGATCGTGCCGTTAGGCGAGCGCCACATTTTCTTGAGGTCGAACTCTTCAACGCGCTGCTCATCAGGGGTGATGGTCGCGCATTTGATGCCGACGTTATATTTCTTGATCGCATTCGCGGCATCGACTGTGATTTGATCATCTGTCGCATCGCGGGCTTGGATCGACAGATCATAGTCCAGCAGGTCAATGTCGAGGTAGGGTTCGATCAGTCGTTCAATGATCATATCCCAGATAATACGTGTCATCTCGTCGCCGTTCATATTAACGACGGGGTTGTTCACCTTAATTTTTGCCATGAGGTCCTCTGTGCAAAGTCTGAAAAGTCTTGGAATTATGAGCCCGCCTATAGCAAAGCGGCCCGTAAGTTAAAGTCCTATCCGGAGCGATCACATGGGAGCCAATAAGCCCGGCAAAGAAGTGCATGACCAATTAGGTCGTGCCGTCGGTATCAAAGACGTGTCCGTTCCGGCGGTCATCCTCGTCAATCCGCAATTGGGCGAGAATATCGGCTCGGCGGCGCGGTCGATGTTGAATTTCGGTCTGACCGATTTGCGCCTTGTCGTGCCGCGCGATGGGTGGCCCAATCCGGCCGCGGTGACTTTGGCGGCAGGAGCGCTGTCGGTGCTGGAGAGCGCGCGCCTGTTCGACACGACGGAAGAGGCGATCGCCGACCTCCATTATGTGATGTCCGCGACCGCGCGGCGGCGCGGAATTGAGCTGCCTGTGATTGGTGTGGAGGGGGTCGGCTCTAAGGTGCGGGCGATGGAAGCTAAGGGCACACGCACCGGAATTTTGTTCGGCCCAGAAAATGCGGGATTATCGAATGCGGATGTGGCCTTGTCCGACGCGATCCTGACCTATCCCGTGAATCCCGCCTTTCAGTCGCTCAATCTGGCGCAGGCCGTCAATGTCTTTGCCTTTCTCTATGCGGCGGGCGAGGGCGTTCCAGATACATTTAATGATGCGCTGTCAGCGGTTGCCCCGCGTGAAGACCTCGTGCGTTTGTTCGATCATTTGGAAACAGAGTTGGAGGACGCAGGATTCTTTTATCCCGTGGTGAAGAAAGAGCTTATGCGCCACAACATCCGGGCGCCTTTGACGCGCGCGCAAATGACCAAGCAGGAAGTGCGAACCTTCCGGGGTATCGTCAAGGCTTTGTCCAAGGGACGGGGCCACAGCCTCAAGTCAGGAAAAAATAATGACAAGTGATTTGAAGGCGCTTCAGTCTGCCGCAGACACGGGTGATGCCAATGCGATGGCCAAATATGGCAAGCACCTAATCTCTGAATCTAAAACGGCAGAGTCCGGACAAAAGGGTCAGCTTCTCCTTCAAAAAGCAGCGCAGGCTGGAAATGGTGAGGCTGCGGAGTTCATTGCTATTATGCTGGCGTCCGGGATGGCCGGTCAGCAAGACTGGAACATGGCGTTGGATTATTTGGCCCACGCCGCATCTATGAATTGGGCGCCAGCCGTCGGGCAGCTCAAACTATTCGCTAGTCCAGAAAACCCACAGGCTTTTGATAAATCGGATTGGCGCGAAGTACGTGATGCCATCGACATAGAAAAGCTTCTGAACATCCCAGAACGACGGAGCCTTTGTGAATCTCCGCGAATTCGTCAGTTTGATGAATTTCTGCCCCACAGTTTTTGCGATTGGATGATTGAACGGGCGCGTCCTCGTGTATCGCGCGCGCGGATTTACGATAGCACTGATGTTAGAGGCAAAGAAACCCAAGACAGAACCAACTCCTCGACCAATTTTTCCTTGATGGAATTAGACCTAGTTCTGATTCTCATACAATCGCGTGTGGCAAAGCTAGCCAGCGTCCCAATTTTCGCGATGGAGAAGTCGATGGTGCTTCATTACGAACCTGGTCAGGAGTTCAAACCACATTACGATTATCTAGATCCTACGAAGCCGGCTCAAATCGCCGATATGCGCCAGTTTGGGCAGCGTCTTGCGACCTGTTTGATCTATTTGAACGATGATTTCGATGGGGCCGAAACGGAGTTTCCGAAATTGGGTCAAAAGTTTCGCTGCGAAAAGGGCGGTGCGCTCGTTTTCGCGAATATTGATGAGCAGGGACAGCCTGATCCACAAACGTTACATGCGGGTCTGCCGCCGACCAGAGGTGAAAAGTGGCTGTTTTCTCAATGGATACGCAGTGGCCCCATGCCGATCTGACGTGTTGTGTTTAGCGTCGCTCTTTCCTCTTACCGGCGATCGCCGGCGGCTGGGAGCATTTTAACGACCTTGGCAGTTGCATGCCTCTGAGAGTTTGTTCTAGACGCGCGCCATGCGCTTTCTACCTTACCTGACCCTGCTCATTAGTTTTGTGTTGGGCTATCTCGCCTACCCATTCGGGGTAGTCTTTATTGTGGCGGTGGTATCGGCAGTCCTCTTGTTCCCGAAACGGCGTCATCAACTGCGAACTCAGCCGCAGGCGCCGGATCGCAACATGGTGCTAGACGGATTTTTCCTCATCGTTCAACAGACGCTTATTCATTTTGTCGTGTTTGCGCTGGGCCTGTTCGTAATGCGTATGATGGCCGGCTAGAACGCCACCCATCGAAGGCAAAGACCGCTACGCCGAGCCAGATCAGCGTGAAGCAGATGGCATGCGCCGCCGTGAACGTTTCGCCAAAATAGATACCACAGAGAAACTGCATCGTTGGACCGACGAATTGTAGGACACCCAATGTGGACAGGCGGATGCGCCGCGCTGCGAAGGCAAAGGCCAGTAGAGGCAGAACGGTGATCGGGCCGGATGCGACCATCAGCCAGTTCAATGTTGTATCCGTGCCAAACACGAGTGATCCTGATTGGTTCAGCCACGCAATATAGAGAGCAGCAGGCAAGATCAGCACGAGCACTTCTATGAATAATCCCGGCATCGCGCCGACATCGATCAGTTTACGCAACACGCCATAAATGGTGAACGAGCACGCCAAGAACAGCGATATGACCGGGAACTGTCCGCCATAGATCGTCAGCGCGAGCACCCCCATGCACGCCAGTAGGATGGCGAATCCTTGCAGTTTCGACAGTCGCTCCCCGAAGAAAAGAACGGCCACGAGAACGTAAATCAACGGATTGATATAATAGCCGAGGCTGCCTTGAAATATTTGCTCAATCTGGATCGCATAAATATAGACGCCCCAATTCGCTGCGAGGCTGATCGAGGCCAAGGCAAGCAAAGCGAGCGTCCGGGGTTTGCGAATGGCCTTCCATGTATCGCCGATTTGTTTGCGAAAGATCAGGATCAACAAACCAAAGGGCAGGGACCAGAGAATGCGGTGCGCCAGGAGTTCAGGGGCAGGGACCGCGCGTGTCGCAACGAAATAGATCGGGAATAGGCCCCACATGGAGTAGGCGGCGAGACCTGAGAATAGTCCTGCGCGGGAATCGATTTCTTGCGGGCGGTTCATTCCCGCGCCATACACTCTCTACGCGGTCTGTCATGGTCTGTTGACTTCACATTGCGGTGCAGTATGTCGCCGCCATCATCTACGGGATATTTGCGTTGCCGCCGTTGTAATCGCTCCTTAATTTGAAGGAGCCGGCCCGCGAAGAAATAGAAAGGGCGCGACTATGTCAAAGCGTCATTCAGCCAAATATAAAATTGATCGCCGTATGGGCGAAAACATCTGGGGCCGTCCGAAGTCTCCAGTGAACAAGCGCCCGACCCCTCCCGGTCAGCATGGTGCCGGTCGTCGCGGTAAAATGTCCGATTTTGGTACGCAGCTTCGCGCCAAGCAGAAGCTCAAAGGCTATTACGGCAACATCCAAGAAAAACAGTTCCGTCGTACTTTCGAAGAAGCGACACGGATGAAGGGCGATACGTCTGAGAACCTGATCGGTCTGCTAGAACAGCGCCTTGATGCTGTTGTTTACCGCGCTAAGTTCGTTCCGACCGTTTTCGCATCGCGCCAATTCGTCAACCACGGCCACGTTCTGGTTAACGGTAAGAAGGTCAATATCCCGTCTTACCGCGTCAAGCCAGGCGACGTGATTGAAGTCCGCGAAAAGTCAAAAACAATGGCTTTGGTTCTTGAAGCGCTCGACATGGCTGAACGTGAAGTTCCTGAATATGTTGATCTTGACGTTAAAGGCATGAAGGCGACCTTCACGCGCATCCCAAGCTTCGACGAAGTGCCTTATGCGGTTCAAATGGAACCCAACCTCGTGATCGAATTCTACTCGCGCTAATTTCGCGCGACATTCGATGCAAACAAAAGCCCGCTTCATCGAAGCGGGCTTTTTTTTGTCTAACTTCTGACCCAGACAAGTTTGAATGGCTGGTCTGGCGCGGTGAGTGTTACCGTCTCATCAAAATGGTAAAATCCCGGTTCGGCAAATTTGAGCGTTCGCGTTCCTTTTGTCTTGTTTTCAATCCGGACGGTCTGTTGGGATACGGGTGTGCAGTGGAAGACTTCGCCAATAAACATACGGCGACACTGTTTAATGTGCAGGTCCAAGATGGTGCCCTCAGGCACAGAATAATGAACAGTGAGTCCCTGTCCGGGGCGCAGATAGGTTCGTCTCAGTAAAAAAGATTGCGCGTAAACCCCGAACCCTTCCAACCGGTTACGGTCGATGTCGAGGAGGCTTTTATTCAATGGATACAGGACGGAATCTATGACTTGCGTCGGGCGAAGCAAGGTGGGGATGTAATGAAGCCCTGCATAACAGAGGGTTAAACCGAGGATGATGGAGGCCGCAGATCCGAGTGTGCGCCCAGTGCCCATAGGCGTCTTGGCGACATATCCTCTGACACCACGAGAGGCCGCTTGCTGTTCGGCATCCACGGACTGTCGGGAATAGCTGGCACGGGTAAATGATGGCACGCGCTCTCCTACGGAAAACGCGTGACTACGGTGAAACCCTAAATAAACCGCTACGATGCGGTTTATGCGACTTTGGCTTAGGCTGCCATCTCGATGCCTTTTTCGGCGAACATGGTGCGCATTTCGCCGCTCTCAAACATCTCGCGGACAATGTCACAGCCGCCAATAAACTCACCTTTGACGTAAACCTGTGGGATCGTCGGCCAATTATTGACGTCCTTTATCCCCTGACGGATAGCGGGGTCTTCGAGCACATTCACAGAGGCGTAATCAACGCCCAAATAATCGAGCATTTGCACGACAGTTGATGAAAAGCCGCATTGCGGGAAGGTCGGTGTGCCCTTCATGTAAAGAACGATATCGTTCTCGCTAACGGTTTTGGCAATCTGTGCGTGGGCGGGGTTGTCGGACATGGAATTCTCCTGCTGTATCACGCCATAGCTAGGAAGGCGGGGGACAGAGTTCAACGGGTGATAATGGGATTGGACGCAAAGATTTTATGGCGCGCGTGTTTCCAGTGCGAGCGCATGGAGCTCTCCATTCGCGCCGTCCATCTTTCCGTTTAGCGCTTTGTAAACGAGCTGATGCTGCGCCACACGGCTCTTGCCACGGAACTGTTCACTCACGATGATGGCTTTCCAGTGGTTATTGTCACCTGCAAGATCGATCATCTCGATTTTTGCATCTGGAAGGGCTGCTTGTAGCAAAGCTACGATCGCGTCTTGCTCCATGGCCATTAGACGGTCTCCGTCGCGCCGCTCATGAGCGTGGGCATCCAGCTTTCCCAGCGGTCCTTCAGACCGGACAGGCTCACGTCGAACCCATCTTTCGCGGTCAAGCGGTCGCCGCCAACTGTGCCAACGATTTGCGCTTTCACGCCAAGGCCGTTTGCCGTTGTGAGGATCGGGTTGATCGAGTTCTTATCCGTCGCAATTAAGTAACGGCCTTGATCTTCCCCGAAGTACCACGCGTGCGCCGGGAGGTCGGATGGATTGGAAAGCGTTGCGCCAATACCCGAAGAGAAAGCCATCTCACACGCAGCAGAAGCAAAACCACCATCCGACAAATCATGCACAGCACTGACGCGGCGGTTGCGGATCAGTTTCCGCACATAATCGCCATTGCGCTTTTCTGCCGCCAGATCGACTGGAGGCGGGGCGCCGTCTTCGCGACCCATGAGCGCGCGGAGATAGATGGAACTGCCGAGCCAGCCGTCTGTCTCACCAATCATGATGAGCGTATCGCCAGCCTTGGCACCTTTGAGGGTTTTGATAAGCGACAGATCCGGAATGAGGCCGACACCCCCAACGGCAGGCGTTGGCGGAATGGCGACACCATTCGTCTCATTGTACAGCGACACATTGCCGGATACGACCGGGTATTCAAACGCGCGGCAGGCTTCGTTCATGCCGTCTATACAGCCGACAAATTGACCCATAATTTCGGGCCGTTCCGGGTTGCCGAAATTAAGGCAATCGGTGATCGCGATCGGGTCTGCGCCAACCGCTGTCAGGTTGCGCCAGCTTTCTGCCACGACTTGCTTTCCGCCCTCATAGGGGTCGGCGTAGCAATAGCGCGGGGTGCAATCGGTTGTGACCGCGATGGCTTTATTCGTGCCGTGAATGCGAATGATGGCGGCATCGCCACCCGATTGGCTACTATCCATCGTGTCCGCCATGACGTGGCGATCATACTGTTCCCAGATCCAGCGTTTGGACGTCATGTCAGGATCGGTCATGACGCGCACTAGTGCGTCATTATAATCTTGGGGCTCAATAATATCGCTGGGCTCAATGACGTCGCGCGGTGCCGTCGGCGTATGCGGACGGTTAAGGTTCGGCGCGTCATCGGCGAGCGGCGCAATCGGAATGTCGCAGACCGTTTTGCCGCCATGCGTGAGGACGAGCCGACCTGTTTTCGTGGTCGTGCCAATTTCGGCAACATCCAGACCCCATTTTTCAAACACATCAAAGGCCAGCTGTTCTTTACCCGGCTGAATAACCATAAGCATCCGCTCTTGGCTCTCCGACAGCATCATTTCATAGGCCGTCATCCCGGTCTCGCGCTGCGGGACTTTATCGAGATTAAGCGCGACTCCGACGCCGCCTTTATCCGCCATCTCAATAGAGGAGGATGTCAGGCCAGCCGCACCCATATCTTGGATGGCGATAATGGCGTCTGTGGCCATTAATTCGAGACAGGCTTCGATCAACAACTTTTCAGTAAAGGGGTCGCCAACTTGAACCGTTGGGCGTTTTTCTTCGCTATCATCATCAAACTCAGCCGACGCCATTGTTGCGCCGTGAATACCGTCGCGACCTGTTTTGGACCCGACGTAGAAGATCGGATTGCCCACGCCCTTGGCGGCAGAATAAAAGACATTATCAGCGCGCGCCAAGCCAACGCACATCGCATTGACCAGGATGTTGCCATTATATCCGGCATGAAAATTGGTTTCGCCGCCCACTGTTGGGACACCGACGCAATTTCCGTATCCGCCGATTCCCGCGATTACGCCATCAACGAGGCTCTTCGTCTTAGGATGATCCGGTTCACCGAAACGAAGCGCGTTGAGCAAAGCAATCGGCCGCGCGCCCATCGTGAAAACGTCGCGCATAATGCCGCCCACGCCTGTCGCTGCGCCTTGATAAGGCTCAATATAGGACGGGTGGTTGTGGCTCTCCATTTTGAAGATAATCGCATCGCCATCATCAATATCAATCACGCCGGCATTTTCGCCAGGGCCTTGAATGACGCGTTTTCCTGTCGTCAGGAATTTTCCGAGATGTCTACGGGACGATTTATAAGAGCAATGTTCCGACCACATAACCGAAAAAATACCCAATTCTGTCAGGTTGGGCTCACGCCCTAACCGATCCAGAATAATCTTATATTCTGCACCGCTAATGCCGTGTTCAGCAATGACGTCCAGAGTGATGTCGTCAGACTTAGATGTGCCAGCCATTACAGCGATCCGAGAATGGATTTGAAGATGTTGCTGCCATCAGTTCCACCATGCAGCGGATCGATAGCGCGTTCAGGGTGCGGCATCATGCCGAGGACATTCCCAGCTTGGTTTATGATTCCAGCAATATCGCCGCGAGAGCCATTGGGGTTGTCAACATAGCGAAAAACGACCTGACCACTGCCTTCAATCCGGCGAAGTGTATCGTCATCTGCAAAATAATTCCCGTCATGATGCGCGACGGGGATGTCGATTTCATGTTTGGCGTCATAGAGTTTCGTGAAACGCGTTTGCGCATTGGCAAGCCGAAGCCGACTAATTTTGCAGACAAATTTTTGACCCGCATTGCGCATGAGAGCGCCGGGCAGCATTCCAGCCTCGGTCAGGATTTGAAAACCATTGCAAATGCCAAGGACGGGTAGGCCGGCCTCTGCTTTTTGCTTCAAGTCTTTAATGACGGGGGATTGCGCGGCGATGGCGCCGGAGCGCAGATAGTCACCATAAGAAAATCCGCCTGGAACGACAACAAAACGTACATCATCAGGAATGGATGTGTCCTTATGCCAGATCATATGCGGGGCTTTGCCCGTGTGGGTTTCCAGCGCGACGGCGGCGTCACGGTCGCAATTGGATGCGGGGAAGACGATGACGGCGGTTTGCACGTCTATTCCTCCGTCTCGTCCAACTCGATGCGGTAGCTCTCGATCACCGTATTGGCGAGAAGCTTCTCACACATCTCTTTGACGCGGGCTTTGACAAGGTCACGCTCGCCATTGGCGAGCTTCAATTCGATCACCTTACCTTGCGTCGCATCTTGGACTTCTTCGAAGCCCAAATCATTGAGAGAGCTGGCAATGGTGCGTCCCTGGGGATCAAGCACGCCGGGTTTCAGGCCGACATAAACGCGGGCAATCATGGGCATAACTCTGTTCAGTCGTTGGAGGAAATGACGGATATATTGGCCGTCGAAGGGTTGGGTTTAAGGATGCCAAGTCGTGTGGCGACTTCTGTGTAGGCTTCTGTGACCTCGCCCAAATCACGGCGGAACCGGTCTTTGTCGAGTTTCTTGTTAGTTTCCATGTCCCACAGACGGCAGCTATCCGGGCTAATTTCATCAGCGAGAATAATCATGTGATCGCCAAGACCATCAGGATGGGCGAGCCGACCGAATTCAATTTTAAAGTCGACGAGGCGAATGCCGATGCCCGCGAACATGCCTTGTAGATAATCATTGATGCGCAAGGTCATGGCGATGATTTCGTCCATCTCGCCCTGCGTCGCCCAACCAAAGGCATAAACATGTTCTTCAGCGACTAAAGGATCACCGAGGTCATCGCGCTTCAAGCAAAATTCGACGATAGAGCGGGGCAGTTTCTCACCCTCTTCAATGCCAAGGCGTACGGACATAGTCCCGGCGGCGACATTGCGGCAAATCACTTCAAGAGGAACAATTTCGACCTTTTTAATCAACTGCTCGCGCATGTTCAGGCGGCGGATGAAGTGAGTCGGAATGCCGATTTCCATCAAGCGCAGCATGATGAATTCGGAAATGCGGTTGTTCAGCACGCCCTTACCGTCAAGCGTGGCTTTCTTTTGCGCATTAAATGCGGTTGCGTCGTCCTTGAAATATTGGACGAGTGTACCCGGCTCCGGTCCTTCGTAAAGGATCTTGGCTTTGCCTTCGTAAATCTGCTTGCGGCGGCTCATCGGACGCTCAGCTCCCATGCAGTAAAATGGCCCCATAGACGAGCACGCGCGGCGCGGCAACGGCAGGGCCGCACGGGACGCAGGGATAAGTCATGTGTTATCTCACCTGACGAACTTGTATCTTGCCGCCGGGGTAGGGGCTTTGTATTGACGGATTAAGATAAAACTCGACCGGACGCTTTCGTCCGCACGCCTCTGCTAAGGAATATACGATGACGAGCTTTGATGACCGTAAAAATGCTTCTGAGACCCGATTTGTTATGGACGCAGCAAAGGAATTCAAATCCGAAGCTCGCCGGAACAAAGCGCTCGGCCATTGGGCGGCGGGCTTGCTGGGCAAAGTTGATGCCGATGCGGACGCTTACGCGTTGCAAGTGATTGTCGCGGATATGGAAGAAGCGGGCGATGATGATGTTTTTCGTAAGCTACGCGGCGATCTCACGGCAGCCGGCATTGAGCTGTCCGACCAAGCGATTCGCGATCGGATGGCGGAAGAGCTGAAACTGGCGCGGGATCATGTTTACGCACAGGATTTGAACGTAAACCGCTAATACGGTGTTCCCCCTAGTCGTCACGGCCATGCTTTAGTAAGCGACCCGCTATGAACGCAAAAACACAGCACCGCATCGCTCTTTATCCTGGGACATTTGACCCGATGACCTTGGGTCATTTGGACATTATGAAACGCGCCTCACGCTTGTGTGACAAGCTAATTATCGGCGTTGCGATAAACCGCAGCAAGAACCCGGTCTTTGGTTTGGATGAGCGAGTCGAGATGGTCGAAAATGTCGTGGCCCCGTTTCGTGAGCGGATCGAAGTCGAGGTGAAGCCCTTTGAAGGGCTACTGATACACTTCGTTGAAGACTGCGGGGCGTCCATGATAGTTCGCGGCCTTCGGGCTGTGTCCGATTTTGAATATGAGTTTCAAATGGCCGGTATGAACGACCGTTTGAATCCAGACATCGAAACGGTCTTCCTTATGGCGGACCCACAATATCAGACCATTGCGTCGCGTCTTGTCAAAGAGATCGCGCGGCTGGGTGGTAATATCGATCAATTCGTGACCCCGGAGGTCGCGGTGCGACTGAAGGACAAATATTCATGAAGATCTCATTCTCTTTGAAACCCCAACTTCGTTTGAAGGCGGCGGTTCGTCTCACGGCTTTGTCCACTCTGGCCATCGCGGGCCCTGCGTGTTCCGCTGAATCCACGGAAAGCTACGCTGACGGTGAAATTAAATCGGCCGTGACGTTCCCAGAGACAGCTTGGCGCACGGTTGAGGCTGACAATCTCATGCTGATCGATACGGCTTACGGCGTCATCGGGGTGGAGCTTTTCCCTGAAATCGCGCCCAATCACGTGGCTCAAGTCAAAGCGTTGGTGCGCGATGGGTTTTATGATGGCGTTGTGTTTCACCGCGTCATTGTCGGATTTATGAACCAGACGGGCGACGGCCAGAACGGCAACGGGACAGGCGATAGTGAATTGCCGGATATTGCCGCCGAGTTCACCTTTCGACGCGGCGAAGATATGGGCGTGACCTTGGTATCCTCGCGCGGAAGTGAACGGCAGCAGATAGCGACGGGCTTTTACAAAGGCCTCCCAGTCGCGTCTCAACCGATTAGTCAGGCGATTTTAACCAAGGACGGCAAAGTCGCGGCCTTTGGTCTTCATTGTAAGGGCGTCACGTCTATGGCGCGGACATCAGAGCCAAATAGTGCGAACAGCCAGTTTTTCCTTATGCGTGGCAAAGCCGAACATTTGGACGCGCAATATTCTGTCTGGGGCGCCACGGTTATGGGTTACGACTATCTGACGTCTTTTAAAGTCGGTGTCGTCGGTGAAGATGGATTTGTCCCGGATCAAATGAACAACGTAAAGATTGCGGCTGACTTACCCGAAGCAGATCGCCCGACCGTGCAAGTGCTCGATACAACGTCCGATGCGTTCACCAATTGGATTTCGACACAAAGTTATGATGATGTCTGCGACGTGCAGATCCCGTCCCGCACACAGTAATAACGTCAACCTCTCACACTTTTAAATTTAAGACTCTCAAGGTATATAATGTCCGATAAACTTATCCTCACCGTCGATACGCAATCCGGCGAGACTGGCGACATCACGATTTTGCTGCGGCCTGATCTGGCTCCAAAACATGTCGCGCAGATCACGAAACTCGTCAAAGATGGTTTCTATGATGGATTGACTTTCCACCGTGTTATTGACGGTTTCATGGCGCAGGGCGGCTGCCCGGACGGCACTGGCATGGGCGGCGCGAAAAAGCAGATTCCAGCTGAGTTTAGCAAACATCCACATCTGCGTGGCGTTTGTTCCATGGCTCGCAGTTCCAATCCGAACAGTGCGTCCAGTCAGTTCTTTATCTGTCTCGACGATGCGCAGTTCCTTGATAACCAATATACTGTCTGGGGCGAAGTCGAAGACGGCATGGACCTTGTTGACGCGCTGCCAAAGGGTGAGCCACCGCGCTATCCTGGCAAAATCGTCAAAGCGACAGTCGCTTAGCGACTTTTGTAGTCGTCCTTTTTGGGCGTCACTGACATGGACGTCTCTGACTTTGATTTCGACTTGCCGGAGGCGCGGATTGCGCTCCGGCCGATAGAGCCGCGCGAACATGCGCGGCTTTTATGCGTGGGTGAGACACTTACGGATCATACTGTCGGCGATCTGCCGGATTTATTGCAGCCCGGTGATTTGCTCGTCCTTAATGATACAAAAGTCATTCCTGCGGCCTTGTCGGCTACACGTCCGGCGCGCGCGCAAGGCGGCGGTGGCGACGTATCGCTGACGATTAACTTGCATAAGCGGACCGCTCCCGACCGGTGGCGCGCCTTTATTCGTCCTGCGAAACGGCTGCGGGAGGGAGACGCCGTCATCTTTTCAGACAGTTTCGTCGCGACGGTCGTGACCATCCGAGACGGTGGCGATGTCGAGCTCACATTTGATCGGGCAGGGGGCGCGCTCGATACCGCTGTTTCCGCCCATGGTCGGACGCCTCTGCCCCCTTATATTGCAAAAAAGCGCGATGCGGACGCGCAAGACGAATCTGATTATCAGACGGTCTACGCCGATGATCCGGGCAGTGTTGCCGCACCGACGGCAGGCCTTCATTTTACGGACGCCCTGTTTGCACGACTTGCCGAACATGGCGTCGAAATTGCCAAGCTAACCCTGCATGTCGGGGCAGGAACCTTCTTGCCGGTTAAGTCTGACCGGACAGAAGATCATGATATGCATAGTGAGTGGTATGATATCGGTTCAGAGACGGCCGCGCAGATTGCCAAAGCGAAAGCCGAAGGGCGCAGGGTGGTCGCCGTTGGGACGACGTCTCTACGTGCCTTAGAGGCGTCAAATGGACACGCGGGTACGGGTGATACCAATATCTTCATCACGCCGGGCTACACATTCAAAGTGGTGGATGGCTTAATGACCAATTTTCATCTGCCGCGCTCAACTCTGTTTATGCTTGTCAGCGCCTTGGTGGGAACTGACACAATGCAAACCGCTTACGCTCACGCGATAGAGACGGGTTATCGGTTTTACTCCTATGGTGATAGCTCACTGATCTGGCGACGATAATGGCTGTTTTCCCCTACGATATTCACGCGACCGATGGGCGCGCGCGGACTGGAACACTGCGCACAATGCGCGGTGACATCCAAACACCCGCCTTCATGCCGGTGGGAACTGCGGCCACAGTCAAGGGCGTCTATATGGACCACGTCAGGCAAGCGGGCGCGGACATCATACTGGGCAACACGTATCACTTGATGCTGCGCCCCGGTGCGGAACGTATCGCGCGCTTAGGCGGATTGCATAAGTTTTGCGGTTGGGACGGGCCGATGTTGACCGATTCGGGTGGGTTTCAGGTCTGGTCGCTCTCCAAGCTGCGCAAAATGAGTGAGGAAGGCGTCGAGTTTCGCTCGCATATTGACGGCAGCAAACACATGCTCAGCCCAGAGCGGTCGATGGAAATTCAGGCCGAATTGCTCGGCGCGGATATTTGTATGCAATTTGACGAATGCACGCCCTTTCCCGCAACCCCCGATCAGGCTCGCGCCTCAATGGAATTGTCACTGCGGTGGGGCGCTCGCTCTCTCGCGGCTTTCGGGGATCGCCCTGACCAAACTCTGTTCGCGATTGTGCAAGGCTCCACCTATGCCGATTTACGCGCCGAATCAGCGCAACGTTCGATTGAGGCGGGCGGCTATGGCGGTTACGCGATTGGCGGACTGGCCGTAGGTGAGGGGCATGAGATGATGTGTAGTGTTTTGGATGTCACGACGCCGCATTTACCCGCCGATCGTCCGCGCTACCTGATGGGCGTCGGAAAGCCAATTGACCTTGTTGAGGCGGTTTATCGGGGTGTCGACATGTTTGATTGTGTGATTCCGACGCGATCTGGACGGCATGGGCAAGTTTGGACGGACACGGGGCCTTACAATATTAGGAAGGCTGAATTTGCAGAGGATGACAGTCCGCTCGACCCCGCAATTGATTGTCCTGCCTCGCAAAATTATTCAAAGGCTTACGTCCATCACTTGATTCGATCGGGTGAAATGTTGGGGCAAATGATCCTCTCACGGCATAATATCGCCTATTTTGAGGATTTAATGCGACGAATTCGGACTGAAATCACCTCTGGGACCTATGACCGATTTGTCTCTGACTTCCGTGCGGCTTGGGCCTGAGGCGAGCCTGTGAACTGGCTTATCAATTTGTCTGTAAACTCCACTGCGAAACGGGTTGACCTCGCGCTTGGCCGCGCCTAGTTAGCGCGCGCTTTCGCAGGCTCTAAGTATCCCTGCTTTATACCTTTATGGTAAGCGCCCATAGCTCAGTTGGTAGAGCGCCTCACTTTTAATGAGGATGTCGACGGTTCGAGTCCGTCTGGGCGTACCAAAGGTTTAACTTTTAATGACAATTTGATTCGTCTAAACCTTTGGATGTGGTGCAGTTTTGCAACATTCTTATGGGATTCGACTTAAAAGTTCATCGAAATGCGAAACTCTCGTTGGTAATTTGGAACTGTTTCGTATATCACCCGTATAGGAAACGTGTCCCTGGGGGGCGCAAAACCTAAATCAAACTAATGGCTTTGGTCCATTTACGGAGGAATATCATGAAGCATCGGCTTCTAATCGCGGCAGCTGCGACAGCGCTTATGGCCGCGCCGTCACTCGCATCCGCACAAGACAGCGGCGTTTATATCAAGGCACAAGCCGGGTATGGCGTTATTACAGATTCTGACGTTTCGGTTGGACCGGCAGCGTCAAATGGCATTCAAGGCGTCGTTGCTGGCCAAGGCAACTTGGCATTGGGCCTCGGCATTGGTTACGATTTAGGCAAAAACTGGCGTATCGAGCTTGATGGTTCATCGCTCTATAACGAACTCGGCACTGTTGGTGGGCAACCACAATCAAATGCTAAGATCCAAGCTAGCTCGCTTATGCTGAATGCAATCTATGACTTCTCAGACTTCGGTCGTTGGGAGCCTTATGTTGGTGCCGGTCTTGGTATTACATCTGGCGACATCTCCATGTCAGCTTCAGACTTCTTGAACGACACTGGAACAGTCCTTGTTTCCAACCCAGCTTGTATTGGTACAGCTCCTGCTGGCGCCGCACGGTCTTGCAGCGCGAACGACAGCGAAACAAACTTCGCTTGGAACCTGATTGCGGGTCTTGGCTACAACATCACTGACAACCTGACATGGGACACTAACTATCGTTATATCGATATGGGTGATTTCTCTATTGATGGTGACTTCGTACATCAATCAACACCTGCGGGCACACCGGTCAGAGCCGATCTGACGTCAGTTGTTGAAGATGTATCAGCGCACGTGCTGATGACAGGCTTCCGTTACCGCTTTGGTAAATCGGCTCCCGTTGTCGTTCCTGTGCTTCCACCAGTACCTGTGACTTACACATGTTGGGATGGTTCAACTGAAGTTACTGATCTCAACCTCTGCCCAGTTCAGACATTCACATGTTGGGACGGCTCGACAGAAGTCACTGATCTTGATCTGTGTCCTGCTCAAGTCACATACTACACATGTAGTGATGGTGTAACGAGCGTGACAGATTTGGCAGCTTGCCCAATCATCACGTGCCAAGAGCAATTCCGTCAAGAATTGATCTATTATGAGTTTGATAAAGGTCAGTCTGCGGAAACACGGAACACAATCAACCGCATCCTTGACGTTGGTCAGTACTGTAACATCAGCAGCGTTCGCGTTGTCGGTCACACAGATACATCCGGTACAGCAGCCTACAACTTGGGTCTGTCAAAACGCCGTGCGTCTGACGCACAAGAAGAGCTCGTCCGTCAGGGCGTAAGCGGCGCGATGATCTCGTCCGAAGGTAAAGGCGAAACAGAACCGTTCGTCCAAACTGGCAACGGCGTTCGTGAGCAGCTTAACCGTCGTACGGAAGTTCTGATCACTTTGTCGGATGTCGGCACAGCGATGATGAGCAACTAAGCTCCACACGATAACTAATTTTAAGCCCGGCTCATTGAGCCGGGCTTTTTTTATGCCTGATGCAGAGAATTTATCCGTAAGATGAATTCGTAAGTCATGACGTTCATTTTAAGACGCCCCAATCATAGTTCGTGCCAGCAGTCGCGGGCAGAGAAATCGACTGTAAATCAATAAGCGCGATGCGGCATGGGCGAGGGCGCTAGCCAGGCACATGTCGATCGTTGATGTGGCTATGGATATCGCGCAGACACTGAGGCCTTTCTTCGCGGTCCTAATGTATAGGGTGAGCGGAAATACCGAACGGATAATGATAAGAGCGCAGTCCTGAAGACACGCACAAACGCACAAACGCGCTCACGAAATCTGAGGCCAGAAAGCAGGCTTCAATAATCCCCTTGTTTGACGCAAAATTATGGTCATAAATGCCGTTACGTATGACAGCGCTGTCAATTATAAGCCGTAAGCGTAGGGGATAAGATGAACTTCACAGCACGGGATCGGTTGAAATTACTGGGCGGGGTTGCGGCAATAGCGTTGGGTGCGTGTGGCGGTGGCGCCTCTGTCAGTCGACCCGTTAGCGTCGTACCGCCGACTCCAGTTCCACCAATACCGCCGACAGTGACATACACGCCGGCCAGAGGGGTTCTTCGAGATAAGTTTAGAAACAAATTCTTAGTCGGAGCTGCGGTAACTCCCGCGCAAGTCGCTGAAGGACAGACCGAAGCGGATATTCTCAAAGACCAATTTAATTCAATCACGGCCGAAAATGTCATGAAGCCAGGGGCTCTCGCCCCGACAGAGGGGAGCTACACTTTTGAGGCTGCCGATCGCTTGCTCACCTTTGCCCAAGCCAACACTATCGCTTTGCGTGGCCATGCTTTACTTTGGCATCGCGCTACCCCTGACTATTTCTTCCAAGGCACCCAAGATGAAGTCAAAGCCCGTCTAGAAAAGTATGTGACGGACGTTGTCACTCATTTCAAAGGGAAGGTTTACGCATGGGACGTTGTGAACGAAGTTATCAGCGATGATGACGGGGCCACGGCGCCATATCGGAACTCTAATTGGTATCAGGCCGCAGGCGGGGCGGACTATATTGACTGGGCATTCGAAGCGGCTCGAAAAGCAGATCCTGATGCGCTTCTCTTTATCAATGATTACAACACTGAATTGACCGGGAAACGGGCTCGGTTGCTGCAAGTCGTCAAAGATATGCAGGATCGCGGCATTCCTATCGACGGTATTGGGCACCAAATGCATATCCAAGCGGCCACTCCCGTGGCTGATGTATTGGCGGCGATTGATGACGTCGACAATCAATTCATGGGCATCATCAATCATGTCACAGAATTGGACATCTCAATTTACAATGATCCTGCGTCCTGTTTTAAGAACCAGACAAATTGCGCCGCAGATTACGGAAACAATATTCCGCAAACTGCCGTTGATGATCAGGCGCAAAAATATCGCGATCTTTATAATGGGTTTGAAGCCCGCCCAAGCGTAACATCTGTCACGACATGGGGCGTTTCAGATGCTCAGTCTTGGCTAAACGGCTATCCGGTCAATCGCACCAATGCACCGCTGTTATACAATCGAGATCGGGCCGCTAAAAAAGCGTTTAGAGCCATCGTTGAGCCTGATTTTGAGATTTAATGTCTGTCAAAATTCTTGGTGCGATGCTGGAAGTCACGAAAGCTAGGCGCCGCTTGTGACCTCATTGGTTTTTGATCGGTGCTCGATCCCAAAATTTTAGGGATCAACTATTGGCGACGCCTAAATCGACTTCCAGCTCACCAATCGAGTGGGTGAAATTATTGGGAAGGATCGTTTGTTTGCCTGTCCATTGGATGTTCGGGAACCGCTCGAATATCTGTGTGAATGCGGCATTGAGCTGCATGTTGGCAATTCGCTGACCCATGCAGACGTGGCTACCGAAACCAAAGGCCACATGTTTGGAAGCGTTGGCACGTGTCACATCAAATTGATCCGGGTCGGCAAAGACTTCTGGATCGCGATTGCCTGCGCCATACCACATCACGATCTTCTCCCCTTCGGCGATTGTCTGACCGCGAATCTCTGTTTCTTTGAGCGCGGTGCGGCGCATATACATGACCGGGCTCACCATGCGGACGATCTCGTGGCACATGTTAGGAATCAGCGAACGGTCGGCCAAAACTTTGGCCTTCTGATCCGGAAATTGACTCAGCAATCGCAGTCCACCGGACAGGGAATTGCGCGTCGTATCATTGCCAGCAATGATGATGAGCAACCACGATCCATCTAGGAATTCATCCGGAAGGCGCTCGCCATCAATTTCGACATTGGCGATAGCGGAGAGCAAGTCGTCTGTCGGTTCCGCCCGCCGCTTCAACAGGATTTCACGGCCATAGGCAAACATGGCTTCGACTTCGGTCAAGAATTTCATGACGAGCTGTGGGTCAACCGAGGAGGGGTCGCCCGTGCCCAACACATAGGCCGCCATTTCTAGCATATTCATCCATTCCCGAATTTTTGGCTGGTCGGCTTCGGGAACGCCAAGCATTTCGCATAAGGTGAAGAGCGGGAGTTGTGAGGAGAAATGCTCAACCCAGTTCAGACGGGGCCCCGCTTTATCGACATCATTCAATAGCTCCGTTACGCGCTGGTCAACTTTCTTGCGCAAGTCAGCAACATAAGTGGGTTTAACGAACTGCATATGTTCGCGGCGGAGCTGCATATGGTGCGGCGCGTCGAGGCAGATCATGGTGTTGAGCGACGCTGAATGGAGTTTCGGGTGTTGCCGCGCATCATTGGCATAGGCCATCATGATACCGCCCATTTGCGATGACCATGTTTGGGTGTCGAGGCTAGCGGCCTTGATGTCATCATAGCGAGTGAGCGCCCAAAATCCTTCGAGCTTTTTATTCTCAAGTCCGTGCCACATGACGGGGGCGGTTTCGCGCATGGCCTTGAAGGCCCCCCATGGTTGCTCGCCCGCGAAATTGAGGGGCTCGCCCAAATCGAGTGGCGGTTGCATCGGAAATTTAATGGGATGAACGGGATCTTGGGGGCCGCGATCCGGCTGGACCGTTTCCGTCACTAATTGCAAACCCATGAGTGTCTCCGTTCAAGCTCCGTCAGGGTAAGGCCCGCCGGTTCACAAACCTTCTGGGCGTCCGATCACAAGTTTGAACGGCCTGACATCAATGTTTTTCGGCAAACCCGCCCTAGCGTAGGGGTCATTTGCCATCCACGCATCCAGTGCCTCACGTGATGGGGCTTTGACAATGAGCAAGGACCCACGCATCGCATTTGTGTCATCGAGCCAGGGTCCAGCCGATAAAACAGTGCAATCTGACGGCGCTTTCAACCAATCAAGATGGTCTTGGCGTACGCGGGCGCGAATGGCGGGGCCGTCGGGGACGTCTTTGGATAGGATCATAAAATCAGGCATTTGTCTGATCTAGCGCTCCCAACGCGAACTGACAATATTGGCTCTCGTTAAATGTCTTACCGCGCTTGAGCGTAAAAGCGGTCTGCGAGCTCACATCGGGCCATTAAGTCAGGTGATTCAAGAAGGGCGCGCAATATTGGATCGAGAGGCTTGGCGGGGACGTTCTTTTTATATCGATCCTTAGATAAGAGGCGAGGGGCATTTTTTTCCGGTTTGATCCGCGCCGCGATGACTCTGTAATCGTGCGTATTAAGGTCATGCTTCAGGACTTTGACCAGACAGAGGCAATGTTCTTTTTTTCCGCCCCCTTCGGAACAATGGTTGGCAATGTCGATATTTTCGACATCAGTCGAAGCGTGTCTGGCGGGGATATCTCCCGACGCGCTGTTCAAAATATAGTGTTGGATTGGACCCGCTGCGGCGGTCTCATCACCTAAGATAAAGACAGATAAAACGGCGGTAACAAAAGTGACAGCCGTGGAGTGGCATGAGAATCCCATCGGGGTCCGTTTCAAAAAGTGAATCTACACTTTTATAAACGCGGTTGACCTTCGTTAGGTTCCGATGCGGACATAAGGAAATCAACTTCACGTTCAGAAACAACAAAGGCCCGCCGACAATGCCAGCGGGCCTCGTTTTGAAGTTTGGGTCTCACGGGACATATTGCCCGCTTCGTTATGGCTTACACTATGGACGCATCCGACGTGTTTGCCCTACCCGGTTTCGCGTTTACGAAAGGCTGAGCTAACAGCTCTGGGCAGACCCCTCAAAAAAGATAGACAAAACTACACCTCCTTTCTCAACGCGGCCCCACAATGGGACGGCTACCGATATATTCTATTTGGTCCGAGTCAGGGGTTTCGGCAAGTCTGAAATTATGTGAACTTTCAGACAGGCCTAACCGCACAAAAATATTTCGCTAAGTGGCGTCAGGGATGAAGTCGAGGGCGACACCATTATTGCAATAGCGCAAACCTGTCGGTCGAGGGCCATCCTTGAAGACATGGCCTTGATGCCCGCCGCAGCGTGAACAATGATATTCCGTCCGCGGGATGACTATTTTGAAATCTCTTTTGGTTTCGAGGGCCCCTTCAATCATGGTGAAGAAGCTCGGCCAACCAGTGCCCGAGTCGAATTTCATGTCAGATTTGAACAGGGGCAAGGCGCATCCCGCACAAACGAATGTGCCTGCGCGTTTTTCACTATCAAGGGGGCTTGAGGAAGCGCGTTCCGTGCCTTCTTTGCGAAGAACATGGAATTCTTCTTCTGTCAGGCGATTCTTCCAATCCTCATTGGAGAGGTTGGCCCAGTCAATATTGGTATCAGTCGCGGTCATGACGTCGGTCTTTCTATCGGATAATGGGTCTGTCGTAAGTGTTTTCGCGCTTGTGGCGCCGCTGCAAGCTGCGAGTACAAAAGCGGAGCCACCAAAGGTAAAGGTGCGTCTGTCGAACATGCGGTATCCTTATTGTGTCGCGCTCTCATGATAGACTTACGCATGGAACGCTAATCAGGTTGCGTTCACAGTTGAGTGAGGACGAGGGCCGCAATCAGGAAAGCCGCTGCCCACCCATTGGATTTGAACAAGCTCAGCGCCCGGTCAGGAGCATCGGGGCGCAGCCGGACTATTTGCCACGACAGGTGGGCGGCGAACGGTAGGACTGCGAAGGCGGCGACCGGCGTCTGTGAAAGCAGCAGGCCGCCAGTAATGAAAGTCACAGACAGCGCGTAGCATATCCCGACGCCTAATCGCACGCGACCTCCGAACCGGCGCGCTGTGCTGCGGATACCGATGACGGCATCGTCCTCAATATCTTGCAGAGCGTAAATCGTGTCGAAGCCCACGGTCCAGGCCGCTAATCCGACATAAATCAACCCAATGGCCGGATCGAGACCGCCTGTCTTGATCGCGTACGCAACCAAAACGGCCCAGTTAAAGGTCAATCCCAACCAGACTTGAGGCCACCAGGTAATGCGTTTCATAAAGGGGTAGGCGGCAACGAGGGGAATTGAGGCCAGTGCGATGAGTTTTGCCCCCCACGGCAGCGCGACCCAAATGGTGAAACCGACGGCGAGTTGCGCCCCGAGCCACATCCACGCCTGCAAGAGTGTGATTCGGCCAGACGGCAGTGGCCGCGCCTCTGTCCGCTCAACCTTTGCATCAAGGCCTCGGTCAACGATGTCATTATACGTGCATCCCGCGCCGCGCATAGCGACCGCGCCGATGAAGATCAGCGCGCCCCAGTAAAACGGTGACCAAATTTGCCAATCTGGACGACAAATCCAACTCGGCACGACAAGCCCGATCCAGCCGGGCAGGGTTAGCAACCAATAGCCGACAGGTCGGTCGAGACGCGAGAGTTGGAGGTAGGGCTGGATCGTCTCGGGAGTTTTATTGACCCAATGGGTGTTCTGGCTGTCAGCGATTTTAGTCATCCTGAGGTCCCATTGTCACACCGCGACTCTCCGGCTCTGGATTCCCGCTATTGCGGGAATGAGCGAAGTTTATAGAAATAGTCCGGATCATGGCGACGCACTGACCTTGTAGGTTTACCGCCGGATCTCATAAAGTGCGATCCCGGCCGCTGTGGCCACATTTAAACTTTCGGCTTCTCCCGCAATCGGATTGGATCGCATCGGGATGCGGGCCAGAACGTCACAGTTTTTGGCCACCAATTCACGTAGGCCTGACCCTTCGGCCCCCATAACGATCGCGTAGCGTCCTTCGCCAGCAAGGGCTTCAGAAACCGTTGTCTCTGTTTCCCCCGCCAGACCGACGACTTGATACCCAAACGTCTGCAAAGACTTGAGTGTCTGGGCGATGTTGGTCTCAAGACAAACAGGAACGGATTCCAAGCAGCCGACAGCCACTTTGGCCGTTGCGCCAGCGAGAGGTGGGGCTTTACGGCTTTGCATGACGAGCGCCGTCACGCCAAACGCGCTGCACAAACGCATCATGGCGCCCACATTATGTGGATCGGTGATCTGATCTAAGACGAGGATAATCGCGTCATCATCGGCGTCATCTGCGAGTTGAGATAGATGCGGCCATTGTAGCGGCGCCGCTTTAACCGCCACGCCTTGATGCGCCGCGCCGCGTGGCAGGGCTTTATCAATATAGGCCATGGCGACGATTTTCAGATCAGCACGACCTTCACTTAAACCAAGCCGTTCAGCGGCTTGTTCTGTGACCATAATTTGGTGGATCGTGCGGCGGGGATTATCAATGACGGCTTGAACCGCGTGCCAGCCCCAAATCCAAGGGTTGGGCGGGGCTGAGTTTCCGCCAGTCCGGTTGCTGCCTTTATACTTGGCATATTTAGAATCACGGCTCGGTTGGCGCGGTGTTGACGTTGCGCCATGCGATCGGCCGCCATAAGATTTCTTTGGCGTATCTTTCGAAGCGCCTGGAATCATGCCTTTGGAACGGTGTTCGGAGGATTGAGGCGCGCTTTTACCGCCTTTTCGAGAGGATGTACGCGTTTCAGAGCTTCCGCCCCGTCCGCGTTTTCCGCCCGATCTACCTGCGTTTTCGTTCTTGCGCGGTCCGTCGTCCATCGTTATATGCCCGCCTCAATCAGCAATATGCCTTTGTTATCGGCGCGGCTAACACGATGGCTGCAAGGGTGACAGGGCGTTTTTTGTTGTAAAACAGTAGTTTCATGATGTTTGGTCTTAACCAGACCGAGTATCAAGAGCAGGAGTTCCCTACGGAGTAAAACTGGGGAGGGGTGGCCGAGTGGTTAAAGGCGCCAGACTGTAAATCTGGTCACTTAGTGTACGTTGGTTCGAATCCAACCCCCTCCACCATCCTCCGCTCGCAATGCGAGCGTAGGCTGGTCAACAGTTCCGCGCTTTATTAGTGGATTGCATAAGCTAACGTTTTAGTGGCCACGCGGGCCTTTCCGCCGAAGCCAAAAATACGAAGGCGGGTATAGCACAATGGTAGTGCAGCAGCCTTCCAAGCTGAGTATGCGGGTTCGATTCCCGCTACCCGCTCCAGAAACAGTCGGTCCCACTTGTATTTGTGGGGTTGAAACACGAATTAACCTTTAACGGCCTGATAGGTGGGCCAGATGAGAGGACCTGCCAGATGGCTAAGGAAAAGTTCGAGCGTAATAAGCCACATGCCAATATCGGCACCATTGGTCACGTTGACCATGGTAAGACGACGCTGACAGCGGCGATTACGAAATAT
>NZ_BMZH01000013.1 GCF_014652695.1 Algimonas arctica
ATATTTCGTAATCGCCGCTGTCAGCGTCGTCTTACCATGGTCAACGTGACCAATGGTGCCGATATTGGCATGTGGCTTATTACGCTCGAACTTTTCCTTAGCCATGAGTGGCTCCTCTTACTCTAAAATTGTTTAAATGACCGGGCGCGTGGTTACGCGCCACCTTGCTTTGAAATCACTTCGTCCATGACGGCTTGCGGTGTGGCTGAATAGTGATCGAAGGTCATTGTGAACTGTGCGCGACCTTGTGATTTGGACCGTAGATCATTGACGTAACCAAACATGTTAGCCAGCGGCACCATCGCGTTAATGACATTCGCATTACCGCGCATTTCAGTGCCTTCGATCATCCCACGGCGGGAGTTCAGATCGCCAATCACATCACCCATATACTCATCAGGCGTCACAACTTCGACCTTCATGATGGGTTCCAGCAGTTTGACTTTGCCTTCAGTTTTGATCTGACGGAACGCAGCACGGGCCGCGATCTCAAATGCCATCACAGAGGAGTCAACATCATGGTAAGCCCCATCATAAAGCTCAGCTTTAAAGTCGATAACCGGGAAACCAGCCAGAAGACCCGTTTCGGCCATCGTGCGGATACCCTTCTCAACACCAGGGATATATTCGCGAGGAACATTACCACCAACAATTGAGTTTTCGAACACGATGCCTGAACCCGGCTCCAACGGCTGGAACTTGATCTTCACGCGACCGAACTGGCCTGAACCACCGGACTGTTTCTTGTGCGTGTAATCAATGTCAACGTCATGCGCGAGCGCTTCACGGTAGGCCACTTGTGGCTGACCGATATTGGCTTCAACGCCAAATTCGCGACGCAAACGATCAACTAGGATGTCGAGGTGCAATTCGCCCATGCCCGCCATGATCGTTTGACCGGATTCGTGGTCAGTCGAGACGCGGAAAGAGGGATCCTCAGCCGCCAAGCGTTGCAGGCCAATGCCCAGCTTTTCTTGGTCAGTTTTGGTTTTAGGCTCAACAGCAATTTCAATCACGGGCTCTGGGAATTCCATCCGCTCGAGAATGACAGGCTTGGATGTATCGCAAAGCGTATCTCCTGTTGTCGTGCCTTTAAGGCCCGCAACCGCGATAATGTCGCCCGCGAAAGCTTCTTGAATGTCTTCACGATCATTCGAGTGCATCATCATCATCCGGCCGACACGCTCTTTACGCTCTTTGACAGAGTTCAAAAGCGTTGTGCCTGTTTCGAGCTTACCCGAATAGATGCGGCAGAATGTCAGCGTACCCACGAATTTGTCGTTCATGATCTTGAAGGCCAGCATCGCGAGCGGCTCTTCATCCGATGAGGGGCGCAAAACTTCTTCGCCAGTCTTGGCGTCGATACCTTTGATCGCTTTAATGTCGAGCGGGCTCGGCAGATAAGCAACAACGGCGTCGAGTAGAGGCTGAACACCTTTGTTCTTAAACGCAGTGCCACAGAAGACAGGAACAACCTTGTTCGCAATTGTCGCCGCACGAACGAGGCGTTGGATAGTCGCGACATCAGGCATTTCGCCTTCGAAGTACTTTTCCATGACCGCATCATCCATCTCAGCCACAGCTTCGATGAGCGCAGTGCGATATTCCGCGACTTTTTCTTTCATGTCCTCAGGGACAGGAACGGTCTCATAGCTCGCACCGAGGTCGGCTTCCGCTTCCCACATGTAAGCAACATTTTTAACCAGATCGACAACACCTTTGAACTGGTCTTCTGACCCGATCGGCAGTTGCATTTCCAGTGCGTTTCCGCCCAAGCGATCTTTCACAGATTGCACGGAGTTATAGAAGCTCGCGCCGATCTTATCCATTTTGTTGATGAAGATCATACGTGGAACTTGGTATTTGTCAGCCTGACGCCAGACAGTCTCTGTCTGTGGCTCAACACCCGCGTTGGCGTCGAGCAGCGCAACCGCACCATCAAGCACGCGCAAAGAACGCTCAACTTCAATCGTGAAGTCAACGTGTCCAGGCGTATCAATGATATTCAGACGCTTGCCGGCCCAGAAACACGTCGTCGCAGCGGACGTAATTGTGATGCCGCGCTCTTGCTCTTGCTCCATCCAATCCATCGTGGCTGCACCATCATGGACTTCGGCAATTTTGTGGTTCTTACCCGTATAGTACAAGATCCGCTCAGTGCAGGTAGTTTTACCCGCATCGATGTGGGCCATGATACCGAAGTTACGGTAGTCCTTCAGTTCGTAGTCGCGTGCCATCTCAGGCTCCAGTAATCAAAATGAATGGGTGAGATGGACCGAAAGATCCACCCCGCCAAAATAAACCGTCTATTACCAACGGTAGTGCGAGAACGCGCGGTTGGCTTCGGCCATCCGGTGTGTGTCTTCGCGCTTTTTAACGGCTGTGCCGCGATTGTTCGACGCATCGAGCAATTCACCCGCGAGACGCTCGCGCATAGTGTTCTCATTGCGGTTGCGCGACGCAGTAACCAACCAACGAATGGCCAGTGCCTGACGGCGTTCAACACGAACTTCGACGGGGACCTGATAGGTCGCACCACCGACACGACGGGAACGAACCTCGACGGACGGTTTGATGTTTTCCAACGCATCGTGGAAGATACGAATCGGCTCTGTCTTGGCCTTGTCTTCGACGATTTCCATCGCCCCATAGACAATGTTTTCGGCAGTGGATTTTTTACCATCAAGCATGATGGCGTTCATAAACTTAGTCAGCACGATATCGCCATATTTGGCGTCCGGCAGGACTTCGCGTTTCTCGGCTCTGTGACGACGGGACATGTTTCTCTACCCTCTTACTTCGGACGCTTCGCGCCGTATTTCGAACGACGCTGACGGCGATCTTTCACGCCTTGTGTATCTAGAACACCACGCAGAACGTGATAACGCACGCCTGGCAAATCTTTCACACGACCGCCACGGATCAGAACAACGGAGTGTTCTTGCAAATTGTGACCTTCACCCGGAATGTAGGATAAAACCTCAAAACCGTTGGTCAGGCGAACTTTCGCCACTTTCCGCAAAGCCGAGTTCGGCTTCTTTGGAGTTGTTGTATAAACGCGCGTACAAACGCCACGTTTTTGCGGACAAGCTTCCAATGCCGGAACCTTGTTGCGTCTGCGCTTATCTTTCCGCGGTTTGCGGATGAGCTGCTGAATTGTTGGCATCAAGCCGTCCTTGTTTTTCATCGCGCGGGAAAAGCCGCGGCTGTCGTTTATATTTATACCGCGCCGGATAAGCGGCGCATTCTCGCAGTATTTCCCACGTAAATGCGGAAAGGTCCTGCACAAAGCGCAGACAACCCACCCTTCCACTTTAGAAGAATCGGAGCCTGCTGAATAAAACTAACCCAGTAGCGTAAACCACCCGGCCAATTTGTGTCTCTAGTTCGTCTCGGTCGAGGTTTCTACGGGAACCCGCAGACAGCACGCCCACTGACGTGCGGGCCTATAGGGATGGCCCATTGCCCCGTCAACTCTCGAATGCGGTATATGCGCGGCCACGGCGTGTGTCGCCGGGGCCGTTCAGTCATGGGCGCGTCGCCGATAGTAACCTCGGCAAAAAGTGTCGAGGATCAGCTTACTTAGCGCCCGCCTCGACCGCTTCCAGCACCCGCAGCAAATTACCGCCCCAGATTTTACCGATCTCGGCTTCACTATAGCCGCGCTTAACCAACTCGGCTGTCACGTTCTCAGTCTCAGACGCATCTTTCCAACCATCAACGCCGCCACCGCCGTCAAAGTCAGACGCGATACCGACATGATCGATTCCCGCAACGCGAACCGCATGATCAATATGATCGACGAAATCAGAGACACTGGCTTCGGGCGCCATTGCCGTGATGATCGCCCGTCGCTTCATATAGGCGTCCTGCTTGGCTTGGGGCCAACCATTGCGATCCCCATATTCAGCGTCCAGCGCCTCCCGGGCTGTCAGTTGCGCCGCCGTTGGCAGCTTCACATAAGCGCCGAGCGCGACCATTTGCGCCACGCCATTGACATCGCGAATTTTACGCAGCTGCTCATCATCCAGATTGCGCGCCGTGTCCGCGACCGCTTTCACGCCGCTATGCGACGCTATGATCGGCGTGCGCGACAGGTCCGCCGCCTGCATCATGGTCAGTTTCCCCGTGTGGGACACATCGACCATAATGCCGAGATCATTGAGACGTCCGACCAGCGATTCGCCGAGTGGCGACAGACCGCCCCACGTGCCGACACCGCCGTCCCGCTCGGGATGCGGGTTAGAGCTATCGCCGAATTGATTATTGCCGAAATGGGTGATCCCAACATAGCGCACGCCGTGATCCGCCCAATGGTCCAACGTGGATAAGTCGGGGCCGAGCGGGAACGCATTTTCCATCCCAATAAGGACGGCATGTTTGCCCGCCCCAACGATTCGCCGCACATCATTCGCCGTGAGCGCCAACTCGAAATTATCCGAATGCGTGTCGGTCAGGGCTTCAATCGCCGTTACGCGCGTACGGGCAATATCGAGCGCCGCCGCGTAACCGGCCTCCGTCATGTCGCCTTGGGGCGTATAGACAATCCAAAAGCCGCTATCGAGCTTACCCGCGGCTAGCTTTGGCAGGTCGACCTGAAGCTCTGTCTGCGCCGACGGATCAATCTCGGTCATATAGGTCAGGGGGATATCAATATGCGTATCCAGCGTCAGCGTTCGGTCATGCACGGTTGAGACGTTGAGAATCTCCGGGGCTGTCGCACAGGCGGCAAGCAAACACGCAGACGAGAGGATGAGAGCAGAACGAAATGTCATGAGTGAGGGTCCTTTTGCATTTTATTGACATTGTTGTCGCACGGTGGCCGCGTGACTTCTACTATGAACATTGCCATTCCGAACATTCCGGCCGACGATGTGCGCACCACCTTCTTGAGCCACCTCGCGGGTGAACGTCGCTTGTCACCCAAAACGGTGGAGGCCTATGGTCGTGATATTCGCGATTTTCAGAGCTTCCTCTCCCGCCACCTCGGCGAGCCGGCCGGACTGCGCGCGCTGGCGGGACTCGTCCCGACCGACTTTCGCGCCTACCTCGCCCACCGGCGGGGCGCGGGGCTCGGCTCTGCCTCGGTGCAACGGTTGCTCTCCGCCCTACGGACATTCTTTCGCTATCTCGAACGTCGTTGGGACGTCGCCAATAGCGCCATCGCCCTGATTAAAGGGCCGCGCGCCAAGCGCCCCGTGCCGAAAGCCTTGTCGATTGAAGGCGCAAAGGATCTTGTCCACGCGGGCTCACAGTCGGATAATTGGGTCGACGCCCGCAATGGCGCCGTGCTCACCCTCGCCTATGGCGCAGGACTGCGGATCAGTGAAGCGCTCGGCCTGACCACTGACGCGCTGCCGCTCGGCGAGACGCTCATCATCGTCGGTAAGGGCGGCAAGTCCCGGCTTGTGCCGCTACTGCCCGCCGTTCGCGATGCCGTCGCCCATTATGTCCATCTCTGCCCGCATCCGCTTGATCCGGGCACGCCGCTGTTTCGCGGCGCCCGGGGCGGTGCCCTCGGCCCGCGAACCGTGCAAGGCGCAGTCCAGCATTTACGCGGCGCACTCGGCCTACCGGAAACCGCCACGCCCCACGCGCTGCGCCACAGTTTTGCCACCCATTTGCTCGCGGGCGGCGGTGATCTGCGCACGATCCAGCAACTGCTCGGCCATGCCAGCCTCTCGACCACGCAGCGCTATACCGATGTGGACGCCGAACGGCTGCGCGCCGTTCACGCGGCGGCGCATCCGCGGGCGCGGCGGGGATAGGCAATAAGTTTAGCGCAAAGCGGCGTCTAACACCTCAAACCGCGCCAAAAACAAAGCCTCCGCAGCGACAACCGGATAGGGATCAATCGTGACATGCACGCCCTTGGGCGGTGTGATAAACAGCTGATCCGCCTCCTCCACCGTGAAGCCCGCAATCTGCGTCGCCTCAAACCAGGCGCAAATCACGTCACACCGTTTGATGCGTTTTTTCAGGCGCGGCGGGGTCTTTGCGGGCAAGTCAAAGCGGCGGTTCACCGCCTCGTCCAAGCGCTGCTCGAACGCTTTATAGTCATAGCCCAGCGCCGCCTTAAACGGGCTGATCATATCGCCGATCACATATTCCGCCGCATCATGCAGCAAGGCCGTCATCCGCTCTTTGGCCGACGCGGTCGGATAAAGCTGCGCATATAAATTTTCGACCACGACACTATGTTCCGCCACTGAAAACGCATGATCACCCGACGTCTGCCCATTCCACCGCGCCACGCGCGCAAGGCCACGCGCGATGTCTTCAATTTCAATATCGAGCGGCGACGGGTCGAGCAGGTCAAGGCGGCGGCCTGACAGCATACGCTGCCACGCGCGCGGAGGTGTGGAGGTCGAGGGCATAGAGGTAGGTTAGCGGGTTCGGCGTGTGTTGGGAATGCGGCTCATAGCAATTGTGAATTTAATAAAAACCCATAGGCAATCAGGGCCTGCCCGCCAAAATAGAGCGCCCATAAAAGCGGGCTCGTCAATAATCGAATGCGGGCGTCCTCTTCGAATTTGAATACTTCCAACGCCACCAGCACATCGGATAAGATGAACATCGCCGCCCCCACTGCCACGAGCGGCGTTCCGATATCTAGCAGGGCCGCCGTCGCGCCCATAAACGCGATGACAGTCGTATAGGCCACGACCGGCCACCGCATGTCCCCGAGCGATTCCCAGAGATACAGAAGGAAGCCTCCGGTTAAGAGGAATACGGCACAGGCAATGGACAGAGTCACACCATCAAGGGGCGCATGGGGCGCCGTCATGAACAGCGCCAGATAGGCGAGGTGGCCGACGAAAAAGGCGAGTAAGCCGGGGAGCAACCACTTTTTCGGATCGCCGGACATGAAGCCGTCACCGAGGGTCCCAAAGGCCAAGGCCGCGACCAGCAACCAAGGCCCGCCGAGAACATAGGCCCAAAGCGTGAGCAAGGCCGTCGCCGCGACTTTAACCACCGTCTTGATGACGCTGGGTCGACGATAACACAATACGACCCCGTACAGAACAGACAAGAGTATGGAGGCGGAGAGAATATAGGTGGGCATGCAAGGGATTTAGAATGGGGCCGTCGATCAAACAAGGACATTACGAACGCAGACCTGATGTGTTCGCGATTGCGGTCGGGAATGGTCCTGTTTTCAGCTGCGGATGTGTCGCGCGCGGAGGAATGGGGGGGGATGGCCTGAATAGGTGCTTGCTATTTTTCACACGGGTTCGATACGCCTCGCATGATCAAACCCGCCCATAAAACGCACACACAAGTCTATATAAAATTTGCCCTGCTCTTGGCGCTCATGCTCGGGTATTTCATCTACCTCACACTGCAGTATGATTTGCTCACGGGCGGGATTGCCGCCTTACTGACGTGGAGTTTTTTCGTCTTTTGTACGCCGATCGCCGATGCGGGTTTCTTGTTGGATTTCCCGCTGCGACTCCTGTTCGGCATTCGCATGGTTGTTTCAGAAATCGCTGTCTGGACGGTGGCTGTTCTCATCAATGCGGGCACGATGACCTTTGCCAGTCACTATTATGACACCACGATCCTAACCAAGCTCTTGCAACAGATAATCACAACGCCTTACCCCTATTGGGGCATTATTCTGCTCTCAGGATTTGGGACATTTCTGTCCATTCGTTTTGGCGATGAGCTGTTAGATGTCTTTCACCATCGAGACCGAAATTTCTTTCACACACATCACTTTAAGCATGAGCTGATTTTATTCGGGTTTTTTATTCTGATTATATTCGGATATTACTATCTCATAAGCACTCTCGGCATTGACGTCAGCACGCAAGCTTAGTCAGCGCATCACGCCGTCGAATCCCCCCAACGCGGACGTTGACTCAGTGTCCTACTTTGAGCGATTTTAAGCCACTCAGAAGAATAGCAAATTCATCCCCATACGTACTAATATCAGGCGCGGTCTGAAGGCTGGCCTAAATAGAGGGTTATCAATAACGCCATAACTTATTTTACGGTTCAAGGCGTGGACGGGACTAAACAGCTATATTGGTCTTCAATCCGCGCCGTCTCCGGTGTGTTGCCTGTTTCTGCATTCACGAAGTCTAGTGAACATGCTCCAGACGCCGTCTCCACCAGCTTTATACGATAGCTCTCACCTGCAACTGGAGTGAACGTTACCCGTGAGCTACAAGTTGTTTTTTGGTCTGTTCTTATCTCATTTACCCCAGCCGAAACATTTTGATCAATCGTCAATGCCGCTATCGTTATCGCCTTCCCGGCTTCAATTTGCTTTGTTTTCGCCTCAGGTCCTATCCATGTGAAATTGGCAAGGAGCTTTGGTGCGTCGCAACTACCAGCATTGGCAGGCGTATTATATTGCTTTGACGTTGATCTACCCAAGCCCAAGCCATCAAAATCACCTTTTTCGAAAGTAACAAGCGCGGTGTCTATGCCTTGCCCGACTTGGTAACCTGTCGCACAAGCTGTAATGCTAAAAGCGGCAAAGCATAGAATAAAAATATGTCGCATTTGGATGTCTCTCACTTCTTATCATAAATCTACGACATAGGTAATATAGTAACCATACAACTTTCCTCAACATAATTCTTGGTCAACACATCATCGAGGTCCAATGCTTCAACACCTTGGCGAGTGGCCTTCTTTGAGCGTTTTAAGACTCCCTTCTATGGTCTGGTTTTGCCCCATAGCGGTCATATCCGGTCGCTCTCCGATTTACTGATAAAAACCAAATCAAACCAAAATAGATACAAAAGATATCAACTTCATCCACCCCAACCCCTCCATATATCACAACCCCCACATCAATCCCAACAACCCCACCCCCGCTGTCCAAAACGCCTGCACTTTACCCTCACCCGCTTCGGACACGAGAGAGGCATTGCTCTTATGCTGGCGGGGGTTTGGTGGGCTGGACGGTGGGCGAGGTAATGCGGCGCGCGCGGTTCCATCCGACAAAGCGATTGATGATGGATTGGGGGCTGTTTGGCATAATGGCGAAAGCCTGAATGTCAGAGGGACACCTAATTTATCGGTAGAGAGGACCAGACCGAAAGTCCGCCATCCTGTCTCACCGTCCCGGACGTGATGAAGATCTGCCGGGTCACAAGGCTTTGTTTGGATGCGCCCCCAAGCGCGCGGGCTCTGCCTTCGTGTAAATCGGTTCTCTATTGCTCTACCCGTCACGGGGGAGCGCCCGCGCTCGTGTCACTTTTCACGATTTGCGACTGTGCCGTTGCCTTGATGCACGGTGGGACGTGGGCGCGTGTTTTGGAGTCAGGTTGGGCCGCGCGGTCCGATGGGGAAATCGTGTCTCACAGAGAATTTGAGATTGACGGCAGCGTGAGGGTGACTATTTTGAGTGAGCTTCGCGGACGACCGCGTGTATCCAGCTTTCATAGGGACGACCCGAAAAATACGCGGAGTCGTTATGTCTTGGATTTTCTTACTGATTGCGAGCCTGTTTGAAATCGCGTGGGTTTACGCCCTCAAACGCGTGACGAGTGTGACCGATTTTTCGGCGATTTTTATCACCCTCAGCCTGCTCCTGCTCAGCATATTTTTCCTATCGCTGGCCGTGCGCACGATCCCGATTAGTGTCGCCTATGCGCTTTGGACCGGGATTGGGATCGTCGGGGCGCTGGTGATCGGCGTGTCGCTCTATAATGAGTCCGTCGACGCCACGCGGATATTTTGTATTGGTTTAATCCTCGCGGGCATCATCGGCATTCATTTGTCCGAGCTTAAGACTTAGTCCGATATCACCGATCCAGCAGACGGTAGGTTGGGGCGACGCGGGATTAAAACGCTTCGTTTTCCGGCAAGAAAATTTCGCGTTTGCCGCCACTGCGGGCCTCGCTGATCATGCCTTCTTGTTCCATCCGGTCGATCAGGTCGGCCGCGCGGTTATAGCCGATGGACAGGCGGCGCTGAATATAGCTGGTTGAGGCTTTGCGGTCATTGGCGACAATCGCCACGGCTTGGTCAAACAAAGACCCGCCGTCTGAGCCGCCCCCGGCGAGGGTGGAATCACTGGGCGCTTCTTCATCGCGCTCTTCCGTCACGGCGTCGAGGTAAGCCGGCGAGCCTTGGGCGCGAACGAAATTAGCGATGCGTTCGACTTCTGAGTCGGACACGAACGGGCCGTGATAGCGTTTCGGACCACTGGTCGAGAGGAACAACATATCGCCTTTGCCGAGCAATTGTTCGCCGCCCATTTCGCCGAGGATGACGCGGCTATCAATCTTGGAGCCGACGCGGAAACAGACTTTGGTGGGGAAGTTGGATTTGATCGTGCCAGTAATAACGTCGGTCGAGGGGCGCTGCGTCGCGACGATAAGGTGGATACCCGCCGCGCGCGCCATTTGTGCGAGACGCTGGATCGAGCCTTCAATATCTTTTTTGGCGACCATCATCAGGTCCGCCATCTCGTCAATAATCACGACGATATAGGGCATGGCTTCGAATTCAAATTCCTGCGTCTCGAACACAGGTTCGCCGGTTTCGTGGTCAAACCCTGTCTGCACGGTCTTGGACAGCGTTTTGCCGGAAGCTTTGGATTCCGCGACTTTTTTGTTGAACGCTTCCATGCCGCGCACATTCACTTGGCTCATTTTGCGGTAGCGGTCTTCCATCTCGCGCACGGCCCATTTCAACGCGACGACAGCCTTGCCCGGCTCCGTCACAACAGGAGCGAGCAAGTGCGGCGCGCCGTCATAAACCGACAGCTCGAGCATTTTCGGATCGATCATAATGAACTTGCACTCATCCGGTGTCAGCTTGGACATCAAGGACAGGATCATGGCATTGACGGCGACGGATTTACCCGACCCGGTCGTGCCCGCAACCAACATATGTGGCATCGCCGCCAGATCTGTGACAAACGGAATGCCGCCAATATCTTCACCCATGATCAACGGCAGACGCGCATCAGAATTTTGGAACTCGTCAGACTCCAGCATTTCGCGCAACCACACGGTCTCGCGCTTGCGGTTCGGCATTTCGACGCCCAGCAAATTACGTCCCGGAACGACGGCGATCCGCGCCGATTGCGCCGACATATTGCGGGCAATATCAGACGCGAGATTGATCACGCGCGACGATTTCACGCCCGGTGCGGGCTCAAATTCAAACATGGTGACAACAGGACCAGGGCGCACATTCCCCATTTCGCCTTCGACGCCATAGTCGCCCATAACGCGATGCAACTGGTCGCTCTGACGCGCCAACATTGCATCATCGCGAATCGTACTGCGCGGCGGTGGCGCGGTGAGTAGATCCGGGGGAGGCAAAACAAATCCGGTCGCATTTGAGAAATCAAACTCAGGCTGTCCCCGTTTCGGACTTGCGACCTTCCGCGCCGCCGCCTGAGGGGCCGCTTTGGGCTTAGGTTTCGGAGCCGGCGTGATGATTTTTGGCGTCGATACAACAACGGGCGCCGGGGCCATAACCGGCGCGGGCGGAACCGCAACATGACCCAACGGCGCGTCTGGAATCGTGCGGATCCCAACATCCTGCGACGCAATGTCCGCATCGTAACTCCGGCGAAAAATTCGCACCAGCCACGCCGCAAGCGTATCGACGGCGACACGAATATACGCCCAGACCAATCCGACCGCGTCGACAATATCAACAACATCGCGGCGCACTATCCCGAAGTGGCGAGCCAAACACGCGCCAAGCCCGATAAAGGTTACGAGCGCGACAAGACCGCCTGACAGCGGAATATTAAAATGATCCAGCCAGTCCTTCAGCCCCAAGTGCATCAAATCGCCAAACCAGCCCCCCAAACCAGAGGCCATTGGCCAATTTTGTGGAATCGGAAACGCTGACAGGGTCGCAGCCCCCAGAAGAACGGCCCCTGTGAATATCAAAGCGCGGCCTGCCCGATCCCCTTTGGATTGCACAAACACTGTTTTGCGGATCAAGCGCCGCAATCCGGAAAAGACGATCAAGGCGCTGGCCAGCAGGCCCCCGAGACCCAATGTCTGCATCGATATATTGGCCATCCATGCGCCAGGGCGGCCGAGCCAATTGGCCAATCCGCCGACGCCCGCCGTATCCATCGTGGCATCAAAAGGAGAATAGCTTATCTGTGCCATCAGCAACATTGCGCCCAGCCCAATCATGGCGATCGCGGCGACGGCACGCTTCCACGCGCTCGCTTGTTCTTGCGTCACAGCATCCATCATCGCCTGAATTGCTTCGGGCGAATATTCCTCATATTGGGCAGTGGCGGCAGGCGGCGGGCTCATTTGGGGTCCGAAAGCTGGGAAACGGGTTAAGGAAGTGTGACGCAGAGGCGTAAAGGCGGGGTTAAAACGAAAGGTCCAGCTGTGGACGAAATGCCGTCTTTCAAAGCCGGCCTCGCAGGATTATGAACGCCATTATGAGTGAACACACACAAATCGCCGTCATTGGCGCAGGTCTATCAGGTTTGCTGGCTGCCCTCACCCTATCCGATAAGACGCAGGGTCCGGGCTGCGAGGTGACGCTGATTGATGCGGGTCAGATCAACAGCACATCAAAAGATGGTCGTGTCACGGCCCTGACGCCGTCGGCCATGCGGATGCTGGCACGGCTTGGTATAGACGGGATCGACGCCACACCCATGACCGGAATGCGCGTCGGTGAAGGATCCGCGGACACGCCGTGGCAGTTCGAGCTACCAGACACTGGCGACGAACCCTTGGCCTATAATGTCGAAAACGAAGCCCTGCGCGCGGCTCTGTTGAAACGCCTTAAAAATAGCGCAGTGGTGCTGCGGGATGAGGTTCGGGTTGACGGCCTTGATCAAGACAGCTTGGCAACTTTGTCGCTCAGTGATGGCACGCAATTGACTGCCGCTTTGGTGGTGGCGGCTGACGGTCGCAATAGCGCGGTGCGCCGGATGGCGGGCCTCTCTGTGACGACGCACGATTTTAAACAACAAGCCTTGGTGACGACAATTATTCACGCGGAACCGCATGACGGTATGGCCTTACAACGATTCCAATCCGTCGGAGCGGTGGCCTCACTCCCGCTCGCGACGACATCTGTGGGTCATCGCTCGCAGATTGTTTGGTCCGACCGGACGGAGGCTGTGAAAGCGGCCCGGTTATTGTCTGAAGACGCGCTAATCGCGCTCATTGATGATCGGCTTTGGCAGGCCTTAGGTGTCACCGGTCTAGACGCGCCAGTTCAGAGCTACCCCCTTATTGCGCAACGCTGCGAAGCCTTGAGCAAAGGCCGTGTCGCCTTGGTCGGTGATGCGGCTCGGGTGATCCATCCCCTCGCGGGCCAAGGATTGAACTTGGGCATTCGCGATATTGCCGCGCTCGCGCAAACGATTGGCGATGCGGTGGCGACTGGCCAAGACATCGGCACAGCCGGATTGATCGGTTATGAGCGGTGGCGTCAGACGGATGAAGCCAGTTTAGGCACGATGACGACGGCCTTCTCGGCAGCCCCATCGCGTGGACCTTTGTCCGTTTTGGGCCATGCCCGCCGGATTGCGTTTGCCATGGTTGATGACCTACCATCCTTACATGGACTCATTCGGCGGGAAGCCGCAGGCGAAACAGGCGAGAGACCCATCCTCCTAAAATAGGGACTAAATCTGACAACCCACAGTGAGCTTCACACCGTAGGCCGTGGATTTCGCACCGTAGGCTAAGGACTCACCTGTTAGTGATGTGGGCTGCTCTGTTGGTGAGTTGAAACGAACCCCATATAGGGTACGTTCATTTTGACGTCGCTAATGCCCGCGCAAAGCAGAATGACCCAACAAAATTGAATATCGGACCCGGACAATGCGCCCCGTTTCGGTTCCGATGCTCCGTCCTTGCTCCGGCAAGGACGGAGCGCTTTTCATTCAGATCGGCTGACCACACTATTGCCAACCTCAAACCATTGCGCCCGGTCGGCAAAATCAGTGAACAGCGCCCGGTCCGTTCCGGTCATAAAGACTTGCAAACCCAAATCGATTAATTCGTCCGATAGCGCTTGGCGGCGTTCCGCATCTAAATGCGCGGCGACCTCATCAAGCAGTAAAATTGGTGAGCGCGTCACCTGAGCGCGAGCATGGGCTAAAATCAGCCCGATCAATAAGGCCTTTTGTTCCCCGGTTGAGCACAGACCCGCGGGCATGGCTTTGCCGTGATGAATGACTTTAATCTCTGAACGGTGCGGTCCCGTCAGCGAGCGCCCTGCCCGCCGATCCATCGCGCGTGTTTCGGCCAAGCGTTCCCGAAAATCATTCTCAGCGTCATCAAGATAGACACCCTCAATAAGCAGTGCCTCAACCGTGCCTTCAATCGAAATTTCGGCTTGCGGGAACGCCGATGTGTCGCGCTCCGCAATCGCTTCACGGAGCCGCTCGATGGTGTCGACGCGGGTTTTAGCAACCTTTGCGCCACACGTGGCCATATCCATTTCCAATGCGTCATACCAAGATACGTCTGAAATTCCGTCAGAGAGCAAACGATTGCGTTCTGCGCGCGCTTTTTCATACCGTATACTGGACACGCCATGCGACGGATCAAACGCGAGCGCGAGACGATCTAAAAATTTACGGCGGTCGCCTTCGGGTCCAGTGAACAAACGATCCTGAGCGGGGGTCAACCATTGGACCGTTAGCAATTCCGCCAATTGCGCCGCGGTGGCATTGGTCCGATTAATACGCACGACCCGACGGCGCGGACTATCTGGCACCTGCCCAACCGAGACGCGAGTTTCATCATCGAGTTCAGCGTTTACGCCCCACGCGGGCGCGGTCTGCCCCGCATTCACGCGGGCAAGCGCATCAATCCCGGCACCGCGCAGCCCCCGCCCCGGCGACAGCAGCGAGATCGCTTCCATGAGGTTGGTTTTGCCGGCCCCGTTCGCCCCGAACAACACAATGGGCCCGGGCGACAAGTCCAAATCAAGCCGGTCATAAGACCGGAAGTCCGTTAATCTGAGCGAAGTGAGCGAGGCCACTGATGGGTCGCGACGCGCCTTTTAGACGCGAAGCGGCATCAACACGAACAGCGCTTGATCATCATCTGAATCTGTCACCAGCGCGGGCGAAGAAGCGGATTCAAGCATAAACGTCGCGTCTTGGCCTTCAATTTGGCCTGCGACATCGAGGAGATATTTGGCATTAAACCCAATTTCGAGCGCTTCATCATCATAATTGACGGGCAAGTCTTCACGCGCCTGTCCGCTCTCGGGGTTATTGACCGAGAGCGCGAGGTTACTGTCGGTTAGCGAGAGTTTGACCGAGCGTGATTTTTCTGCCGAGATCGTCTGGACGCGGTCAACGGCGGATGCAAAAACCTTATTATCCAGCACCAACTCTTTGGTGTTCGTGCGGGGGATCACGCGTTCATAGTCCGGGAATGTCCCATCGATCAGTTTGGACGTCAGCACGACAGTTCCCGTCGTGAACCGGATCTTTGATTCGGATACAGCCACCGACACATCGGCGTTTGTCCCGTCGATGAGCTTGCGTAGCTCGGCAATTGTTTTGCGCGGGATGATCACACCGGGCATGCCGTCAGACCCAGCCGGAAGCGTTTGTTCAGCCAAGGCCAAACGGTGTCCGTCAGTCGCAACCGCCCGCAGCAAACCGTCTTTGGAATGTAAATAAATGCCGTTGAGGTAGTAGCGCGTTTCCTCGGTCGATATCGCAAAGCGTGTTTTGTCGATCAGGCGCGAAAGCTCAGAGGCAGGCAAGGTAAAATCATGAGTAAACCCATCCGCTGTCATTTTTGGGAAGTCACCAGACGGCAGCAAAGGCAGGGTGAAATGCGCAGGCCCCGCATCAATGTCGAGCCGATCATCATCATTAATCGTCAATTGCACTTGTGCGCCATCGGGCAATTTGCGGACAATATCATAGAGTGTGTGCGCGGGGGCCGTCACTTGACCCGGCGCGTCCACGCTGGCGTCGACCGACTCAGACACTTCAATATCCAGATCGGTCGCGACTAAGGTCAGACGACCGCCATCTGCGCCCATGAGGACGTTTGACAAGATCGGGATCGTGTTACGCCGCTCCACAACGGATTGGACATGGGACAGGCCGGTCAGGAGTGCGCTGCGTTCGAGAGTGAGTTTCATCAGGTTTCAGCCGTAATTAATGACTTTGATAGCCGCTTTTATAGAAAAGCAAGCATTATGGAAGCGCTCAGAGAGGAAAAGCCGAGAATGGTTTGTTGTCCTACTCTTCCACCCGCGTCCAGCGCTGAGTCTGGCAGAGAAAGGCGATACAGCCTTTGACCTTTAGCACACCAGGGTCATCGTCAAGCTGGATTGAGGATTTATAGCTTTTGCCGTCTTCTGGGTTATAGATTCGGCCTTTTTTCCATTTATCGCCGCTCTGCTCAAACCCATCGAGCATAGTCAGCCCAATAATGGGTTCATTTCGCTTGGCCGGATCGGCGTTGTTAACATCGGTCGCCGGTTCGCCGTCAGGAATTTCGGCGGTTTCAATGATGCCGCACGGTGTTCCATCCCCGCAATCTGCGACACGGACCGTGCCGGTCCCGGCCTCGGTCAACCAAAGACCATGCACAGAATCAGACGCAAATGCCGGAGCCGAAGCGGCGGATAGAGCAAAGGCAATTACCAAAAGTTTCATAGCTATCTTGTCCAATGTCGAGACGGTAGCGTCAATTGCTCTTCGCATTGATAGTGGTTTACACTATCCAAATAATATTGGTCTACGAATACGACAGGTGCTTGACCGCGCAGGGTGGCTCGCCTATCTAATAACTAACAGCCGTCCGGCTGCACCGTGTGAGCCCGCCTCTTTATGGCCCTCACACGATCGAAGGCTTTGCCTCTCCCATTTAGACTAATAGCCGCTCGGGGTCCTCTCGTGCGCGCTCTACCAAAGATTATACCATGACTGTCGATACACCGATTGACCAACTCGAAACCATCTCGCTGGATGATTTGAAAGCGATGAAACCCGGCGAACTCAACCAGTTTGCTGAAACTGTCGGGATTGAAAACCCCGGATCCATGCGCAAGCAGGATATTTTTTACCAAACACTCAAAGACTTAGCCGAGCGGGGCGTCCTCGTACGCGGACGCGGCGTGTTGGAAGTGCTGCAGGATGGCTTCGGCTTTCTTCGCGCACCAGAAGCCAATTATCTCGCGGGACCTGACGACATTTATGTCAGCCATACGGACATCCGAAAACACGGTCTACGGACCGGCGATACTATCTCTGGCTTGCTTGATGCGCCAAAGAATGACGAACGTTATTTCGCGCTCAATAAAGCGGAAGAAATCAACTATTCGACGCCGGAACAGGCGCGGATGAAAGCCCACTTTGACAACCTCACGCCGCTTTATCCGGATGAGCGTTTCAAAATGGAAATCGAAGATCCAACGTTGAAAGACACATCGGGTCGCGTCATCGATATTGTTGCGCCGATTGGTAAAGGCCAGCGCGCCTTGATCGTGGCCCCACCGCGCACAGGTAAAACAGTGCTGCTGCAAAACATCGCGCACTCTATCGAGCGCAACCACCCAGAATGTTACGTGCTTGTCCTGCTGATCGACGAACGTCCGGAAGAAGTGACCGACATGCAGCGCTCCGTGAAGGGCGAGGTTGTGTCCTCAACCTTTGACGAACCCGCCACACGCCACGTCCAAGTCGCCGAAATGGTGATCCAAAAAGCTAAACGTTTGGTCGAAAGCGGCAAAGATGTCGTCATCTTGCTCGACTCGATCACCAGACTCGGCCGCGCCTATAACACGGTTGTACCAAGCTCTGGTAAAGTGCTGACCGGTGGTGTGGACGCCAACGCGCTACAACGCCCGAAGCGTTTCTTTGGTGCGGCACGGAATATCGAAGATGGCGGCTCGCTGACCATCATCGCCACGGCGCTGATCGATACCGGCTCCAAAATGGACGAAGTTATCTTTGAGGAATTCAAAGGCACGGGTAACTCAGAAATCATTCTTGACCGGAAAGTCGCCGACAAGCGCATCTTCCCCGCGATTGATGTGACCAAGTCCGGCACACGGAAAGAGGAACTCCTCGTCCCGCCATCCGAGCTTACTAAGACCTACATCCTGCGCCGCATCCTCAACCCGATGGGCACGATGGATGCGATTGAATTCCTGCTTGGCAAGTTGAAAGACACGAAGAGCAATAGCGATTTCTTCGACAGCATGAACACGTAAGCGGTTCAATCAATTCAGATAAAAGGCCGCTCATTGAGCGGCCTTTTTTATAGCGACCCGTCGATCAGTTTCATGACGCCCGAAAAGTCCAAACCACCCTCCCCTGCAGCCTCCATCAGCGCGTACATCGCTTCGGCTTGCGCGCCTAACGGTGTCGCCGCCCGCGCGGTGCTCGCCGCTTCTTTCGCGAGCCGCAAATCCTTGAGCATCATCGCGGCGGCAAAACCCGGCTGATAGCCCCTATTACTCGGTGCGCTCGCAACAGGTCCCGGCGCGGGGCAGTAGCTTGTCATCGACCAGTTTTGACCGGACGCGGTGCTGCTGATGTCGTAAAATGTCTGCGCGTCGAGGCCGAGTTTATCCGCCAGGTTAAACGCTTCACACGTCCCGATCATATGGATGCCGAGCAGCATGTTGTTGCAGATCTTGGCGACTTGCCCATTGCCCGCTGCGCCCGCATGGAAGACGTTCTTTCCCATGATGTCGAGCAGGGGTTTGGCACGCGCGTAGGCCTCGTCTGTCCCGCCGCACATGAAAGTCAGCGTGCCGTCGGCCGCGCCTTTGGTGCCGCCGGACACAGGCGCGTCGATCATGTCAAAGCCCGCTTCCGTCGCCTGCGCAATCACGGCGCGGGCGCTGTCCACATCCACCGTCGAACAATCAATCATCAACGTGCCCGGCGCAGCGTGGTTAAACACATCAGCATAGACCGAGCGGACATGCGCGCCCGCCGGAAGCATGGTGACAACTGCGTCGGCGCCAATGACCGCTGCGGCCACTGTATCCGCTTTGGAGCAACCGGATTGCACAGCTTTCGTGAGCGCGACTTCCGACAAATCAAACGCTTTGACGGCATTATCCCTCGCCAAATTCGCGGCCATTCCACCGCCCATATTTCCGAGCCCGATAAACGCAATAATCATGTTAAAAACTCCAAACGGGGGTCGGCGGCCTGTCGAAACATACGCTCAACCTGCTCTACCGTTACACTCTCCACGCCATCATGCGACCAGCCCGGATTGCGGTCTTTGTCGATCAGTTGTGCGCGGATTCCTTCGTAAAAATCCTGAATGGTCAGGAAGTTAAGTGAGAGGTCGAGTTCGGCGCTCATAGCCGCGCGAAAATCGAGGTCCGCGCCCCGGCGCATCGCTTCCAACGTCGTTGCCATGGCCAGCGGGCTTTTGCGACGGATAAGCTTAGCCTGATGTGCGGTCCAGTCTGATCCATCAGAATCCAGAGCGGCGAGAATGTCAGCAACCCGAGTTGCATCAAACATATTCACTGCATCCGGAATATCCTCACATTCGGGTGGCGCTTCGTTGAAATGCTCCAGAACAGCCGCAACATCGTCCGCACCTGATAGGGCCTCGATCATCGCGCCGTGGGTCTGAGTGGGCACGAAATGCGTCGCGACTCCGAGCCCCACAGATTGCGTTGGGCCCAACCGCGCGCCGGTTAAACCCAGCCAATTCCCAACCGCCATGCCCAGTCTCGGCAGAAAGTAAGTCCCGCCCACATCCGGGAAATAACCGATGCCGGTTTCGGGCATTGCAAAGAGGGTCGTATTGCCCGCGACGCGGTACTGTCCATGCACGGACAGGCCAACACCGCCGCCCATGACGATGCCATCGATCAGCGCGATATAGGGCTTGGAATAGCTTTGGATCAGTTCATTGAGCGCATATTCCACGCGCCAGAATGTTTCCGCCCGGCTGTCTTTGGCTTTGCCGCTGTCATGTAACATAATGACGTCGCCGCCCGCGCAAAACGCGCGGTCGCCTTCCCCATCGACAAGCACGGCTTTGACCGTGTCGTCATCCTGCCAGGTAATAAGTGCCTGCGTGATCGCAACGCACATCTCTTCTGTCAGCGCATTGAGCGCCTTGGGGCGATTCAGCGTGATCCGGCCGAGTGAGCCTTCGATCCGAGCGATAATCGTGTCGGTCATAGTCATTCCAAATTCTTCCGTTTATCGACGGGGATGGATCGGTGTTATTGGCGCAACATGCCGCGCGAGATAATCACGCGCATAATGTCGTTCGTGCCTTCGAGGATCTGATGGACGCGTAAATCGCGCACGATCCGTTCGACTTGATAGTCCGCCAGATAGCCATACCCGCCGTGAACCTGCAACGCGTCGTTCGCAATTTTGGAGCAGAGGTCCGTCGCGAACCGTTTGCCCATCGCGCAATACATGCCAGCATTCGGCGCTTTATTATCGATGGCATCCGCACCCCGGTAAATCATCAATCGGGAAGCTTCCAACTCTGTCGCCATATCGGCGAGACGGAATTGTGTGTTTTGGAAATCTGCAATCGCTTTGCCAAATTGCTTGCGTTCTTTCGCATAATCCGTCGCCAGCTTTAGCGCAGCCGACGCCCCGCCGAGCGAACAGGCGCCGATATTAATCCGCCCGCCATCGAGCCCCGCCATGGCAAATTTAAAACCGTCGCCTTCTGCGCCGACTCGGTTTGCGGCGGGAATACGACAATCCTCAAAGATCACTTGCGCGGTCGGTTGGGCATGCCAGCCCATCTTGCGCTCATTCGGACCAAAGGACAGGCCGGGCGCGTCTTTGTCGATGACGAAACAGGAGACACCTTTCGCCCCATCATCCGACGTACGTGCCATCACGACATAGACATCCGACCAACCTGCGCCGGAAATAAACTGCTTGCTCCCGTTGAGGACATAATCATCGCCGTCTCGCACCGCCTTGGTCGATAGCGACGCCGCGTCCGAGCCTGCGCCCGGCTCAGTCAAACAGTATGACGCAATCAGCTCGCCCGCGACCAGCTTAGGAACATAACGCGATTTGAGAGTCGCGTCGCCAAAACGCGAGATCATCCATGTCGCCATATTATGGATTGTCATCATGGCCGTGTGCGACACGTCGCCCGCCGCCAGCTGTTCAAACACCATGGCCGAAGCGAGCCGGGTTAGCCCTGTGCCGCCATCCTCTTCGGGAATATAAATGCCGAGAAACCCGAGGTCGGCCGCCTTCGTGAAAACCGAACGGTCGAGCGCTTTTTCTCGGTCCCAGCGTTCGGCATGGGGCGCGAGCTCAGTTTTGGCGAATTGGGCCGCCATGTCCTGAATCATCGTCAGGTCTTCGGTGAGTTGGAATTGCATGCGCATGATATGCCGCCCACGCGCATGAAATACAACGGGCGAAGATAGCGCAGGGTAGGATGGACATCGCCCGTTCGAGGCTCATTGGGCCATTGACGGGAAACATATTGCGCGCGACCCAATTTGAGCCGGGCGCCGGCTCAAATCATGGCACGCCCCGTAAAGACCCTCCTCAGTCGACGCAGAGCCCGGGACCCGCTTGACCATTCACGACTTCGGAGAAACACCCGAACGGATTGTCATTGGCCTGACAGACGCCACTGACGGAGGCTCCCATTTCGCTGGATAGATCGCCGCGACATTGCCCCTGACACTGGTTTGAATCCGTGCAGACAAGGCCGCCGTCACTAAAGGGGGTCGTACAGCGCTCAGCGCCGAGCATCCCCGCCCGTTCCACATACCCACCGCGTTGCACACAAGCGAGCTTATCGGCTTGGCTTAACGTGCCATTTGGGACGGGGGGAATCGGCGTGTGCGGCTCAGCTGACACTGTCGTCAACGTCTGAAACGGACGCAAATAGTCTCCGCCCACAGCAATCCGAGAGCGTTTAGCGCGCGGTTCCAACGTCACGAACGTGTGGCGCGACGCATCATACAGATAGAGACTGTGCTCATCATAGCCGACGACTTGGAGATGAAACGCCTCACCATTTTCGGTGTTTTGCTCCCAAACCACGTCTGACACCTGCATAAATTGTCCGCCCACATATGTCGCGGACATCAGGTCTTTTGGCAATGGGGCCGACGGATTGACAACCGGAGGCGTCACCACAGGCGGATGTGCAACAGGGGGAGCGACCACAGGAGGTTGAACGACCGGCGGCTGAGTGCCGGGCGTTTGAATGAAGACCATCTGTTCGATCTTCGTGATCGTGTAGATTGGTTTCGGTGCTTGGCCGGGCCATTGCCCTTTGATAATTTTATTCGTCAAATCGACGAATAATTTCACTTGGCCATTGGGCCCTGTCAGTTCAATTGACTGCGCCGTGGACGCCGTTTCAAAGAATTCGTAATTGATGACGCCATTATTTCGCTTTTCAAACCAACGGCCATATTGCTCCGTGCTTTGCACGAGGCGGCCACCGCGAAAATGGATCACGGCGATATCGGTGTTGGGTCTTTGGACCGAAACCTCTGCGCCAGCCGATTGAGCGTAGGTTGCGGACAGGACAAAGCCCATCATGATCAGGGTAAAAAGCCCTATAAATATGCGGATGAATTTCATGGTTGCGTCCTTGTGCTGGAGGCGGTGCACCCCATCGACCCTTTACAATTGGTCGTCCTTCCTAGCACAATAATCTTTCTCAAAATGAACCGGCTTAATTACAAACCGGATGATGACGTCTCCTGCGTTCCGTCAGCGCCTGACGGATGATAGGCTTTACCCTATGCAAAACTTGTTCCAAACGCCCGTAGACATCGAAGACTACCTCATCACGCTCGACGATTTCATTGATGAACAGATCAAACCGTTAGAAAATCAAGACGATAACATCCGTTTCTTTGATCACCGACGAGAGAACGCTCGGACCGATTGGGATCAAGGCGGATTACCCAGCAAAGACTGGGAAGCGCTCCTGACAGTGGCCCGAAAGCGCGCCGATGCTGCAGGTCATTTTCGGTTTCAGCTGCCAAAGGAGTTTGGCGGGCAAAACGGCGGTAATCTCGCCATGGCCCGCATTCGTGAGCATTTCGCCGCCAAAGGGCTCGGCCTGCACAATGATCTTCAAAATGAACATTCCATCGTTGGTAATCTCGTCCAGCCCCTCATGGTGCGCGACTTCGGGACTGAGGCGCAAAAACAATTCATCGAGCCGATGTGCCGGGGGGAAATGTTATGGAGCTTCGGGCTGACGGAAGAAGACCACGGCTCTGACGCCACATGGATGGAAACACGCGCCGTTCGCCACACACAAGACGGCGTTAAAGGCTGGCGTATCAATGGCCATAAAATGTGGACCACCGGCTTGCATGTCGCGACCCATGTCATGTGCTTTGCGCGGCACTCCGGCGAAGACGGAAGCGCCCGCGGGATCGGCTGTTTTGTTGTCGATACACAGGCCCAAGGGTTTGAGGTTGGCGAGTATCTGTGGACGTTCAACATGCCGACTGATCATCCGAAGTGCAGCTTTCATGACGTCTTCGTCCCCGACGATATGGTGCTTGGCGATCTCGATTTCGGCCTCGCCTGCGCGCAGCATTTCGTTCACGAAAACCGGATTCGTCAGGCCGCCAGTTCGCTCGGCGCGGCGCAATATTGTATTGATGAGAGTGTGCGCTACGCCAAGGAACGTGCGCCATTCGGCAAACCCCTCTGGCTCAATCAAGCGATCCAATTCCCACTTGTCGAGCTTCAAACCGAAGCTGAAATGCTGCGCTTACTGATCTATAAAACGGCCCATGAAATGGACGGAATGAGTAAGGTTGAGGTAGCCAAGCGACTGACGGATAAGGTCAGCATGTGTAACTACCGCGCCAACCGCCTTGTCTGTCAGGCGGCGGACCGCGCCATGCAAGTCCATGGCGGCATGGGCTATTCCCGGCACAAACCGTTCGAGCATATTTATCGCCATCACCGCCGCTACCGCATCACCGAAGGGTCTGAGGAAATTCAAATCCGCAAAGTCGCGGCGGTCTTGTTTGGAAAAATCAAGACGACTTAATCAAGACTGACAATAACGGCTGTCGCAGATCGCTCCGCCCTCGCTCGTGCAGCCTCAATCGTCTCTCCGCGCGCCAACGCGACCCCTAATCGGCGCGTCCCCGCTAAGGACGGTTTGCCAAACACGCGGAGCTGCGTGTCAGACTCTGCAAGCGCCGCGTCCACGCCGTCAAAGGCAGGGTTGTTGGACGTGCCATGACCCAGTATAACATGCGACGCGCTCGGTCCAAATTGACGGATGGCGGGGATCGGCAAGCCGAGGATAGCCCGGACGTGCAGCGCAAATTCTGACAGATCTTGGCTGATCAGCGTCACGAGCCCAGTATCATGCGGACGGGGTGAGGCTTCGGAAAAAATAACCACATCACCCTTGATGAACATTTCGACCCCGAACACGCCCCAACCCGGACGATCTCCAACAAGAGCCGCGCAGGCCCGTTCGGCCATCTGTGTGGCCGCCCGGAGTGCGGTATCGCTCATTCGCTGGGGCTGCCAACTTTCGCGGTAATCGCCATCAACTTGGCGATGACCAATCGGCGCGCACACGGTCGTGCGTGTCCCGCCGTGTCCGTCAGAATGGCGAACGGTCAGCAGGGTAATTTCATAATCAAAATCGACAAACCCTTCGACAATAATGCGCGACGCCCCCGTTCGACCGCCGTCTTGGCTATAGCGCCACACATCAGCCATATCAGCGGCGTTCTTGGCTACACTCTGCCCCTTACCTGATGAGCTCATGACCGGTTTAATCACGACAGGGTAGCCAATCGCGTCCGCGGCCTTGCGCGCCTCATCCTCACTATCGGCAAAGCGATAGGGCGATGTCAGCAAACCCAGCTCTTCAGCGGCCATCCGGCGGATGCCTTCACGGTCCATGGTCAATTTCGCGGCCCGCGCCGTTGGTACGACGTGTAAGCCTTCGGCCTCCAGCGTGACCAATAGGTCCGTCGCAATCGCTTCGATCTCAGGGACAACAAGATCGGGACGTTCACGGGCGATCACACCGCGCAAAGCGCGTTCGTCCAGCATATCAATGACATGGCTCCGATGGGCGACCTGCATCGCGGGCGCATTCGCATAACGGTCCACGGCGATGACCTCGACCCCAAGCCGTTGCAGTTCAATCGCGACTTCTTTGCCTAGCTCCCCACTTCCCAGCAGCATCACCCGTGTAGCCCCCCGCGTTTTTGCCGTTCCCAATCTCACCGTCTCTGTCCCCATCTGCTAATCTCCTTCACTTTGCCCTCTAACACCGCATTGCGCGTTTGCCAGTCGCGCGCGCTCCGCTATGGCCCATGTATGAATATTTGTGACCTGCTTATCATTGGCGGCGGCATTAACGGCACGGCGATTGCGCGGGACGCATCAGGCCGTGGCCTGTCTGTTGTATTATGCGAAAAAGATGACCTGGCGCGCCATACGAGCTCCGCGTCGACCAAACTCATTCATGGCGGGCTCCGTTATCTTGAATATTATGAATTTCGATTGGTGCGTGAAGCCCTGATCGAGCGCGAAGTCTTATTGCGCGCTGCGCCGCATATCATTTGGCCCCTTCGGTTTGTGCTTCCCTATGATGAAGGACAGCGCCCGGCATGGATGTTGCGCCTCGGTCTGTTTCTTTATGACAATCTTGGCGGACGGGAACTCTTACCCGGAACCAAGACCGTCGACCTTCGTAAAGCCCCGCATAATAGCGTGCTGGAAAAGCGGCTGAAGACCGGGTTTGAATATAGCGACTGTTGGGTCGAGGATGCGCGGTTGGTCGTGTTGAACGCTGTCGACGCCCAGAATAGAGGCGCTGATATACGTGTCGGCACCGAAGTCATCGCCATCGAAGCCCACCCGGCAGGATATGAGGCGACGCTGTCCGATGGATCAACGATCATAACACGCGGGGTCGTGAATGCCGCTGGCCCGTGGGTTGATGAGGTTCTCTTCAAGATCAAGAAAGATAAAAATGAAGCGGGTCTGCGCTTGATCAAGGGCAGCCATATCGTGACCAAACGGCTATTCCCTGGCGACCACGCCTATATGTTCCAAAACGCCGATAACCGGATCATTTTTGCGATCCCGTATGAGCGTGACTTCACCCTCATCGGCACGACCGATGTGCCGTGGGATGCTGCGCCGGGTCCGATGGAGATTAGCCCTGAGGAAATTGATTATCTCTGTGCCGCAGCGTCAGAATATTTCGTGCATGATATAACGGCCGATGATGTCGTCTGGTCCTATGCCGGCGTCCGGCCGCTCTATGACGATAAAAGCGAAAATGCGTCCGCTGTGACTCGCGATTATGTGTTGGATATTGATGAGCTGTCCGCAGAGCGACCGCTCCTATCGATTTATGGCGGCAAGATCACGACGTCCCGGAAACTCGCGGAGCACGCGTTAGAAAAGCTCGAGAAATATTACGGTGAAGCCGGGGATGACTGGACGGCAGACGCCCAGCTTCCGGGTGGCGATTTTCCAGCCGACGATTTCAAGGGGTTTCTGAAGACGCAATCAGACCGCTACCCCGACGTGCCAAACGATGTGCTATTACACCTCTGTCGCGCCTATGGAACGCGGATCACGCTGGTCTTGGGATCCGGTCCTGATGTTGATCTGGGCCGCTATTTCGGATCGCATCTGTTTGAAGCCGAAGCCCGCTATTTGCGCGCCCATGAATGGGCCCGGACTGCGGAAGATGTTTTGTACCGCCGGACCAAGCTTGGCTTGCACCTGAGTGAGGCCGAACGAGACGCCTTCACGGAGTGGTTTAAAGAAATGTAATGAAACCCAACTGGGCCTTTTTGGAACAACTTTCAGTGTCGTGTCGTTAATTAGGCACAACGCAAATAGAAAGGCCTTTCAAATGGATATCACAAATACACCCACACCCCTCGCCCTAACCAAAGAAGATACAATCGAGGAGCTGAACGATGTGACGCGCCTTATGATTGATAGTTTTAAAGGCTATAAAGATGCCGCCGATGAAGCGGATGATAGCTGGGCTTTGAAAGCCGATTTCGATCAACGCGCAACAGTACGTTCACGACATATTGCCGCCATCCAGAATTATGTCCGCGAGCTTGGGGGTGAACCCTCAACACACGGAACGATGCGTGGTGCTGTCCATCGTGGCTGGATGAATTTTGCCAATGTCTTCCGGGACGATGAAAAAGGCGCCATCGAGTCCGTCGAAAACGGTGAGACGTTCTTAGCCCACCGCATTGAAGACTGTATCGAAGACGGCCAGCTCGACGCTGTCGGCACACAATTACTTAAGCAAGCGCATCAAGACGTTTGCTCATCAGCACGACACTTTGATCGTTTAGACGGCTAATCCGTTTGACACACTCATGACTTTGCCCGCCCGCGCATTCCGCGAGGCGGGCTTTTTTATGGCTTGAATTAAAAGAGTCCGGGCCGAAGAACGCGCACTTCGGACACATTGAGCACGCCAATCCTGCGGTCGAGCATTTTATGCAAACGCTCCAAAGCGGGCTCCAGCACTTCTGCATCACCGATACAAATCACAACGACCATATCTGTGCTTTCGCTGATATCCGTACCGCGCGACCAACGAGTCTTTCCGCCAAAGCCCGCCATTGCAGGAATGACCGTCCATCCCGTGACGCCGCAATCCAGCAATACATCCTCCGCGCGACGCAAAGCTGGGCTTTCGATAATCAGTTCAAGGCGGAGTTTCTTATGATCTTCAGTCATGATCCTATCCTGAAATCAACGAGGCAACGGCGATATAGAGCGGGATACCAATCGCAATATTAAACGGAAAGGTCACGCCGAGCGACAAGGTCAAATAGACCGACGGATCGCTTTCGGGGAGCGCCAGACGCATGGCGGCGGGCACAGCGATATAAGAGGCTGAAGCTGACAGAACCATTAGCAGGGCTAAATCACCGGGACCAATGCCAATGAGTACCCCACAGAGCGCCCCTATCGACGCGCCAATCAGGGGCATATAAAGACCAAAAGCAATCGGTGCGACACCGAGCTTACGCCAACCGCGCCGCAGACCCCGACCTGCATTCAATCCCATATCAAGCATAAACAAGCACAGTACGCCTTGGAACGGCGCTTTGAAGAAAGGGGATAATCGCTCAAAACCATCTTCGCCCGCGATAGCGCCAATGACCAAGGCCCCAAGCAAGACGACGATGGAGGCATTCAACAGAACTTCGCGCGCTAACTCACCCCGATCATGATGGGAGTCCTCATCTGAATTCGCTTTGTTCCCCCGCATCGCGAGCCAAAGCGCCGAAATGATCGCAGGCGTTTCCATGACCGCCGCGACAGCAACGAGATAGCCTGAACTCGGTACACCGGCCATGCGCAGCGCCTCAATCGCAGCGACAAAGGTAACAATCGAGATTGAGCCATAATGTCCGGCCGTCGCCGCCGCATCGACCTTCGACAGGCCGCTCGTGATCCGAAGCGCCGCATAAGCGACAAAGGGCAAGCCAAAGGATAGCAGCGTCGCCGCACCGAAAACGGCGAATACTTGTCCGTCCAATGCGGTTTTGGACATTTCCACTCCGCCTTTGAGGCCGATCGCCATCATTAAATAGATGGCCAAGCCTTTGGCGAAGCTTTGCGGCACGCTCATCGGTGAGCGTAATATCGCCGCAAAGAGGCCGAGTGCGAAAAACAAGACAACGGGCGACAGTAAGGTCGACAGAGCGTTCATACTTCTCCCTCTTCAGTTGCCGAGGCCAGTCGCAAGGCAACGAGGTCGTTCGGTTCACCAACCAATGCAACAATATCGCCGTTTTGGATAACGTTATCAGCCGTTGCGATTCTGGTTTTACCGCCGCGTTCGATCAAGGCCACAACGACATCGCCGAGTCCGATCAAATCCCCAATCGGTTTGCCGATCTGAGCCTTCAGGCGCGGCAGTGTCTCCACCGCAACATGAAGAAAATGGTCATCGCGAACGAGCACGTCATTCAGTTCAGCTTCGCTGCGTGCCGACAGCCAGCGCGGCTCAAACCCTTCGCCTTGAACGATTTCTGCCAAATGTCCGGCAATCCGCATATCCAGACCGGCGGGTTTTAACGGTGACAGGAGAACCATCAACGTATGCAACCCTTCGGAATCCTCTAAGTTCATGTCCAAACGAGATGATGGACCGAAGCGAAAGATGAATAATTCCGGCTCTTTCACCCGCGCATCAACATAGCGTGCCAAACGAACACCATCACTGATCGGGCGGAAAACCGGTGTTTCGGACGCCAATATTTTCCGGGTTACTGTGGGGTCGATACCGTAACGGCTCTCCCCTTCGATCGTCATCAAATCAACCAACAACTCGAAATCATACCGCCCATAGCGGAAGTCAGTCACGAGCGAACGGGCGATCACGGCCTCGTACGAAAGGTTTTCAGCCTGGGTGCGGTCATTGATGATCGTCATCAATTCATGCTCCAGCCCTTCATATGCGTTACGCCCAAGGCGCTCATGAACGTGGAAAATCGCCCCGCGACGGTTCACCCGGCGGCTGGCATAGACATTGTACCAAACGATACAGCCGATCACCATCATACCGGTAAAGGCAATCGCCATCGTCCCCATTTCAATGATAAGCCAGAAACCAATGATGATGCCCGCAATCGGCATCCACGGATATAGCGGCACTTTGAAGCCGGGCTTATACGTCGGAATACGGGACTCCCGCATCACCATCACGGCCGCACAAACCAGCATAAACAAAAGCAGCTGAAAGGCAGAGGCGAGCTTGGCCACTGAGGCAACATCGAAGATATAAATAACCCCGATCATCACAGCCACGGTTAACATGATCGAGAGCGTCGGTGTCTTGAACTTGCCAAGCTCAGCCAACCTTTCCGGTACGAGGCGATCCTTCGCCATGGCATAGGGATAGCGCGAGGCGCTCATAATTCCGGCGTTCCCTGTCGACGCGAACGCGGCGATGGCGGCAACAACGATAAGGATCACGCCGATATCAAATGGCCAATCACCGGCAAAGACGCGGGCGGCATCAGCAATCGGTGTAAGGCTGCCAAATAAGGCTTCGCCGGGCAGGAGCTTGATCAGCACGACCGTGCCGAGTGTGTAAAGGACAGTCGCCGTTGCCAGCGACAGGGTCATCCCAAGCGGGATATTGCGATCCGGATTTTGTACTTCTTCGGCTACAGATGCGACCTTAGTTAGGCCCGCATAAGACACAAAAACAAGGCCGATGGTCGAAACAAAACCGACGAGTCCGCCCTTAAAGAACGCCCCGTATTCTGGATTAAATACGATCAGGGACCCATTTTTTTCTAATGCCGCCTTTAGACCCAAGAGTGTAAAACCGACTAGAATCACAACAAGTGTCACGACCAAGACGCGCTGCAATGTGGTTGTTTCTTTCGCGCCGAAAATGTTGATAGCCCCGAAGGCAATGGCCAAAATAATCGCGGTAATTTCAAATGGTAAATCCAAGTAAATCCCAAGATATGCTCCCATGCCGACAAGCGCGAAGGCCGACTTGAACACAACAGCGATCCATGATCCCAGCCCCCCAATCGTCCCCATGAGCGGACCCATCGCCCTATCGAGGAAATAATAGGTTCCACCCGCTTTGGGCATCGCAGTCGACAATTCCGCCATGCAATACATGGCGGGCATGATCAAAAACCCGGCGAAGAAATAAGCCAAGAAAACCGAGTTCCCCGTCGACGCCGCGGCAATACCCGGCAGAAGGAACAAACCCGACGAAAACATCGCCCCGGTCGACATCGCATAGACATCGAACAAGGTCAGGTCTTTGGCCAGTTTCTTATCGTCAGGGCCGGATGAACCCGCCGCATGGGTGACAGTGTCGGTCATATTCGCTCCAGATCGCTTATACCGTATCGAAAAGGTGAGTGTCGTCTTCGATGTCAGTTTCCGTCTGGGCGTCCGTCTTACAAAAGACGCGAAGCAACATGTAGCCCAACACACCCGAGGCAATTGATCCCATAATCACGCCTAGTCTGACGCCATTTAACTGGGACGCATCACTAAACGCCAACGTGCCAATAAAGAGCGACATGGTGAAGCCAACACCGGTCAAACACGCGACCGCATAAACTTGCAGCCAATTCGCCCCTTCGGGAAGTTTGGCCCATCCGGACTTAACCGCAATCCAGCAGAGGCTGAACACACCGATTTGTTTACCGACGAACAAGCCCAGCGCGATACCAAGAGGCACAGGCGAGAGCAGATCAGACACGGCCAGCCCGTTGAGCGACACGCCCGCATTGGCAAACGCGAAGAGCGGTAAGATTAAGAACGCGACCCAGATATGCAGTCCATGTTCGGCGCGACGCAGCGGCGACGGCGTATGTGCATCAGGGCGCGCCAAGGGTATGGCCAAGGCCGTGATCACACCCGCCAATGTGGCATGCACGCCCGATTTCAGCACGGCCGCCCAGACAAAAATCCCCACCAAGGCATAAGGCAGAATCCGCATCACCCTGAAGCGGTTCATGAGGAACAAAATTACTGTGCCGCCCCCAGCCCAGCCCAACGCGATGAGGCTTAGGTCTTGGGTATAGAAAAACGCGATGATGATAATCGCTGCCAGATCATCAATAATGGCAACGGCCAGCAAGAAAATCTTCAAGGATGCCGGAACTCGCGGCCCTAAGAGCGCCAAAATCCCGAGTGCAAACGCAATATCGGTCGCCGCGGGGATCGCCCAACCGCCGGCTGTTGCCGGATTAGTATAGTTGAAGGATAGATATACCATCGCCGGAACGATGATCCCGCCAATGGCGGCAAATATCGGCAGGGCGGCTTTGTCGAGCGATGATAATTCCCCCTCTAATACTTCGCGTTTAATCTCCAAACCCACAAGAAAGAAGAAGATCGCCATCAACCCATCATTGATCCACAGCAAGAAGGGCTTCGAGATGATAAAGGCCCCAAACTGCACCGTTACGGTGGTGTCGAAAATGCCTGTATAACTGGACGCCATCAGGGAATTATTTGCGACGAGCGCCAACAAAGCCGTGAACATCAAGACCAAGCCGCCCGAGGCTTCGAGATGGATAAAATCCAGGGCGCGCTTTCGAATAGTGCGCGCCGGAGACCGAAGGATCAGACTGTCAGACATAAGAGAACTCTATATTTTTAATGGTTCATCAAATCGGCTAATCCAATCTCACTCGCGGGAGACAGTTTTCGATGATGTTTATATCGGCTTTAGATATGAGCGTTTTAGGCGCGCACGCCGATCAGCACGACAAGGCCAATCAACGCCAATTCTGAATGACCCGTCGAGCGGACCCTATTTTAACGATGGCGAGTTGCCGCATGATAGGACTGTTCAACCGTGTCGACCAAGACCGGGATTCTCACCCTTGCAAGGGGGGGACGTGCGAAAAACAAGGCTATCTTGCGGACCATTTCACTTTGGCTTAGATCTTGGATTATACGGAACATCGTCGAACTTTCCTTAAGTTGAAGGTCCAACTATTTTACGCTCTAACTTAGGGGTAGGATAAGTGTTGAATATATTTCATAGGGAAAAACTATAGTTCACCCCATGAGTCCGCCCCAATGAAACCGACGCTACGACAACTGCAATATCTTGTCGCGATTGATGAAGCCGGAACATTTTCTGGCGCAGCAAAATTGTCTAACGTGTCGCAACCCAGTCTTTCGACCCAACTACGGGATATGGAAGACGTCCTTGGCGCAACACTGGTTGAACGCGGTCGTGGCGGCGCGCCTTTAACACCAATCGGACTAGAGCTCGCGGGTCGAGCCCGTATCATTTTGCGCGATATGGATGCGTTTAGAACGACGGCACGAGAAGCCGGACAAACGCTAGTGGGACGCATCCGGCTCGGCACTCTACCGTCGATCGGACCTTACCTGCTGCCCCTTGCGGTTCGGCGCCTGCATAAGCTTTATCCCGGCCTGCGGATTGTTGTCCGCGAAGAACGCACAGTCGACTTACAAGCCCACCTAGAGGACGGGCGGCTGGACGTAATTATCTCTACGCCTGAGGATCACCCCGCAATGCGGCACGTGACCTTGTTTCATGAGCAGCTCTATATTGGCGTCGCCCCTGACGACCCCTTGGCCCAAAATGATGGCCCCGTGTCGATCGCCGAATTGGGCGGCCGCGACCTGCTAACCCTTGGCTATGGCCACAAGCTCTCTGTTCTTGTCGCTCGGTTAGCAGAACTCGCTGGCGCGCAGATAAGTAGCGAATATGAAGGCACGAGCCTTGATGCTGTCCGACAAATGGCTGCGATGGGCGGATCCGTTGCTGTAATGCCCAGCCTCTATATGCGGTCTGAAGCGCGGGAGGACCCGGGTATTGTCGTCCGTCCCATTAATGCCCCGATTGCGGAACGTGATATTGCTTTGGTCTGGCGACCAACGTCCCCGCTCTCAACCAAGTTTCAAACTGTCGGCGACGTCTTGGCACAAGCCGCGCAAGACCTCCTAAACGACGAAACGCCGGAAACAAACTGACGCGAAAGCCACGAACATCGTCCTTTCCCTTGATGACGCTCTAACAATTCCAAACATTTTGGCTACCCACAGGCTGGGGCGTCAGCTTTATGGATGTACTCATACGCGCCTATGAGGACAAATCGTTAGAAAGTTTCTTGAGCAAAGACGGTTAAATCCTAATTTAACCGCCTTTGTTCATAGGAGGGTTATTATGACGGCCCGCCGCATCATCATTGCCTGTTTTTTAGGCCTTATCAGCGCCCAATCCGCACGGGCTGAAACGGCATGTGGCACGCTTAGTCACATGATCGAGAGCCTATCTTTGGTTCGCCAGATACAGAATGATCCCGGCGGTCCGGCTTATGAGGCTCAGATTGCGCGGCTCAATACTGTTACAAGCCAGATTTCACTCCCTGGCTTAATCCCAGCCGACCCCTCCGCGACCCGGAAAACCGAACGGGACGCCTTGATACGATATGTGTCAGGGCTGCGCGAAGCCGTATCCGGTGCCGCATCCGGGCACGACATTTACGCCCGTCAAGCCCTCGAAACAATTGTGACGCCCGCCGTTTTTGACGGACTTTCGTCCCTAGAGGGTCATTGGAAATGCAGCGAAGAAAACAACGAACAAGAAAGTGAGCTTGACGGCGAAACTGACACGCCCGCGTTCTCAACCGCTGAAGGACGTAATGCAGAAAACGATGTGAAACGTCCCTCAAACCCGACAGAATCATCGTCTCCGACGCGTAATCGGCCCACAGAGACAGGATCTGGGAACGGACCTTCTTTGGGGCGCGACGCTGTTGTCACAGGCAACACCATGACCTTCTTCATCATGCTGTTAGTAATGGCGCTTATCGGGGCGTTTTTCTACGCGCAAAAACGCGCGCGTCGGAAAACTGTTCGCGAAACGCGGCGCGCCTTGAATGTTCCAGTTGATACTGAATTGGACGGAGAGAGCCTTCGAATGCGTCTGGTTGATATTTCGATGAACGGATTTAAAATCCGCCACTCCGGACAAATTGATGGTCAAGAAGAGATCACCATCGCTATCGGTGGGGCTTGGTATGAAGGACATATTCGCTGGGCCAATCCGCATTATGCGGGCGTAAAGTTCAAACGGGCCATTGACCCAGAAACGCTTGCCTCTGTCCTCGATCATCCGTCCGACACTCCGCCCTCGGACACCAACACCTAAGCGCAGGGACGCGCATCTACACAACGATTAGCCAGAAACGGCCTTCGACCCTTCCCTTGTGACGATTGCTGACAATAGCGGTCGGCGATCCTTTTTTACGTGCTAGTTTCGGTCTTCACCTTGGAGACTTTTATGAAGCTTGCTATGTTATGCCGTAATCCAAGGCTCTACTCGCACAAACGGTTGGTTGAAGCCGCTGAAGCGCGCGGTCACACGATGGATGTGATTGATCACCTCCGTTGCTTGATCGATATATCATCCGGACAATCTAAACTCGTCTATAAATCGGAGGAACTGCCGCTCTATGATGCTGTGATCCCCAGAATTGGGGCGTCCGTGACGTTCTATGGAACAGCTGTTCTCCGTCAGCTTGAAGTGATGGGGGTTTATCCCGTTAATGAATCCGTGGCGATTACGCGGTCACGTGACAAACTACGCAGTCTCCAGCTTTTAAGTAAACGCGGCATTGGCCTGCCCCGAACAATTTTTGCGCATAAGACCAATGATCCTAGCGAAGTCATTTCCCGCGCCGGTGGCGCGCCTGTCGTGATTAAGCTGATTGAAGGCACGCAAGGCATTGGGGTCATGCTCAGCGAAACCGACCGCGCCGCTGAAAGTATTGTCGAAGCCTTTGGCGGCGTTGATACAAACATCTTGGTGCAAGAGTTTATTGCCGAAGCTGGCGGCGAAGATGTTCGCTGTTTAGTCATCGACGGCAAAGTCATTGCGACGATGCTGCGTAAAGGCAAGGAGGGCGAATTCCGCTCTAACCTTCACCGCGGTGGCTCTGCGAAATCCATCAAAATTACTCCGGAAGAACGCGCGGCGGCGGTTGGCTCCGCCAAAGCAATGGGGTTAAATGTCTGCGGCGTTGATTTGCTCCGCTCGTCGCGTGGTCCCGTTGTCATGGAAGTGAATTCCTCGCCGGGATTAGAAGGCATTGAGAACGCAACGGGCATTGACGTTGCGGGGAAAATTATCGAGTTTATCGAGAAAAGTGCAAAGCCTGGGAAAACAACAACACGCGGCAAGGGATAACATGCGCGAGCCCTTCATCATCGGGGCTCATTCAATTGAGCCCGGCACCTCACAGACAATCTATCTCCCGCTGAGCCGACTCGCCGACCACACGGATATGATGCTGCGTCTGCAGGTCATCCATGGCAAAAAGCCGGGGCCGACATTATTTGTGAGCGCTGCCATTCATGGCGATGAAATAATCGGCGTCGAGATCATCCGGCGAGTTTCTCAGATGAAAGTGTTATCGCGCGTCGCGGGCACATTAATCCTCATCCCCATTGTCAACGGGTACGGCTTTCTTGGCATGTCGCGCTATTTGCCGGACCGTCGCGATTTGAACCGGGTTTTTCCGGGACATAAGGACGGGTCGCCCGCGGGACAGCTGGCGCATACGTTTATGACGGAGATCGTCTCTAAATCGCAGTTTGGTATCGACTTGCATTCCGGCGCGATTCATCGCGAAAACCTGCCGCAAATTCGCGCCGATTTGGATGACCCTGTCGTCAAAGAAATGGCGATAGCGTTTGGGGCGTCGGTCATGCTCAATTCCAACCTGCGTGATGGCTCGCTCCGTGAGGCCGCCCGCGCAATCGGCTGCAACATGTTGCTCTATGAAGCGGGTGAAGCTTTGCGATTTAACGAAACCGCCATTCGCATCGGCGTCAAAGGCGTGCTGAGTGTTATCCGACATGTCGGGATGTTGCCAAAACTGAAGCCTCGAAAATTGACCCATGATCCTGTGCAACCCGCATCCAGCCATTGGTTGCGCGCACCCATGTCCGGCCTGATGCGGGCCGCCTATAGTCTCGGTGATGTGGTTGAAAAAGGCGCGGTCATTGCCAGCGTCGCCGGACCTTTGGGCGAAGTCGAAGAAGACGTGATCGCCAAACATTCCGGCGTCATTATTGGTCGCACAAACCTGCCTATCGTCAACCGAGGTGATGCGCTCTTTCATGTCGCCAGGGTTGATGACCTGGAAGACGCAGAATCAACGATTGAATCGCGTGTTGAGAGAGCTGACAGCGACCCTCTGTTTGATGGCATTGAGATCGTCTGAAGACACTCAGAGCGCGATAAAGTTTAATTTAAAACGAATTCGCGCTTTCGTTTAAACGCCCCTAGATCTGGCTACGCATATGAAATCCCGGTGCATAGGCTAAGCGGACCGATGTGACGGATTGATCTTTGTTCCAAGTCGTTCGATCGATAATAAAGATGGCCTGCTCGGCCTCACATTGCAGGATTTTTGCTTCTTTTTTCGTCGCATTCGCCGCCGAAAACCGAATATCGCCGCGTGAGAATAAGGCGTGTTCGATAAGCCATTCATTGGCATTGATTTCGGAAAAAATTTCATCCTGTATTTCAGGCACCGCAGCCGTATTGATCCAACGGTCTTCATATAAAAACGGTTTTCCGTCCGCGAAGTGCAAGGCCGGAAGATGCAGGAGTTGTGTTGTTTGTGAAACATCCATGGCCTCACAAATCGAGTCCGGTGGACAACATATTTCGCGGTTAAGCAAAGTATGACGGTAGGGAACGCCGCGCCCTTCTATTTCGAGCCGCGTAACAGGAATATCAAGCGTTGCTTTCCGAACGGGATAACGCGCAACGCGCGTTCCGCCTTTGCGGCGGCGATCTAACAGTCCCGCCTCAGCCAATTGACGCAAGGCCCGGTTCACCGTGGCCCGCGCGCATCCAAACTCTTGCGCCAGATCGACCTCACCCGGAATAAGTTCACCCGGCGCCCAAACTCTTTCTGATATCCGCCGCATGACTTCCGCTTCGATACCCTGCCATGTCGCTGATTTTTTCAGGTCTATAGTCCTTCTGTCAGCGAGGCGATGGTCTGGCGGAATCGCGCCAGAATTTGATCGCGATGCTTATGCCGCCCGTTCGTGACCATGTGCCGACCCGCAGACCAGACATCCGTCACCAGAGAATCATCGCCTGCGAAAATATAACTATCCAAGATCATGTCCCCATTCTTGCCCATCAGGTTTATATCGGACCGATCAAGTGCCATCATATCAGCCAGTTTTCCGGGCTCCAAAACGCCAGAGTTTCGGCCCGAGGCTAAGGCCCCGCCAAAGGCTGCGCCTTCAAATATGACGCGACCCGCTGAGCGGGTTTCCGTGGCTAAGACAGCTCGGCCCAAATATTTCAAGCGTTGTGAATATTCCAAAGCGCGCAATTCTTCCGACACGGAAATACGAATGTTGGAATCAGATCCAATACCAAAACGCCCGCCGTGTTTTAAATATCGCACACCATCGAAAATACCGTCGCCGAGATTGGCTTCGGTTATAGGACAAAGCCCCGCAACGGCCCCAGATTTCGCCATGGCGATGGTTTCATGCGCATGCATTTGCGTTGCGTGAATAAGGCACCACCTGTCGTCCACGGGATGGTTTTCGAACAGCCACTCCGTCGGACGTTGTCCGTAGGCGGTGACAATCTCTTCAACTTCCCCGACTTGTTCCGCGAGGTGAATATGGATCGGCCCCGTTGTATGAAGTGTGGTTACGGCGGCAAGGCTCTCTCGGCTCACAGCCCGTAGAGAATGCGGCGCAACGCCAATTCGACAATCGTTTGGCAGTGACTTTAACCCCGCCCTTGCTCCCTCGTAAAGTTTTGCAAATCGGTCGAGATTATTCCCAAATCGAATTTGTCCGGCACCAAGCGCCCGCCCATCACATCCGCCTTGCTCATAAAGAACGGGGAGTAATGTAAGCCCCATGCCAGAAATTTGAGCAGCGGCGGCGATCCGGTCCGAGAGCTCAGCAATATTGTCGTAAGGCGTCCCATCTGCTTGATGGTGCAGATAATGGAATTCAACGGACGCACCATATCCGGCCTCCAGCATTTCCATCTGCACAAAGGCGGTAATGGCCTCGATATGATCTGGCGTGAGCTGATCCAAAAACCTGTACATGAGCTTTCGCCAAGACCAAAAATTGTCGGACGGATCACTGCCGCGTCGCTCCGTCATTCCCGCCATCGCCCGTTGAAACGCATGGCTGTGGAGGTTTGTCGGCGCCGGAAGCATCACGCCAAAACATTCGCCTTCGGGCTGAACCTCTGCCTCGATCGATAGGATACACCCGTCATCACCCAAGGTGATCCATACATCGGACTGCCAGCCATCTGAGGTGAGCGCGTGTTTGGCCCATACAGTTTTCATCATCGACGTCCCGTCTTGACAGTTATTATGTGCAGACATAAAAACTTGTATCAATGACGTCAATCCGCAATGAGGGCCCCTTGCAACAGTCTGTTTTAGTCAACGCGCAGATCGCCACCATGGGCCCGTCCGCAACGCCATATGGGCTTATTGAGGGTGGCGCGGTCGCGATTGAAAATAACAAAGTCACGTGGTGCGGGCCGCTTGCTGATATGCCCCAGCCGTTTGAACCGTGGCGACAGCGAAACCTTGAGGGCCGCCTCGTCACCCCAGCCTTAGTCGACTGCCACACACATATCGTGCATGCTGGGAACCGGGCCAAAGAGTTTGAAATGCGTCTAAATGGGGCAACCTACGAAGACATCGCCCGCGCTGGCGGCGGCATTGTCTCAACCGTCACCGCGACCCGCGCCGCCTCTGAAGATGAATTGTTCGCCAGCGCCGCACCGCGTGTGGAAGATTTGATCGCGGAAGGCGTTTGCACGCTTGAGATAAAATCAGGGTACGGCTTGGACTTTGAAACAGAGCTTAAAATGCTGCGAGTCGCGCGCCGAATTGGCGCGCATTATCCCATTCGCGTTCGAACGACGTTCTTAGGCGCTCACGCCACGCCTGAGGCCTATAAGGGCTATGATGATCGCTACATCGATGAGGTCTGCATTCCGGCCCTAGAGGCCGCGCAGGCTGAAGGATTAGTCGATGCTGTCGACGGGTTCTGCGAATCCATTGGGTTCACGCCGGACCAGATCAAACGGGTTTTTAGCAAGGCGAAAGACTTAGGCTTGCCCGTCAAACTCCATGCGGAACAATTATCAAATCTCGGCGGAGCGGCATTGGCCGCACACTATAACGCTCTTTCAGCGGACCACCTTGAATATTTGGACGACGCGGGAGTGTCGGCCATGGCCCGTTCCGGGACGATCCCTGTCCTCTTACCGAGCGCCTACTATTTTCTACGCGACACGCAGCCACCGCCCATTCAGAGTTTCAGAGACGCGGGTTTGCCCATGGCCATTGCCACTGATTGCAATCCGGGGTCTTCGCCTATGACCTCGCTCTTACTCGCCATGAATATGGCCTGCACATTATTTCGAATGACGCCAGAAGAGGCGCTTGCCGGGACAACACGAAACGCGGCAGCCGCTCTCGGACTTAAAGATACGGGCATCATTGCCCCCGGTTTCCGAGCGGACCTCGCGATTTGGAACGCGCAGCATCCGGCAGAGCTCAGCTACGGCATCGGGATAAACTGCTTGCATGACCGCATCTTTGGAGGTGCCGTATGATTATTCTTACACCGGGCTGCACGACGCTCAAAACTCTGGAGGCAATCTACCGCTCCGGCTGCTCCGTCAGTCTCGACCGGGCCGCAAAAGCCTCTGTCGAAGACGCGGCCGCCCTTATTCAACAGGCAGTCAAGGGCGGCGCGGCGGTGTATGGCGTGAACACAGGTTTTGGCAAACTCGCGAGCGTTAAGATTGCCGCCAAGGATACTGCGACGCTGCAACGCAACCTTATTCTCTCGCATTGCTGCGGCGTCGGTGAGGCCACCGAAAAACCCATCGCGCGTTTGATGATGACGTTAAAGCTCCTCTCGCTCGGCCGGGGGGCGTCTGGGGTACGCTGGGAGATTATCGAGCTGATCGAAGGGTTGTTGGACAGACATGTCACGCCCGTCATTCCGGCCCAAGGCTCCGTCGGAGCGTCCGGCGATCTTGCGCCGCTGGCGCATATGGCCGCCACCCTCATCGGACACGGTGAGGCCGAATTTGAAGGTACGGTCATGCCCTCCCGCCAAGCGTTAAACTTGGCCGGATTAGAGCCGGTTATTTTGGACGCGAAGGAAGGCCTCGCCCTAATCAACGGCACACAATTTTCAACCGCCTATGCCCTCGTCGGACTGTTTGAAGCGTGGCGGAATGCTGAGGCGGTGATTGTCACGTCGGCGCTGTCAACCGATGCCATTATGGGGTCAACCGCGCCGCTTCTCCCCGAAATACACGCGCTTCGTGGGCACCGCGGTCAAATCGAAGTAGCCGCCGCCATGCGCTCAATTTTAGACGGATCAGAAATCCGGGACAGCCACCGCGAAGACGACACGCGTGTTCAAGATCCCTACTGTATCCGGTGCCAACCCCAAGTGACAGGCGCATGCATTGATTTATTGCGCATGGCCGCCAAAACCCTCGAAATCGAAGCCAACGCCGTGACCGATAATCCTCTCGTGCTACGCGACACGGGACTAATCGTCTCTGGCGGTAATTTTCACGCGGAACCTGTCGCCTTTGCCGCAGATCAAATCGCGCTCGCCATTGCCGAGATCGGGTCCATTTCCCAACGACGCACCGCGCTCATGGTCGACCCGACTTTAAGCCACGATCTCCCGCCATTTCTAACGCCCGAACCCGGCTTAAACTCCGGCTATATGATTGCCGAAGTGACGACGGCCGCCTTGATGAGCGAGAATAAACATCTCGCCAATCCTTGCTCGACAGACTCCACACCAACAAGCGCCAATCAAGAAGACCATGTGTCTATGGCGGCCCATGCGGCCCGGCGGCTCACACGCATGAATGCGAACCTCTCCGGCATTATCGCCGTGGAATTACTGTGCGCCGCGCAGGGTATTGAGTTTCGAGCCCCACTAACGACAAGTCCGTCTTTGCAAGACGTTCTGATTGCGCTTCGGCGCAAGGTCGCGACACTCGGGGATGACCGCTATCTCGCCCCGGACATCAAGGCCGCGACCAAGTTGATCACGGATCGCACAATTATAGCGGCGGCCGCTGCACCCGGTCTGGATTTGGCGACTTAATTGACCCCTGTAGAGATTATAAAGGGCAAAAGCCCGATTATCTTGGCCATGCCGCATACCGGGACATGTGTGCCGGAGACTATTTTCGACAGCCTCAACACTCGTGGCCATGCGCTCGAAGATACAGATTGGCACATCGACAAACTTTACGCCGACCTTCTGCCGGACGCGACGCAGGTTCGGGCGGTGTTCCACCGCTATGTGATCGACCCCAATCGGGACCCGTCCGGCCAAAGCCTGTATCCCGGTCAAAATACGACCGGGCTTTGTCCAATAATCGATTTTGACGACAATCCACTTTACCGTAACGGGCGTGAACCAAACAAAACCGAGATCGAACAGCGACGGCTAAGTTTTCACGCGCCCTATCATGCGGCGCTCGGCGCCGAAATCGCGCGGGTAAAAGCGCGTCACGGCCTTGCCATTTTATATGATTGCCACTCGATCCAAAGCCGGAAGCCTTTTCTGTTTGACGGTAAATTGCCAAATTTCAATATCGGCACCAATAACGGGATAACCTGCGACAATCGGCTTCAGCAAGCGGTCACAGATATTTGTAGAAACGCCGACGGATATACTCACGTCGTCAATGGCCGTTTCAAAGGGGGCTGGACGACCCGTCATTACGGACGCCCTAAGATCGGTGTTCACGCCATCCAGATGGAGCTGACGCAATCGAGCTACATGGATGAAACCGCGCCTTGGGCCTATCGACCCGACAAAGCGGATAGACTTCGTCCGCACCTCAAAGACATTCTCCAGACCCTCGAACAGCTAGCCACAGAGATGACCTCATGACGGACCCCCGTAAAAATAGCCGTGATATTTACCCTGCGACGGGATCTGAGATCACGGCTAAATCTTGGCTCACCGAAGCGCCGATGCGGATGTTAATGAATAATCTTCATCCCGACGTGGCCGAAAATCCGCACGAGTTAGTGGTATACGGGGGCATCGGTCGCGCAGCGCGAACATGGCAGGATTTCGACCGCATTGTTGAGAGTTTGAAGGCGTTAGAGGATGACGAAACACTCCTCGTGCAATCGGGCAAACCCGTTGGCGTGTTCCGGACTCACACGGATGCCCCGCGTGTGCTCATTGCTAATTCCAACCTCGTTCCCAAATGGGCGAATTGGGACCATTTTAACGAGCTCGATAAAAAAGGTCTGGCCATGTACGGCCAAATGACGGCCGGGTCATGGATCTACATCGGGACGCAAGGCATTGTTCAAGGCACCTACGAGACATTCGTTGAAGCCGGACGGCAACATTATGATGGCGATCTGACCGGGAAATGGATTTTGACCGGCGGACTCGGCGGCATGGGCGGCGCACAACCGTTGGCTGCTGTGATGGCCGGCGCGTCTTGCTTGGCCGTCGAGTGCGATCAAACCCGCATCGATTTCCGTCTGCGTACCGGATATGTTGACGAAAAAGCGAGCAGCTTAGACGAAGCCCTCGCGATGATTGAAAAATGGACCGCGGCAGGCGAAGCCAAATCTGTCGGCCTTTTAGGCAATGCCGCTGACATCTTTCCCGAACTCGTTCGTCGGGGTGTGCGGCCTGACATCGTGACAGATCAAACCTCAGCCCATGATCCGCTCAACGGATATCTGCCGCAAGGCTGGACAATGTCGCAATGGGCCGCGGCCAGAGAAACCGATCCGAAGTCTGTTGAGACAGCCGCGCGGGCGTCCATGCGCAACCAAGTCGAAGCGATGGTCGCGTTTTGGAACCGCGGCATCCCCACGCTCGACTACGGCAATAATATTCGTCAAGTCGCCAAAGATGAGGGTTTAGAGGATGCGTTCGCGTTTCCAGGCTTTGTTCCCGCCTATATTCGTCCGCTATTCTGTCGCGGCATCGGCCCGTTTCGGTGGGTTGCCCTGTCCGGTGATCCGGAAGATATCTATAAGACGGATGCGAAGGTCAAAGAATTGATCCCGGATGATAAGCACTTGCATCATTGGTTGGATATGGCGCGAGAGCGGATTTCTTTCCAAGGTCTGCCCGCCCGCATCTGTTGGGTCGGTCTTGGGGTGCGCCACAAGCTTGGATTAGCCTTTAACGAAATGGTCCGAACAGGTGTGCTGAGCGCCCCGGTGGTCATTGGACGCGATCATTTGGACAGCGGCTCTGTCGCCTCCCCCAACCGCGAAACCGAGTCGATGAAAGATGGCTCTGATGCCGTGTCAGACTGGCCGCTCCTCAACGCTCTGTTGAACACAGCGTCTGGCGCAACATGGGTCTCACTCCATCATGGCGGCGGTGTGGGGATGGGCTATTCCCAACATTCCGGCATGGTCATCGTGGCGGATGGAACCGACGATGCGGCGCGTCGCTTAGAACGGGTCCTCTGGAATGATCCAGCCACGGGCGTCATGCGCCATGCCGATGCCGGCTACGAAAGCGCAATAGAGTGCGCGACAGAAAACAATTTGAACTTGCCCGGGATATTGACGAAATAAACGAACGAATGTCGCATAAATATCGGTTTAACGGTGTTAAAGCGGGTTTTTTGACCCGTTTAAACCACCGCCAAGCGCGATAAATAGCGACACGGCATTCTGATCTTCCATACGGCGCGCATCTAACAGGCTTTGTCTCGCAATGAAGAGGTTGCGCTCCGCATCCAAAACTTCAAGATAACTGGCTGTCCCTTCATCATAACGCCTTTGCGCTAAAAAGCCGATGCGCTGTTGAACCGTGACCGTCCGCGTTCGCGCGTGAACTAGCTCAGCCAGCCAACGTCGCCCCGCCAACGCGTCAGACACTTCACGAAACGCCGTCTGCACGACCTTGTCATAATTGGCGACAGATTCCATCTCCTGCGCCTTCGCAAGACCCAAGTCAGCTTCGCGTGCGCCCCAATCGAAAATGGGTAAATCAATCGACGGTCCGAAGCGCCACGTGAGACTATCTGAACTAAACAAGTCACCCAGATCACTGGACGACAGTCCCGTACGACCCGTCAGTGAAATGGTTGGGAAAAAAGCGGCGCGGGCAACAGCAATGTTGGCATTCGCGGCTTTTAGGCTCTGTTCGGCAGCAATAATATCCGGTCTGACCAGCAGTAAATCGGACGGTAGACCCGCATCCAACCCAGCGATAAATGTTTGCTCTCCCAACGACAGCCCTTCGGGCAGTGACTTGGGAAGCCGTCCGCCAATGAGGACCGTGAGCTGGTTACGTATCGTGGCCGCCGATAATTGTTGCGTACTGAGAGCTTGTTGGGCTTGCGTCAACAGCGCCTCGGCTTGATGAAAATCAAGCGCCGACGTCACGCCCGCGTCAAGCCGAAGACGGGCCAATTTGAGGCTCTTCTCGCGTGTTGCTATCGTCTCTGCGGCAAGGGTGATTTGCTCTTCAGTTTCGATCAGATCGAAATAGGTCGAAGCAACATCTCCGACCAAGGAAAGATAAAAAGCCCGTTGCGCCGACACGGTCGCCAAATATTGTGACCGGGCGACTTCGGTTAAATTTTTAACCCGCCCCCAAAAATCAAGCTCATATGATGCAATGCCAACCCCAACATCAAAGCTGTTAAAGGTCACAGCAACCGGATTATTGTTACTATCAACACTCGGTGTGCGAGCGCGCACTGCACTGCCGTCAGCGCCGACTGTGGGTAAGCGCCGACTGTCTTGTATGCGGAACTGAGCCCGGGCTTGTTCAACCCGCGCCGTCGCTGCGAGAAGATCTCGATTATTGTTCAGTGCGGATTCAATAAGGGCGTGAAGCTTGGGGTCATTGAAGTAGTCTTGATAACTCAACTCACTGGCAACAATGGTGCCATCAGGACGGTAATCTGCGTCAAAGCTTTGGGCGGTTGGGAGTTCAGTCGTCGTAAGGCTCGGTGTTATGTGCGCACAACCGGCCAACATCAAAACAGATGCAGCACTTATGGTGAAGATCGGCTTCATGTTATCGGCCCACTTTTCGTATCGTCCATAGGCCCGCTCCCTTGCGGAGACTTGCGGCTCAGCCGGTTCCGGATTGTGGCGTAAAGTAGCGGGACGATAAAGATGCCCAAGACCGTCGCTGAAACCATTCCGCCCATAACGCCTGTGCCAACAGCGATACGGCTATTGGCGCCTGCCCCGTCCGCGATAACAAGCGGCAGCATCGCCAGAATAAAGGCCAAGGACGTCATGATAATGGGCCGCAAACGTAATCGCGCTGCACTCTTCACCGCTTCAATTGGCGACTTCCCGTGCTTTTCTTCCTCAATCGCAAATTCAACGATGAGAATGGCATTTTTAGCCGCTAACCCAATAATCGTGATTAATCCGACGTTGAAATAAACATCGGCCGAGAGGCCGCGCCACATTGAAAACAAGACAGCGCCTAACACGCCAATCGGCACAATAAGGAGCACTGCCAATGGCACGGCCCAGCTTTCATAAAGAGCGGAGAGCAATAAAAACACCACAAGCACGGATAGGCCGAGAAGAGCGCCAATTTGGCCCGCAGATCTCTTTTCTTCGAAACTAATCCCGGTCCATTCAGAATCGATCCCTTGCGGAAGCATAGCAACCAAGCGTTCAACCTCAGCCAATGCCGCGCCGGACGATTGTCCGGAGGCGGCTTGGCCCGATATGGTCATAGCGGGATAGCCATTGTAGCGCGCCAGACTTGGCGGCCCAGCCGTCCAGCTTGCACTGGCAAAGGCGCTGAACGGTACCAAATCACCCGATTGATTGGGCAATCGTAAGTCGAGCACATCTTCTGCCGTCATGCGGTAAGGGGCGTCGGCTTGCATATAAACTTGCAGAGACCGCCCGCCCATGATGAATTCATTGACGAAGGCCGAGCCGAAATTGATGGCCAATGTGTTGTTCACGTCCGATATTGATAGGCCCAAAGACCGCGCGAGAGGCCGATCAATATTAACCCGCAATTGCGGACTGGCCTGCTGATCTTCCGGCCGAACCCCTGTGAGAATGGCACTTTGAGACATGAGGCCCAGCAATTGATTTTGCGCGGACACCAAGGCCTCGCGACCGAGGCCGCCGCGATCTTCCAGTTTGAGCGAAAAGCCACTGGCATTGCCGAGTGAGCGTATTGCAGGGGGTTGAATGACGAAAACATTTCCGTTTTCAATTTGTGAAAACTGCCCCATGGCTTTGCCAAGCAGTGCGCCTGCTGAGCTTCCCTCGGCTTTACGGTCTTTCCAATCGGTCAAAGGACCAAACATAATCGCATTATTCTGGCCTTGACCAAAAAAGCTAAACCCTCTGACAATGACCAAGTTTTCTAGTTCGGGTTGAGCCATCCAAAATTCTGAAACAGGCTGGATAGCGGCTTCCGTGCGTTCTTGCGTGGCACCGGGAGGCGCTTGAACGACCGTGATCAAAAACCCCTGATCCTCAACGGGTAGAAACGCTGTTGGAAGGCGCACGAATAAAAAGCCCGCCAGCACGACAAGCATCACAAACACGGCCAAACCTCGTATAGGTCTTGCAAGGATGCCGTCAGTTGCGCGGCCATATCGCTCCGTCAGCCTTTCAAACCAACGATTAAACCCTGCAAATAGCCCCGTACCAAATCGAAAGACGCGTCCGAGGCCTTTGGCCTCTTTCTTGTCTACCGCGTCGTCTGGAACGATCGGCTTGAGAAATGTCGCACATAAAGCGGGCGTCAGCGTCAAAGCCATCAGGGCAGAAAATAAAATTGAGATTGAGAGCGTGACCGAGAACTGTTTGTAAATCCCGCCAGTTGAACCCGGAAAAAATGCCATCGGGAGGAACACAGCAACGAGAACCAAAGTGATCCCGATAATGGCCCCTGTAATTTGGTCCATCGCTTTACGGGTCGCTTCTTTTGGCGGCAGCCCTTCTTCGCGCATGATCCGTTCGACATTTTCAATCACGATAATGGCGTCATCAACCAGGATGCCAATCGCCAGCACCATGCCAAACAAGGTCAGCACATTGATCGAAAAGCCAAAGACCCAAAGACCGAGACAAGCCCCCGCCAGCGCAATGGGCACAACGATGGTGGGGATAAGCGTGGCCCGCCAGCTTTGTAAGAAAAGGAACATGACAAGAAACACGAGCGCCATGGCCTCAAGCAGTGTCTTAATGACCTCTTCAACGGAAATTCGGACAAAGGGCGTCGTGTCATAGGGAATGGCCCATGCGACATCATCCGGCAGGCCTTTTTGTAATTCCATCATGCGGGCTTTAACCCCGTCGGCGGTCGCTAATGCATTTGCGCTTGTCGCCAGTTGAATCGCCATCCCCGCCATGGGTTGTCCATTCAGCGTTGTCGTCGTCGCATAGCTCTGGGCCCCGATTTCAACGCGCGCCACGTCTTTCAGTCTGACTGTCGCGCCACCAGTCTCTGCCAAGAGAATAATTTGCTCGAATTGTTTTATGGTAGAGAAGCGATTTTGCGTAATAATTGTCGCCGTGATTTGCGTATCAGACAGATTGGGCAAAGCGCCGAGCGACCCGCCCGCAGTTTGGCTGTTCTGCTCACGCACCGCCGCCAACACAGAGGCTGGGGATAGGCCGTAGGACGCAACCTTTTCAGGGTTGAGCCAAATTCGCATCGCATATTCGGACCCGAAGAGCGTCACGTCGCCAACGCCGGGCACACGCCTTAGCTCGTCAATGACTTGAATAGAGGCAATATTCCCTAAATCTGTCGAGTTGAGTTCGCCGCTTTTTGAGGTGAGGGCGATGATCTGTAGAAACCCTGAATTGGCCTGCCGTACCTGAATACCTTGGCGACTAACGTCCTCAGGCAGCCGCGCTTCAACGGTGCTCAGGCGATTTTGCACCTCTGTCTGAGCGATGTCGATATCCGTGCCGGATTCGAATGTCAGCGTGATCGAGCCCGTCCCGTTCGACTGGCTTGACGAACTCATATAGAGGAAGCCCTCAACTCCGTTCAGCTGTTGCTCTATGATCTGAATGACGTTCTGTTCTAACGTCTCAGCGTCAGCGCCCGGATAGACTACCGAGATGCTGAGAGACGGAGGGGCGACTTCCGGATATTGCTCAACAGGCAAACCACGCAGAGCAATAAAGCCCGACAGCAGAATGCAAAGCGCAATGACCCAAGCAAAGATTGGGCGGTCAATAAAATATCGCGGCACTGTTTAGCCTGCCTTTAGTGAAATTGGGAAAGTCATTGCCCCGGCTTCATGTCAGAGCCGCCACTGGTTTGACCCGCAACGGCGGCATTGTCTTTGACCGACACGCCGGGCCGCAGCTTTTGCAAATTACTGGTGATGACTTTCTCGCCAACCGCTAGACCGCTATTGATGATCCAGTGATCTCCGGCCATTGGCCCTAATTCAACAGGCTTCACGGCAACTTTTCCTTGACCATCAATGACAAAGACACTCGCCCCTGTCGCAGAAACTTGGACAGCCCGCTGCGGCACAGAAATGCCGTCTAAACGCGTTCCGACAAAAAACTCTGCGTGCACAAATTCTCCCGGCAAGAGAATTTGATCGGGATTAGGAAATTCCGCTCTGAGATTGACGGTTCCGGTTGTTTCATTGACCGAGAAGTCAAGGAAATCGACATATCCGCTTTCGGAATAAGGCGTGCCATCCCCGAAGTAGAGCTGAACCTTGGTTTTACCATTTTCATCCAAGTCGATCGTTCCGTCCGCAATGGCGCGGCGAACCTTTAGGACGTCTGATGACGCTTGCGCCACAGTGACATAAACGGGATCCAGCTGCTCGATGCGCGTCATTAGCGTTGCGCCACTCGCACTGACCAACGCTCCTTCCGTAACCTGCGCCCGTCTAGCCCGGCCTGAAATGGGCGCGCGCACAACGGTATATCCGAGCTGAAGGTTTGCGGCTTCGATTTGGGCTTCAATTTGAGCAATATTCGCATCTGCTTCGCGGGACGCGGCAATTGCTGAGTCATATTCTTGGCCGCTGATCGCCTGCTCTGCAACCAATGGACGATATCGGTCCACAATGGCGCGGGCATTCGCGGCGGTCGCTTCCGCACGCTGAAGACTTGCCTTCACCTGTGCCAAACTTGCACGGAGTTCGCGGGGATCAATGCTGAAAAGGGGTTGCCCCTCTTTAACGTCGGTCCCTTCTTCATAGAGACGTTTTTGGACAATGCCGTTGACGCGTGCGCGGACTTCGGCTTGACGCACAGGTTCCACCCGACCGGGCAATTCGATAATATTTGGGACTTTCACTTCACGCACCGTAACGGTCTCAACCGCCATCACGGCTGTCCCTAAGGATGGCTGGGATTCCGACGTGGATGTCCCAGAATCAGTACAACTGATAAGTAAAAGACACGCAGACCATACTAAATGGTGTTTCATTTTCATTTCGTATCCATTGAGGGAGTGTGTTCTAAACTTCACCAGTTTTCTATAACGATACACTGCGCATGTTCGTGGTTATGCAAAACAAGACAGCGAGAGCCTGAGCTAAGGAAAGTTCACTCACGACGTTTGCGGGGAGTTGGTGATAGCCCTGCGCTATTACAACCGTTCATTCCTGTAGATTTTCATGCATTTATGTTGGCGCGATCGCATTCGAACTCGACGGGCCGGTGCCTGTCAGAGTGCACCGCGTTTAATCCGGTGAGTGAGGGCTACAATCTTTTTCATTACACATTTCGGTCATTTAAAACACGTCGTAACCTGATCCGATTGGCCGTGACTATGTATGTCCTCGGCCCGTCGTCATTAGCGAGACTTCGATCAATATGGCGAACTGTTCGGGATATGGGTCCAATGTAAACCCCCTCGTTTGCTTCAAATGTCTCAAAAGCCCCAGCGCAAAACGCCTCGGCCTCAAATCGATAAAAAGCATATTTCTTTGTTGCAAATGAGTTGCAATAAAGAAATGACCATATTACGGATGACACTCATTTGCAACTGGAGCCATCGTGTCGTCTCAATCTCTTCCTCGTATTCTCGCGCTTACAAGCTGCGCAGCATGCCTGTCTCTTCCCGCTTTTGCTGTGGCTCAGCCCAGTCTGATTGAAAATGAGGCTCAACCCGAAACTTATATTGATCCAATTGATGAGATTGTGGTCACCGCAGCCGGCTTTGAACAAAATTTGAGCCAAGCGCCGGCAAGTGTCACTCTGATTCCCCGCGCAGAACTTGAACTCATGCGCGTCAACAGCCTTGCCGAAGCCCTGTCTTCCGTTCCTGGCGTGGATATTGGAGATGGTGTCGGTAAAACCGGCGGGGCAGAAATTTCTATCCGAGGTATGCCCAGTGATTACACGTTGGTCCTTGTTGATGGGCGCCGTCAAAATGCAGCGGGCAATGTTACGCCCAACGGTTTCGGCGGGACGTCGTCTGGTTTCGTGCCTCCCGTTTCGGCCATTGAACGGATCGAGGTCGTTCGCGGACCGATGTCCACGCTTTATGGATCCGACGCCATTGGCGGTGTGATTAACATCATCACCCGCACGGCCACAGACCGCCTACGCGGTGAAGTCGGAATTGACGCAACAATTCAAGGCGACAGCGAATTTGGCAATGCCTATAATTCCACGTTATATTTGGACGGCCCTGTGGCTGGCGATTTGGTGACTTTCGCGGCACGGGGTCGTTACTACCACCGTGACGCTTCGGATCTTACATTTGTCGATACAGATGGAAACGAGATCGAAATATCCAAACGCGGTCCAAGCCCTGTCGAAGCTAAAGTTTGGTCAGTTGGTGGTCGATTAAACATCCTCCCCAATGACAATCACAAAATCTGGGTTGATGTTGATTTGGCGCGGCAATCTTATGACAATTCTGACGGTCAACTCGGGACGCTTGGCACGCGGGGATATGCACCAGAGCTTGCGTTTAATCGCGATCAATATGTTATCGCCCATACTTCCAATATGCTCGGCGGAACGGTGGATTCCGATATTACAATTAATACGACGGAGACGATCGGACGCGTCCTGCCTGATGATGTGGCGGGCACACCGCGGCAGCAAGGCGACCCGCGTGAACTAAAAACCAGCAATACCATTTTTAATTCACGATATTTCAGAGAACTTGGCCAGCATACATTCACGATTGGCGGCCAATTCTGGCACGCGGAAATGAAAGATGGTGTGGCGGCTCAAACGTTTGAACACGACCAGTGGGCGGCCTTTGCGGAAGACTTATGGCAATTCACGCCCAATTTATCGGCGACGGCCGGAATTCGTTACGACAACCATAGCGTCTTTGGCGATCATGTTAGCCCGCGTGGCTACCTTGTCTGGAATGCGACCGAGGCACTCACGCTAAAAGGGGGGGTTAGCAAAGGATTCAAAACCCCACGGCTGGAGCAAATTGCTAACGGAATTGTTGGCTTTCGCGGGCAAGGCACCATTCCATTTTTAGGAACGCCGTCCCTACAGCCGGAAACCAGCACGACCTATGAAGCCGGCGCCTATATTCGCGGCGCGCAAGGTTTGCAGGCCAATGTCACGGTATTTTACAATCAATTTAATGACAAAATCGCGTCCGGACCGACAACACCAAACTGCGCCTTTGACTTAACACAAGCAGACTATGATGCGCTGTCTCCGAGTTCAGATTGCCTTGATTATGGCTACTGGCCTCGCGCGGCAACCAATTCTCAGGACATCAATGTTGACGAAGCCGAAACACGCGGCGTTGAAGCGTCCTTGCGGCGCAACCTTTCTGACGACGTCGATATTTCGGTCAATTACACATACACGGAAAGCGAACAGTTAAGCGGTCCAAACGTTGGGGAGCCGCTGGTCAACACACCCGATCACCAACTTAACGCCCGCTTATCATGGCAGGTCAATGACCGCCTGAGTAGCTGGCTGCGTGGCGAGTATAGCTCACCCCGATATCGCGGTGCGGGCGAAGCGCAGGAGCAGTTAGGCGACTATAAAAGCTACGCACTCGTTCACCTCGGCGGCGCCTATGACGTGTCTGACACCATCACGTTTAGCGCGACGATTTATAATTTGTTGGATGATAATTTCGTCGAGTACGTCCCCTACACGTCAAGGGGGTCTGAGGCTTATTCCAACCGTTACGCCATCAATCAGGAACCTCGTCGCCTTTGGATGTCGATGAATGCCAGCTTCTAGGTAACCAATGTCATTTCGTAAAATTATGTTCTGGAGCCATCTGGTCGCGGGAGTGGCAGCCGGCGTCTTTATCCTGCTCATGTCCGTGACCGGCGTCCTGCTGACCTACGAAAAAAATATGGTCAACATGGCGCGAAATTCGGTCAACATCGCCGTGCGAAACGATGCTCAGCGGCTAAGCTTTGATAGCTTAGCCGATCGGGCGCGAACGTTGGACCGCGCGGGGGCATCGCTGATAGTCAGCCGTAATCCGGATGCGCCCGTTCTTATCCAACAACGCGGTCAGGATCCGATCCTTCTAAACCCCTACACGGGGGATCAGATCACTGACCCGAGTCATAAACTCGATGCGTTTTTCGGAACCGTTACGCAATTACATCGCTGGCTCGCCATGACAGGGGAAAGCCGCAATACCGGACGCGCCATAACGGGAGCGGCCAATCTAGTCTTTCTGTTTATTGTCATCAGTGGTCTCTATTTGTGGCTGCCCAAAATTTGGCGCTGGTCCTTTATTCGGCTTAATTTGTTTTTCCGAAGTAAACTTCCGACGTCGAAAGCCCGTGATTATAACTGGCACCACGTCTTTGGGATCTGGGCGCTTATTCCGCTATTCTTCATTGTTATTTCGGGCGTGGTGATTTCCTACTCCTGGGCTGGAAACCTCGTTTATAAAGTCGTTGGCGAAGATGTTCCTCAGCGCGGCGGACGCCCCGGAGCGAGCCCAATTGACGATACGGCGGCAACAGGAGACGTGAAGCCAATTTCCGCTTCACTGCAGGACGCCTATGAGGCCGCCGTGGCGGACGCCGATACCCGATGGACATCGACCCGCATCACAATCCCGCGCAAGGCGGATGACAGTGACGCCAGCATCGCCTTTTACTACGGCTCAGGGGTCGTCGCTAATCACAGCATTAGCTACACGTTTGATCGTAAAGCGTCGACTATCACGGAAACAAAAACGTCTAGAGATGCAAGCCGGGGCAGTAAAATACGGCGCTGGCTCCGCTTTATTCATACGGGCGAACAATACGGTATCATCGGCCAGACGATCGCGGGCCTGTCCACCCTCGCGGCTTGCTTTCTGGTTTACACGGGCCTGGCCCTTAGCTTCAGGCGGCTCATACTTCCCCTCTTTCGTCGCCGCCATATTGCCGCACGCCCTAAGCAGGAGACCCGAAAATACAGGTGATCAAGTTCAAATTCTAAAAGGTAGGATGAAGCGCTTTAGCCAACATTGCGCATAGCCAGCACGAACCAAATCCTCCTTTCAGTCATTCACATTATGAATACTGAGTATTTCATCATTCAATTTCAAAATAATAAGGCGTTCCCCTAAGTGCTATTCAACGGAACACGGCGTTCCAATTATGAATGACTCAGGAGATTACAATGGTGAAATATGCAAAATGGGCCGGGTACGTTTTAGGCCTCTTTATGGTCGCGATGGGCGCGATGAAGTTCTTCGGCGATGTTCCGATCTTCATGTTATTGGAAAACAATTTGGCCTCCAAATATGGCTTAGAGCTCAGCTTCATTGACCCCGGTTTTAAATACCTCACAGGCGCGCTCGAGCTAATCGCAGGCGGCCTTTTGCTCTTCGGGCAACGGTTGATTGGCGGACTTCTCTCGATTGCCGTCATTGGCGGCGCGATCCTGTCTCATCTCTTTGTCCTTGGGGTATCGACGCCCATGTCCGCCGAAGCAGGCGCAGAAAAAAGCCCGATGCTTTTCATTATGGCGGTCATGTTTTTCATGGTTTCTCTTTGGGTCACCTGGGGCGCTAAACAGGCCGGCACGAAGTAGACATAACCGTAAACTTCAAACCCTACTCCGTCAGAGGGCGAGACGAGGCGCATGATTGCCCCTCGCCGTCTGACGTCTCACAAATTTTCTAGTCAGGTGAACCGTCATGGCCGCTCAAGCAAAGCCGAAAATTCGCCGTGGAATAATTGCGCTATTGTGGTGCGGGATCGTCATAGTCATTGGCGTTCTCTTATTCTTGATCCTCAGCGCGTTCGGCGCATTGCGGTTCTGGCAGGCGGAAAAACAGCCCCAAGGCGTGACAGATCTTCGCTTTTCTGCCGCTGACCTCCCGTTTGTCCACGCAGCTGATCTCGAAAACTCGCTACCATTTCTCGCCAGCGCTGCGCTTGATCTTGACGGGGACGGACAGGATGAGCTGTTCTTAGGTGGCGGTGATCGCCAAGCCGATCAATTCTTTGCGTTTCAAGATGGTCGGTTTGTGCCGCTCAACATCACGGTCGATAAAGGTGACATTGACGCCACGCACGGTGCCGTCACTTTGGATATGGATAATGACGGGGATACCGACATGCTCGTCGCGCGGGAAAGCGGCGTTTGGTATCACGAAAACCAAGGCGGAACTTTCAGCAGCGTAAACTTAAATCTGCCACTCGCAGACAATACGACGCCATTGTCCATCGGTCTGGCGGACATCAACCAAGACGGTCTCGCCGACATGTATGTTTCGGGCTACATCAAGATTGAACGCACCGAAGGCGAAACCAATTTCTCCAACGGGTATGGCGGTTACAGCTATCTCTTCCTCAACGAAGGGAGTGGACAGTGGACAGACATTTCGAAAACCGCTGGGGTTTGGCGTCAGCACAACACGTTCATCGGCCTGTTTGCAGATCTCGATAACGACCGCGATAGCGATCTGATTATTGCGCAAGATACGGGCAAGGTCGAAATGTATAGTAACAATGGCGACCTCACGTTTAGCCCGATTGCGAACCCATCCGACTATTCCTATCCCATGGGCATCGCCGCGGGCGACTATGATAATGACGGCCTGATTGATCTTTATTTTTCTAATGTCGGCTATACCTTGCCGCCGGCCTTACTGCGCGGAAACCTGTCAGACGACGATGTGTTTAATCCGTCTTACATGCTGTTCCACAATGATGGGGCGCTGAAATTTTCCGACACGTCCGTGTCCATGAATGCGGCGCGTTACGGTTTCGGGTGGGGGACGGTCTTCGCAGACATGAACCTAGATGGGCGAGAGGATATGCTCGCCGCACAAAATTATGCGCGCTTCCCAGCCAATAAATTATTGGAACATTACCCCGGTAAAATATTGCAAAATTATGGGGACACGTTTCAACCTGTCGAAAAAGTTGCGGGGGCCGAAAATAAGCTATTCGGGATTTCCCCAATCGTGTCCGATTTCAACGGTGACGGCTGGCCAGACCTCGTCTGGGCCAACCTTAATGGCGAGTCCCTCGCCTACATCAATGAAGGTAGTCATGATAATTGGATCACGGTGAGGCTGCCCAATCAGGCCCGCTCGATCAATGCGCGTGTCACTGTGGAGGATGAACAAGGCCAAAAACAAATTAAACAGTTCATCACGTCACAAGGCCTTGGCTCGGACCAATCCCATGACCTGATGTTTGGGCTCGGCACATCGGCGGCCGTGAATTCCATCACCGTTGAATTTCAAGATGGAACCACCCGCCAGATCGAAACGCCTAGCATGGCCAGCGTGGTGACAATTGATGGCCCATAACCCTTCAGAAACACATTGGATCCGGCTCGCGGGTTGGGCCGGACTTCTCGGCGCCTTGTTGGTGGGTGTCGGCGAATTTTCGATGCAGTTCACACCCCGTGGCGGTATCGAGGATATGACGTCCTATCTCTACTTCAATGATATCAGCGCGACGCGGTTAAGCTTTGGACATTTTACTGCCGTGCTATCTGCGCCGCTCTATCTTTTGGGCTATTACTTTTTGTCCAAGCAATTGGAACCGGCTGGACGCCTACAATCCAAGCTGTTTTTCCTGATCGGCGCCTATGCCTTTGCCCTTGGAACCGCGTGGATTGGTCAAAGATTTTTCATTGCCTCGACCGTGCATGAAATTGCCAATGGGCAAGCTCTGAGCGGACTATTATCTCTTTTCTCCGAGCACAACGAACCGTTCGTCAATGTGCTCCGGCTGGCCATGCTTCTGGTTTCAGGGCTCTGGATCAAACTCATCCTGACCGGGCGCACGCATCTGCCAAAATGGATGGCTGTGTTTAGCCCTATCGTTTTGCTGGCCGTCATGGCCGGCCTGTATTTCTTTAAAACCAAGATCGGGCTTTACGTGTTCCCCGTGGCGATGAACGCGACCCATTTCATTGTCTTTGGTTTAGCCTTACTGACGACGCGTCCACCAAAAGCACTGACCTGATTTTGGAAAAGGTGGCACGATACGCACTGCTATTGCTGGCCCTTGTCGGTCTATTCGCGGGCGGACAATTATCGCTTCAACATGTCAATTTTGGGAAGGCCTGTCCCATGTTGGGGCCTATTCCCGCCTGCTTCATCGTATTTTCGGGGTATTTATCCATCGGGGTCAGCGCCGTGATTGGCGCCACCCCAAAGGCAAAAATGTTGTTTTACCTCGGATGGATTCCTGTAGCCGGACTGGCATTTTTCGGCGTTTCTTCAGAGTTACTCGGCCATGACATCTGCCCGCTGGGCGGCTTCGGTGTTCCCCAATGTGTCTATTCATTTGTGATGGCTATGACGGGCTTAGGGCTTTTTTTGCTGCATCGCCGTTTTGCCGCTCAGCTTAAAATGTCGGAGGAGTTTTAGAATGTCTCTTGCAAGGCTGTTTGCTTTTTGGGTGGGCCTCGCTAGCTTATCGGCCTGCTCAACGACCTATTATCTGCCAAAGCCCCCTAATATTTACACGGCCGACGCCCCTTACCCGCATTCGGCCATTCAAGCGGACCGTCAATCCGCTGAAAACACAATTATCTATGTTACAGACCGAACACCGATCACAGACGACGGTCAGGTGGACTTTGGATCCGAACGCTCCGGGATACTCCGATTTGGAACGGCCAATATTACGATAGGCAAGAATAAAAGCTGGGGTAATCTGGTTGATGCAGCCCGGTCTGATGTCCCGAGGATAAAGCTTGAAGCGGACCTGTCCTCGGTCACACCGAAAGGGTCGTTCCCCGAAACGCCGATGAAGTTTTCATTTGTCGATGGGGTTATTAGCCTAGACCCTGACGCAGTTACCGACCTATCGCACTCCCGAAACGTGCTGACTGCGCTCATCCGCGAGCAGATGAAAACGTCGCAAAATCGAGACGTCATCGTGTTCATACACGGCTATAATACGTCCTTTGACGAAGCCCTCTTCGCCCTCAATGATATCCACCATTATAGCGGGCGCTACGGTGTGCCTATCGCCTATACATGGCCTTCGGTTGACGGGAATATATTTGGATATTTTCGCGATCAAGGATCAGCGGACTACACGGTCTATCACCTAAAACAGTTCTTGCGTACCCTTATGGAAATGCCGGACCTCAGAAAAATACATGTCATCGCCCATAGTCTCGGCACCCAGACAACCACATCCGCTTTACGAGAACTTCTGATTGAGGCCCGGGCAGCGGGTCATAATCCCCTCAAAACGTTTAAGATCGAAAACCTAATTATGGCTGCCCCCGATCTGGACTATGGCATCGTCACGCAGCGGCTTGTCGCAGAGCAATTTGGAACCGCCTTTGGGCGAATTACTGTTTATACAAACGCCAGCGATCGCGCCTTAAGCGTGTCCAATATATTACATAGCGGCATCCGCTTTGGGAAATTACTGCCCGGGCAGGAAGAAACGCGCGAGAAAGACATTTTTGAAAGCGTGGAAAATGTGAATTTCATTACGGTGAAAGGTGGCTCCGGTGGTTTTTTCAATCACGGCTATTTCACTAAAAACCCGGCTACTCTGTCGGATATTATCACGCTCATCACCAACCCCAGCGATCCCGGAACGCCGGCGCGGCCTCTAAAGCAGCGCGATGGGAATTTTTGGGAAATGGACGCTGACTATCTCAAAATTTCGATGTCACCAACCGCATGGCTTGGCCCCGCGTGAGCCTCAATCATAACGACCCATTGAAGGAGACATACTTTGCAGACCCGTGTTAAATTTGAATCGAAAAAAGGTTTTCACCTGTCCGGAATTTTGCATCAGCCTGATGTCATTGATGTACAGGCCTATGCAATTTTAGCCCATTGTTTTACCTGCACTAAAAGCCTCACGGCCGGGCAGAATATCGCGGAGACGTTGTCGTCAAACGGTATCGCGACATTACGGTTTGATTTCACGGGTCTGGGCGCGAGCAAGGGACAGTTTGCCGAGACTAGCTTCAGCACCAATGTTGATGACTTACAAAGCGCGGCGGCGTTTCTCACCGACAATTACGCGGCGCCGCAAATCATGGTGGGGCACTCACTGGGCGGCACAGCCGTGTTGGCGGCTGCGGCAAACATAGGGACCGTAAAGGCAGTCGCCACAATTGGATCGCCGGCGTCGCCTGACCACATTCTACATATGCTGGAAGATAGGCTGGACGACATAGCCAGTGCTGAAGAAACGACCGTCACTTTGGCCGGACGTGAGTTTAAGTTTAAACAGTGCTTCGTTGATGATGTAAGAAACTATGAATTGGACATCGGAACATTAGGTAAGGCCATCATGGTTTTACACGCCCCGTTTGATGATACCGTGCCGATTAGTGAGGCTACGAAAATATTCATCGCAGCCAAACATCCCAAAAGCTTTATGTCCCTCGACAAAGCCGATCACTTATTATCGCGCGCTGAGGACTCTCTTTATGCTGGAGATGTTATCGCCTCATGGGCAAAACGGTTCATCGTCCTTGATGCAAACGCCAAAACATCAGACCCAGATGGCGGAGTCACAGTCACTGGCGAAACCTCAAACGGATTTTACAGTATTGTTCAGGCCGGTGTACACCGGTTTATCGCGGATGAACCCCTTTCATATGGCGGAACCAATAAAGGACCAACGCCTTATGATTACCTTGGGGCTGCTTTGGGTGCCTGCACATCCATGACCCTGAACGGTTATGCTCGGCGTAAGACTATGACCGTCTCTCAAGTGTCTGTGAATGTATCTCATACCCGCATTCACGCAAAGGATTGCGACACATGCGAGACGTCGGACGGAAAGGTTGATCAGTTTACACGGGTGATTTCTATCATCGGGGATATCACCGATGCAGAACGAAAAAGGATGCTAGAAATCGCGGATAAGTGCCCGGTTCATCGCACGCTGGAAAACGAAATTAGAATCGTCACGAAATTGAGCGCGTTATAAGCTCCCTGAAAAGCTACGCCCCAAAGGTGTTCGATGCGTCGCGCAGCAGGTTTCTCAACCAGCTTTGCGCGGGGTGATTGCCGAGGCGGGAATGCCAAACCATGTCAATACTTCTGACGCTAGGCGGAGTCGCCACCGGGCAAGTCGAGACGAACATTCCGGATTTCTCCTCATAAACTTTAGCCACGCTGGCAGGGCATGTCAGAATAAGGTCCGTGGTCTCAAGGATGAGCGGCGCTGGCCCGTATGTCGGCATCGCATAAGCGACATGGCGTGTATGCCCGCGGTCCGCGAGAGCTTCGTCCACCCAATTGCGGCGCTCCCCCATCGGGTTAACCAGCAAATGCCCGGCCGACGAGTAGCGAGCCAGAGTCGGGCGCTGGCCGACCATTGGGTGTTCAGGCCGCATGACGCAGACCCAATTCTCGGCAAACAGGGGCTCGGAAACAAATCGCTCAGGCGTATCCGCCCAATTCAACAAAGCAATATCCGCTTTCTGAGTATCAAGATATTCGCCGATATGGCGGCTTGGCGTAATAATTTGCAAAACAACGCCGGGGGCTGTTTTCCGCATTCGTTCGAGCAATTTCGGAAATAAGGTAATCGTCGCGTAATCCGGCGTTGCAATCGTAAACGCGCGCTTTGACGTCGCCGGGTCAAAGGATGCCCCATCCAAGGCATTTTCAATCTCGCTGAGTGAGGTACTGATCGGCCCACTTAATTCCAACGCCCACGGCGTCGGCTTCATCCCGTCAGGGGCCCGTATGAACAGCTCATCTCCCAGACGGTCTCTCAGGCGCGTTAAGGCATTTGAGAAAGCGGGTTGGGACAGCCCAATTGACTGCGCAGCCCGCGTCACATGCCGCTCACGCATCAATGCGTCGAACACGACAAGCAGGTTGAGATCAAGCAAACGTAAATTCATGATATGAATATAGACTATTCCATCATTCAATTTCAATATACCTTTTTAGCGGCATATAAGTCATGTTGATTGGAGCGCACGTCTCCACAAATGAGAGGCTTATCCATGCGAAGGCTTTCCGGAAAGACAGCTGTCATCACGGGCGGCAATAGCGGCATCGGCCTTTGCACCGCAAAGACCTTCATTGATGAAGGTGCCCGCGTGTTTATTTTCGGCCGCAACGCAGAGAAATTAGCGCGGGCCAAAGAAACGTTGGGAAAAGATATTTTTACGATCCAAGGCGATGTTACCCGCGCTGATGACCTCGCGCGTCTCGCTGATACCGTAAAGGCCGGATCGGGTAAGGTCGATATTTTGTTCGTCAATGCGGGCGTCGCCGAATTTATGCCGCTGACAGTCGCTGACGAGACGCATTTTGATAGGTTATTCGACACCAATGTTCGCGGTGCTTATTTCACTATTAAAGCGCTGGAACCGCGCCTGAATGACGGCGCTTCCATCATTCTGACAACCTCTGCTGCCAATAATATGGGGCTGACGGGATCAAGTGTCTATGCCGCATCAAAAGCGGCCTTGCGCTCTTTTGCAAAAACCTTGTCTGCTGAATTCATCGATCGCAAGATCCGCGTCAATGCGATTAGCCCCGGCCCGATAGATACCCCCCTATACAGCCGCATGGGCATGACAGAAGACGAACAGACTGACGCCGGAAAAGCTATTCTCGCGCGTGTTCCAGTTGGCCGCATGGGCCTACCCTCAGAAATTGCGAAATCCGTTCTGTTTTTAGCGTCAGACGACAGCAGCTATATGGCTGGATCCGAGATCATCGTCGATGGCGGCATGAGTCAGATATAACCCACCTCCGGCTGCAGCGCCCATTCCTCCCCTCTCAGCACTGTCGCCACCCCTGACTAATATACAATCTCAAAAGGAAAACGAGATGACTAACTTTACGCTACACACCGAAGAAACAGCTCCCGAAGGTAGCAAGGCGCTGCTCGCTAAGTCAAAATCCGCTTACGGCATGATCCCTGGCCTGCATGCCGTCATGGCTGAAGCGCCCGGTCTGCTTGAAGCCTACAAAACAGTGGGCGACTTGTTCGTAAACTCTAGCTTTGACAAAGACGAAATCACTGTTGTTTGGCAGACCATTAATGTTGAAAATGCCTGCCACTATTGCGTTCCCGCGCATACTGGCATTGCCCAGACCATGAGGGTGGACGACGCGATCACAAACGCATTGCGAGACAAAACGCCGCTGCCGACTGCGCATCTGGAAGCCCTTCGTGACTTTACACTCAGCGTAATGCGGGATCGCGGCAATGTTGAGGACGCCAAAGTACAAGCGTTTCTAAGAGCTGGTTACACGAAACAGAATGTTCTCGAAGTCGTTCTTGGCTACGCTCAGAAAATCATGTCGAACTACACAAACCATTTGGCAAAAACGCCTGTCGATAAGGGGTTCCAAAAGTATGAATGGCAAGGCGCTGCTTAATTTTTCCTGAGATTTGAGCGACTTTAGGGTGGCGCACTTCATCCCGCGCGCCGCCCACTTTTTAGTTTTACAGGCCCAGAGTAAAAGGCTGTCGTTTTGGACGGTCTGCAACACAGGCGGATTACGCGTCACGCATCGCTTGGAACTGAGCCCGGTTTTAGTGATGTCTCTGATGATTGAATTGTTTGTAGATCGAGGCGTGAGTTGAAGTGAATTTCTGTCGCATAGCCAGTCTGTTAAAACGCGTCATTGCGCGTTCTCGTCGTTAGACCGGACAATAGGAATCCTCCGCTCGGTTATAGGAATATTGCTCTGTGATCTGCCTATCTAGGTTACCGATAATACGCATGGCTGCGCCGTAGGATCGCAGCGGATCTGTGACGATGGCACCGGCGGATCAAGCGTTTCATGGCTTTGTTCAAGAACCATCGTTTCGCCAATTTATCACGCGTCTTGGCGACAAGTACACCAGCACTTCACCTTATGGTCGGCGGCCCACCACAGATATTGCTTCATGCCATTGATCTTTACGAACTCCTTATCGAGCGAGCTACTTCCATTGTTTGCTGGCGTAGATGACCCAACCGTCTTGATCGGATCTGCTTCGCAAAGACCGGTCCGAAACGGTCGTACCTCTGACAATGTCTGGGTAACAGTTCAAAGATACATTTTTAAACCAACAGCCCCCTTCTTCGAGAACGAAATTCAAAATCTAGTGGCCATCACCATCATTAAAATTTGACCATGAATTATATACTGGCGAAGGATTTCGTCGGGAGAAACGTTTGTGACTGTGAGACGTGTTTTGTCGATCAAACACCGGAAAATTTTAAGGTCAAAAATGTCAAAGAAGTACTATCTCATTACAGGCGCGGTCATTGCTGTTGCTCTGGTCGGGGCGGTATTGGTCAGACCAGATCCATCCTCAGGAGTCGGTGCCTTTGACATTGAAACGGCCACGGTCGAGATAGGGGAAGTCGCTCAAATTGTCTCCGCGTCTGGGGCTGTGCGCGCGTTGACGACTGTTGAGGTTGGGTCACAAGTTTCGGGTCAGATCACGGAGTTGAATGCCGACTTTAATTCGGAGGTCAAAGCGGGCGACATCATCGCACGGATTGATCCCCAAACATTTGAAAGCCGGGTCGAATCTGCCAAAGCTGACGTCCAAAGCGCTCAAGCAAATCTCGCAGTCCAGAAAGCCAACATTGTCAGTGCCGAGGCCAACCTCGCGCAAGCTGAACGGGACTTCGCGCGCCAAGAAGCCCTCTATGCGGCGGATGCTGTGGCGCGCTCCACCCTAGAAGACAACGAACGCGCCTTGGCGGTTGCACGGGCGAACCTTGATGTGTCCCGCGCTCAGCTTCGGACAGGAAATGCGTCTTTGTCACAACGAAATGCTGCTTTGAAGTCTACTCAAGTTGATCTTGAACGCACCATCATTCGCTCGCCGATAGATGGGGTTGTGATATCCAGAAATGTTGATGTCGGGCAGACTGTGGCAGCCAGCTTTTCGGCGCCCGTGCTGTTCACGATCGCCCAAAACCTTGAAGACATCCGTATTGATGCGGCCGTCGTCGAATCGGATATTGGCGGCATTAATGCCGGAGACACAGCCGAATTCAACGTCGATGCCTATCCTGATCAAACCTTCCGAGGCGTGGTCGAACAGGTTAGGCTTGCCTCTGAAACATTGCAAAATGTCGTCACTTACACCGTTGTGATTGAGGCCCGAAATCCAAATGGGCGCTTGCTTCCAGGCATGACGGCCAATGTCGAAATTACAGCGGATAAACGCGAAGATGTTCTCCGCATTGCAGAAACCGCCATTCGGTTCCGTCCACCGGCGAACGGACCAGAAGTTATTGAAGCGGTGCAAGGTGACGCGCGTGGCGCGCGCGGACAAGGCAGAGGACAGGCCGGCGGCGGTCTACAGTTTTTAGACGGCCTTGATATTGATCCGACCAAAAAAGAGACCATTCAATCCAATCTTCGTATAGAAATGCAGGCTGCCCGTGAATCCATGGGCGACCGAGCGCAGTTTGATCGCAACGCCATGCGCCAACGTATGCAAGCGACAACCGATAAGGTGTTGAGAGCAAATCTGACAGATGAGGAATATAAACGCGTCCAAAACGCAATGAGTGAACGCGCCTCGATCACAACCGTCGAGGCATACAAGCAAACGCCGGATGGCAAACTTGAGAAACAGACTGTGACGCTGGGCCTGCAAGATGGCTCATATGCCGAGATCTTACGCGGTGCAGCGGATGGTGACACATTCGTCACGCGGGCCCGCGCCATCACGTCAGGCGAGTAGGGCTCAACCATGCTCACCGCCACACATACAACGCCTCTTATTTCCTGCCGGGATGTGACCAAAACATATGTCATGGGCACGCAAAAGGTGCATGCGCTTCGCGGCGTAAATCTCACCTTCGAACGTGGCGAGATGACCGCCATTATGGGGCCTTCCGGTTCAGGGAAGTCGACATTAATGAACCTGATCGGCGCGCTCGATGTTCCGACATCGGGCGTGCTCGAGATCAATGGCAATAATTTAGCGAAAATGCGTCCGAATGATCTGGCCGATTTACGGAACGAGACCATCGGATTTGTGTTTCAGCAGTTTAATTTGCTCGGACGGTCCTCGGCCCTGACGAATGTGCGGTTGCCGCTTCGCTATTCTCGCACACCAATCGCGGATATTAATGCCCGCGCGGCGGAATGCCTTGAAATGGTCGGTCTAGGCGACCGCATGGACCATCGACCTATGCAACTCTCCGGCGGACAACAGCAACGTGTAGCGATCGCGCGAGCCTTGGCCGGATCGCCATCTTTAATCTTGGCAGATGAGCCCACCGGTGCGTTAGATACGAAAACATCAGAAGACATCATGGCCTTGCTCACAGGTCTCGGCGCGCAAGGTATCACCGTCATCATCGTCACCCATGAACAAGAGGTGGCGGATTATGCAGCGCGGAGAATTCATTTCCGGGATGGTCAAATTGAATTCGATGAGAGGTCCGGAACATGAAGTATGGCGTCGCTCTTTTGTCCGCACTCGAAGCGCTCCGCGGCAATCCCATGCGCAGTTTCCTCACCATGCTTGGAATCATGATTGGCGTCGCGTCGGTTATGGCCATGATGGCGATTAGTGAAGGTGCCGCGCGTCAGGTCGACGCGCAAATATCCGCGCTCGGCGCGAATAACCTCACCGTGCGTCCCGGTTCCAGTCAACGTGGCGGCCGATCGGGCGGCGCAGGCGGCGCAACCCCGTTTACTGATGACACGATCACTGATTTGCGGAATGAGCCTTACGCGCTCGCCGTGACCGCTCGGATTAATGGCGCAGGCACGGTCGTGGCCGGAGAAACGAATTGGTCGACGAACATATACGGAGTCAATGCCGATTATTTTATCAGCCAAGATTGGGACGCTAAAGAAGGCCGTATTCTCGATGTAACAGAAATCGCTTCAGGGGATACGGTCGCCGTTATCGGGAATACAATTGCGGAGACTCTGTTCGATGGGTCTAGTGCATTGGGACAACGCATTCGCGTCAACAATGTCCCGCTGACCGTGGTCGGCGTGCTCGAGACGAAGGGGCAGTCTAATTTCGGCAGTGATCGGGACGATGTTATCGTTATTCCCATTGTTACGGCCCGCAACCGCGTTCTTGGGGGACATCCGACAACTCCGGATTACGTCTCCAATATAGAGGTGTCCGTTACGCCCGGTTACGATATGACACGGGCGCAAGATGAGCTTGAGGAGCGTTTACGTATTATTCGCCGGATACGTCCGGGGAAAGAGGACGACTTCCGTGTGTTCAATATTGCGGACTTCATTCGGGCGCGATCAAGCACGCAGGCCACGTTTGGCATCCTCCTCGCCTTCACCGCTGCCGTGTCGCTCATCGTTGGCGGTGTCGGTGTCATGAACATCATGCTCGTCTCGGTCACCGAACGGACACGCGAGATTGGCCTACGCATGGCCATTGGTGCACGCAGTCAGGACATATTGGGGCAATTCCTTTTCGAAGCGCTGGGGCTTTGCCTGATTGGCGGCATCATCGGCTCGATGCTCGGTGTCGGCGCGGCGGAACTCGCATCCAAGCTTGGTGATTTCCCCGTCAATATTTCTCCGTTCATTGCCCTCGTGTCTATCGGCGCGTCTGTTTTGGTTGGCTTGTTCTTTGGATTTTTTCCGGCTCGCCGCGCCGCGCGGCTCAACCCGATTGAGGCTCTTCGTCATGATTAAGGTTTTAACCTCCACAGCGATGGTCGCATTGTCGCTCAATTTGGGCGCCTGTGCGACACTGAATTCGGGACCAACTGCTCAGACCTCAGTAAGCAGTGAGGCCGCCGCGTTGGACGCGCCCGCGAGTTGGGTATTCGGCACACAAACGGATAACCAGATCGCTCAGGGATGGGCGGATGTTCTGGTGGACCCACTACTGGATCAATTGATAGATGAGGCGCTCAGCAACAATCCTTCGTTGCGCGCCAGCGCAGAAAGTGTGGCACGATCAGAAGCGCTCTTAAATCAGTCCCGTTCGACCCTGTTTCCAAGTCTGAGCGCAGACCTCTCTCCCCGCGGCGGCAGTAGACTTGAGGGCGAAAATTTCTCTAACAGCTATTCCGGCGGCTTGTCCGCAAGCTGGGAAGCGGATTTATGGGGGGGTATCCGCGCGGGAGTCCTTGCATCCGGCTATGACCTTGCCGGGACTCAGGCTGCATATGAAAGCGCTCGGCAGGCTTTAATCGCCGCGGTGGCGCGTGCCTATATTCTTAGTATTGAAGCCGACCTTCAGATTGCGCTCAGTGAAAAGACCTCGCGCGCGCAGGAAGAGACTTTGAGAATCGTCGCCATTCGTTACGATCTCGGTGCGGCCTCTCGCCGGGAATTGGTGCTGGCCGAATCCGATGTGGCCGGCGCGCAAGATAATCTCGTTGTCGCCAAGTCTGCAAAGACCGACGCTGTGTTAGCGCTTCAAACATTATTGGGTCACTATCCCAATGGGGAACAGGTCGTGGGCTCCGAATTCCCACAACTCACCAATGAATTGACGGCAGGAACGCCCGCTGATTTGCTCCGCCGTCGTCCAGATGTGATCGCGGCTGAGTTTGATGTGTTGAGCGCGTTTGAATCAACACGCGCGGCCAAAGCTGATAAGTGGCCCAGCCTATCCCTCTCTGGCGGCCTTGATACGGCCTCGGTCAATTTAGGGGACGTTCTAGATCCCGTGAATATCGCCGTCTCGATCGGCGCAAGGCTAGCCGACACTCTCTTTGATGGTGGATTGGCAGAAGCCCGCATTGATGCCGCAAGCGCCAGTCAACGACAGGCCCTCGCCAATTATGGGCAATCAGCGCTCGATGCATTTTTCGATGTCGAAAGCGCCCTGAAAACAATTAGCACGCTGAAAGATCGCACTCAATTTGTTCAGAAAAGCGCGGACGCGGCTCGCGAAACTCTGGCTCTCGCAGAATTCCAATATAAGGAGGGCGCGATCGATTTGCTGGACGTTCTCACGTTCCGGCAACGAAGCTTTCAAGCTGACCGAACTGAGATCACTCTACAACGACAACTCATCGAAGCCCGAATCGCCCTGTACCTCGCACTTGGGGGCGCAGGATTTGAACCCGGGAACTCATCGAACGGCTAGAATGGTCCCATTGTCAGCTTAAAAGAAGCCGCCCACTTCTAACTCGGATCTAGGTTTTCGTCGACGATCAGACGTCACCATTCTGCGAGCGCCGAAATTCGCAACGCTTTCAAGTGGGTTCGGCTTTCGAGATGTCTTTGCGCCTTGAAGTGATTGTCGATTGAAGGTGCGGCAGTCCTAGGATTGGAATCGATCTGGGACGCGGTGCATGTCAGACAACCGGCTATTCCGGTTCATGATGTGTCGATCCTCGACGCGAATGACCGCTCCATTCTGTCTTTCGATAGTATCCCGTTTTGCATCTCGTTTCTGAAGCGCACTCAATTCATAAAAAAGGACTGCCCAAGGAACCCAGTACAATCAATAATTTAAGGATGATATTCTTCAAAACAATTGGAGCGGGCGATGGGATTCGAACCCACGACATTCAGCTTGGGAAATGATAAATTGGGATGTTTGCTTACTGGACTACAATCGACAATTGGTGACGAAATTCAACAAAAATACTTATTGAAAATCGGGAGTTGCGCTGAAAGGCCATTGTGTGGTTTCATGAAGTCACCTTGAATATGGTGGAATAAGTTTCGCTCTAGAACTCGTAACCGCGCGGTAACCGCAAGCCATATTTGAAACTCTCCGCCGGAATCCCAACCTGCTCCAGTTTTGGCCCAACAATGGGTTGGCTTGTCTTCCGACCTTGTGCTGTCAATTACCTGAAATCTGACACAGAAACGTGCCTACTTTATCTGCGCCCGATACTGAAGGGTCGCCGTAGGGTCGGGATCGCCCGCCGCCATGGCGCCCTTTGGGTTGAAACACACGTAGGTTACGTTGGAATCATAGCCCGGGGACGGCGTATAGGTGCAACCCGCCATGTTGGCCGGACGTGATCCACTATTCGAATAGGCCGCGTCACTGGCATAGGTGAATGTGAGGTTCGCGCCGCCTGTCTGCGTGAAGTGGACAGCTTGGGTTGCGGGCCCGCCGTCATCCATATCCCCATTATAGAACGTCATCTCAGAGGGCACGGCATCAATGATGACGATACTGTCCGTATCCGCCGCGCTATTGCCGATATTGGTGACCGTCATGGACGAGATAACGTCATTGCCCGGCAACGCATAAAGGTCAGCGCTGGTCGGATCGAACACATCAACTGATTTACTCGCGGTCAGCTCTGTCGCTGCATCCGTGGTATAGTTGAGCGAAAATTCCGAGGTATTGTCATAACTCGATGCGCCCGTTTTGCGGGTCGTGGTGGCAGAAACAATATCTTCCTGCGTAATCCCTAGCAGCCCCGTGAAACTCCCCGTGAAATTCAGATCTCCACCGCTATGGGCAATGTCGACAAAGCCAAGGTGTGTTTCCCCTTCGCCGTAGCCTGTCGGGTCGGCCGCCGCATTGACGTATAAATCGACTCGATAGCCATTGGCATTTGAGACGGTGTCTAAATTGAAGTCATAGAAAATTGTCGTCCCGTCGCCAGAGAGCGCATTGAAAACCGGAAAATTCAGAAGATCATTTGCGCCTGTGTCGCCGTCATCGGCATCATTCGCGGTGACGCCTGTTGTACCCAGATCAATCCCGATCCCTGCGTTATTGTAAATGCTGTTGCCGTAAATGGCCAAAGCGGCAGTGGTGGAGAGTATTTCAATTCCATCGTCGACGTTGGCGTAAATCGTATTGCCAACAATATCGCCGGATGTTGCGCTGTCCACATAAACGCCGGATAGCTGGTTATTCCCGATCACGTTTCCTTCGCCTTCGCCAGAACCGCCAAGCGTTAGCCCCGTGACCGCATAGCCCGCCCATATTCGGAGTCCGGCAGCCCCGATTCCGCCGCTGATATTGGTGACACCATCCGCTCCGACGCCGAGCTTGTTACCCTGAATGGTCACTCCGGTCGCAGTATGCCCTCCCCAAAATTCAATTTTATCCTGAGTCACCTCGCCCATAACGTTGTCGAGGATGTTGAGCGTGGTAATCGCGCCGTTGAGCTCTAGACCATCCTGACCCGTCAGAATTGAGCTATTACCGCTACTGTCAGTATTAAAATAATTACCATTGATCGAGAGTGCTGAATTCGTACCGATCATCTGAATGGCAACCGTCGAACTTCCGATGAGATTGCGTCCCATCGCGGACCCATTTCCTATATCAATATCGGACACAGTGCTAAGCCGCACGGCGTTATTCGTATTCGTTATCGGCGACGAGCCATCTTGACCGACACCAATATAGTTTCCCAAGATTTGTATATCGCTGAGATTGCTCAGCTGAACTGCTTCGCCGCCATTCCCAGAGATGATATTGCGGTCCGCAAGTGTGACGCCGCCAATTTTGACGCCGGTAACAGGTCCACCATCAAAATTTATTCCATCTCCGCCATTGGCGAGAGCTGTCCCGCCCGTGCGATCAACTCCGATATAGTTTCCGGCAATGACCAAGTCGCCCGCGGACCCGGAAATCGTGTCATCAGCCTCGACATTGATCGCATGGCTTGTATTCCCGGAAATCAAATTTTTGGTAATATCACTCCAACTTGCCGAACCACTCCAATGGTTGATTGTCGCAGCCGTGTTTGCGCGAGCGGACATACCGCTTGGATCAACGCCGATGAAATTACCCCGGATAGCGGTGGCTGAAGACCCACTATACGTTAGAATGGCGCGGCCATTTGACGAAATCACGTTGCCTTGCCCGGCTGTCAATCCGCCAACCAGAGTGTTCGCGTTATACAACCCAACACCATAATTAGTACTTCCCGCCGCAGAGCCATCCGGAGACAACCCAATATAATTGCACTGTAACGTCAAATTAGATGCCCCGCCGAGACCCCGAATGGCATTTGATCCACGCGTTACGGATAAACCCTTAAGAAGGACATTCGTGGCGGAAATATCAAAAAGAAGGAAGCTGTTGCTGGCTCCATCAACTCGTATCTTTAGGGTGGGAGCCGTTCCCGCCCATAGATTTCCACAAGCGCTTCCAGTCTGTGTCGTGCCGTCTATTGAGACACCGTTGTCGGTAATCACTGGTAAGGTCGAGGAGAGAGTGATCTCATGCGGCCCTACTCCACCAATGTCGAAGGTTATTTCATCTTTCGTTGCGTTCGCATTGGCGTAATTTATAGCGTATCGCAGAGTTCCAACAGTGTTTGTATCTGCGTTGGAGGAAACGACAGTAGGCTCCTGTACAGAGATGTCATCAATGTAATAATGTTCATCGACGTCAATTACATTCTCAGTCTCGAATATAATCTGAAAAGTAGAAGAAAGCGCGCCACTTGGGAGAACATAACTTAACATTTCGAAGCTATCATCTGTATCGCTGTAGAGCTCAAGCCGAGTGAAACCCGATCCACCCACGCGCCACCCTATTTCGATTTGCTCGCTGTTAAGATTGACATCGCCCTTGATTTGAAATTGCAACACAGGATCGGTTGCGCCGCTCAAATCGATAATTGGAGACAAAATTTTATCAAATCCGCCTGAAGCATCGCCTGCTTGAAGAGAGCAATTTGCCGAAACGAAATCGCCCGCCGTTCCCACGGTTGTGAAATCCTCATCGGCCTCTTCTGTCCAGCCCGCAAGGTTGGCATCGCCGCAAGAACCGTTGGGAGAATCAAAATCTGCTTTAAAGTAAGTGTCACCCGCGCTTGCTGTCGACGCCCACATGACACTGAAGAACACGGCTCCAAACGCTAATCGCAAAGAACCAAATGTAACTTTAGGGAATTGGTGCGCCGACTCCGTTGGTTTGGTTCCGATTGAAACAAGCATGGATAGAAAACGAAACGCCCCAATCATTCAATTCCCCTTATTGCCAGCGCTCCCCTGTTTGAGGCGCCGGGCTGTGTCAGTGCAAGCGTTTATGGACCTGGCTGCCCTCAGACCCTATTGAATCAGTGCTCTGATTGTGACGGTTGCCACCGTAGGAGTCCCTACAGACCCGGACGCTATCGTCGCGCCGGTAAAGTTGATGACGCAGGCGCCGCCTGTACAATCCGTATTCGCGCTGGGCAGAGCCGGTGTATTAAAGGTTCCGCCGGTAAAGCCGCTCACAGACGCCGCGATAAATTCGAGCTCGTCTTCTAAAATATCGTTGATGATCAGGTCGGTCGCGTTGGTGCCGCCCGTATTTTCGACCGTAATGACATATTGGATGCAGGCGCCCGGAATCGAATATTGGTCACCGACCGCTGGTGTGCCCGGAATAGTCGCGCAGCCAGTGCCGTCTTCAGAGAAAATCGTGATCGCCTTGGTGGCAGCGATATCAGCAGACGCGACGACATAGGCCGAACTGGCCGAGTGATCGCCCTCATTGGCGTTTTCATTGGATGTTCCCGAGCCGTCAGCCAACACGTTCTCAGCGGCGCCCGTCAGGGAGTTGCCATCTGAGTCCGCAACAACAGGGGTCGCACTGGCACCACCTGAGCTGGGCTCCAGCGTATTGGCCACAACCGAGATATCATCCGTGTCCGTGTCATTGAGGCCGGTTGGAATATTGCCGCGCACAATCACCCAGAATAGGGCGTCAGCAGCCAAATCGGGGGTCTTGGTGCTGTTATAAGCAATCGCACTGCCGTCATCGACACCTGGCTCGAACGCTAAGTCGCCGTCGTCGACATAGTAATACAGTGTGGTCGACGTTGCGCTGAAATCATCGCCGCCTTCATTCACGAGGCTAAGCGCATAAGCCTGTACGTCATTGCCTTCATTGGTTAGCGAGAAGACCAGGTCTTGATCTTGAGCTCCCGGCGGCACGCCGGTATCGCCATTCGTCGCAACAGTCAGATCGATCAATCGGTCAACGGTGAATTCTGTCGGTGTGTTCGACCCGCTCACCCCCGTGTCGATCGTGTTCTGATCAACTCCACTGACCTTATAGTCGAGCGTGAATGTGTTTTGCACATTCGTTCCCGCCGCAGTGCCGTTTGCCAAAGCAATGGCAGGGACAAATAGCGCAACTATGGCTGATAAGGCCAACCGAAAACTTATTTGTGAGGCACGAAACATGATTGAAAACTCTATAAATCTAGGTCGACTGTCATCACCGACTATTTCAAGACTGCTTTAAATTTAAGGATGCCATCTTCGTTCGAGGCCACAGCGCTTTTGGACACCCACCGGATATGCGTAACGTCTTCGGCGCTGGCCGGAACCATTACACCCTCGTCCGTATCTACCATAAGTGCGGGGCGAGCGAAGAAGGTCTGCCCCCCATCGCTTGAAAAAGACGTTTCCATACCTGCTTGTTCTGCGGACCCGTCTTGGAAAATCACTTCAGCGGGCACAGGCATCGTTAGGACCATGTCTGTGACAAGTTCCGCGCTATCGTTCACATAGTCGAGGCGATAGACAATAGTTTCACCCGGTGTGACAAGCTCTGCGGCGACATAACGGGTTGTAACGTCGCCAGAAGGGGTCGTCGTGCGGATCTCTTTGAGGACGGTCTGTGTCGCCGATAAAGCAAGAGCAGATGGAGCCGTTGCAAGTATAATCAGGGCGAGAAAGGTTGAGAACGCTTTCATGGTTAATCTCCAATGAAAAATTTCATAAAAGCGAAACCTTAATAATTACCCAACCATAAGGCCCGCAGCACTGACGAGAAAAGTTATGAACTTCTGGGGGTGTAGTCGTCTGCTTTTGTAAAAGTGGGAGCAAAGGTAAGAAATCTTTCATTCTCCGAGCTTCAACGGAGCGGCAGCGATATAAGCTCCGCGACAGGTATCAAATACCGGAATACATCGACAGAATGTCCGACTCCGAAAGCAACGTATAGACCCACTTGGAAAGCCAACTTAGCGAATTTCATGACGATCTTTCAGATGCCCGTCATGAAATCTTAGAGGCTGTCATGGGTGAAGAACTCTCGTGAAAAATGCGTCTCGAGTGCGCATCGGTCGTTTAAATTGTGGCGGAAGCAGCGCTTTGGTTCCCTTAGCCACCACATAGCGAAGGCATTTGATTGCAACCCAAAGAACCCTTCAGGTCCCCGTCGAACTCCACGCCAGGATATTGGTTCGTGACATATTTGCTCGCTATAAACCCGTTAGCCCTTCTCCAGCTGCACGTCTGGCGGGCGGGACATTTTAAAGTGCGTAACAAGCGCCGCGCCGCACACCCCCCCTATAATCAACGTGACCGTCCCGTCCCAAAAAATTTCTCCGGAGCACCTTATTGACTTTTGGTTCTGCATTGTATTCTTTGGTCGTGACGAATTGGGTAGGAAGTCGATTGCGGGCACAGCAGTCCGAATGAATTGACTTAACCAGACATGATCTGGTGAACCACGACCAAACGAAAGCCCGCTGAGTTTTCGTATAAGACCCGGTAAAAAAACCCGGCTGACTAGTCTTATCTTTAACGAGTGACTTCGGTCCGCATGTTCGCGGGCTTTCGTCACGTATTGTGAAAGGTTTGGCCATGAAGCCCAAATCAACCAACAACGCCGTTGAGCGTTATCTTACGCCTCCTCAAGCCGCTTATGAGCTCGGGATCAAAATCCATGCTTTGAGACGAGCTATTAACCGGCACGAGGTGCCTGTCTACTACCCCTTCGGCAAACGGCGCTATGTTCTGCTGTCCGAAATCAACGCTGTGATTGCCGCCTCCAAGATTGGAGGTGCGTCATGAGTGCCTCATCAAATCAACCTAGTCGGCAGGAAATTTTAAGCACCATTTATGGCACTGACTTTGAGGGCTTTTTACCTCTTTGGAGCGCCAAAAATAAGCAAACGATATTCTTTTCGTCCGCCGAATTCGAGCAATATAGTCAAACCTCCGAGCGGCTTTCAGCCCGTGAAGATGTCTACATGTGCATGTCCTCACAGCAAGAGGACGTAGGGCCGCATAAGCGGGGAAGTATCGACACAGCTGCCACTGTCTTTGCGTGTGCAGCGGATATTGATATTAGCAGCGAGAAGGATAGCGGGAAAAACTATCCTCCTGACCGTGAAACGGCTTTGGCGATCTTAGACAGCTTTCCACACGCCTATACTTATCGGCAAGACAGCGGTCGGGGACTACACGTCATCTGGGTGCTGGACGATCCAATTCGCTGCCAAAACCGTGCAGAACGTCGGCGTGCTCAAGCACTTTCCAAGGCATTTCAGAAGAAACTGGTCGCGCACTTTAAGGCGAACGGTTTTGATATTGATTCCGTCGGCGACATCATGAGGTTGATCCGTGTCCCGCACACGCTCAACCACAATGTCTCGCCGCCTGCGACGGTCACGCCTCTGTTCTTGGACCCGACCGTGAATCTCGCGGTTAGTGATTTAGAAGGCTTCGAAGAGACTCCAAAAAAGCGGGGCAATTCGAACGATCGAAACCTCAGCGCTCCCAGTCACGCCAGAATTAGAGCCGGATGTGGTTGGTATAACGATCAGACGGGGGTGAATGCGGCGAGCTCGTCTGAGCCCGAATGGTACGCTGCCCTTGGCATTACCGCTCGTTGTGGCGATGCAGACACGCACGCTCATAAGTATAGTGCGCGGCATCCCCAATATAGTGAGGACGAAACAGCGGCAAAGTTAGAACGTGCGCTCACTGAAGCGGGGCCTCGTACATGCCACGCTATTGAGAACGACTTGGACGGCGCGTCTTTTTGCTCGGGTTGCCCAAACCGGGACCTGATCACGTCTCCCGTCCAACTTGGTTATGGATATGAACCGGGCAACATTGGCCCGATTCCAATCGGCTATCTTTCCGACGGCAGCTTTATTTTGCGCGACCAAGTGCGAGACATCATGCTGATGTGCCCCTAGCTTTATAGACACCTTGCTACTTCATTTTGCTGTCATCTCAAATTCGACGGGTGACAACATCCCGTTGTTAGCATGCCTGCGTTTCGGAT
>NZ_BMZH01000014.1 GCF_014652695.1 Algimonas arctica
AACGCTGTGTCCTCTGTGCGTGACCTGCGCCACAGCCCCTAATTTAAACTCTTCTGTATATCGAATGCGACTGCCCATAAGACACTCTCCTTGCTTCCAGTTTTATCCAACAAGGTGTCTACAAAGCTAGGGGCACATCAGGGCTCGGAGAAATTCGGAAGTGGTTTTTGTTTGAGGTGAATGGATTGAAGGCAAAAGGTTGGTTCGACGACTTTTTCCTCCCCCGGACAGGGGGAGGGGGACCGCCGCGTAGCTGGTGTGGAGGGGGAGAGGCCGAGGGTGATATTTACGCTGATTAAGATGTGTTTCTCATAAATCGCGTCTCCCCCTCCGACCGTCTCCGACCGTCGTCTGGGCTCGCCTCATGCGCTTCGCGGGCATTCCGCCCGCTTTGGCGCAAACCCCCTATCCGGGGGAGGAACAGTTCCGCGCATCCCCGCCTGCACCACCCGAACGGCGCGGGCCGTTCGGCACTTCGCTATTGTCTATCCCCCGGATAGACAATCAGAGACGCTTTCGTGTCCCCCCTTTCAAAACCTCCGATACGCTCTCCCGTCCTGCTGATGGCACGAGGGGTACATTGCCTTTGTCTCGGTGGGGTTCGGTGAGCGGGGTGGTGCGCGAGGTAATGTGGCGCGCATCGGTCCATTTGGCGAAGCGACTGATGATGTGAGAGACGTGAGTCACGAGCTTGATGAAGACGCAGATTGCCCCTGAGTTTTGGGGCGTGTGCGTCACGGGGCCGGATCGGCGAGAGCCGGGCCGGAGCAGCCAGCATCAGGTGCGCCCGTTCTCTGACAGGCGGCAGGCGGTGCGGGATCGAAAGTCCCGTATCCGCCGCACCGCCGACGGTGTGAGCTCATGGCGGGCCGCCCGGTCACAGCGTTTTTGATCGAATGTGTTCACCGGACGCGCGGGCTTTGGCTTGTGTAAATCGGTTCTATTTTACTTTGTCCGTCACAGGGCAAAGCCCGCGCTTCGTGCCGCTTTTTATGAGGGGTTACGGGAGTTGCCGCCGGACCTTCGAGGCGGTTGGACAATCGCGCGTGTCTTGAAGGGGGACGAGAGTTAGACAGTGCTCCCTCGTGAGCGTGGTTAAGGGACGACCTCTGTTTAGTGGATATTAAGTTGGCTCAAGTAGCTGGGGAATCTTGGGGTGGCGATTACGACTTATGTCATTGGTGCAATATATTTATAGCTCGATCTGCACCGATAAAATGACGGGGGACAAAGGCGTCCTGATTTCGATCAAGAGTGTCGAAATTTGCGAGCGTTTGGGCTTAACGGGCCGGGTGTTTTCAAACCGCACGCATACGTTCGCCATTACCGAAGGTCCGGAAATGTTGGTGCAGCATTATTATAATGCTGTGAAGGCGGACCCGCTGGTTGAAACGATGGTGCTTCACGGGCAGCGGACCATCGCAGCGCGGGAATTCGATGACTATTCCGTCTGGCTCGATATTAATCATCCGTTTGATCCGCATCCCCAGGTGCATCCGATGACGGCCGGATCGCTTGCGCGCGCCATGCCGGATGTGCCGTCTGTCCGATTGCGGGTCATGGTCGATGCCTTCTTCGACGCGGGTCGATTGGTCGCCCAAGCGCGACGATAGGCGGGCGAACGTGCCACACTTGCCGTGGTCCGGTGAGGGGCCTAGTCAACGGTATGGCTGATCTTGCACTCTATATATCCGGGGGTCTGACCCTGCTTGTCGCTATCACGCATGGCTGGCTGGGGGCCGTCAAAATTGTTGAACCCGTGCAAGCCGCCCCTGCGGCCAAACGAATTCTGCACGCGATCATGTTTTTGTCCGCCGTCTATTGGTTCGCGGCGGGCGGGCTTTTGCTGGCGACGCCGACCTTGTTTGCGGGCGACGTCCGACATTGGGTTGTGATCGGCTGCGCGCTTATGCTGGGCAGTGGTGGGATCGGGAACATCTGGGCCATGCGGGGGCGTCATTTCGGGGGCTACGCGTTGCTCGTTATTTCTGCGCTTGCCGTGTTAGGACGATAAACGGCGGGAGTTGGCGCAGGCGAGGACATTAACTATCATACGGATTTGTCATAATTAGGACGCAAACGACACTTGCTATCACAACAATAGAGCGCCATATGGAAATTATCGACCAAGGGCCAGAATATCGGCCTGCCGCTTGTTTGTGATTTTTGATTACACGCCGACGCAGAATGCTTTTCCTACCAGACGTCGAGACTTTGTAGGCCGAAAATTTTCGGTTCTACGCCCGTAAGGCATGTCGCCGGACCGGGAACCGACGATCTAAAGGATTACACATGTCGGATATGAAAACAGGTACTGTTAAATTTTTCAATACTACTAAAGGCTTCGGCTTTATCGCTCCCGATGGTGGCGGCGATGACATCTTCATCCACATCACTGCTCTTCAGCGTGCAGGCCTCCAAGGCTTGAACGAAGGTGACAAAGTTGAATTCAACACTGCTGTCAACGAACGCTCCGGTAAAACGGCCGTTGACTCGGTTTCGATGGCTTAACGCCAACTCGAATTGAATGTGAAAGGCTCCCATCTGGGGGCCTTTTTTTGCCTGAAAATACGGGGTTTTAGTCGCCGATGACAACGGCGCGAACGCGGTCTCGCGCGCTGACGCTCCGACGACGATTGCGGATGATCAGCGATAAAATGACAAGCGCAAAAGCCAGTGTCACCAAATTTGCGAGGGCCACAGGCCAGCTCTTTACGGCGAGGCCATAGGCCAACCACAGCGCCACACCGGCAGAGAACATGGCGTACATCGGTAAGCTCAACCCCTCTGTCTGGCCTGAGCGAACAGACCCTATCGCTTGTGGTAAGAAAGAGAGCGTTGTCAGGCTCGCGGCTGTGTAGCCGATAATGTCAATAATAGTCATCGCTCCAATTTAGGCATTCTAAATGCGGCGAGAACGCATAGCGATGCAGGGACGGATTGCGAAAATGCCGAGGGCCGGTGTGCCGCTTAGCACAAAGGGGAGGCTATTTACGGCTCAACGGCCTCAAGAGGCGCCAGCGCGGGTTTGATTGAAATGGCGGGGTGCCACAATCCGCCGGGTCGTAAAAATGCAAAAGGCCCAGCCGAAGCTGAGCCTTTTTAGCGGCACGGCCATTTCAAAAGAAATGGCGCGAGTGACGGGACTCGAACCCGCGGCCTCCGGCGTGACAGGCCGGCGCTCTAACCAACTGAGCTACACCCGCTAAAGTGTGAGCGCGCGATAGGCGGAACATCACGAGGCGTCAACGCGAAAACTGACAAGAATTCAGTCTAAACCGAACTTTTTTTGTATGACCTTCGGTAGGGTCGCTGCAACAAGGGCATGAGAGGCGGTCAGACGCTCACTCACATCGTCTGGCGAGAGCAAATCCAGCTTAAGTGCAACCCAGCCCCCGCGCGGAAGATGGGCGTTGCGTTCCGCCACACCCGCTTGGATGAGCAAATCTGCGATATCCGGACTGGCGGTTTTCAAAGTGAGCTTGGATTGGCCCGGGCTGAGAATCGCAAACATCTTGAAACGCTCTGCATCCCCGACTTTGTAGACATGGCTGCCCATCCATTGCTCCGTCATAAACGCGGATGTCAGGGCGATTGCCACCGTATGCACATGGGCGTCGGATGTTGTTGTGTTTACACTCATATTTTCTGCTTGGCAGAATTGCCAAGCCCTGTGAAGCTTGCCATAGGCTGATCCCTTAAGGGCGGTTAGCTCAGCTGGTAGAGCATCTCGTTTACACCGAGAGGGTCAGCGGTTCGAACCCGTTACCGCCCACCATCATTTCAGATGACTGATTTCCGATGTGACCCTGTGTACGGTCATCATCGGGGCATCTCCCATGCGATGGACCGTGGTCTGCGGCAATTCCACCCTTTGGCATTTCTGGTCGCTGCGCTACTGTCATTATGACGACGGCTCATAAAAAGCTGCGTCACTGGGGAGATACAGAATGCGCAAAACGCTCTTATTGGCTGCGACGGCTTTGATTCTATCGGCCTGTGCCGAACAGACGGCCATTGAGACAACAGACACGGGATCGACGGCGATTTTTGCCGTGGTCGATGATGCGCGTATTAAAACGGCCTCAGCCAGTGAAGAATGGCTGACGCATGGCGGAACTTATGATGAGCAGCGTCATTCAACGCTAACGCAGATCAACGCCGACACGGTCGGCGATCTCGGTGTGACGTGGACCTATGATTTAGCGACAAATCGCGGTGTCGAAAGCACGCCGATTGTCGTTGATGGCGTGATGTACGTTACCTCAGCCTGGTCAATAGTCTATGCGCTAGACGCCAAAACAGGGGAAGAACTCTGGGTTCATGAACCTGATGTTGACCGGGCTGTTGGTATAAAAGCCTGTTGTGATGTCGTAAACCGAGGCGTTGCGGTCTATGACGGCAAGGTCTTCGTTGGCGTGATCGACGGACGGTTGCAGGCGCTCGACGCGATGACGGGTAAGCTCCTGTGGGATGTGGTGACGGTTGATCAAAATAAGCCTTACACAATTACGGGCGCGCCGCGCGTCGTCAAAGACAAGGTTTTGATTGGTAATGGCGGCGCCGAGTTGGGCGTTCGTGGTTATATTTCGGCCTATGATGTCAATACAGGCGACAAAGTTTGGCGATTCTACACCGTCCCCAACCCGAACAAACTGCCGGACGGCGAAGCGTCAGATGCTGCGTTTGAGACAGTCGGCAACGTCAGCTGGGGCGATACTGGCGCTTGGACAATAGAGGGCGGAGGCGGAACCGTCTGGGATTCAATCGTATATGATGAAGTGAATGATCGGATTATTTTTGGGGTTGGTAATGGCAGCCCGTGGAACTGGGAACGCCGGGACCCGTCGGGCCTCGATAATTTATTCCTCTCCTCAATCGTTGCCGTTGATGTCGATACGGGTGAATATGCGTGGCATTTCCAGACAACGCCCGGTGATACGTGGGACTATACGGCCACGCAGAGCATCATTCTCGCGGACTTGCCTTTGGGTGAGGAGGGCGCAAGCCGCCGTGTTGCGATGCAAGCCCCGAAAAACGGTTTCTTCTATGTTGTTGATGCCGCGACAGGTGAATTCATCCAAGGCGCTCCGTTTGTGCCGCAGAATTGGACCACGGGCCTGACCGCTGAAGGTCGTCCCGTCGTGACGCCGGAAGCTCTCGATCAGAACACGGCGCATATGCAAACACCGGGTCCGCTCGGCGCGCATAACTGGCATCCGATGGCCTATAATCCAGACCTGCGATTGGCTTATATTCCTGCGCAAGAACTCCCGCAGGCCTACGTGGTTGATCCTTTGGGAACCGAAAAGCCGGCGAAATGGAATACGGGCATCGATTTCGCAGCGGGCGTCCCGCCGGAATTCACCCCCGCAATTCGGGCCATGGTACGCCCGACTCTGAAAGGACGCCTTATCGCCTGGGACCCAATCGCGAATGAGCAGCGTTGGTCCTATGAGCATAATAATGCGTGGAATGGCGGCGTATTATCCACGGCAGGCGGGCTGGTTTTCCAAGGGCAACTGGAAGGCACGTTTGCCGCGTTTGATTCTGCGACGGGCGAGAAGCTCTGGTCGCAAAATGTAAAATCTGGCGCGGCGTCAGGACCTGGCACGTACATGATTGATGGCGAACAATATGTCACCATCACCACGGGCTGGGGGTCAGCTTATGCCCTGACCGTCGGAATTGGATATGACGAAGCTGTATCGCCGACAGTCGGCAAGGTCGTCACGTTCAAATTGGGGGCAAATGAAACGATCCCGCAAGTTGATATGCCGAAGATCGCGATGACACCAAAAGCGGAGAAATTTGGCGATGAGGATCTGCTGAGCGAAGGGTTGGTTCACTATGCTCGCAATTGTGCGACGTGCCACGGCCCCTTCGCGATCAGTTCGGGAGTATTGCCCGATCTTCGATGGTCCGAAATTTCGGGCGATCATGAAGTTTGGTATGATGTCGTGCATGAAGGGGCGTTCGCTGGAAATGGCATGGTCGCTTTTGATGACGTCTTGACCGAAGATGAGATGGAAGCCATCCGCGCCTATGTCATTGCGCAGGGCCATGCTTATACCGAGGCCAGTACTGCGGGGAATTAGGCGCGCGACTCCCTCAAACCCTTTTCAAACCGCGTCGCAGCCCTTAGGTCGCGGCGCGTGAGTGACTTGAGCCAAAATTATCAAATTTCCGTCGCGCCCATGATGGATTGGACGGATCGGCACTGTCGGTTCTTTCACCGTCAGCTGTCGCGGCGTGTTCGCCTTTATACGGAAATGGTTGTTGCTGACGCCGTGATCCACGGACCGCGAGATCGTCTTCTAAGCTTTGATAAGGTTGAGCACCCTATCGCTTTGCAGCTTGGGGGCTCTGATCCGGAGAAATTGCGAAAAGCGTCTGAAATCGGCGCGAGCTATGGCTATGATGAGATCAATTTGAACGTCGGTTGCCCATCAGACCGCGTGCAATCAGGGCGTTTTGGGGCGTGCCTTATGGCAGAGGCGACCTTGGTCGGTGACTGTTACCAAGCGATCTGTGACGGGGCCGGAGACGCGGTCGTAACAGTTAAATGCCGTCTGGGCATTGATGATCAGATCGAATCCGAAACGCTACCGCATTTCATCGACACAGTGGCCAAAGCAGGTTGTGAGACTTTTATCGTCCATGCGCGCAAAGCGTGGTTGAAGGGATTGTCTCCTAAGGAAAACCGCACCGTGCCACCGATTGATTATGACCTCGTTGCACAGATGAAACGCACGTATCCGAATGTGGCGATTATGGTCAATGGGCAGATCGAAACGGTTGCTCATGGACGAGAGATTGCAGACGGGCTTGATGGCTTCATGATGGGGCGAGCGGCCTATCATGACCCATGGTCGTTGACGGACGTTGATCCGGCCTATGGCGATCCCGCCGCAGCTCTGGATCGACATTTAGTCGCCGAAGAAATGGTGCGCTATTTAGAAAAAAATCAGGACATAGACCCCAGCGCGAAGGCCTTGATCCGGCATATGATGGGATTGTTTTCAGGCCAACCCGGCGCCCGGACGTGGCGGCGAACCTTGTCCGAAGGGTTGGGTGCCAAACTGTCACCATCAAAGGCACTCAGCGGCGGGATCGCTGTTATGAGCCAAGGGCAGGCGGCTTGACCGAATTGCTCCCACTTATCGCGCTGCTGCTTGCGGTCGGCGCGTTGGCCGGGTTTACGGCTGGGTTATTCGGGATCGGCGGCGGGGCCGTTATGGTGCCGGCGTTATTTTTTGCCTTTGCATCGCTGGGTGTTGACCCTGAAATCTTGATGCATTGCGCGGTCGCAACCAGCGCGTCTGTCATCATCGTCAATGGATACCGCTCAACCCGCGGCCATCTCGCACGCGACAGCGTCGATTTGGCGATTCTATGCCCCCCCCAAATTTGGCGTAGCTATGGTCTGTGGATCGGGATCGGGTCTTTTATTGGGGCGTGGTGGCTCGCGCCTAAGCTTGGCTCTGATATGTTGACGCTGATCTTTGCGTGTGTGGCCTTTATTGTCGCCGCTCAGTTTATTTTTGGGCGACCTGATTTCCAATTTCGAGACACTGTGCCGGGCGGTATCGCGCCGCCGTTGGTCGGGGGCTCGGTCGGGGTTTTGTCAGCGATTATGGGTATTGGCGGCGGCTCGATTAGCGTGCCTCTTCTAACATTGTGCGGCATGCCTGTTCACCGTGCGGTTGGTACGGCGGCAGGCTTTGGCCTCGCTATCGCAATTCCAGCGACGATCGGGTTTGTCATATCAGGATGGGCGGTTCCAGGCCGTCCGCCCTTCTCGGTGGGCTATGTCAATATGGCTGGGTTTGCTCTGATTGTGATGAGCGCTTGGTTCATGGTTCCGCTTGGCACGGCGATGGCACATAGGCTCAAAGCTGTACCCTTGCGGCGGATTTTTGGGATTTGTCTGGCGTTGGTCGCGCTGAATATGGCGCGAAAAGTAGGGCTGTTTTAATCGCGGGGCTTAACGGCGCAGGATGAGCTGGTTGGGCATGACTTCAACTTTTTGAAGTTCTCCCAGAAAGGTCATTCCTAACAGCGAAATGTGCAACCCTTCGGAGAGGACGAGTGCGCGAACGTTTGTCACGCGGACCCCCCCGATGCGGACTTCTTTGAGCAGGGCATTAGCGGCCATGACCCGGCCATTCGCTGTATCAACGGGTACATTATAGACGAGCGTGTTTACTTTAATGCCCGATTTCCGCGCGTCCTCAAGCGTGAGGGCGACGGTCGATGCCCCAGTATCGACTAAGAACCGTACAGAGCCGCTATTGACGCGACCTTGGGCAAAGAATTGTCCGTTGGTGCGGGGAATGGACACAACCGATCCGCGCGCGAGTGGCGTCTCTTGTTTCGATTGATAGCCGGGCTTGATATCTTCGACTTCGACCTTGGTTTCTTCAACATCCATGTTGTCGGCAAGATAATAGGTCCCGCCAATTGATGCGCCGATAAGGACGGCAACTTGGAACATGAAAGTAGGAGACATAGGCGTTTAGATAGGGGGACGACGTTAAAACGCTGCCAAAGATCACGGTTAATCGTGTGCAAACTTTTGCGGCTGACAAGCATATGTCACGGAATTATGCGGTGACGCCTGTCGCGAACAGTTCTATGGGATTCGTTATGATTGAACCCCGCCCTTTTGATGACGTGCATAATCTGGCTCAAACTGTGCCTGTGCGCGACTCTGACATCTATGCTGACCTTTTGAAACGCGCAGATGGATTGGGTCGAAACCTTAATCCTTTGGGGTCATTGGCGCGGCCATTAGCCCGCATTGCCTCTGTCCAAGGTCAAGCGTCCCCCCGATTAACCCGGTCACTCGTGTCAGTTTTTACCGGCAGTCACGGGACGATGGCCGATGCGCCGCTCCATGTTGCGGCGCGTGTGGCGAACTTGTCCAATGGGTCAGCCGCCGTTCGCGGCGCTGCACAAGCCGCCGGGGCAGCATTCAAAGTTTATGAATTTGGCAATGATTATCCGTCGAGCGATTATCGCGTAGGGCCTTCATTGTCTGAACGCGACTGCGCGGGCGCCATCGCCTTTGGGATGGAAGTCGTCGCAGAAGGCGCGGACGTTATCGTTTTGGGCAATGCCGGTTTTGGCTCGGCCACCGCGGCAGCCGCAATCGCGCGCGGGCTATACGGCGGTGCGGCGGATTATTGGGCTGGCGGGTCCGGAGAGAAAGCGAAAATTCGCATAGACGCTGTCGCGCAAGGCGCGAAAGCCAATTCCGAGCTTCTGTCTGATCCGCTTGGTGTCCTTCGGGCTTTTGGAGGCCGTGATATCGCGGGAACTGTGGGCGCTATTCTGGCGTGTGCGCATCAACATATTCCCGTTATTTTGGACGGTTACGTTGTGTGTGCTGCGGCGGCGATCATCCACGCTTTGAATCCGGATGCTGTGGCGCACTGCCTCGCGGGGCATGTCACGGCAGAACCTGCCCACCGCGCGCTTCTTGACCGGATGGATCTCGATCCGGTTCTGGATCTGGGCATCAATATTGGTGACGGTACAGGCGGGACTTTAGCGTTGAGCTTGTTACAAGCAGCCAGTGCGGGTTTAGCAACCCTCGATCAAGGTTAGAACAGGCAAGCAATTGCGCCTGGAATGATTATGAGGGTTCTACCCTACAACTTTATGCGAAGATCATGAGCATTTTTTCCCACCCCGATTTCGATAATCACGAGGCCGTTCATACCTTTTGCGATCCAGCATCGGGTTTGCGCGCTTTTATCGCTGTACATAATACCAACCGTGGCCCGGCCAGTGGCGGAACGCGGTTCTGGCAATATGCCAATGATGAGGCGGCTCTGACTGACGTCTTGCGTCTATCTCGGGCGATGAGTTTCAAAAATGCGATGGCGCAGCTGGATATTGGCGGCGGCAAGGCCGTGATTTTGCGTCCAGAAGGCGATTTCGATCGTGAAGCACTCTTTACCGCCTATGGCCGATTCGTTGAGACGATTAGTGGTACGTATATTACCGCCGAAGACGTCGGCGTTTCCCCGGCGGACATGGCGACAATAAAAACGCAAACCAATCACGTTGCCGGTCTGTCAGAGGGTGACAATGCGTCAGGCGACCCATCGCCTGTGACGGCCGATGGTGTGTTTCGCGGCATAAAAATTGCGGCCGAGCGCGTGTTCGGATCCAAGGATTTGTCGGGACGCCGCATTTCGGTGCAGGGTCTCGGACATGTTGGTTACGCGCTAGCTGAACATCTGGCAAACGCGGGCGCGGTGCTTAGCGTTGCAGACATAAATTTAGACACGCTGGCGAAAGCGAAAGCGGAATTGGGCGCCATAATTGTGCCTGTTGGCGAAATCCATACAGTTGACGCGGACATCTTCTCCCCTTGCGCTTTGGGCGGCGCAATCCGGCACGAAACATTGTCACGGCTTTCGGCGAAAATTGTGGCGGGTGCCGCGAATAATCAACTCCTGACGTCGGATATGGCCGTGGCTCTGAAACAGCGCGGTATTTTATATGCGCCAGACTATGTCATCAATGCCGGCGGGATCATCAATGTGGCTGCCGAACTGTCCGGCCATTATAATCCGGCGTGGGTGACAGCCAAATTGGACCAATTAGAGGAAACGCTCGCTACTGTCTTTGATCGTGCGGCGAACGAAGACCGGACAACACAGGATGTGGCCGATGAAATGGCCCGTCAACGCATGGCCGCCATTCGAAAGTGGCGTTGACACAAGAGTAAATTACCGCACTGTCCTCCTTCATTGTTTGAGAGGACATGATCATGGACACAACAGGATTTCTGACCCCGGTCATTGCTTTGATTGTTTGGACATTGATGGTCTGGATCATCATGTATGCGCGGCGAATTCCTGCCATGCAGGCCGCGAAAATAGATCCAGATACCGCTAAATCACCAGATGGCGAGTGGAAGTCTAAGCTCCCGATGAATGTTCAAGCGGCGGCGCATAATTATAATCACCTGATGGAACAGCCGACCATTTTCTACGCCTTTATGTTTTGGGCGCTCCTGTCGGGCGTGGGTAGCGCGCTAATTGGACTGCTTGCATGGGTCTATGTTGGCCTTCGGGTTGTTCACAGCGTGATTCAAATTTCTGCGGGTCCGGTTATGCTGCGTTTTAGTGTTTTCACTCTCGCGACTCTCTGCCTGATCAGCATGATCGTTCTCGCCCTACTGACTTAGGAGTCCTTAATGTCGACAATCATTGTGAGTTTTCTCAATTTCATCGACCGTGATCACTACGCAACTTATGCGGCAATGGCGGGTAAAATTCTGATGCGGGACGGGGTGAAAATTATCGTGAATGATGAAAATCCAACCGTCGTGGCAGGTGACGATAGCATTGATAAAGTCGTTGTGCTGGAATTCCGCGATGATGATCATATGATGGCCGTGCTTGGCTCTGATGAGTATAAAGCCGCAATGGTCTATCGTGAAAAGGCGATTAAGATGCGCAGCGTGAAGGTTGATCGTTTTGAGATGCCGTCATGATCCGCGCGGCTTTTTTTGGGCTATCGTTGGCACTGACGGCCTGCGCGACGCAGGGCCATACAGGCGATGGCCATCATTCTATGCAGGATGAGCCGCAACCGTTTCAGGCGGACCGCGATGCCAATGTTGATGTTGACGCTGCGCTTGCGCGTGCGACGGAACGGGGAACCAAAGCCTTGATCGTAATGGGCGGGAACTGGTGTCATGATAGCCGCGCTTTTGCCGCCGCAATTGCGCAGCCAGAAACCGCTACATTGATCGCAGATAAATATGAACTCGTTTGGGTCGATGTTGGCATGAAAGTGCTCAATCAGGATGTCGCTGAGCGGTTTGGTCTTGATGGGACTCCAGGTACGCCAACCGTCATCGTTGCGCGCGGCGACGGGACAATTTTGAACTTTGAAGACGCGCCGACCTGGCGGAATGCCGCGTCCCGAGATTCAGACGACATCCATCAATATTTCGTCGACATGGCAGCCAAAGAGTAGCCAGTACGTCGCGTTGGGCCAAAGCGCCTTAGGGAAGGGGAACTCCATGTTTATTGGTCACTATGGACCTGCCGTTTATGATGTGCTGCGAACTGGCAAAGTTAAGCTCTGGCAGGCCTTTTTGGCGGTTCAGGCGATGGATATTGTCTTTTGCCTATTGGCGTTGTTTGGAATTGAAGGCGCAGCCAGTGTTGTCGATGGCAATTTGGTGTTTGATATTCCGTGGTCACACTCCTTGGTCAGCGCGATTGTGATCGCCTTTTTTGTCGCCTCGATTTACCGCCTTACGTATCGTGGGAATAGCGGCAGTATGCGGGGCTACTGGACCATGTGGCTGTTGGCCTTCTCGCATTGGCCGCTTGATTGGCTCGTGCATCGTCCCGATTTGCCCGTCTACCCAGGTGGCGAGATGATGATGGGGCTATCGCTGTGGGACTTTGCGTGGCCGACTTATGGTCTCGAAGTTCTCCTGCTCGGCGGCGCCATTGCGTTCTGGTTGGTCAAAACGAAAGGGCCGCGCTGGACGGCTATATGCGCGTGGCTGTTGGTCGCGTTGCTTTGCGCGGTGCAGTATTTTTCCGTCACTAAAACAACGTTGAATCAGCAAGCCGGAATTTTGGACGTCACCACGCTCCCAAGCGGTGTGCCGTTCGCGGTGTCAGGGCTGGCTTTCTACATTTTCGTGGCAAATGTGATCGGGTGGCTGGAGAACAAGCGGAGTTATCGCTGATGCTGCGCTCACTGGTAGGTCCGTATAGAACTACCTTTGTTTTGCTGCTCTCTGTTTTTGTGACGAGTTTTATCCTGTCTGTCTTATTTGGGGGCTCCCCAGAAATAAGTTTGTGGCTTTTCACTATCGTTTTTGGGTGGTCGCTATTTGGAGTCTATTTTATTTTTAGAACGGCCAGTGCTTATCGTGTTCGCATTGATCAGACAGCAAGCCTGATTGACTTATATTTGTCAGTCTGTGCTATTTTGGGGTTTTCGCTGTTTTTAGGGACCTCTTCGCCAGTTATGTTCGACGAAAGTGTTATGGGAATGCTGCTAGGGTATTTTTTGGTAATCATATTGATTGCGTCACGTATGATTGCCGGGGCGAAATTAACGCGTCTTGCTGGATTGGAGCAGTCGCTGATAAATAGAGCGTTCAGTTCGATGAATTACTACTTCTGGATGATCGGTGCCCCATTTATACTCAGGCATGCGCGTCTAGACGGTCCCGCGCCTAAAAAATATCATCCCTGATCTTACCGGGTAGGGAGGTCGCCGAAGATTGTTTCGCCTTTGCCAGACGGAGCCCGCGGCCCGTGAAAACGGCGTCTGAGCCGAATTTTGCGCGCGCTATATCCGACGCCCGCTCCGCAGCGCCGCGTTTAGAGGCTTTCAGATCGAGGAGATCGGCGGCGTCGCCGACAGGTTGGCACAGAGCGCTAATGCCAGCCCCAATCAGGCGGTAAGCGCCGCCTTTTACTTCTGCTTCGAGTAAGGGCTCCAACGCATGAAACATGGCGTCAGCGAGCTGGATGGGTTGGCTTAACGTTCGCCGCCTTGTAATCGATTTGAATCGCGCCGTTTTGAGTTTCAAGGTTACGATCGATCCCGCCATATTCTTGGCTTTGCTACGATCCGCCGTTTTTAAACAGACCTGCCACAGCTTATCTTTGAGCGCTTCTAGATCGCAGATGTCGTCAGAGAAAGTTGTCTCTGCGCTGATGGATTTACGCGTATGTGTTGGATTGACGCGGCGATGATCCTCCCCGCGTGATAATCGCGCGAGGCGCAACCCTTGATCACCGAACTTTTCTGCCAGTCGTTTGTCGCTCCATTGGCGGACATCAGCGATAGTGCGTAAGCCGGACCGTTCGAGCTTGGCGGTAAACGCCGGGCCAATGCCGTAAATAAATCCAACGGACTGTTTCGCCAAAAAAGCCTGCGCATCAGTCCGGCCCAGCACCGCAAACCCATTGGGTTTATCGAGATCGGACGCCGTCTTGGCGAGGAACTTATTGTAAGAGAGCCCCACAGACACAGTCACACCGACGTCTTCGAGAATGCGGTTTTGCAAAGCGATCAGACTTTGCGCCGGACTGCGCCCGTGCAAACGCGCCGTCCCCGAGAGATCAAGAAAGGCTTCGTCAATCGAGAGAGGTTCTACAAGCGGCGTTAATTCGCTCATGAGCATCCTGATCCGTCGACCCTCATAGGCATATTTATCCATGTTACCTTTAACGACAACGGCATCAGGGCAAAGTTGCAATGCTTTGAACATCGGCATGGCTGAATGCACGCCGTATATGCGCGCATGGTAACAGGCTGCAGAGACGACGCCGCGCCGTCCGCCCCCGACGAGGACAGGCTTGTCGCGCAAGGACGGATCATCGCGTTTCTCAACCGAGGCGTAAAAGGCGTCGCAATCCACATGGGCAATGCTAAGCGTGTCGAGCTCTGGATGGGACAGAGTCCGTGTTCCCCCGCACACTGTGCATCGATCAGTTACTTTACGCGCAGTCCCGCAGTCCCGACACAAAATAGGCGCGGTCATCCTGTTATCGTCGGCTGGCATGATTTAGGGACTCTTTAAGGTGTTCATGGTATGTTCTATATACGCTGGGGTAGCATGGTTAAGTCAAGCTGAAGGCTAGTTCCACGGTTCTTTAAGGATGCTCTGGCAAAGACGTGAAAGTCAAACAAGACGCTGACCCGCCAAACTCCCCGTTAAGGGAGTGGTGAGAGATCAGCGCCACAGGTGATGGAAGAAATGCTACAAATCATGCCCAAGAAGGTCCTGATCGTTGAAGACAATGAGTTGAACATGAAACTGTTCAGCGATCTGCTCGACGCCCATGGATATGAAGTTCGACAGACCCGCGAGGGCCTGAAAGCCATTTCCATTGCTAAAGAATTTGTTCCCGATCTGATTCTTATGGATATTCAATTGCCCGAAGTGTCCGGATTGGAAGTCACTAAGTGGCTGAAAGATGATATTGGCCTCGCGGGAATTCCTGTTGTCGCCGTGACGGCGTTCGCCATGAAAGGCGATGAAAAACGCATTCGTGACGGGGGCTGTGTCGGATATATTTCTAAGCCGATTACGGTGAGTAGCTTCCTCGAGACGGTCCGTAAATATAGTCAAGCGGCGTAGGGGCTGACGGCTATGTCTGCCCGCATTCTGGTTGTTGACGATCTCGCGCCCAACAGAAATTTGTTGGATGTCAAACTCTCGGCCGAATATTATGATGTCCTGACGGCGTCGAGTGGTGAAGAAGCCCTGGAAATTGCCGCGAAAGAACGTCTTGATCTCATTATGATGGATATCATCATGCCGGGCGGTATGAACGGATTCGAAGCGACAAGAATTCTCAAGAGCGACCCCTCACTCTATCATATTCCCGTCATTATGGTGACAGCGTTAGAAGAATCCAAAGATATGGTTCGGGGCCTCGAAGCCGGCGCAGATGATTTTATTACGAAGCCCATTGATGATTTTAACCTGACAGCGCGTGTTAGATCGCTGCTGCGGCTTAAAATGACGACTGATCAGCTCATGTCACATACGGGCCACACGGCAGAAAACTGCCGGCCGATGTTCGAAAAAATTCAAGGCCGCAAAGGCCGGATTTTGTTAATCGGCGACGAAGGCGGCCAGCCCGCCCGTATTTCCCGGATGATTGGCGAAGCGCATGAGGTCGTGATCGAATACGATCCCGCTGAAGCCATGCGGAAAGCAAAATCGCACTTTGATTTGGTTATCGTCAGTCTCGTCGCGAAATCCTTCGATGGGCTGCGTTTGTGCGCGTCCCTTCGGTTTAGTGCTGAAACCCGCGATACGCCTATTCTTGTGATTGGGGATTCGGACGATCAACAGACGTTCGTAAAAGCTTATGATTTAGGCGTGAATGATTCGATCATGCGTCCGGTTGAAACCCAAGAGCTGCGCGCCCGGATGGCCACTTTGTTGCGTCGAAAATTCACCGCTGATTCGTTGAAGGAGAACTTCAACGAAGATCTTGAAATGGTCATTTCTGACCCGCTAACCGGGCTGGGCAATCGCCGGTTTTTTGACCGTCAAGTTGAACCGCTCTTTGATGAGCTAAAAGACGGCGGCGAAGATTTCTCTATTCTTGTATTCGACATCGACCATTTCAAACGCGTCAATGATATGTTGGGCCACGACATGGGCGATCAAATCCTCAAAGAGGTCGCAGCGCGAATCGTGACGAATATGCGCGCTGTCGACATCGTCTCACGATATGGCGGTGAAGAGTTCATGATTGCGATGCCCGGCACGACACAGGACGAAGCATTTTTCGCCGCAGACAGGGTCCGTCAATCAATGGCAGGAACCCCCATTTTCGTGGATGGGCAAGGGCTATCAATCACAATGAGTTGCGGCGTGGCGCAGGTTATTCCCGGCGAGCAACTCCGCGAAGTCTTCCGTCGGGCTGACACAGCTCTCTACCATGCCAAACGTAATGGCCGGAATCAGGTTAAGGCTGCTGACCTAGGCAGGACTGAGTCAAAAACGGCAACTGCGGCATAAAAAAGCCGCCTCGTAGGGCGGCCCTCAAATCCATAGAAGATTGTCGGCAGATCTACTTGATCTTGCCTTCTTTGAACTCGACGTGCTTGCGCACAACGGGGTCATACTTCCGCTTGACCATTTTCTCGGTCATCGTGCGGGAGTTCTTCTTGGTGACATAGAAGAAACCTGTACCAGCTGTGCTGTTCAGGCGGATTTTAATTGTGGTTGGCTTCGCCATGGTTCTCGTCCGGAAAGGGATGTTATTCGAAGGCGGGCCATTACGAACCGTGCTCGGTCAAGTCAAGTCAACGCATCAGGGAAAGCGCTCTTGTTGAAAGGTTCCATGTCTAGCGCGTGAGAAAAATATTACAGGCGCCGGTGCGGGGCGTCGGACATAGTCCTTAAACACGCCCATCATCATGACCGTTGCGCGCTGCAGCTCCAATTCCTCAATCTCGTCCAATGTAAACCAGCCTACATTGAGCAATTCTCGACTATCGCCGACTTCGGGTGGGGCGACATCGCCGAGGTGGCGGTGAAAAAACCATGCATCAAAGCGTTTGTGTCGATGCGGCGGCGTAATGGCACGACCAAAGACTTCCAGATTTGAAATATCAGGCACCTGTCCGGCCTGACGAAACGCGTCATAGGTCGGGTTGTTCATATTGCGGCGTTGGTGGGCGGCGTCCGTCCCAATCATTAAACCGGTTTCCTCATAGGTCTCCCGAATACAGGACAGGGCAATGGCGCGGGCCTTGCGGGGCGGGACGGCGGCCTCCAGCACGCGTTCTGTTCGTGCAGAGAGATCACCCGCATAAGGCGCGAAACTATCGATTCGGTCGACCCGTCCGCCCGGGAAGACATAGACGCTCGGCATGAAGTCATGACGCTTAGAGCGCTGGCCCATCAATATTTTTGGATTATGACGGTCGCCAATGGTCAACACGACAGTCGCGGCGATGCGCGGGCGCGGCGCTTTTTCAAGTTGTTTACGCGCGGACCGTTCTGTGTCAGTTAGGTGCATGCCCGACACTTTCGACGGTTTCATGGGATCAGATATTTTCGTCGGGTCAGGGAGGGTCATGATCTGCGTTTCCGCTTATGTTTCGATCCACGGGAGCCTTTGGAGCCAGAATGAGATCCGCCGCGATGGCGGGACCCGCCCTTGGGCGGTTTACCGGGCTCGGGCTTGCTAACCATTTCGAGGATCAGCCCGCCGGTGACGGGGGTGGCTTCGACTAGCTTCACGTCCACTTCGCGTCCGAACCGATAGGTTCCGCCAGACTCTGATCCAACAAGGCTTTTCGTTTTCTCATCCAGCACAAAATATTCTTGCCCTAACGATCGCACGGGGATGAGGCCGTCTGCGCCTGTTTCTGACAGGCTCGCAAACAGTCCGAACTTTGTCACACCCGTGATCCGCGCCTTGAATGTCGCGCCGACCCGATCTTTTAAATAGGCCGCGATATAGCGGTCCACGGCATCGCGTTCCGCAACCATTGCCCGACGTTCTGTGACGCTGATGTGATCGGCCGTCTCGGTTAGGCGAACTTCTTCTTCCTTGGTCGTGCCGCCAGCGCCGAGTTTGAAGGTCTTGATTAACGCTCGGTGCAGGACAAGGTCAGCATAGCGCCGGATGGGGCTGGTGAAATGACCATAATGAGTCAGATTTAGCCCGAAGTGACCCATTTTATCGGCCGAGTAGATCGCTTGTGATTGCGTCCGTAAAACCGCCATACCGACAGTTTCGACCAGATCTTTTTCCTTGGCTTGTTCGAGCAGGCGGTTGAACCGAGCCGGGGTCACACGTTGTCCGGGCGAAAATTTCATATTTAACGCGGGGACGAAGTCCGTCAGATCTTTGACGCGCTGAAAGTCAGGGTCATCGTGGAACCGCATGATGGTCCGCACGCCTTTATCAGACAGGGCTTCAGCGGCGGCAACATTGGCTTGAACCATGAATTCTTCGACTAGCTTATGCGCGTCGAATCTGTCGCGCAGCGTGATGGACGTGACGTGACCAGCCTCGTTCACATGAACGCGCCGTTCCGGCAGATCAATCTCGAGCGGCTCGCGCTGTGCACGCGCGCCACGGAGCGCTTTGTAGCAAGCGTAGAGGTTGGATAGCTCCGGCAGCACATCTTGGCTCTCCGGCCCGTTCTGGCCCTCAAACGCGTCTTGTGCTTGGCGGTAGGTGAGGCGTGCGCGGGAGCGGATGATGCCACGGTGGAATTCGTGGGCCGTTTTGAACCCGCCACTGTCAAACGTCATTTTGACGAGCATTGACGCGCGGTCTTCATTCGGGCGCAAAGAGCACAGATCAGACGACAGCTCATGCGGGAGCATCGGTTCGACACGATCCGGTAAGTAAACAGAATTCCCTTTTTCCCACGCATCTTTGTCGAGCGCGGAGCCAGACGTCACAAAAGCTGAGACATCGGCGATGCCGACCCAAACAATCCAGCCGCCGGGATTCTTGGGGTTGTCGTCGGGTGTCGCGCAGATCGCGTCATCAAAATCTTTCGCATCAACCGGATCGATGGTGAGCAGCGGCAGATGGCGCAAATCCTCATGCCCGATCTCGCCGACTTTGGGCATTGTAGCTTGTTTGGCTTGTTCTTTCGCGTCGTCAGAAAATCCGAGCGGAATTTCGTTCTCATGGAGCGAAATGAGCGAAGCCGCGCGTTCATCCTTCATACTGCCGATGGTGTCGATCACTTCGGCTAATCGGAGTTGTCCGCGATTACGCCGGGTTGAGCGGAACATGACAAGATCGCCGTCTTCAGCGCTATCGGGTAGGCCGTCGACGCCGTAATCATGGCGGGCTTTCTTGGACACAGGTTGAATGCGCCAGCCCTTGCCTGTCTTATTTAACACGCCCAAATAGCTCGATGCGCCTTGACCAAGACGTTTCAGCACGTGGCCCGTAATTGTCCCATCTTTGCGCAATTTTATCCGCACCAGCGCCCGGTGGCCCACACCCAATGCCCCGTCCGTCGATCCGCGTTCGGACTTATCATGGATCAACACACGGCGCGCAGCGGCTTTACCGTCCTTGCCTTCCGGTTCTCCCCACATATCGCCATCATCATCGACTTCAGTGACGTTAATTACCATAACGCCGGGCAAGGCATCGGATAAACGGTAAGTCTTTTCAGGCGTGTAGACGATCGCGCCGTCGTCAACCAATGCACTTAAAAGCTGTCGTAACGTGCGTCGATCATCGCCTTTGATGCCCAGCCGTTTGGCTAATCGCTTGCGGTCATAGTGGTCGGGACGCTCGCGCACGATGTCGAGGATGGAATCGCGGGATAATGTCATATAGTGCAGATATTTCATCCGGGGGATGAAATGGCAAGCAATCGCGAGCACAGCGCCCGGCTCTCAGGTAAAATACGATTCTCCGTTCGGCCGCCCAAAACGCATCCAGTCGCAAATTAACCCGATTTTTAGAATGTTAGCAGAGATTTAAGTAATGTCTCGCGAGCATATTTCCCCAAATTGAAATGGGGATAAAAATGCGCGAACTCACCGAACAAGAAATTGAACTTTTTGACAATAGTCGATTTGATTTCATTGGCTCTAACCAATCAAACCACTTGATGGCTCAGCGAAAAGGGGCACATCAATCGCAACCTAGGGCCCGCAATTAGGGACTCTAACCTTTGAAAATAAACCTAATAAAGGTCTGTTTTCAAAGGCGAGACAACGCTTAAAGGCGACATATCAAAAATATAAGGTCGCCCTTTTCCTCTAAGTTTTAGGCGAGGGCGCTTTCTTGACGGGGGCTTTTTTTGCGGCTGGTTTTTTTGCCGGCGTTTTCTTAGCTGTTGTTTTTTTAGCCGCCGGCTTCTTTGCCGCCGGTTTTTTCTTGGCGGCGGGTTTCTTTTTCGCCGCGGGTTTTTTGCGCACGGGCTTTTTCTTCGTGCCCTTGGCTTGCTTCTCCGCAATATACTCCAGCGCCATGTCGATGTTGACGCCGTCAACATCTTGACCGTTGGGGATTGTCGCGTTGATTTTGCCCCATTTGACATAGGCACCATAGCGGCCATCTAGAATCTGGACGGGCGCTTCATCGGTTGGATGTTTACCGAGTTCTTTCAGCACATTTTGTGTCCGGCCTTTGCCGCGCGAAGCTTTCTTCTCCTCGATCAGAGTCACGGCCCGGTTCAGGCCAACTTCCCAGACTTCATGTACTTCACCGAGTGACGCAAAGGTGCGCTGGTGGACGACATAGGGACCGTAGCGGCCAATGCCGGCACTGATCGATTCCCCATCTTCAGGGTGCTTGCCGATTTCACGCGGCAGGCTCAATAGCTGTAGCGCTTTATCGAGATCAATTGTCTGCCAGCCCCAGCCTTTCGGCAAGCTCGCGCGTTTGGGTTTCGGCTTGGGTTTGGTGTCCATGTCCGTATCGGCGGGAAGCGCCAGCTCAACATAAGGGCCAAAGCGTCCGGTTTTAAGCCAGACAGCGTCGCCGAGTTCCGGATGTTTTCCAAGTTCTGTGTCTTGGGCTTCGCTATCTTCGCCGTCGCCGGCCCCAAAGGGACGCGTGAATTTACATTCAGGATAGTTGGAACAGCCCACGAAGGCACCGAATTTACCCAGTTTCAGCGAGAGTTCACCGTCATCACAGTTGGTACATTTGCGCGGATCAGAGCCATCTTCTTTTTCCGGGAAAGCGACAGTTTTCAGCGCAATATTCAGTGCGTCGAGAACGTGGGTGATGCGAAGTTCTTTGGTGCCATCGACATGCGTCGAAAATTCGTTCCAGAAATTGGACAGCATTTGCTTCCATTCCAGATCGCCCGAACTAATTTTATCGAGCTGTTCTTCGAGGTCCGCTGTGTAATTATACTCGACGTATTTAGCGAAAAACTCTTCGAGGAACGCGGTCAGCAAACGGCCTTTATCGGACGGGGTAAACCGGCGTTTATCCAGCGTGACATAGTCCCGATCTTGCAATACTTTGAGGATCGAGGCGTAAGTTGACGGGCGGCCAATGCCGAGTTCTTCCATCCGCTTGACGAGGCTCGCTTCGGAGAAACGCGGCGGCGGTTGAGTGAAATGTTGCTCAGCGACGACAGTTTTGGCGTCCGTGTCTTGGCCCCGTTTGAGCGGCGGCAGCAGTTTGCTATCTGTATCATCATCGTCAGACTTAGACTTGGGCGCTTCGTAAAGTTTCAAAAACCCGTCAAACCGGATGACTTGCCCCGTAGCTCGTAAGGCCAGAGAATCACGTGCATCGACGACGGTAACGGTTGTGCGTTCCAATTTAGCCGAGGCCATTTGGCTGGCTGTCGCGCGTTTCCAGATTAGCTCATACAGGCGCTTTTCATCCCCAGATAGATTGAGGCTAGATGGGGTGCGGCCAAAGCCAGTGGGACGAATGGCTTCGTGGGCCTCCTGCGCGTTCTTGGCTTTGGATTTATACATCCGTGCCGAACTGGGCAGGTAGTCGTCACCATAATTAGATGAAATCGTTGCGCGGCAATCGCTGACGGCTTCGCCGACCATGGAGACGCCGTCTGTCCGCATATAGGTGATCAAACCGACAGTCTCGCTACCGATGTTGACGCCTTCATAGAGCTTTTGCGCCGTTTGCATGGTGCGCGTGGCGGAGAAGCCCAGCTTGCTGCTGGCTTCTTGTTGCAACGTCGAGGTGGTGAAGGGCGGTTGTGGATTGCGGGTGAGGGGCTTGGCCTCCACCGATTTGATCGAGAGGTTGGCGCCCTTGACCTTGGCTTCGGCGTCTTTTGCTTTGGCTTCATCATTGAGGCTGAATTTGTCGAGCTTTTCGCCGTCGAGTCGCACGAGGCTGGCGGAGAACGCGCCGGAGGCTGTGCTCATATCCGCCGTAACGGACCAATATTCGCGGGGGTTAAACTGTTCAATTTCGGTTTCGCGTTCTGTAATCAGTCGCAAAGCGACGGATTGGACGCGACCTGCGCTGCGCGCGCCGGGTAACTTGCGCCACAAAACGGGCGAGAGCGTGAAGCCGACAAGGTAATCGAGCGCGCGGCGGGCGAGATAGGCGTCAACGAGTTCTTGGTCGAGCTGGCGCGGGTTATTGATCGCCGTCAGCACAGAGTTTTTGGTGATCGCGTTAAAGACGACGCGTTCGATCGGCTTGCCTTTGAGGACCTTCTTATTGCCGAGCAGTTCAAGTAAATGCCAGCTAATCGCTTCACCTTCTCTGTCCGGGTCGGTCGCGAGGATGAGTTTGTCGGCGTCTTTTAGCGCGTCTTCGATATCTTTGATGCGCTTGCGCGCGCGCGTGTCTATCGCCCACGACATGGCAAAATCATTGTCCGGATCAACCGAGCCGTTTTTGGACGGCAGGTCACGGACATGGCCAAAACTGGCCAACACACGGTAATTGCTGCCCAGATATTTTTCGATGGTCTTCGCTTTGGCGGGCGATTCTACGACGACAAGGTTCATTGCGGTCCTGTCCAGTGGCGCGTGATATATAGAGACACGATCACGCAAGGGATGCGGCGCGCCATGTGGATGGCGCGGCCGTCGATGTCAATCCGGCGCTCCAGATAGTGCCGTGAGGTCTGTGAGAGGATTATCGCTTGGCCAAGCGCCCAATGCCGCAAGTCGCGCCAAAGTCTTTAAACACGTCGTCGGCGGGCGGGACGTTGAGCTGGATATTATCGCTGCCCGCTTTTACACGGACGTCCGAACCCAAAATAGTCGCGTTATACAAGGCTTTGAAAGACCCTATGCGGCGCGCCCGGTAAACCTTCATGGCGGGCATATAAATCCAGTCTTCTCCCTTAATACGCACACCATCGATACTGATCTTAGGCCGTTTGAGTTTCATGCGTCTTGAGTCCGGTGGTTCCGTCATCATTCCCCGCATATCGATCGGCAAGATTGCAAAACTCACGGAGGGGCGGCCGTTATAACAATTAAACACAATATTGCCGGGCGTGTCGGCCGTGCCGGAATAGACGACCTCGGCGGGTTTTGTGATTCCCAATTCGGCTTTCGAAACAGCATTTCCGCGCCAAGACAGATTGATGATGACGTTTTTCCAGCCTTGGTCCTTTGCATTGTCTGAGACTTCAAAGGCTGACGGGGCCGTGCTGGATTGTGCGCTGGATGAAACCGGAAGCGCTGCCATGGCCGTCACCATGAGACAAATGGCTATCTTAAAGTTAGCTGGGTGAAAGTTGGACAGTGCGTGGGATGTTTTTCTCATACCCAATTTATAATAGCTAAGGTTGAGTTTGAAAGGTTGAATTCCGTGAAGTTGATCTCTGTGATCCCTTGCGCGCCGCTCAATTTTCGATTTTATGCTAAATACAACCTTTAGTCGTTTGAAATATCACCTCACTACTTTTACGAGAGCGATAAGTGGGAGGGTGAATGTGGCATTGGATAAGACACGGATTAGTCTCGTAGATTTAGCGACGATGGAGGAAGCCGACGTCATCGACTATCTGCTCGAACTCGCGGTGGAACTGTCTGAAATTGCGCTAGAAGCGGGAAAGCCCCAGGCCTCGGCCTTACTCACCCTCGCGGCGAGCAATCTTCGAACGGGTACAGGGGGCGCCTAGGCGACAAACAAGGTGAGGGGAATGATTGGCCGTCTTACCCTGCGTTAGCCGCGTGAAATTCGTCCGTCAGGTTCGACCAAGATGTCTGCGTTCAGTTCCATTTCCAGCAAAGCGGCCGCAGCTAGTCCGGCCGATACGCCAGACGCTCGGATTAAATCGTCTTTATGGGTCGGCGTGAACGACGCCGCCTGCATGAGAGCCTCTTTCGCACGCTCGATTTCGGCCTGAACACGCGTGCTATCGAACGGGACGTTGTCATAGGCGTCTATCGGATCAAACAGGGTGGTCGGCATGGCGTCGGCGCGGGACGATTCGAGAAAATCGAGCACATCCTGCGTCGTTTCTATCAAAGCAGCGCCTTGACGAATTAAGCGGTTGCAGCCTTTTGTGCGTGGGTCCAGCGGACTGCCGGGCGCAGCCATAACTTCACGGTTTTGTTCCAGCGCATAACGCGCCGTAATCAATGTGCCGGATCGTTCCGCCGCCTCAATCACCACGACGCCTAAGGATAAGCCAGAAATTAGCCGATTGCGGCGCGGGAAATCACGGGCCGTGGCGCGATATCCGAGCGGCGATTCAGAGACAAGCAAACCGCGCTTGCGCATATCAAGATGGAGCTCCGCATTCTGTTTAGGATAGATATGATCGACGCCGCCCCCGAGCACGCCCACTGTACCTGAATTCATGGACGCTGCATGGGCGGCTGCGTCGATCCCGCGCGCGAGGCCTGAAACAATCGTGAGGCCTGCATCGCCCAACTCTCCCGCAATCTGCGCAGCGAACTTCTGGCCAATTGCGGACGCGTTGCGGGAGCCAATAATCGCGACACAAGGCCGGGACGTTAGGGTTGCGTCGCCCCAAACGCTGATCAGTGGCGGGACAGGGTCAACCGCGCGGAGTAAGTCTGGGTAGTCCGGTTCAATGGCGCAGAGGATCCGAATGCCAAGCCGTTCGTTTGCCTCCATCTCAGCTTCGACTTGCTCAAACGTGGGCGGGCGAATGTCTTTGCGCCGGATTAGAGTGGGGAGATTGTCGAGCGCCTTAGCGGCGGAGCCAAACCGACCTAACAATCCCCAAAAGGCGACGGGGCCGACCGTGTGGGTCCGATAAAGACGAATCCAGTCCCGGCGTTCAGAAAAAGAAAGTTCTCGGGTTTGTCTCAACCTTCTTGGCCGATCTTGGATTCTGTTCCGGCTTTAAGGCGCGCAATATTTTCGCGGTGACGCCAGACGATTAAAACGGTCATAAAGCCAATCATCGTCGTGACGGGCCACGGGAAAAACATCACGGACACAGCGGTTGAAAAAGCGGCGGCGCAAAGCGCGGCAGCAGAGCTATATTTCGTCGTATAGGCGACCAACAGCCACGTCGTGGCCGCCACGAGTCCAACCGGCCAGACCAGACCTAACAGCGCGCCGAAAAATGTCGCGACACCTTTGCCGCCTTTAAAGCGGAGCCAAACGGGATAGCAATGCCCGAACAAGGCTGCAGCGGCGGCAATAAACTGCATAGGCGCGCCAAATAGATGGAGCGCGAGATAACCCGCGCCGGCCGCTTTGCCAGCATCAAGCAAAAGCGTTAGCGCCGCGATACCTTTATTACCCGTACGCAAAACATTGGTCGCGCCAATATTGCCAGACCCGATGTTACGAATATCTGGCCCGCCCGTCAGGCGTGTCAGCACGAGGCCAAAGGGGATCGACCCTAGGAAATATCCAATGAGAGCAGCGAGGGCGATAGTCATACGGCTAAATTGCAGAAGAGAGGGCGCAGAGTCAAAGCTATATAGATTGTAGGGCGCGCATTCGTTTTAGATATTGCGCCCCTGATATCGCATAGAGCGATAGCTGTTTGTATTCGCAGGGGTTTAGGTTCGAGCCTTAATGCCGCCATCGATTTGTTTGCTTGTCATTTTAATTGACGATCTCTAGCCAGATTCAAAACGGGAGGGTGAAATTGACCATAAAAATTATAGGGGCCGGGTTCGGACGAACGGGCACAGCATCATTGAAAACTGCGCTGGAAACGCTTCTTCAAGCGCCCTGTTATCATATGAGCGAGGTTCTCGGGACCGCTGGTCATGTTGACCTATGGATTGATGCGGCGGCTGGAAATCCAGACTGGAATACAATTTTCGAAGGCTATGGTGCGACCGTGGATTTCCCCGGGTCTCACTATTGGCGCGAACTTGCAGATGCGTATCCAGAGGCCAAAATTATACTCTCAGTTCGCGATGCTGAGCGATGGTTCGCATCGACGCAGGACACGATTTTCAGTGAGATGATGCAAGGCCTTCAAGAAGGCACAAAATGGGGTCGAATGGCTGATGCGACTATCACTGATCATATGGGCGGTGATCTCAACGATAAAGAGGCCCTCGTCGCGGCCTTCAATGACCACAGCGCCCGCGTTAAAGCTGCTTTTGGTCCTGAGCGTTTGCTCGTATTCGAAGCCAAAGAAGGATGGACGCCGTTGTGTGAATTCCTCGGCGTACCCGTACCGGAAGGTGACTACCCGCACATAAATTCCAAAGCAGAGTTCGACGCTGTTTTCGGCCTTTTAAGATCACCCATTGGCGCAGCCGTTATGAACGGTGACGGCATTGAGAGCGAAACAGTGCATGAAGATCTATTCAATGCGGACTGAGGCGACGTACACCGCCTGATACCCCATCGTTCTGCCGCGAAGGGGAATCTGCTTGCAAATGCGGGTATTGGCCCCTCGGGGCGCATGTCCTAAAGGACACGCTTTTCTTCCGGCTACGCCGGAAACTCTAGGGCGAAGAAAAGTTAGACTTGGAGGTACCACCCGGAATCGAACCGGGGTGGCTGGATTTGCAATCCAGAGCGTAACCACTCCGCCATGGTACCATCCAAGACGCTGCCTTTACCAAGGGGACGGGGCAGCGTGCAACGTTTATTCTTCAGGCGATGCAGTTAATGCGCAAAAGAGCACTGTAAAAATTCGATCCCCTCACAGACGATAAGGCGCCATGCGCGCAACGGCGTTGCAGGCAACAGCGCGCGCGGCTAGGAGGCAGGCTGAACCTGTTCTGATTAGATGTCTTAAGGACCGCTCCCCATGCCCCAGTTCGATTTCGATGCCGCGCGCGAAACGATGGTTGAAAGCCAGATCCGCCCTTCGGATGTGACTGACCTGAAACTCTTGGCAGCCTTTCGCCGTACGCCCCGCGAACGGTTTGTCCCGGCATCAAAAATGGCGCTCGCGTATGGAGATACAGTCTTGAATTATGGCGATGGGCGCAGTCTTTTGCTGCCGCGTGACTTTGCGAAACTGGTGCAGGCCGCGGATATTCAATCGGACGAGGTCGTGCTCGATATTGCTTGTGCGCGCGGATATTCGACAACGATTTTGTCTGAACTCGCGGAAACGGTCGTGGGTCTGGAAACAGACGACGAAACTGTTGACCGGGCGACGGCGCTGTTGACTGACTTGGATGTGGTCAACGCAGCCGTTGTCAAAGGGGACCTCAAACGTGGCGCGCCGGAACACGGGCCTTTTAATGTGATTATCGTGGGCGGCGCGGTGCCAGAGGTGCCGCAGGCTTGGTTTGGGCAATTGGCCAATGGCGGGCGTTTGGCTGTTATCATCAAAGACGGTCCAGTTGGCCGGGCCACGATTTTCACGAAGTCCGGTAATGCCATTGGCGACCGGGTTGTGTTTGATGCGCATGCGCCGTTTTTGTCCGGATTTGAACCCGCACATAGTTTTATTTTTTAGCCATCCTACTTGATCGAACCGCTATGCGTGTTTTTCGAAACGTCCTGCTGATTACAAGCGCAGCGCTGTCCGTTGCTTGTGTCATGGCTGGATACGCGAATGCGCAAGAGGTTGACCCAGCGCCTCAGGCTGGCGTCTTTGGGACGGATACGTTGCAAACTGTTTTGGCGAGTGTTTACCGAAATAACCCGCAATTGCTGGGCGAACGGGCGCGCCTGCGGGAGATTGACGAAACCTATATTCAAGCGCGGGCGCAGGGACGTCCTTCCTTAACGGCAGGGGGCGAACTATCGCTGCAAGCAACGCGGTCGCCCGGCGATGGGACCAATCCTTTTGTTCCGGCTGGTGGCGGAGGGTGGTCGGATACGACCCCAAGTGCGAGCCAACTCATTGCGATCCAACCGCTGTACCAAGGGGGACGAATTAAAGCGCTCAAACAGCAAACAAAAGCCAGCATTATGGCGGCGCGGGCTGGATTGGAAAACGCCGAAAACAACGTCTTCTTGTCTGCGGCGAAGGCTTATGTCGATGTGCTGCGAGACGAAGAAACCGCGCGTATTCGTCGCAACAATGTGCGCGTTCTGACGCGGCAATTGACCGCGGCGAATGAGCGGTTTGACGTCGGAGAAGGAACCCGGACTGATATTGCGCAATCTGAATCGCGCCTTGCGGGGGCCGAAGCGGGCCTAGCGCTGGCGGACGCGCAAATCGCCAGCAGCCGCGCGATATTCGTACGTTACGTTGGTCGGATGCCCGATCAACTGTCTCCTGTGCCTGCATTCATCGTGCCGGAGAGCCTCGACCAAGCGATTGCGCTGGCGCGCGATAATAACCCACAACTGCTCGCCGCATATTATAATGAGCTGGCCGGTACGGCCGCGATTGATGTGGCGAAAGCGGCGGGACGCCCAACGATTAGTTTGCAAGGCTCACTGGTCCGTTCGCGCGGGACGTTGCTCGGGTTTCAAGATACGGATCAAGCGACGATTGGCGCGAATGTGAGTGTGCCGATTTTCAGTGGCGGCGCTAACGCGTCGCGGGTTCGCCAAGCCAAGCATGCGAAGACACGGCTCGGTTTCGAAGCGCGGGATGTTGAACGGATTGTCGATCAAACGATCACACAGATATGGGCGCAAATGGGCGCGGCGAAACGGATAGTCGCAACGAGTAAACGTCAAGTCGCGGCGTCCGACGTTGCGTTTGAGGGAGTTTCGTTGGAACAACAGGTGGGAACCCGAACGCAACTGGACGTGCTGGACGCGGAGCAAGAAACGCTGAACGCAAAATTGACCTTGATCAATGCCGAACGGGATTATGACGCCGCCGTCTTTCAGCTACTCTCCACCATTGGCGTGCTGGATGCGGATGGGATTGATCTGCCGATTACGCGGCACGATCCAGACGCCTATTTTTCTGATCTACGCGATGATCGCTTTAAGAGAGCCGGGGACCGTTTCCTTCCTGATGTCTTTCGAAATGATGAGCCGGTGTTCCCAAATCTCAATGAAGACGATGCGATCATTGGGGTGTCTGAAGGTGAGGGTGCGCCTCTGGATGCCGAATCGGACTCAGAAGAAGATTGAGGCCTTTTTTGGCGTTTAGACGCCGATGAAGCCGTAATTTCTGAGTCAATTTTTTCTCGCAAACGGCGGGTGATAAAAAGAAAATTCCCTCGTGGATTGTGGACAGACCTGTCTAGACAAGTGGTTAACCATCGCTTAACTCATTGTTACGTAAGGCCCGTAAATTGATTCTGGGCGCTTAAATGGGGATTGCGAGCAGGTATGTCTGAACAGACTCCGGAATCCACTGCAAACATAACTGACGAGGACGGCTTTGCCGTGGCCGAGTCGGAACCGAGTATGGAAGACATTCTCGCATCTATCCGCAAAATAATTTCTGACGACGCTGACCCTGTGCCACTGGATGGCCCTGGTGATGCGCCAATTGAAAATAGCGGTGAAGAATTATCACCTGTTTCAAACGCCACAGCTGAGCCTCTTATAGCGGTTGATGCCGAGGCTGATCCGTTTGATCTCGACTCGCTATTAGGCGACCTGAACGCGGGTGAAACATCTGTCTCCCAGAATGACACTTTCGCCCAGTCTATTGGGATTGGCGACATGGCGTCACTTGACGATGATCTCGCCATTCCAGAGCTCGATGTAGAAACGGATGCGTCCGAAGCTGCGTCTCTTGATCAAGATCAAGATGATATGGATCGGCTTATGAATGAGCTACTCGTCGATATGGATGAGCCGACGATGATGGCCGGGACCGAAGGCCCGCTCGCGGCCGCCGTCGTGCCCCACACTCTCACACCCCAAGTCGGCAAGTCGCAAACAGCCACAGATGATGACGACATGGATGTCGTAAAATCGCTTATAGCGGATCTGACGGATGATGATGTTGATCCGTCCGCGGACGCATCGTCACTAGACGATCTGGATTTAGATCTTGATGCGATGATGAACGAACTCGCCGGGTTTGACACGGATCCCATCTCCGAAACGCAGGCAGAATCTGTGATGGTGACAGAGTCCGATATGGATGACCTCGACCTCATGGAAGACGATATTTTCGAGAGCATTCTCGAAATGACGTTAGAGGATGAAGTTGAAGCCTTTGACGCAAAATCTGAAATTGATCCCAACGTTCCAAGCTTGGCCGATATTGCCGCAGCGGCCGAAGCCGAAGCAATTGTTGAGCCGGCTGTTATGGTGAAATCAGCTGCCGTTCTCGGCGCGAAAACACAACAAGCCGATATTGAGGAGCCTGTTTCGGGCGCTTCAGTCACCCCTGAGCCTGCCAAACCGACACCTTCCGAAATGGAGACACCCATGCCGAGCGCCCTTCGCTCTGACGCGATTCTTGACGATGTGACCGAAAAGGCCTCAATGTCCGCATTTGCAGAACTCAACCAAGTTGTTGAAGACAAGGCGATCCTATCGGAACGCGGTCCTCGCATTGGCGATTTGGTGCAAGATGCGCTCAAGCCGATGCTCAAGGAATGGCTGGACGCGAATATTCAGTCAATTGTCGAGCGCGCCGTGGCCAAAGAAGTCAAACGCATCGCTGACGGTAAATAAGCTGTTCGGTTAGTCGGGCGCTAATCCCCGACTTAACAATGCCGATTGCCTGCGCTAAGCAGGCCGTGATCACACCCGCCCCCGGCACAGGCCGACATGGGGGCGGGTCTTTTTTGTTGAGCGACCCATGCCCGAGATGACACCCGAAAATAATTTGGACTTGCCGAAGCATTTCGATCCGAAAGAGGCAGAGCAGCGCCTTTATGCGGCGTGGGAGGCCGCAGAGTGTTTTAAGCCCACTCTGGATGATGCGAAGCCGCCGTTTTCAATCGTCATCCCGCCCCCCAATGTAACGGGCAGCCTGCATATGGGTCACGCGGTCAATAATACGATTCAGGATATTCTCGCGCGCTTTCACCGGATGCGTGGCTTTGACGTGCTGTGGCAGCCGGGCACGGACCACGCGGGCATCGCTACGCAGATGGTAGTCGAACGCAAGCTAGCCGACGAACAACGCCCGCGCGCCAGCATGACTCGTGATGAATTCACGGCGGAAGTCTGGGATTGGAAAGCCGAGTCCGGCGGGATCATCACCGAACAACTCCGTCGTTTGGGGGCCAGTTGTGATTGGTCGCGGGAGAAATTTACGCTCGGAAATCCGGAGGACCCGACTGACAAAATGGCCGAAGCGGTCACAAAAGCCTTCGTCGAGATGTATAATGACGGGCTGATTTACCGCGACAAACGTTTGGTCAATTGGGACCCGCATTTCCAAACCGCGATTAGCGATCTTGAGGTCGAAAACCGCGATGTGGACGGCTATTTCTGGCACTTCAAATATCCGCTCGCGGGTGGGGAGACCTATACCTACGTCGAGAAGGATGAAGACGGTAACGTCACCCTGTCCGAAGAGCGCGACTATATTTCTATCGCCACGACACGGCCTGAAACCATGCTCGGGGACGGCGCTATCGCAGTGCATCCGGATGATGAACGTTACGCGCCGATTGTCGGCAAGATGGTGCGTCTGCCGCTCACACACCGCCTGATCCCGATCATTACGGATGAATATCCGGATATGGATTTCGGCTCTGGCGCGGTGAAAATCACCGGCGCGCATGACTTTAACGATTACGAAGTCGCCAAGCGCAACGACATTCCAATGTATTCGCTGATGGGGACCAAAGGCGAAATGATCGCGTCCGAGATCATGCCCGACAAATATGTCGGCATGGACCGCTTTGATGCACGCACAGCCGTCGTCGCCGACATTGACGCCGAAGGCTTGCTAATTGCCGTCGAAGACAAAAAAATCATGCAGCCCTTTGGGGATCGATCCAATGCGGTGATCGAACCCATGTTGACGGATCAATGGTTCGTGGCGGCGGACAAGCTCGCAGGCGACGCCATGGCGGCGGTCAATGAGGGCAAGACCAATTTCATCCCGGAAAACTGGAAGAAGACCTACGATCACTGGATGGAAAACATCCAGCCGTGGTGCATCTCACGTCAGCTCTGGTGGGGACACCGCGTTCCGGCTTGGTATGGTCCGAAGGTAATAAAGCGATATCCAAATGGTCAGTTTGAATTATCAACTGATGAACGTCATATCGTAAGCGCCATCAACGAAAATGAAGCTGAGAGTGCTTTCCACCATTACTATCATGGTATGAATACCCACTTCGTTGATGATGAAACCGACTATGTTGGCTACGTTTCAAATTTATCTAACGAGACTGAAGAGTATGCCTTTAAAGGCTATCCTATTCTTCGTGACCCCGACGTCCTAGACACATGGTTCTCATCCGGCCTCTGGCCGTTCTCGACCCTCGGTTGGCCCGACAACACGGCGGAGCTTGAGAAATTTTACCCAACGTCCGTCCTCGTCACGGCGCATGACATCATCTTTTTCTGGGTCGCGCGGATGATGATGCAGGGCCTTCATTTCATGGACGAAGTGCCGTTCAAGGACGTATATATTCATGCGTTGGTGCTGGATGAGCAGGGCAAAAAAATGTCCAAATCGATTGGCAATACGATTGACCCGCTCGATTTGATCGACGGTGTGTCGCTTGATGATTTGGTTGAAAAACGTACGCGCGGGCTGAAGAATCCTGAGAAAGCCCCGCAAGTCGCCAAAGCGACTCGCAAAGCTTATCCCGACGGGTTCGACGCGTATGGGGCTGACGCGCTGCGGTTCACGCTGGCCGCGATGGCCGGGCAGGGGCGCAATATCAAACTGTCTGTCGACCGTGTCGCGGGCTACCGCAATTTCGGCACGAAGCTGTGGAACGCTGCGCGCTTTGCGCAGATGAATGGCTGCCGTTCGCAAGCTGATTTTGATCCCAAGTCTGTCGACAGCGCACTCAACCAATGGGTGATCGCCAAGACGGCTGACGCCGTAAAACAGGTCACGCATTATATCGAAACCTACCGTTTCAATGATGCTGCCGATGCGGCCTATAGCTTCGTTTGGGGGACAGTGTGCGATTGGTATATCGAACTCGCCAAACCGGAACTCCTCGGCGAGACGCCGGGAGAGACCCAAGCCACGATGGCATGGGTGCTCGATCAGTCGTTCAAACTGCTCCATCCATTCATGCCATTCATCACCGAAGAGCTATGGTCGCAAACAGGTGACCGCGACGGTTTTGTCATGCTCGCAGCGTGGCCAGAAGTCGACGCTACGCCTGTTGGCGATAATATTGATTGGCTCATCCGTCTGATTTCCGCGCTGCGTTCTGTGCGAGCGGAAATGAATGTGCCGCCATCGCGCAAAGCATCGTTGGTTGTCATCGCGCCTGAGGATAAACGCTTCGCACAGTTCAGCGATGCCCTCGGCCGCTTGGCCCGCGTCGACGGAATTTCGTTCGCGGCGACCGCCCCCGACGGCGCGTTGCAAACCGTGGTTGACGGGGTCAGCTATGCCATTCCGATGGACGGGTTGATCGACGTGGCGGCGGAAACCAAACGCCTCGACGCAGCCATTGCCAAGGCTGAAGGTGAGATCGCCAAGATTGATAAGAAACTTAGCAATGAGAAGTTCGTCAGCGGCGCGCCGGAGGCTGTGGTGCAGTTGCAAAAAGATCGTCGCGCCGCCTATGCGGACGAAGTTGCGAAGTTACAGGAGGCGCGCGCTGCGTTTGGCTAATGCATCAGTTCACGACCCATCACGCGGAGTTTGACGGCTTTTCGGACTTCTTTGATCGAGAGGTTCATCCCGAGCTTGTCGCGCGTGATTCTGTTCGCGCCAAAGCGGTGCGCAATGGCCTTCTCGGTGGGGCATTAACGGCCGTCATTATTCTGGCCGTTGCCGCGACTGTCTATTTGAAAACGTCCGAGACCGGGATTGGATTTATGATTGGCATTGGCGCCTTCATGGCCGCCTATTTCGTCTACCATTTTATCACCCACGATATACGCGAAGAAACTAAGGGCCGGATCGTCAACGCTATCGTCGGCTATGTCGGCTGGCGGTTCACCCCTGACATTGAGAGTTTTGATACGTCCGCGTTTCGGGATCTATTTCTGATTCCTAAAAAAGTCGACCGGTTCTCTTATGAGGACAGCCTTGCGGGGGAAGCGCACGGCGCAGGGTTTCGATCTGTCGAAGCCCATCTCGAAAAGGAAAGCCGGAACAGCAAGGGCAATCGGACGTGGAGAACGGTCTTTCGCGGTCAGCTGATGACGCTGGATTTCCCGACGAAGACGTTCGGGCGAACGATTGTTTTGCGCGACAAAGGGTGGTTCAACGCGAAGAAACAGGCGGACATGAAACGGATCGGTCTGGTTGATCCCGTGTTCGAAAAACTGTTCGAAGCCTACGGCACTGATCAAGTCGAAGGCCGCGTGATTCTCGATCCAGCCTTCATGCAAAAGATGGTGGATTTAGAACGGGCCGTCGCGGGTAAGAATATCCGGTTCGGGTTTGATCAAGATACGCTTTTCATCGCGGTCGAGACGAAAGACCAATTCGAAGCGGGGTCGATGTTTAAGTCACTGACCACGCCTGATCGGACTCAGAAAATTCTCGATGAGGTCGGCGCCGTGTTTGATATTGTCGATATGTTGCTGAAGCGAGAAAAACGCCCGTCTCACCCATATTGAGCAGGAATCACCACACCTCGTTAATGACTCCCCGTTAACCATGAATCTATGTCAGGATTTGGCCCAGATGGAACGGTTGATCTGCAAGATTTGCGGATAAAGCTTTATGACCTTTTCGGTCATCGCTATTCGGCTGTCTCGCCGTCGCCCGGCGCGCTTATGTTGCTGACTGCGGCGAATATGCTGCAGTCTCCGAACGGGCTCTTTCGCTGTCGCGGGCGGGTTCGCGGTGTGAGTTTTAACAGCAAGCGGTTCAGTGTGCAGGAAGTCTGCGCTAATATCGGCGATTATGACGCCGAGGCTGGGTTTGATGGGCTGATAGTTTCCGTGTCGCATGCTTTGCCGATTTATGGCCGCACGGTTGTCTTGCCCGATCAGGGCGATCAGAGGCCACGCCATATTGATGGCATGAAACAAGTTGCCTTTCCGACGCGACCCTCTGACGCCAAATTAGAAGTCTATGCGGATGATCAGACCGAAGGGCGCTTACTGATTCAACCCGGTTTTATCGACCGATTCGTAGAGTTGAGCGCAGAATTTAACTCAGAGATGAGCGCGAGTGTGGCCTTTGCCGGACGACAAATGCATGTCGTCCTCCCGGGCGGAGATTTGACGCGTTTTTCTAAGGACGTCTCGTTTTATAAACACGATACGGCGGCGGACCATATTGCCAGTGAAATTGGCCGTCTTTTCGATGTGGTTGCGCAAGTGGACGCGTTGCATGTCAGCGCAGATCGGCGTGGCTCGGCAGAGATAGAAAAAGCGCGTAAGGATTATTACCGCACGAAATCTCAATCAGTTGTGCCAATGGTCAAGGCTGCGATGAAAGCCGGGATCGTCACCGATAGTCGGCGGGCGAAATACCTCACGCACGAAGCCGCGATGATCGATCCGTCTCTACACGGACTGATGATGCCAAGCGCCTAATAAGGTTTTTTGCGCTAGAGCGCGCGACTGATGAGCCAGATTAAATAGCCCAGATAGGCGGTTAACATCACGGCACCTTCCCAACGCATCACCTTGCGTTGTGTGGCCGCAAAGACGAACATCATGACAGTTGCGATGATTAGGACGGCTCCGTCGATCCACGAAAATCCTGCCGCGCTTATATCGAACGATAGCGGAAAAAATATGCCGGTGATGCCGAGAATGGCAAGGCCGTTGAAAATGTTCGAGCCCACAATATTAGCGAACGCCAGTTGATTCTCTCGCTTTAGAGACGCCAAAATTGACGCGGTCGCTTCGGGCAGAGACGTGCCAATCCCGACAATTGTAATCCCGATGATGGCTTCGGATATACCGTAACCGCGCGCAATTGAGCTTGCACCCCGGATCAATCCTTCTGCCCCAATCACAAGCAAGGTCACGCCTGCGAAGACGAACATCATGTCGATCGGGAACGGTTTGTGTATTTTCATTGGATTGACGGGCTCCGCAGGGAGGCGGATGTCAGCGCGTATCGAGAGAAAGAGATAGACAACGAAGATCAAGACGAGTGCCGCCGCTCCGAGAATCGGAATGCCGCCGAAAATGATCCAGGCCATACACCCGATCGAACTGGCCATCACAAAGACGAAATCACGGCGGAGTTCCGTCATCTGAGTCGCAATCGGGAGGATCAGAGCTGAAACGCCCAATATCATCAAAATATTGGCGATATTGCTGCCGAGCACATTGCCAAAGGCGATATCATTTGCGCCCTTAGCCGCCGCACCAAAGGTCGCAACGAATTCAGGCATTGATGTGCCAAAGCCAAGCAGGAGAACGCCGATCAAAGCGCGAGACAGGCCGAAGCGTTCTGCGATGCCGACGCTGCCACGGATCAGCATTTCGCCGCCTGCCACTAGCAGGGCTAGCCCGCCAATGACGAGAAGGACGTTCAAGCTTTACTGACTTTCAGGGGTCGTGATCTCGATTCCGTCGAGATCATCAGAGAGCAGGATTTGGCAGCTCAGGCGGGAATTATCCTGAACATTCTCGGCGAAATCGAGCATGCTGTCTTCCATGTCTTCTTTCGCTTTGAGCTTTCCCATCCACGCGTCGCCGACATAAACATGGCATGTCGCGCAAGCGCATGCGCCGCCGCAATCGGCATCAATGCCGGGAATCATATTGGCGACAGCGACTTCCATAACAGATGTGCCGTTTTTCGCTTCGACTTCGCGGGTCTCACCTGCATGATCGCGGAAAATAACTTTGGTCACGGTCGCTCCTTTTACCACTACGGACTGTGCTGCGGGTTAGTTAAGCGCTTGCCCTCAAAAGGCAAGGCGGTAGATGCGTGAGTAAGGTGAGAGCGATTAAACTAAAAACCGAAATCGACACGCTGGCCTTGGGCGCGCGTCTAGCCTCCGTTCTGCAGGCCGGAGATATTGTTCTACTGTCTGGTGGCTTGGGGGCTGGAAAGACGACGCTCGCGCGCGGGTTGATCCAATCGCGCCTCGGTGAAATTGATGTCCCGTCCCCGACCTACACACTCGTCCAAGCCTATGATTGGGGCGACGTTGAATTGTGGCATTGCGACCTCTATCGCTTAGACCGTCCAGATGATGCCTATGAATTAGGGTTGATGGACGCGATGGGCGAAGAGATCGTTCTGATCGAATGGGCAGATAAGCTGGGCGCGCTTTGCCCCGGTAACGCCCTACGCATTGATTTAAGCTTTGACGGGGATAGCCGCATCGCCACACTCTCGGGTTGGGAAGAACGAAATGTCTGAACGACGTGTATTTTTAGAAGAGTTCGTCGCCCGCGCTGGATGGGGTGAGGCGGATCGGGAGGACATCCAAGGGGATGCTTCAACGCGGAGCTATTCGCGCTTAACGATGGGCGACCGTAAAGCCGTCCTGATGAACGCGCCAAAAGGGGACGAAGATTTGGGAGAACCGGAGGGTGCAAGCGTCGAAATACGCCGGGCTCTTGGTTACAATGCGTCGGCTCGACTGGCCGGACCAAATTTGGAAGCGTTTTTAACGGTGGCGGCGGAATTGTCGATGCGGGGCTTGTCTGCGCCGCATATTATTGCGGCTGATGTTGATTTGGGATTCGCCTTGCTCGAGGATTTTGGAGACGGTGATTTCTGGCGGGTTATTCACGCTGACCCAGCGATGGAACGCCCGCTCTACGAAGCTGCGGTTGATGTTTTGGCCGTGATATACCGGTCCAGCTTTCCGTCTAAACCCTCTTTCCAGGGCCATACGTGGCACATCCGCGAGTATGATGAAGTCGCGCTTTTGGCGGAAACTGATCTGTTTCTTGATTTCTATGCGCCGGATGTTGGTCGTCCGGTCAGTGACGTCGCGCGCGCGGAGTTTTACGACTTATGGCGCGCGGCCTTCGTCTGTTTGGAAGCGCACGCGCCGGGGCTTTGTTTGCGGGACTTTCACGCGCAAAACCTGTTCTGGCTACCCGACCGCAAAGGCCAAGCGCGCATCGGTTTGATCGACTTTCAAGACGCGCTAATGGCGCATCCGGCTTATGATTTGGCGAGCTTCCTTGAAGACGCCCGCCGTGATGTCGATCCTGAGCTATATGAGCCGCTCAAACAGCGGTTCTGCGAGAAAGCTGGGTTACGCTATGATGATGATTTTCAAGCCGCATATGCGGTGATGGCGGCGCAGCGCAATACCAAGGTCATTGGTTTTCCTGTCCGCGCGGATGTGAAATTCGGAAAGCCGCAATATCGCAGTCTGATTCCGCGCGTACGCGCGTATCTGAAACGCGATCTCTCGCATCCGGCCTGCGCCGGTTTGCGCCGCTGGTTTGAAATAAACGTGCCAGAGGTGATGCAGTGATCGAAACGGCAATGGTGATGGCGGCGGGTCACGGGACGCGGATGCGGCCGCTGACCGATGATCGATCCAAGGCGATGGTTGTCGTCGCGGGTCGTCCGTTGATTGACCATATGCTCGACCGTCTCGATGATGCGGGCGTCAAACGCGCTATAGTCAACGTCCATGCACACCCCGATCATCTCGAAGCGCATTTAAAGGCCCGAACTCGCGGTCCGAAAATCAAAATATCCTGTGAGCGGGCGGCACTGTTAGAAACGGGCGGGGGAGTCGTGAAAGCCTTACCTTTGTTAGGCGATGCCCCGATCCTGATTTGTAATATTGATGCTGTGTGGACCGAGTTCTCGCCCGTCATCCAAGCCCTATTCCAAGCGTGGGATGAGGAAGAGATGGATGATCTATTCCTGCTCGCCCCGACGCAGGATTGTCTCGGCTTTGATGGGCCTGGGGACTTTGATATGAACCGGTTGGGGCAGCTGGATTGGCGAACCGGAGCCACTGCGCCGTGGGTTTATGCCGGGGTGCAAATTTTCACACCGGCACGGGCGAAAGGCTATCCGCAGACTCGATTTTCGCGCACTGAAATTTGGCGCAAGACCATCGCGCGGCGACGTGTTTTCGGCCTCCCGATTCCGGGCTATTGGATGCATGTCGGTGATCCGCGCGCCGTCAAAGCGGCAGAAGCCGTCGTCGCCCAAGATACCGGGGTGTCCGCTTGAGCGTCGTCTATAATATGCCGTCGGGCGTGCCGTTTCTACGGTCACTGGCGCATGGTTTACAGACCCATTATGGCGATGACCTTCAAAACGGATTAGTCTTGTTACCGACCCGTCGCGCCGCCCGGGCGTTAGAGTTTGCGTTTGTTCACGCGGCGGCTGCGCGCGGCGTTCAAGCCGCGCTCCTCCCGCGGCTAAGACCGTTGGCGGACGTAAATCCGGACGAACCGCCATTTGAGCCGGGCGAGCTGGCGGGGCGGGTTAAACCCGCTATTGATCCGGTGCAGCGCCGGTTTGAAATCGCCAAGCTCGTCGCCCGCTACCATGAACGTGCGTCTGATCTTCCCCTCGACCCGGCGACGGCGCTGCATATGGCGGATCCGTTGATCGACATCATGGATGATGCGGCGATGGAGCAAGTCAGCATTACCGACCAACCGGAATGGCAACGCGTGTGTTCTGAGGCGGCGACACATTTTCAACATGCCGCGCAGCTCTATCAAATCGTTGAGCAATATTGGCCGGAACGGTTGGCCGAATTGGTGATGATGGATCCTTCTGAACGGCGTGTCGCATTGTTGAATGCGCTATCAGACATTTGGTCGGAGACGCCGCCGGATTATCCTGTCATTGTTGCGGGATCGACAGGGACGCTGAAGGCGACCGCGCGTCTCATGAAGGTCGTTGCAAATATGCCGCGCGGGATGGTCGTGCTGCCGGGGTTGCAAGATGAGCTTCCGGATAAAGTCTGGAATTCGATTGATGCGCGCCACCCGCAATCCTCGCTCAAAGGTCTGCTCGGTGTAATGGAGATTGATCGCCAAGACGTGCCGATTTGGCCGTGGGTGGTTGGGGCTGAGGACCGTTCGCTGGCCCGAAAGCGACGCCGTATTCTCGCGGAAGCTTTGTTGCCTGTTGATGCAACAGGGGACTGGTTGGAACGGATCGTGACGTTGACGGCGGGTGAGGGCGCGGATGTTTTCGAGACAGCGTTAGAAAGCCTGTCTTTGATTGAGGCCAACACAGATGCCGAAGAGGCGCTCGCCATTGCTTTGATTATGCGTGAAACGCTTGAGACGCCGGGACGGACGGCCGCGCTCGTCACACCGGATCAGCTTTTGTCTCAAAGGGTGCGCGCGCGACTGGCCCGGTGGGGCGTCGATGTTGCGATGAGCCAAGGTGTACCCGTGGAGCAAACACCCGTGGGTGTGTTCCTAACGTCACTGCTGGAGATCGCCCAAGATCCAAATGGCCCAATCGAAATCTCCCTTATCCTCTCCAGTGAGCTAACGTCTTTGGGGCAAGCAATTGGTGACGTTAAAGCGGAATGGGAAGTAATTGAACGTAAATTTTTCAGGGGCTTAAGGCCATCAATTGATGTGGTCGATACACTTGAACTAGTACAATCCTTATATGCGGCAGCGGCGCCATTGCTGACACTGCAAGACACGGCGACACCCGACATTTGGGCCTCTGCCCTGATCGATACGGCTAATGCTTTGGCGACAACGGACGTCGTCTTTGGCGCTGCGCGTGTCTGGGTGGGCGACGGTGGCGGGCAAGCTGCGAGTGTATTGGACGGGATTATCGCCCACGGCGCGTCACTGCCAGTGACGGATATTCAAGGCTTCGCGCAGCTGCTCCGATCACTGCTGCAAGGCGCAGTCGCGCGGCCCATAGGTGACACGCATCCCCGGTTACAAATCTTAGGACCGCTTGAAGCGCGATTGCTGGATGTTGATGATATTATTCTCGGCGGGCTCAATGAGGGCACGTGGCCGGGTGGTGTGAATTCTGGACCCTTCTTGTCACGCGGTATGCGCGAGCAGATGAAACTTTCGCTCCCTGAGCGGCGCTACGGTTTGGCGGCGCATGATTTCGCAGAACTGTCCGCCAACCCGACTGTTTATCTGACACGATCCGAAAAATCCGACAGCGGACCGACTGTTGCTAGCCGTTGGGTCTGGCGTCTGAAAACAATCATTGCGGGCACGGTGACGCCAAAGCCGGACGAAAAGCCGAAAGACCTAGAGAAGAGACAGGATGCCAAAGTGGCTGATCTGCTTGGGACCGGGCAACATTATCTTGATTGGGCGCGTCAGATGGACCGCCCTAAAAAACTGACTCCCGTCTTGAGACCCAATCCGAAACCGCCTGTGGACAAACGCTGGGCGCGACAGGGTCGACAGATTTCTATTACCGGTGTCTCCAAATGGATACGCGACCCCTACAGCCTATTCGCACGCGAAGTGTTGCGATTAAAACCTCTCGATGCATTGGATGCGCCCCTCGACGCGCGCCACTTTGGTTCGGCCATGCACGAAGGTATTGAGTGTTATATTCGCGCCTATTTATCTGGTGATATCAAATCATTACACGATCCAGTGAATGTAGAAAAACTGCAAAAGCACTTGCGATCCCAGCTTCTCTCCCACGGGTTTGAACCTGACGAAGTGTTCAAAGAAACCCCCCGTTTGGAAGCGGTCAGCGCAGCCTTAATGGCTTGGTTTGCGCAGCGTCATACGGATGGGTATGACGTCGTCGGCACGGAAGTGAATGCGAAGTCTAAGCTCAGCGGACTGGACTTTGATCTCAAAGGTCAGCTCGATCTCGTCGAGCAATCCCCGACCGGATATGCCTTCACCGATTTCAAAACAGGAAGCCCGGCGACGGTTAAAACCGTTGCAGCTGGGTTTGATCTGCAATTGCCGTTGGCGGCGTGGCTCGCGGCGCAAGGCGCGCTGGACGGTCACAAAGCGGGGGAAACGGATCAGCTTGGCTATGTGCGGATCAAAGGCTCCAATGATGACTTCTCACACGCTTACGTTTCGGCACCTGCCCGTAATGCGGCGTCTGCGGGTGAACTCGCAGCAGAGGCGATGAATATCCTGACAAAGCTGATTACGGCTTATGATGATCCGGACACGGGTTATCCGTCACAGCCGCGCGCACAATATACGGATGACTATGGGGACTATGACGATCTCGCCCGACGGGATGAATGGTCCGCCGTCAGTGACGGCGGGGAAACATAGCATGACCCGTCTCACGATTACAGATGCGACAGTACGCCAACGTGATGCGGCGGATCCGTCCGTGCCGCGAATCGTCAATGCGAATGCCGGGTCCGGCAAGACGAAGGTCCTCGTTGACCGAGTCTCCCGTATCCTCTTGCAGGGGACTGACCCGGATAAAATCCTCTGCCTGACGTATACGCGCGCTGCCGCGTCCGAAATGCAGGAGCGCTTGTTCGAGACTTTGTCGAAATGGTCTATCGCGCAGGATGACCGGCTCAAAGACGTGCTGGCTGACCTGTATGGTATGCCGTTCGAGCAGATCAGGCCGAGTTTAAGCATCAATGTCGTACGGACCTTGTTCGCGCGCGCGTTAGAAACACCCGAAGGCCTTAAGGTCATGACGATCCATGCGTTTTGTGAACGCATCATAGGGCGGTTTCCGATTGAAGCGGGCATTATGCCCGGATTTGATCCGCTGGATGAGCCGGAGACGAAAGCATTGCTCGTCGCGGGGCGGAGAGCGCTTCTAGCGGAAGCACGCGACACAGAAGACCTGCGCGGAGCCTTGCACTATATGGCGAAAGCCAAGGCGGACTCGACAATAGACGCGATGATGTTCTCCGCCGCGCGAGATTTCGAAAAAACGCAAAAATGGGTCGGGGCTGGTGGTGTTGGACCGTTTCGAACTGATTCCGGTTTGGCCGCCAATGAAACGGCGCAGACAATTGCGAGTTCGGCTTGGCAATCGACTGACTTTGGCCATGTTAGAGCGATCGCCGCACTTTGCGCGTCATCATCCTCAAAAGCCGCACAGAGCTTTGTTGATCTCGTCAAACAGTTGGATGCGGAAGTGGATCCGGGCGCAGCCTTTGACCTCTACTCCGATGTGTTCTTGACAAAAGATGGCAGCCCGCGAAAACGGGTGCTGGTTAAAGGCGTCACGGATCAGGATAATTTTATCAGCGCGGGAAGCGCTGAATTCGACCGTATTTACACTGCTGTCCTAAAGATAAAAGCCGTCCGCATTGCTGAAATGAGCGAGGCGCTTCTCACATTGGGGCATAGGCTCGGACAGCTTTATCAACGCGATAAACACTCGGCACGTGGCTTGGACTTCAACGATTTGATATTGAAAACACGCGACCTTTTGATGCGCCGCGATGTGTCGGATTGGGTGGCCTATAAACTGGACGGCGGGGTCGAACATGTTTTGCTCGATGAGGCGCAGGATACATCGCCCGTTCAGTGGGAAATTATTGATGCGCTGACGCTGCCGTTTGAGCAGGAGAGTCCGGATCGTTCCACCCGGCCGCGAACATTCTTCGCGGTTGGCGATCCAAAGCAATCGATTTACCGCTTTAACGGTGCGGCCCCCGATATCTTCATGGAGAGTGTGCGGACGCGGACTGCGCCGGGTGACAGCCCTGTACAGCTCCGCATGTCGTTTCGCTCCGCGCAACAAGTGCTCAATGTCGTTGATGCGCTCTTTTTGGACCAAGGCGGTATGGCGGCGATGTTTGACGCGGCCGCGCGGCCTGAACCGTCCGATTTGGTTCGTCACGACGCCGCACGGACCGATGACGGTCTTGTCGAGCTGTGGCCACTCGCCCCAAAGTCAGAAATGGCGGAGGAGAATAAGCCGTGGGATACAACGCCTGTTGATGGCCAAAGTGATGGTGATCCGCGTGTCCGCCTCGCGCGCGAAATTGCCGGATCGATTAGACATTGGATTGATAGTGGCGAACCTGTTTTTGACAGGGACCTGAAACGACATAGACCCATGCATGGCGGCGATGTGCTGATCCTCGTGCAGAACCGGGTTGGGGGATTGTTTGATGCGCTCATTAAGGCGTTGAAGGTCGAAAAATTGCCTGTCGCGGGCGCGGATCGATTAGTCTTGCAAAACGCGCTGGTCGTCCGCGATTTGTTGGCGATCACCCGCTTTGTGCTGTTGCCACGCGATTGTCTTAGCCTCGCGGAAGCGCTGAAATCCCCGCTGTTCGACCTCAATGATGATCAGCTGTTCGCGCTCAGCGTGGACCGAACGGGGACACTGTGGGAGGCCGTGCAATCGCGCGACCTGGACTTGGCCGCAGCCATTCAAACCATTCGCGATGACGCTGGTTTGGCACCCTATGACTTCTTTGCGCGGTTGCTTGATCGCACAGGCCCGAAGGGGGTCACGTACCGTGAAGCTTTATTTGCCCGCTTGGGCCTAGAAGCGCGCGAAGCCTTGGATGCATTTCTTGCGATTGCGTTGGCGCATCAGCAACATCAGGCCCCAAGCTTACAACGGTTCGTGCAAGTTTTCACAACGGATACGGTTGAGATTAAGCGCGACAAAGATCCGGCGGGGCGCGAAGTTCGCGTTATGACTGTTCACGGCGCAAAGGGGCTCGAAGCCCCGGTCGTCTTCCTCCCTGATACGACACGGGCGCCGCGAGCCTCCTCCGGTGGTCTAATCAAAGCGGGCGATAGCTTTATTCTCGCGCCCTCATCGAAGGACAGCACACCTCTCGTCGATGGCTATAAAGCCGCGAATGATCTTGAGGATCAGCGTGAATATATGCGGCTACTCTATGTTGCGATGACCCGCGCCGAAAGCCGTCTTGTCGTCTGTGGGTATCATCACGGCGCGAAAGATGACGGTTATGCCGACGGGAGTTGGTATCACTGGGTCAATAAAACCATGCTGGCGATGGACGGGGCTGAGCCGTTCTCCACCGCCTTTGACGTGGATACGGGGACGGGTCGACGCTATGGTGCGCGGCCAGAAAAAAGCGCGCAAAGGTCCGACGATAAGCAGAAGGGGCTGGCGGCTCTGCCAGACTGGATCACCGTGCCTGCCGCAATCGAAGCCCGAAGACATCAGACAGCGTCGCCCAGTTCGCTTTTGGCGCGCCAAGCGCCGATCGCGCGCGTGCCAGGGCAGGGGCGTCTCTTACGGGGTATCTTGATCCATCGCCTTTTGGAAATCTTACCAGACCATGCGCCGTCACGACGCCGCAAACTCTGTGAGCGAATGCTGGCGGAATATCCTGACTTTAACGAGGCCGAGCGAGACGTCATTCAGACCGAAGTGTTTGGCGTTCTGGATAATCCATCTTTCGCAACTGTGTTCGCCGAAGGGTCGCGCGCCGAGGTCAGTTTAGCGGGGCGTGTGCCGTCGATACGGGGCGGAGAGGTTTACATCACGGCGCAAGTGGATCGCCTCAATGTCACGCCAGACACGATTTATTTAGTTGATTATAAGTCTAATCGTCCTGTGCCGACGCGGATTGACGAGGTCGATGAAAGCTATCTTGCGCAGATGGCGGCATACCGGGAACTGGCCCGTGCGATCTGGCCGGGGCGGGATGTACGATGCGGATTACTCTGGACGGATACGCCCAATCTGATGTGGCTGCCTGACAATGCGATGGATGCCGTCTTGACGCAAGTGAACGCCCTTCCTACCTCCACAATACACAACGCTTAAAGGAATCCCTCATGAGCACTATCGCCGTCACAGACGAGACTTTTCAATCCGAAGTCCTGAAATCCGACACCCCTGTGCTCGTTGATTTTTGGGCTGAATGGTGCGCGCCGTGTAAAGCGATGGGCCCAGCGCTCGAAGCCGTGTCAAAAGACATGGAAGGCAAAGTCAAAATTGCGAAAGTCAATATTGATGACGCGCCCGATACACCCATGCGCTACCACATCCGCAATGTCCCAACGATGATGATCTTTAAGGACGGCGAAGTCGTCTCCACCAAGATGGGCGCGATGACGAAAACGAAATTGGCCGAATGGCTGGCTGAACACGCTTAATTTAATTGCCTCTGAACCGGGATTGTCCGGTTCAGAGTGAGATGCCAGCTTTTAGCCTTTTTCTCCGACTGTGGGATCAGCCTCTAAAGGGGCTAAAAATACCGTGACAGGGTTAGGTGTGAGGTTTTTGTTCGCACCCGTTATCGCAACGTCGACGAGAGCGGAGGCCCCGAATGTCATTATACCGCCGACAAAGATGCGCCCCCCGACGGGAATGCGTTTTAAAAATTCAGCCTCGCCAGAAACGACATGGCTGCCAGGCGGAAGTCCGGCGATCAGAGTTCCGCTGGGGATGGACGTCTATTGGCGGCAGTTCCCATATCTATCAACATACTCCCGGCGGCAATGCCCAGACCAACCCCGGTGCCGGCGGTTGCGCCTGTGGCTGTACTGACGCCCTGATAGTTTCCGAACCCAAACGTAAATATATTCGCTAGTGAAGCGAGAGATTGCGACATAGCGGCATAAGTTAGCCCTCCGGTCAGGCCAACGCCGAGAGACGTTGATGTTGTCTTTAGCGCGGTCGCCCCCAAATCAACGCTGCCGCCACCGCGATAACGAGATGGGGCAACAAAATATTCTGCCGGGGCGAATCCCTCTTTTTCTACCTTCACAATCCCCTTTTGAGTCCGGGGTATCTCAAACGCGCATGGCGTTGCTTCGCAGATCAAGCGTTTGACGGCGCCGGGTTGTCGAAGAACGGGGTCAGACGGAATATAGGTGAAAGACGCTGTCGCGTCTTGGGGCACTGTATCGACGCGGACGTGATCATTAAAGCCGCGGTCAATCGTCGAGCAGGCGCCAAGAGTGAGTGACAGAGTGATGAGTGCAATGCGTCCGACCATGCGTCCTCATAGCAGACAATTGGACAACCGAGGACAAGGCTTGATTATCGGCTTTGACAACGAAAGCCTGCGCGCTCCGATTTTTTGGCGCGAGATGTCTGTGTACCTGATCACGTGACGAAACGCCCGCTTTGTACGGGAATGACGGTGAATGAACGCAGTCTTCTACACAATAGGCGAAACGGAGCTCCGTTTTCTTGGAACGACGCGCCGAGATGCGGGTTGTTTGTCCAGAACATAGGAGAGATTTATGCCCGACCTAGATCCGCAAATGACAACATTAGCTGTCGACACACAAATTAGTGGAGACGCCGCTATGCCCGGCTTGGCGAACCCCGTCACGGCCGATGAAATTACGGATATTTATTCCAATCCACGGACGCCAGTTGCTGAACGCCAACACGCTTTGCAGCAATTACGACGAGAAATGGTCGGTCGCGCCAGCGCAGATTTTCGCGATGATACGACGGCCCTGATCGCAAAGATTGATGAGGGCCTGTCTTATCTCGGAGAGAGTGGCGACGGCTCCGCTGATCCCGATGTGTTGCGCCTGCGCGATACGGCGGTTGACCCAGAAAACCTTTAATGTCCTCCGCGCTTTTCGCGCGGGACACTAACTAACAACATTTCACAATAGGATTATTTATGACGACCCTCATGACCCCCAAATCAAAGATTCCGACGATTGAGCTTCCCCTCGTATCGGGCGGAACATTCAATATGGCCGAAGCCAGCCCTGAGAACTTTCAAATTATTGTGGTTTACCGTGGTCTTCACTGCCCAAAATGTAAGGCGCAATTGAAAGCAATTGATCCCCGTGTAGCGGATATACGTGCCGATGGTCACGATATTGTCGCGGTATCAATGGACACAGAGGAGCGCGCTCAGCAGGCGAAAACGGATTGGGAGCTTGAAGATTTACCCATCGCTCACAGTTTAGAACTGCTTGACGCTAAATCGCTTGGCTTGTTTATATCCGACTCGATTTCAGACAAAGAGCCAAAGATTTTCTCTGAGCCGGGCATCTTCGTTGTTCGACCGGATGGCACGCTCTATGCCGAAATTGTACAAAATACGCCGTTCGGCCGCCCCGACATGGAAGACATCGTTGATGGACTGAATTTTGTCGTCAAAAACGATTACCCCACACGCGGTACGTCCGTCGCTTAAGCATTTTCCGCCAAAACCCGCCCCGCCAGATAAAGCGATCCACAGATGAGGATTCGTGGCGGGGTGATCGGCTCTTCGATGGCTTGGCGGGATAGGGCGTCGCCCATATCGACCGCTTTTTGCAGGGCGTCGGTGAGATTGCTGCCGACGATCGCCGCCATCCCCCGCGTGGCAGCCAACTCGACCAATACGTCCGGCGACAAGCTCGCATGGTCAGGAATATCAACGGCGACGAGGCCCGCCGCTAACCCTTCGAAATAGTCTAAAAATGCGCTCGCATTCTTATTGGCAAGGATGCCCATAATGAGGATCAGGGGCCGGGGTGATCGGGCCTCTAGAGACGCCATGTGAGCGGATAGCGCCTGCGCTGCGTGTGGATTATGGCCGCCATCGAGCCAGACTTCGGCGCCAAGGTCCGCCGCAATATCAACCAGCGGACCGCTCATGAGCGGCTGCATCCGTGCAGGCCAAGTCGCTGCGCTGAGACCCGTGGCGATATGATCGGGAGAGATCCCAATATCCCGTGCCACAGCGATGGCTAACCCCGCATTCATAATCTGATGATCGCCCGCTAGCGCAGGTAAAGGCAGATCGAGTAATTCCTTATCCGTTTCAAATAGTAACCGTCCTTGTTGACGATACGCACGGAAATCTTGACCCCAACTTTGAATCGGGGCGCGCGCTTTACGGGCTTCGGCCTCTAAAACAGCGTCGACGAGCTCATGCTGTGGACCCGTGAAAACGGGAACGCTCGGTTTGATGATCCCGGCTTTTTCACGCGCGATTCCGGCCAAGTCTCGGCCGAGAAACTCCGCATGGTCATAGTCGATCGGCGTAATGGCGCAGGCGCGCGGAGCGAACACATTGGTCGCGTCATAGCGTCCACCCAAGCCGACTTCGATAATGGCGTAATCCGCGTCATGTTCCGAAAAAGCGAGAAAGGCCGCCGCTGTTGTTGCCTCAAAAAATGATAGCGGCGCACCCGCGTTGGCATCACGAACCCGGTTCAGCACATCAATAAGGGTCGCGTCGTCAATCTCTTCGCCCGCCAGAACGATCCGTTCATTGAACCGGACAAGGTGAGGGGAGGTATAGACATGCGCACGCGCGCCGCTCGCTTCCAGCATGGCGCGGAGGTGAGCAACGGTGGATCCCTTACCATTGGTGCCCGCGATATGGATGCTGGGCGGCAAACGGTCCTGAGGTCGACCCAAGGCCTCAAGCACCTGTTCGATCCGCGACAGGCCGAGGTCTATTATACGGGGGTGGAGACGCCGGAGGTCTTCCAGCGCCGTCTCTAATTTGTTCACGCTGAAATTGGGTCCGGTGTCGGCTCAACTGTTAGCGTATGCTCTTTTTGCATGAGGACAGCGATCAATTTAGCCAAAGTGGCGCGCAACTCGCTGCGCGGCACAACCTTATCGACCATACCTTTTTCTTCGAGATATTCTGCGCGTTGAAAGCCTTCAGGGAGTTTTTCGCGAATGGTTTCTTCAATCACGCGCGGTCCAGCGAATCCGATCATCGCGCCTGGCTCGGCCAAATGTATGTCGCCCAACATGGCGTAGCTTGCGGTGACACCGCCTGTCGTAGGATCGCAGAGCACGACAATATAAGGTAGTCCGGCTTCGCGTAGGCGTTGTACAGCAATCGTTGTACGTGGCATTTGCATGAGGCTAAGTGCCCCTTCTTGCATCCGCGCGCCGCCAGCGGCCGTGAACACAATCATTGGCAAACCTTTGGCTAATGCGACATCAGCCGCAGCGATAAAGCCTTCGCCCGCCGCCATGCCCAGCGATCCGCCCATAAAAGCAAAGTTTTGCACGAGGACGGTCGCGCCAACCCCATGAATCGTCCCGACACCGATGCTCATGGCATCGTCATTACCTGTCTTGGCGCGGGCTTTTTTTAAGCGATCCGTATATTTTTGATCATCTTTGAATTTCAGCGGGTCTGCAACGACACTTGGCGTCGGAAAGCTTTCATACTGGCCGTCATCGAATGTATATGCGAATCGAAGTTCGGGTCCGATCCGCATATGATGCCCTCCCGGCGTGACATGCATCAGGCCAGGCAGGTCAGCCGCGAAAATCATCTCGCTCGTCTTTGGGCATTTGAGCCACAAATTGTCGGGCGTGTCCCGTTTGGTGAAAATTGATTTCACGCCGGGAGGCGTCAGTTTGGTCAACCAGTTCATCCGCGCCTTATGCTGCGGTTCGGCGCGAGGGGCAAGCTGACGCTGCAATCCTCATTCACTTGCGTTAGACGCGAAAAGCCTTAATCGCCCCTTATGTCGTCCGTGATAAAAGGCCTAATCCCACTCGCCCTCTTTGCGATGATCGGGGTGTTTATGGCCATTGGCCTGACCCGTGACCCCTCAAAACTTCCGTCTGAGCTGATCGACCGTCCTTTACCGACTTTTGAGATGGAAACGCTTTCGGGTGAACCGATCGTGACGGCGGACTTGCTGGGTGAGGTCGCGTTGCTGAATGTGTTTGGGTCGTGGTGTGTGGCCTGCCTGACGGAACATCCGCTTCTGATGGCGCTGTCTGAGGCCGGTGACGTGAAAATCATGGGTGTGAATTGGCGCGATACGCGGGCGAAGGCCGAGCGTTGGCTAACCCGTTACGGCAATCCTTATGGTACGATTATCTTTGATGCAGAATCGCTCCTTGCTATCGATCTGGGTGTCACTGGCGCGCCAGAGACGTTTGTTATCGATCGCAAGGGCCAAATTCGCTATAAACATACAGGACCCATTACCGAAGATGTTTGGACGGACATCCTCCGCCCACTTATCGACACACTCAATGCCGAAACCCCCTAGCCTCGCGCACTGAGCCTCGCTATAGCGCCGCGACTAGCACCCGTAGCTCAGCTGGATAGAGCGCTGCCCTCCGAAGGCAGAGGTCACTGGTTCGAATCCAGTCGGGTGCGCCAATGTTTTCAATGGTTTAGGCTAAGGTTTCTCGAAACCGCTTTGAGGTTATGCCTACCATTTTGCCTACCCTTCCATCTTTATGGGTCATGAACGAGAAGCAATGAATCGATAGGTGAAAACCGCGCATTTGAGCCGCAACAGGCTCCTCAGGGGTATAGCGGAAGAGACAGCTTCTTTTTGTTCCAAGCAGGCTTGGGTCATTATTGCTCGACAATCCGCTTTGTCGCTTGAGGCAAATTCACATATCCACTCCCCAGAATGGACCTTAGAACTCGCACCGAAAATGGGACATTCCTGGATGAGCGCGGCCTTTAAGCAACCCGTTCTGTGTCTCGATGTAATCGGTAATTCGGGAGAGGTGGCTTATGGGCCGGATTTAACGCGGATTAAGAGATTTGCGATGGTGCATTTGCTACATAAGTTCGAAAAAGTATGACTCAGGATTCACGCCTGTCACCAGAAGATTTTCGCGCGCGAGTACACGCCACATTAAAGACCTTCATATCTCTTGTCATTTCAAAATGAACGAGAGGTGGGTCGAGATCAAACTCTAGCCAATCTTCTGTTCGGCTTCTTCTAATTCAGCAATGGTCAAACCGTAAAGCTCACAGACTATAGTTTCTAGCTTTTTGTCGTTTTTCTCCAAGACCGAGGTCAGGTCACGAGCTACTGTAGCTTGTCCGTCGTCATATAAAACGGCACAGATTTCGGCCTGGGCCAAGAGAGACTTTGCTCACCTTTATTGATTGATATTAGGCGACGGCTTTGCGGTATTGCAAC
>NZ_BMZH01000015.1 GCF_014652695.1 Algimonas arctica
CCCCTAATTTAAACTCTTCTGTATATCGAATGCGACTGCCCATAAGACACTCTCCTTGCTTCCAGTTTTACCCAACAAGGTGTCTACAAAGCTAGGGGCACATCATTCAACCAAACCAAAGTGTCTTCGAGCTTTCGCCACTTGAGATATTCTTTGTGTAACCGCGAAGTAACCGAGCCCCTGTGACACCGCGAAGAGCTGCTCCCGGAACCCAGTCGAAAACATCGAATTAGCTTCAATGTCCCGTCGTAACGTCGATTTTGGGGCTTAGGAAATTGGAGCGGGCGATGGGATTCGAACCCACGACATTCAGCTTGGGAAGCTGACGCTCTACCCCTGAGCTACGCCCGCCGCTGCGTCCCGATAGCACGACTGGACACCCCACGCGCAAGTGCCGTCTGCACTTTATAATTGGGCGCGTGGCCTGTCCATTTTGCGCGCCGGGCCTCTAGCGCAGACATGATCAGTATAGGTGATTTTATCGACGCCATGGACAAACCTCTCGCCCGCTCTATCCAAGGAAGAAAGACGAAAGGGGACTACCTATGACTGACCCATTAAATTCAATGCGGGCTCACCTCCCGCTCGACGGTATTCGTGTTGTGGAATTATCCACGATGATCACGGCGAGCTTTGCGGCGATGATTTTAGCCGAACAAGGGGCTGACGTGATCAAGGTTGAGCCGCCCGGCATGGGCGATCCGATGCGCTTTATTGGCTCGCAGAAGCCGGGGCTGTCTGCGCTGTTCCATAATTGCAATCGCGGCAAGCGCTCCATCGTGCTGGACCTCAAAGACGGCGCCGATTTATCTGTCGCGCGAACGCTGTGTGAGCGCGCCGATGTTGTTATTAGTAATTATCGCCCCAGTGTGATGGCGCGAATTGGTCTGTCTTATGAAGCGTTGAAAGCTGTGAACCCAAAAATTGTCTTTTGCCGGATTACGGGTTTTGGCACAGACGGTCCGCAAGCCGCCCTGCCCGCCTATGACCATGTCATGCAGGCGCAATTAGGGATGACCGCGGCGCAGGGCAAAGCGCAAAATAAATCGAACGGCGGACAGCCCTTCCATATTCAACACGCCATTTGCGATAAAGCGACCGGATTGATGGCGGCGCAGGCCGTCAGTAGCGCGTTATTCGCGAGCGAACGGAGTGGGCAAGGGTCGCGCGTTGACTTGTCTATGATTGACGCCGGGATGCATTTCTTCTTTCCCGATGGATTGATGGAACACACACTACTGGATGACGCTGCGACGCAGCTCGACCCGCTCACGGCGACTTATGCCGTGATGGAAGCCCGTGACGGCTATTTCGTCATTGCTGGCATTGGCGATGCTCAAGCAACGGCTGTGTTTACGCTGATCGGTAAGGCCCACTTGATGTCCGACCCCCGCTTTAAGACGCCAGCGGCGCGGTTGATGAACATTGGAGACATGGTCGCAGAAATGACCGCCACTTCCGTAGACCAGCCCATCGCAGACGTTCTCGCCTATATGGAAGCGCATGATGTGCCGTGCTGCGAATGCCTGTCCCCCTTGCAAGCCTATGACCACCCGCAATTAGCGGCGATGAAGACGGTCGCCACAGTCGATCACCCCTATTTAGGCAAAGTCCGGTCTGTGCGCGCGGCGGCGCGGTTTGAAGGGCAAGACGGGGTCAGCCATGCCCCTTCACCGGTACTGGGTCAGCATGGAACGGACATCAGAGCCGAATTGGAAAATTAAGTTCATCCAATACGAGAAAAGCTCCGGCGCGTGGCCGGAGCTTTAAGAGTCTTATTGAGTTTTGGCCCCGTTCGCGTGAGCTCACGGGAGCTTTGCTAAAATTGATTATTTATCAATTTTCCGGCTTTGCCGGATTGCTACGCCACATTCGCGAACTGGTTCATTGTATTATGTTCGCCGCCAGCTTTTAGCGCCCGGTCGCCGCCGGTCATTTCCTTGAAACTATCGCCAATGTCGGAGCCGACTTCATGTTGGTGACGCACAGCGGACACGCCGCCGCGGATTTCCGCTCGCTGAACATTTTTGACATAGGCCAGCATTTTCTCGTCGCCATAGTAACCTTCTGACAGGCGATCCATGCCGAGCGCATCCATGTGGAACGTCGGCAAAGTGATGAGGTTGTGGAACACCCCGGCTTCGCGCGAAATATCCGTCTGGAACGCTTGCAGACGCGCATCAGCTTCAATCCCAAGAGGATCTTCGTCGAAACGTGCGCTCATGAGCTCAGCTTCTGGATAGCTGCTGTCATGAATTTTGCCTTCAGCAACCCAATCGGCGCGCACTTGTTTGCGAATGTTCAGCGTCCAGTTAAACGACGGCGAGTTATTATAGGTCAGCTTCGCGTGCGGCGCAGCTTCACGAATACTGTTCACCATACCCGCGATCTGTGCGACATTGGGCGTCGCCGTTTCGATCCAAAGCAAGTCTGCCCCGCCATCGTTGAGCGCAGCAATACAGTCTTCGATCACGCGCGCTTCGCCTGTGTCTGGCTTGAACTTGTAGAGACCATTGGCCAATCGTGTCGGCTTGACGAGTTTACCGGACAAACGGATCGCGACTTCGCCGTCATCCAAATCTGTCAGATCATTGACGGGAGTGACGTCGAGCCATTTGGTATATTCCGCCGCATGGTCGCCCGCTTCGCGGCTGACCGGAATTTTTTGCGTCAGGCCAGCGCCGAGACTGTCTGTCCGTGCCACGATCACGCCGTCATCAACGCCGAGTTCTTCGAACGCCATACGAACAGCGCGGAGCTTTTCAATAAAGTCTTCGCGCGGCACTGTGACTTTACCGTCTTGGTGGCCACACTGTTTCGCATCAGAAACTTGGTTTTCAATCTGGATGCAACAAGCGCCGGCTTTGATCAGTTCTTTCGCGAGCAAATAGGTCGCGTGGACGTTGCCGAAACCGGCATCAATGTCGGCGATGATCGGACGAACATAGCTCTCGAACCCATCGATTTTCGCGATCACGGCCTGACGGCTGACATCATCTTCAGCAGCTTTAAGCTCTGCGAACAGATCATTTAAATCAACCTCGTCCGCTTGGCGCAAGGACGTGTAAATCTCATTGATCAAATCAGTGACCGCGGTTTTTTCATGCATGGATTGATCGGGCAGATGGCCGAAACTATTGCGCATACCCGCAACCATCCAACCGGACAGGTAGACATACGCGCGGTCGAGCGTGCCTTTTTGACGTTTAATCGCCCGCATCATTTGCATGGCGTGAAAACCAGACCAGCACCCGAGAGACTGCGTGAATTGCGAGCTGTCCGCATCATAACGCGCCATATCGGCCCGCATAACTTTGGCGGTTGCTTTGGCGATGTCCAGATGGGTCTCATAGGTATTTTGAATTTTCAGCTGCGCAATATCTTCGATATTAATGCCGCCAGGAACGCCGTTCGGGTAACGGGCTTGGATATTATTGAGTGTTTCTGTGTAGGTCATTTAAGCCTCCAAAATAGCGTAAGCAGGGATTGTTAGAAATTCAGGGAGATCGGCGGACGTCGCCGTCTGAGTGAATAGGCGGGCGGCCTCAGGGAAACGGCCTTCGATAAAGGCGTCACGCCCAAGTTCGGTTTGAAGAGCAGCGAACACGCTGTCGAACGTCCGCGTATAAAGTGCGCTGCTCATCCGTTCTTTGCTGCCGTCTTCGAGCTGAACCTCTGCGCCGTGACGAAGCCACTGCCAGATTTGCGCCCGACTAATTTCAGCCGTTGCCGCATCTTCCATCAGGCCGTGGATCGGCACTGCGCCGCGACCACAGAGCCAGGCCGCAATATAGCGGATACCGACCTCGATATTTGTGCGCAGCCCCGCCTCGGTGATTGTACCGGTATGTGGTTCGAGCAGCGCATCGTCGCTGATACGCGGGGATTGGCGTTGTTTCGTGATCTGGTGCTTGCCAGACATATGCGCGTCGAATGTTTCTTTCGCAGCCGCGACCATCGCCGGGTGCGCGACCCATGTTCCGTCATGACCGGCCCGCACTTCGCGTTCCTTGTCAGCCTTGATCTTGGCAAACGCCGCGTCATTCGCCGCATCGTCATTCTTAACCGGGATTTGCGCCGCCATTCCGCCCATCGCGTGGGCGCCTCGGCGGTGACAGGTCTCGATCAAGCGTAGCGAATAGGCGCGCAGAAAATCGCGGTCCATACCGACTTGCGCGCGGTCAGGCAGGATAAACTGCTTATGATTGCGCAAGGTCTTGATGTAGCTGAAGATGTAATCCCAACGACCGCAGTTTAGCCCCGTAATATGGCGGCGGAGAACGTAGAGAATTTCTTCCATCTGGTATGCAGCTGTCAGCGTTTCGATCAGGACTGTGACTTTGATCGTGCCGTTATCCAACCCCAAAACAGCTTGCGTGAAGTTGAAAACGTCATTCCAAAGGCGCGCTTCTTGATAGCTCTCAAGCTTCGGGAGATAAAAGAAAGGTCCGCGGCCGTCTTTCGCTAAGGCGGCACCATTGTGGAACATGTGCAAGCCAAAATCGAACAGGGACGCGCTCATGGGCTTGCCGTCAACGGTGACGTTTTTCTCTTCCAAATGCCACCCGCGCGGACGCACCAGTAATGTCGCCGGGTTCTCGCCAACCGCGTAGGTCTTCTTATCCGTCTTCAGCGTGAGAGCGCCATTCGTGTAGTCGATCAAATTAGCCTGACCTTCGACCATATTGGCGAATGTCGGTGAAGAGGCATCCTCGAAATCAGCCATGAATTGGGTTGCGCCACTGTTGAACGCATTAATCATCATCTTACGGCTAACCGGTCCGGTAATTTCAACCCGGCGATCTATCAGTGCTTTGGGGGCCGGATCAACTTCCCAAGCCCCGTTGCGAATATGTTGTGTTTCCAAGGGGACAGACGGCAGTTCGCCATCATCAAAACGGTCTTGCCGTAACAGGCGATCAGACAGAAGAATTTTACGTTGCGGGCCAAAACGGCGCTCTAAGTCAGCCAAGAACAATAGCGCATCGGGAGTCAGGACACGGTCCATCTCAGGAACGGCAGAACCGACAACCTTCGCCAGCACACGGTGACGCGGGATCGATGTGGTCTCAGGGCTAATTGGCGCAGTCATGGCACTCTCCAACAAAGGTGTGAGCCTGAGGTAGCGCGCTTTTTTGTATGTGTCTGTAAAACACGGGTTGCGTTGTTACGTTTGTAAAGTAAAAATACGTAATATGGCAAACTCTGTAAATACGCGCTCTGAAAACACGCGGGGCGAGAAATTATTAATCGGTCCTCGATTGCGCCGTTTGCGGACAAAACTCGGCCTAACGCAAACCCGCATGGCCGAAGAACTCGGTATCTCTGGCAGCTATCTCAACCTGATGGAGCGCAATCAGCGCGCCATGAGTGCCAAGGTTCTGCTTAAGCTGTCTGAAACTTACGATATCGACCTATCCGAGCTCACCTCAGGCACAGACCGGCAACTCGTCGGAGAGCTCTTCGATGCGTTGCGGGATCCAGCTCTGGGCAAGGACCGCGTGCCCAAATCAGAGGTCGAGGACGTCGTAGGCGCCAGCCCTGCCACGGCACGCGCACTCGTCAACCTTCACCATCGTTATACGGAGCTATCCCGCCGATTAGTGCGTGAAGAAGGGGCCGACGAAACAGCCACCGCTTTGCAGGAGGCTGCGCCCGCGACAGACCTCGTTCGTGACGTTATCTATCGAACCCATAACTATTTTGACGTACTCGACCGGGCAGCCGAGGCGCTTTATTCTACGTTGGACCTAAGGCGGACAGAACCGCTGACGGCGCTGATCGCGAGGATGAAAGAAAAACATAAAACGATTGTTCGCATTCTTCCCCATGACGTGATGGTTGACATGCTGCGCTATTATGACCGTCATTCCGGACGATTAAATCTGTCAGAACTTCTGCCCGCCAGCTCGCGACGGTTTCAAATCGCCTTTCAGATCGGCATGCTGGAGCACCGAACGACAATTGATAAAATTGTCGCCAAAGCCGACTTGCCAACCGTTGATTCAAAACGATTACTGCGAACGACATTGGCCAATTATTTCGGTGCTGCGCTATTGATGCCATACGGCACATTCCTGAAAGCAGCGGAAGAGCTTCGCTACGATATCGACGCGCTCGCCCATCGGTTTGGCACCAGCGCCGAACAAGTCGCGCACCGGTTAACCACACTTTCGCGTCCAGAAGCGCGCGGGGTTCCCCTCTTTTTTGTCCGGGTCGATATTGCGGGGAATATTTCCAAGCGGTTCAGCCAAGGGCGGTTCACCTTCCCGCGTTTTGGGGGCGTCTGCCCACGTTGGGCAATCCATGAGGCCTTTGCCTCACCAGAACGCGCGCTGGTTCAATCTGTCGAGATGCCGGATGGCAACACCTACCTCACATTCGCGCGCCGTGTGACCCGAGCGGGCGGAACTACCGCGCACCCGGCGCAAAGCTTTGTCATCGGTCTTGGTTGTGACATCGCCCATGCCTCACGTTTGATCTATTCGGATCACCTTTCCGGCGACCCTATGCCGATCGGACCCAATTGCTATTTATGTGACCGCACCGCCTGCCCGCAGCGCGCTCACCCGCCGCTCGGACGCGCTATGGCGCATGATGAGCGCGCCCGCGGCCTCAGCCAGTTCGCCTTTGCTCCAGAGAGTTAAGCGCGCACACCGCGAATACTGAGGTAGAGCCCTGTCGACACCAGCGCGACCAAATTGCAAACCATGAAGGCCATCGTCACAAGATCATTCCCCATGACAGGAATGAAATCACGGATGACGAGGGCAAGAACCACAAAAAGAGACGCAAACACCCCCCCGCCCGCGATGATCTTCGGAAGGTCGCCCGAGCGTAGAAAGAGGATAAAGATTGCTGCATTGGCGGCTGACGACATGACCAGACCCAGATGGAAAGACGTATAATCCGTCGTCGCTTGCAATCCGGCCAAAAGGAGCCGCTGCTCCCCACTCGCCAGCGTTTGGTAAGCCACTGTTCCCGCCAACTCCGCCGCATTCATGGCCGCAACCACTCCAAACAAGCCTAGCGCTATGGAAACAAGCCCGACCCCGACGCTCCAGCCTGCGAGAAGCGGACCTGCGTCACGCAACAGTCGATAGGCGGCGAAGAGGAAAAGCAATTGCAACCCAATAAGAAGCAGCGCGACATAGGCCTTACCGTGAAGTCGTGTCTCAGCATTCAACATCGCGCGCGCTGTCGCCTCAACATCCGCCGACAAATTAATATCGATACCTGCGCTAACCGTCATCGCCGCGATAATGCCAATGATGATGCCGAGTAGCAAAGCGACGCCCGCCACTCTGGCGGTGCGGACTTTCTCCGAATGTGTAAGCATAATGAGTTCCTTCTAAGCAACAGCGACAAACGCATCTAACGACAAGACATTCTAACAAGCAAGGAGTTTATCGTTTTTCGATAAAAAAGTATAAGCAATTGTCTTGCCCCGGGCGCGATATGCGGCTTAGGGTCCCTTATGATCCAAGCGCGCCGTAACTCGACCTTTCTCACTCTTGCGCTCGTGGCCATGACGCTCGCGTTTACGTTCAGTCTCTCTCTCGTTGCCCCGCCGTCACCTGACGCCGATCACGCGTTCAACACTGAGGCCGCGATGTTGCGTCTGTCCCGAATTCTCGGCGATGAACGCCCGCACCCGGTTGATACTGACGCTAATGACGCCGTTCGAGAGCGGCTTTTGACAGAAATAATAGCGCTCGGCTTTGATCCGATTGTGCGTGATGATTTCCATTGCACCAATCATTTTGACGGCGTTTGCGCCCGCGTTCGCAATGTCATGTATTGGGCGGTTCCGCCGACCAATGACACGACGCCGGGCGTCGCCCTTATGAGCCATTACGACTCGGTACCCGCAGGGCCCGGCGCAGGCGATGACGGCGCCGGCGTTGCGGTCGGACTGGAAGTCTCGCGGATTCTCAAAGACAGAGATGATCTTCGCCCCGTGCTTGTCTTGATCACGGACGGGGAAGAAATTGGCCTGATCGGCGCGGATAGTTTCGTCAATTCCGATCCGCTCGCCGCGCGCATCGATGCGGTTGTGAATGTTGAGGCGCGCGGTGTGCGCGGGCCAATTTCCATGTTCCAGACATCAAACCCCAACGGAAACGACATTGCGGCAATCGCCAAAACAGGCCGGACCGCCCTCACCAATACGCTGACAACCAGCATTTATGAGGCCATGCCCAATGACACAGATGTCTCGCGGTTTCTCGACGCAGACGCGCCGCGCCAAGTCGATACGACAAACTTTGCTTTCATTCTTGGCGACAGTTTCTACCACACGCCGGGCGATAATCTGGCCAATTTAGATCATGGCACCGTATTTCATTCCGGCATAAACGCGCTTGCGGCCGTCGAGCAATTCGCGGCACACCCCATAAGTGGGGCACCGGAAGGCGACCGGTTATATTTCGACGTGTTGACACGCGGTGTCGTCTCCATGCCCGCCGTATTTGGCCCGGCCATTATCTTGCTTAGCGGGCTGCTCTCTATCATCGCTCTCATTCGCACAGGAACATGGCGCGGGTGGCGCGGCTGGGTTCTCATTCCCCTCACTCTGATTGGCGTGGGATTAGCAACCGTGGCTCTGTCCGCCGTCTTGGGTGCCATAAAGTCAGGTGCCGCCTATTCCCCCGCTCACCCATGGGCCTTGCGCGGTGCGGTCTCGGCGATCGCCGTGCTCGTCGCCGCAGGTCTTGCAATTTGGCTGCGCGATAAGCGTGACGATCAAACAGGGGCATTGCTCAAAAGCTGGCTGTGGGTGTCAGTCCTCGCCACACTTGGATTGATTGTCTTTCCAAGCACCATGACATTTTTTATCGGCGCGCTCTTCATTGCGAGTTTCGGCATCATTGCAGGCTTGATGAAACGTGACCGCTGGCTCGTCGGTTTCAGCGCGCTGGCCGCCCTCATTTACGTCCTTATCAACCTCCCTATGCTCGGGTTTGCTTTGGCAGGGCTTGGCGGCATGGCCGCTCCCTTTGCGGTGCTGTGGACCATCCCGGTCGTCATGATCGTAATCGTCCTGCCCACCCAAACATACGCCCGCCTGCCGCTATTTAGCGTCAGCGCTTTAACGGTCGCCATGATCGCCGCCGCCGTCTTTGTCCCGATTTATACGTCCAATGCCCCGCGCGGACTGTCGATCCAACATATCGTCTCTGATGCCGGGTCGTTCGTGCAATTATCCGGACGCGCAAAACCACCGCAAGCCATGATGGATAACGCCAGCCCGTCAGAAAGCGCCTCCTTTGTCTTTGCCGACCCGGTTGGCGCGACGCACCCCGCTTATGCGCGCGCTCGCTGGACCCGCCCTGCGTCAAGCGCGCCGGACATTGAGGCAAGCCTCAGAGTGCTCAGCGATACAACCCAACGCGATATGCGCCGCGTAAGTTTACGGGTTGTGGCCCCAACTGCAGACCGCCTTCACCTTGCGCCAGCCTCAGCCGAAGCCATGTGGACATCCTTGACGGTGGACGGCGTGGCTGCCGAACCAACCCTATGGGGCCTGCGCATTGCGGGTCGCAATGTTCGCGATATGCAGATCGACATCACCCTGCCAACCAATCAACCGATGGGGCAGATCGCCATCACTCGGTTTGGCCTCGGTCCTGATATGGCGAGCTTTGTGGATTCCCGTCCCGATTGGGTGTTGCCGAGCCAGGCCGGTGATACACGTGTGCGGTTGATGGATCTTGATGCAGCGATCCCGCCCCAGCCGTAGATTCAGCAGCTGAATAATGCCTCATACGCGCAGTCTTCAGTCGTGAGCCATCCGCGCCTGAACCTCTATCGTCAGCTCTAAGGAGCGCAGACGTGCGTTTTGATCGTGGAAGTTCTTGGCGATAATAATTTCGTCGGGCTGTAGGCGCTCATTGAACATCGACAGACGCTCAGCGACCATATCGACTGTCCCGACCGCGCTCACTTGCAACATCGCCTCAACATGAGACTTAACGTGGGGCGGCACTTCAAAATCTTTAACCGGGCGACAGGTCAGCCCACGTTGGTTCGTGATAATGCCGACAAAGGCCTGCACCAAAGTTGAGAAATGGTATTGAGCGTCCTCTTCCGTGTCTGCGGCGAACACATTGCACGCCATCATGAAATAGGGCTTATCCAGATGCCGCGAAGGGACGAACGTCCGGCGGTAAATCTCAGCTGCTTGAAACAGATCACCGGGCGCAAAATGGGACGCAAACGCATACGGTAGGCCCAATCGCGCGGCGAGCTGCGCGCCGAATAGGCTTGAACCCAAAATCCAAACCGGAACCTTTGTGCCTTCACCGGGAATAGCCCGCACTGCGGGGTTTTCGCCTGCAACAGGGTCTGACAGATAACCAATCAGTTCTTGCACATCCGTGGGAAAGCTTTGCGCTGCGCGCTCATAATCTTTTCGCATGGCGCGGATTACGCCCATATCGCCGCCCGGCGCGCGCCCGAGACCCAGATCAATCCTATCAGGATGTAACGTCGCCAACGTCCCAAACTGCTCTGCAATCAATAAAGGCGCGTGATTGGGGAGCATTATCCCACCCGCGCCGAGGCGTATCGTTTTCGTCTGCGCCGCAATATGCGCAATCAAGACGGAGGTCGCAGAACTGGCGACACTTTTTATATTGTGATGTTCCGCATACCAAACGCGGTTATAGCCAAGCGCCTCCGCTTTTTGCGCCAATTCAACGCTGTCGGCAAAGCTCTTCGATATGCTTCCGCCTTCAACAACTTGGGCGAGATCAAGGATAGAAAAGGGAATGGGCATGGACATCATTTCTCAAAATATCACAACATTATTCAGACGCAGCAAGTCGTGAGCGGGCGCATAAAGGGTATTAAATTATATCGGGGTATTGTTTCTTGCCACCGGACTATGTGATTAAAACAGCATAGGTTCGATCATTTATCGAGACCAATGTTTTAAACAGCCGACACGGCAAACATTGGTCTACCGGCGTGACCTCCACGCCCTAAGCAATCAGGTTAACTCATGTCTACTTTGCAAAATTTGTTTTTGTTATCGGCTTACGCTTGCCTTGCGGTGGCGGCGCCGTCTGTTGCTTTCGCCAATCCTGAGCAACATGAAGAGACCGAAGAAAATCATGAAACTGAGGACCACCACAGCGACGCAGGTCATTCTGACGCGCATATGGACGAGATTATAGTCCAAGCCACGCGCTCCGGCCGCGCCGTGGATGATGAGCCTTTTCGGGTGGAAATCATTGCTGGCGAAGAAATTCAGGAAAAGGCGCTCATGCGGCCCGGCAATATTTCCATGCTGGTGGCCGAAACGGGCGGGGTTCGGGTACAAACCACATCCCCCGCACTCGGAGCCGCGAACATCCGCCTTCAAGGTCTTTATGGACGCTATACGCAATTACTGAGCGACGGTCTGCCGCTTTACGGCGGACAAGCCGCGTCCATTGGCCTGTTGCAAATCCCGCCGACCGATTTGTCACAGGTCGAAGTCATCAAGGGCTCAGCATCCTCGCTCTACGGCGGGTCAGCCCTGGGCGGTGTGATCAACCTGGTCTCCCGGCGACCTGGCGACGAAGCGGCGGGCGAAATGCTTATGAACGTCACGACACGGGACGGGCAGGATTTAACAGCTTATGCGGAAACCCCTCTCAACGAGAGTGTCGGCGTATCTTTAACGGCGGGGGCCCATCGCCAGACGGAAACTGATCTAGATGATGACGGTTTCATTGACCTTGCGGGCTATGAGCGGTTCACCGCCCGGCCGAGACTGTTCTGGGACGGCGCCGACGGGTCGAGCCTCTACGCCACAATGGGATTTATGACCGAGCAGAGAAACGGCGGAACACTCCCCGGTGCCGTCGTCTCGGACGGATTTCCGTTCTTCCAAAATCAAGACACCAAGCGGATTGACGGAGGGGTTATCGGGAATAAACCGCTTTCGGACACTCTTACATTGAATCTTCGTGGCTCTGCTATGGTACAGGATCATGAGCATCGTTTTGGCCAAACGGTCGAAGACGACCGTCATGAGAGCTATTTCGCGGAAGGCTCGATAGTGGGTGATCGCGGCGACACCAATTGGGTTGCTGGCCTCGCGTATCAATCGGAAGTGTTTAATTCGGACACATTTCCGGTTTTCAATTTTGACTATAGCGTGCCCAGCCTGTTCGGGCAGGTGGATCATGATGTTACGGACGATTTTTCCGTATCAATCAGTGGTCGCGTCGATGACCATAGTGAATTTGGAACACAGTTCAGCCCGAGGGTCTCGCTCTTATATAAGCCAAATGAGTGGACAATTCGCGGCTCTTATGGACGCGGGTTTTTTGCACCAACCCCCTTCGTTGAAGACATTGAGGCCGCGGGCTTGTCCCGGCTTGCTCCGATTGGCGCGCTCAACGCGGAAACAGCGGAAACCGCCTCCATCGATATCGGATATAAGCGCGGCCCGATTGAAACCAATGTCACATTTTTTGGCTCAAACGTGGAGGACGTGACGGAACTTGAGGCTTTTGCCTCCACCGTAGGCGGGCTGCTCGACCGCGTGCGCCTCATCAACGCCGCGGGTCAAAGCCGTATCCGGGGGTCGGAGGTATTGATTCGTTACATATGGAATGATGTCAAACTGACAGGGAGTTATCTCTATCTAGACGCGACCGAGCAGAGCGCGTTGGGGGGACGTCAAAGGATTAACCTCACGCCGCGCCATTCAGCGGGTTTTGTGGCTATGTGGGAGCAGCACGGTCGAGGACGTCTAGGCTTTGAAGCATATTACACAGGGAAGCAGAGATTGGACGGCAATCCATACAGATCTGAGAGTAAGCCCTATCTGCATCTTGGCCTCCTTGGCGAAATCACGCTCGGAAACACAGGGATTTTCCTCAATGCAGAGAACCTACTGAATGTGCGCCAAACCAAAGAAGACCCGTTGGTCCTACCGGTTCGCGCCCCCGACGGCCAATGGACAACGGGCATTTGGTCGCGCAATGACGGCTTTATTCTAAATGGCGGCGTGAGGGTGAAGTTCTAAAACTATCCTGAAGTTTTGCAGACTTACCCTCGACAATAAAGGGGAACCAATATCCCTATGGCGATCAAAAGGCTTGAAAAGGGACACTCTGCCCCCGTTTTATCTCGCGGATTGATTTCCGCACACGACATTTTTTCGGATACACGCGCCTAAACCACGACTGATCTCAGCGAACAGAGGCTCTCGAAGCCCGACTGGAAACATCGAATTTACTTCGATGTCCCGTCGTAACGTGGATTTTAGGGATCAAACAACTGGAGCGGGCGATGAGATTCGAACTCACGACCCTCACCTTGGCAAGGTGATGCTCTACCACTGAGCTACGCCCGCATCGCAGTCGTTGAAGCGCGGCGTATATCTAGGCATTATCCAGCTTGCAAGCACCAAGATTTGAGTTTCTGCATATCACTGCTAGTTGGCCTGTATGAATGATAAACATCCCGATGAACCCCGCCTCTATGCCCGGCTTGATGAGTTGGGCATTCCTTACCATACGGAAGAGCATGAAGCCGTTTTCACGGTCGAAGAAGGGCTGGATATTAAAGCGCGGCTGCCGGGCGGACATTCGAAAAACCTCTTCTTAAAGGACAAAGCCGGACAATTTGTCTTGATCAGCGCATTGGGATCAACACCGATCAAGTTGAACCGGTTGCATGCCCATATCGGCACAAAACGGCTGTCATTTGGCAAAGAAGACGCCTTATTCACGCATCTCGGCGTGCGTCCTGGCTCTGTCACCGTGTTTTCGATTCTGAACGATACGGATGCGACCGTTCGACTTGTCCTGGATGCAGCCTTGTTTTTGCAAGACGTCATCTGGTTCCATCCCATGCGGAATACGGCGAGCACACGGATCAAGCCTGATGATCTGCTGGTCTTTGCGCGGGCACTCGGGCATGATCCTCTTATACTCGACCTCGCAGAACTTACCGCAGGAGACTGACATCATGGGCGACGCAAGATTTGAAAGCTATTTGGTCAAAACAGGCACCGCCATCGCGAATCATTGTCGCGCCGGAACCGAACGCGAAGGTATAAATACTCTTTATCATGCCGATTGCTTCAGTGTTGAAGCGCATGACGGTCCTAATGGTCGCGAATCCAAAGGGATCGACGCCATGAACGGCAAACATGATTGGTGGGAAAGCGCGTTCGAGGAACATAAAGTTGTCACGAAAGGCCCATTTTTCCATGCGCCCAACATGTTTACCCTCACGTTTGACATGGATGTGACGGAGCGAGAGAGCGGACAACGCATGCAAATGTCCGAAGTCGGGCTCTATACGGTCGACACAGACGGCAAAGTCATCCGTGAACAGTTCTTCTACGCCCCAACCGAGGCGTAATCGAGGCCGCGGCACAACACTTTCTTGCGACTGGACCGAGCCTTGCCTTGAACCGGACGCAAGTCTCGCCCATTTAGCGAAGCATGACAGATATACTCGTAAAAGATTCCTCCGATAACGCCTTCATGAAAGACGTCATCGAAACCTCGCAAGACACGCCCGTCGTTGTCGATTTCTGGGCCCCGTGGTGTGGACCGTGTAAAACATTGATGCCCGCGCTCGAACGGCAAGTGAAAGCAGCTGGCGGCAAAGTGAAATTGGTCAAGATCAATATTGATGAAAACCCCGGTGTTGCCGGGCAGCTCGGCGTCCGGTCTATTCCGGCGGTTTTCGCCTTCAAGGACGGCAAACCTGTCGATGGCTTTATGGGCGCGCAACCCGAATCCGAACTGACGAAATTCATCGCCCGTCTATCTGGCGAAAGTGATCCAAAAGAAGAAGCCGAAGTTTTAGTCGCGCGGGCGCGCGACGGCCTAACCGCTGGCGATCCCGGTGGGGCGGCGCAAGATTTTGCCCAAGCCTTGCAACTGGATCCAGAAAACGGATCGGCCCTCGCCGGACTGGCGCGCGTCTATCTCGATATGGGCAATCGTGACATGGCGGTCGAAATGGTCGAAAGCGCGACCGGACCGCTCGCAGATCACCCTGAAGTCGCCTCTATCCGCTCCGAATTGTCACTCGGTGAAGGGGCGCCTGAGCCAGACGCACCGGTTGAAGAAGACACAGAGCTGCGCGACGCAGAAGCGTCTGTCGCCGCCGATGAGAGCAATCTCGATGCGCGGTTGATTTTCGCGAAAGCTCTCGCCGCGCGCGGGCGTCGGGCCGAGGCCGTTGATCATCTGATTTATTCCATTGGGCGAAACCGGATGCACGCAGACGAAGCCGCGCGTCACTTCTTGCTGACTATTTTCGAAGCCGAGGGCCCGCAAAGCGAAGTCTCCATCGACGGTCGTCGTCGGCTTTCATCAATCCTGTTTGCTTAGTCGCAACGTAACTAGGTCGTGAGCGCGCACTATAAATCGTTGGCCCGGCGGACGACACCGCCGCGCATCCCCATCTTCCCTTTGGGCGGCGCTGTTTTGCTGCCGGTTTGCGATCTCCCGCTCAATATTTTTGAGCCGCGCTATTTGAATATGATCGATGATGCGCTGAAGGGGGATCGTTTGATCGGCATGGTGCAAACGATTGACGAAAAGATTGCCGATGTTGGCGGCTTGGGCCGGATCATTCAATTTTCTGAAACGGCTGATGGCCGTTATTTGATTGTCCTCAAAGGTCTGCGGCGGTTTCGCATCACAGAAACCCCCGATGTTTTGACGCCATACCGCCAAGCCGATGTGACCTATGACAGCTTTGGCGAAGACCCAGACTTGCATGCCGTCCGGCAAACCTCAGAGGCTTTGTCAGAATCAGGCCGAAGCGACCGCGCAGCGCTCACCGTGGCGATGAAGGCGTTGGCAAATGCCATCGGGGTCGACGTTGACTGGACCGCTTTGTCAGAAATCCCCTTGCCCGTGCTCATCAATCAAGCCGCCATGATCAGCCCGTTTTCTGCACAAGATAAGCAATCGCTGTTAGAGGCTGAAACCTCTGACGAACGTCGTCGGTTACTCATTGGATTGATGCATCTTTATGCGTCTGGCAGCGCCGGGGATGCACAACCTCAATCGACTCAATAGCGTGAATTGGCAGGACAAAACGATGACCGAAACCAAAACGCCGATTGCTCCTATTGATCCTAAGATGCTGCGTGTTCTTGTCTGCCCAAAGACCCGTGGCCCCTTGATTCATGACAGTGAAACGCAAGAATTAATCAGCAAAAAAGCGGGCTTAGCCTACCCCATCCGCGATGGCGTCCCGATCCTTTTGATTGAGCGCGCCCGCACGCTGTAACGTTTGACTGACATATTCGGCGGGAACATTTCTGCGAGCAAACGCGTTTGACTCGTATGACCACATCGAACCAAATCAATAAGCCAGCCCCCCGTAAATCTAGCCTGAAGATTGTCGCAGTCAGCGCTATTGCCATGACCACGGCTCTGATGAGCTTTGCGTCTGTGACCGCGCAGGTCCATGCGCCAGTCAAGCGTGTTGACGGTCCGGCCGTCACAGTTCCAGAGCTTTTAGGTGAGCCGAAAGGGTCTGATATTGCGCTGGCGCTTGAAGCAAGCATTGTGGATGACCAGATCGACGAAACGTTCGGCAATAAAGTCTCGCCCGGCGCAAAATCCGCCGCGCGCCAAGCCTATGCACAAGGCGTCTTCGCACCGCTTTGGACGCGTAAAGCTGCTGAACGGCTGATGCAGGCCAACCCAACATGTAAGGAGAACGGCTTGGATTCGGGTTATACGGATGCCCAGCTCCGCGAAGCCATCGACAACCGATTTAGCGGCACCGCCGAACAGCGCGCCCTCGCCGATCTGCGCTTAACGGAGACATGGTTGGTGCTCGCCTCTAAAATGAGCGGTGGCCTATCTGATGAAGGCGGCATGGTCAGTTCGACAGATGACCGCCCGACCCGTTCCGACCTAATCGTTGCTTTAAGCAAAGCCAGCCAAACGGATCCCATCAAATCCATGGAGGAATACGCCTCTATGGCACCGCAATATGGCGAGCTCAAAACCGCCTTGAAACGGTACCGTCAGCACGCTGATAATGGCGGCTGGATGCGCATTCGCGAAGGCGACGAAATGCTGGAACCTGGGATGGATGACCCGCGCGTCCCAGCCCTTCGAAAACGTCTTGCTGCAGAGGGTTATATCGACCCGACGCCCTTCCGCTGGTTGTTTGCAAGCTTGCGAATTGATTTGGTCGAAGAGCCAACCGTCTATGGAGAGATGCTCGCACAGCAGGTTAAATCATTTCAAGCAGCTTACGGATTGGAACAGGACGGCGTCCTCGGCCCTGCGACGATGGCCGCGCTGAATGAAAGCGTTGAGTCAAAGATTGATCGTATCGAACGGGCGATGGATTACTGGCGCGAGAACGCCAATCCGGGCGAGCGTTATATCTGGGTCAATATTCCAAGTTACCGCGCCGAAGCGTGGACGGGAGACCGTCGCGATGTCTCCATGAAAACGATTGTTGGCAAAAGCCGGACTCCGTCCAATGCCTTTTCTGACGAGATTGAATATATCGTGGTGAACCCGAAGTGGTTTTTACCGGTAAGTTTGTTCAAACGTCAAAAACTGCATAAATTGCAGAACGATCCAGGCTACGCGGCCCGTAATAAGTATGATATTTATGACCGAAGCACCGGCGCTAAGGTTGATCCATACACGATCGATTGGAGCGAGCCCGGCGTAGCCAACCAAATCCAAATGGTGCAATCCGCAGGGCCGCATAATGCTCTGGGTCAGCTCAAAATCATCTTCCCGAACAAGCACTCCATCTATCTTCATGATACACCGGATCACAGCTTGTTTGATCTTGATGTCCGAGCTCTCTCATCAGGCTGCATCCGTCTAGATGACCCCGTTGCTATGGCCAACTGGTTGACGGATGGTGATACAAGTGTCTCGACGACCGTGTTTAATGCCACATTGGCGAGCGGAGAGCGTGAACGCTTCTATCTGGACCAGCACGTCAATGTTCACCTCACCTATCTGCCGGCTGTTGTCAGTCCCGAGGGACAAGTTGAGTTTCCAGCCGATATCTATCAGGAATTTAAGAAACCAACGCTGGCGCAAGAGACCTATCCCGACAATAGTGAGCCAATTGAAGATAATGAGCGCTATGTCGATATGAACGACAATAACGGTCCGAGGACGAAAGTACTGCATTAATGAAATTACCAACACTGTCGCTTCTTGCGTCGGCTCTTTTGGTTTCTTTATCAGCAGCGCAACCTGCAATCGCGCAGACTTCGCCAGCTGTCCAGATGAGTTTAAAGCCATCCGGGGAAGCCGGTTACGCGCTGCCATTCTCGCAATGGTACGAGACTGTTCTGCCCGGCAAGGGCTTGGATATCACCTTGCCGCCCGGTTATGTTTTTATGATCGATGATAAGGTTTGGACGCCCACTTGGCGCGCACCCCAGTCCGCGCAAACTTTGTCAGCCACGATTAGGTCCGGCTTTGAGACAGTCGCCACGATCAACATTTTCGTGCTGGAACCTCATAGCAACATCGACGAAAAAGGATGGCTTAACGGCTATCGGATCGGGACTTATCCGCGCAACCCGCCAAAAGGCTTCATCAAGTTAGAGGGTCCGAACGACCATGATCTTGACCTATCCCCACATTTCAAACTCGGGCAATTTCTCTGCAAGCAACAATCCGGTCACTGGCCGAAATATGTTCTTGTCAGCCAGAACAATGTCCGCCGCCTTGAGGCGCTGCTGACCGCTTTAAACGATGACAAAACGACCGAAGCAGAGACCTTCTTCGTCATGAGCGGATTCCGTACACCGTTTTATAATTCCGCCATCGGATCTGCAAAATTCTCTCGCCACATGTACGGCGACGCGGCTGATATTTATGTCGATTATGAGCCCCTAAACGGCAATATGGATGACCTCAATCGAGACGGGAAAATCACCAAAGCCGATGCCAATTGGCTCTATGACTACGCCCAAAAACTCTACAAACATCGAACCGACCTCCCCAAAGGCGGCATCGGAGCTTATCGCGCCAATGCCGTGCACGGACCCTTCGTCCATGTCGATGGTCGCGGCACTACGGCGCGCTGGGGCCGCTAAACGTGCGGGTCACAGTCGGGCGGTTGACGGCCCGCAGCCCTGCACCCACATCTCCCTTATGAGCGATAATTATCTAAACGAAAAATGGCGCAGCACGACGATCCTGTCAGTCCGTAAAAACGGCAAGGTCGTTGTTGTCGGCGACGGCCAGGTCAGCGCCGGGAATACCGTCATGAAGGCGCATACGCGCAAGGTCCGCCGCGTCGGCGGCGGTCAGGTGCTTGCAGGCTTCGCCGGCGCCACCGCGGACGCCTTCGCCCTGCTGGAGCGACTAGAGACGAAACTTGAGCAATATCCAACCCAACTGGCCCGCGCTTGTGTTGAACTCACAAAGGACTGGCGAACGGATAAATACCTTCGCAACCTCGAGGCCATGTTGATCGTCGCTGATAAGGATCAGACTTTCGTTCTGACTGGCAATGGCGATGTGGTTGAACCGGACGAAGGCATTGTCGCCATCGGATCAGGCGGAAATTACGCTTACTCGGCCGCGTTGGCGATGAACGAATATGAAGAAGACGCAGAGGTCTTAGCCCGCAAAGCTATGGCGATTGCGGACAAGATATGCGTCTTCACCAATAATAATCTGACCATTGAAACTATCACATAAAAAACCCGCCAAGATGGCGGGTTTTCTTGTCATGAAACCGAGCGAACCGCTTAGCGGCTATATTTGACTGAACACCCGTAGGGCTGTGTATCTGTCACAGCGACGGCCTCACCTGCGTCCAAACTTGCCAACGCCTCGCGGACATAATTCGTCGCCCCGTCGATTGTTGCGGGATTGGATGAGCTATTGTCGTCAATCGCGCCCTGATACACCAACGTTTGGTCTTCATCGATAATATACATATGCGGCGTGGTGCGCGCAGAGAACGCATGCCCCAACGTGCCCTCCTCGTCTAAGATCACGGCTGTCGCCGCCACGTCGTGCTGGGCTGTCCAGTTGACGACTTGAACATTGTCCTTGTGACCCTGTTTGCCGGGTACGGAGCTAATCACGGCGAGCCAGACAGCTCCGTCCGCCGTGGCGTCGCGTTGCAAATCTTGCATATTATTCGAATTATAGTGTTTTTTGACGTAAGGGCAGCCTTCATTCGTCCATTCAAGGACAACGCGTTTACCGGCAAAATCAGACAGGTTATGCGACGCGCCATTACTATCGACGACGGTCATATCAGCAACGGATGTGCCCGTTGTGATTTTGGCAAAAGCCGGAGTTGAGAGCGCCAAAACGGCGGCTGTGGCGAAGGTAATCATTTTCATGGTCGAGTCTCCCAATATGGGTGTCAGCTCCCCTTGAGCATGTTCACTACCCTATCTACGGTCAGAACTTGAGGAAGAACTTGCCCCTTCACGACATTGTCACCAGACGGAAAGTAGAGGTAGAGCGGCACGCCCGCGCGGCCATAGCTTTCTAACTCGCGCGCGATCATGTCGTTTTTATTGGTCCAATCCGCGATCAAAAAGGCCGTATTCGTATCGGCAAACGCCTGTTTAACCGCATCTGTTTTCATCACTAGCCGCTCATTAACCTTACAGGTCACACACCAGTCAGCGGTGAAATCGACAAAGACAGCCTGTCCGCCGGCGCGCAGCTCCGCGACACGTTCCGGACTCCATGCCTCCATAGATAAATCAACCGACCCTGATGGAGGCGCTGTGCGCGCCGCGAATGGCAACGCCATCGCCAGTACAATCATGACGACCCCGATCCAGCGCCACAGGCCTGTACGCTGTAAGAGCCAGACCGCGAGCGCGAGCGCCAACATCGCCAGTAAAATCAGCGCCATCCCGTCCACACCCGCTTGATTACCGATCACCCACACAAGCCAGATGGCGGCGGCGAACATCGGAAAGGCCAGCACTTCGCGCAGGCGAACCATCCACGGCCCCGGCTTGGGCAGCTTGGTCAACAGACCCGGCGCATAAGCCAACAGGACGAACGGCGCGGCGAAGCCTGCGGCCAGCGCGGCAAAGACGAGCACAGTAAAGAATATCGGCTGCGCCAGCGCATAGCCAATCGCACTGGCCATAAAGGGAGCCGTGCAAGGCGTCGCGACCAGAACAGCCAAAGTTCCCGTAAAGAAAGACCCCGTCAGGCCCCCCTTACCGGCAAGCCCAGCCCCTGCGCCTTGGTATGACCCGCCAGCCACGTCAAAAACACCGATCAGGTTCAACCCGACCGCAAAGAGTAGCAGCGCTAACAAACCCACGATGATGGGGTTCTGCAATTGGAAGCCCCAGCCCATCGCGGCCCCGCCTGCTTTGACGACCATCAAAGCAATAACCAGAACAGCAAAGGTCGCAAACACGCCGCCCGCATAGGCCCAGGCTTCTCGACGGGCCGTTTTACGCTCACCATGCGCCGACTTCGCCAGCGACAGGGCTTTGAGGGAAAACACGGGGAAAACACACGGCATGAGGTTGAGAATCAACCCGCCAATTAAGGCGCCGAAGATCGCGCCCCAGAGGGTGATTGAAGCACCGGACGTCGTGGGAAGGAGACTGTCGACACTGACAGAGAGGGCCGGACCCGTCGCGATGGTGACGATACGTCCCGTCCGGACCCCTTTCACATCAAACGCCAAGACGCCCTGTTGCGGCTCAGAAAAGCCTTCGCCCCAACCAAAGCTGGCCGTTGTGTCGATTTGAATGCCGCTTTCACCCAGAGAGACCGTTTGCGGGTCAGAGTGAATGAGCAACGTATTATCGTAAGGAAAGAAATAGGCGTTGGAGAAGTCCCCTGCGGGGAGATCGGAAAACTGGAGCGACAAGGCCGCGCCATTCGCTTGCATGGCGGCAGGTATAGCGAGTGCACGCGGGGCAACATTGATGGCTTCGGCGATGGCGGCCGCATTGCGGTCATTGAGCTCGGATTCGTCCGCGACTTGCAAGATAATCCGCAGTGTCCCGTTCTCCGGGATGCAAATATCTTTGCAGACTAGATAATAAACGTCGGCTTCGACCTCGATAACCGACCCAATCGCCGCGTCAGCAGCGAGGGTGAAATCGACGGGAAAGAGCGGCGCGCCCTCGAATCCGTAATTAATAATCGGGCCTGTCGGAATAGGCGCTGGCAGAGGCCAAACAATGTCGCCGGTTGTGACGGTGCCCGGCACGGTCCAGTTTATCTGAACGGGTTCACCACTGTCGCCCGGATTACGCCAATAGGTGTGCCAGTGGTCATCCAGCTCTGTCTTTAGCGCGATCTGAAACGTCTCACCCGGCGCAACGGTGTAATGGGAAGACAAAAGAGACGCTTCAACCTTACCCGTATCAATGGGCAGAGAGCTGGTGGCCAGCGCCCCTGTCGTAGCGGTAAGCCAGAGAAGAAGAGTGAGAAATAGGGCGCGCATATATGTCCCTATAATACGGCAACTTTAACAAGGCGATGCTAGATCGCTTTCGCTCACGCGAAGTTTATTGTTCTACGCGTAGCTCTGACCAGAGCAGCAATGCGACAGTGCTAATGCCGGAAATGGCGCATGCCCGTGAATACCATCGCGAGACCCGCCTCATCCGCTGCCGCAATTACTTCTGCGTCGCGGATCGATCCGCCCGGTTGAATGACAGCGGTTGCGCCCGCTTTGGCGGCGGCGAGCATACCGTCGGCAAAGGGGAAGAAGGCATCGGAACTGACGGCAGAGCCGACAGTTTTCGGTTCGTCCCAGCCTGCGGTTTGCGCCGCGTCTTCGGCTTTGCGCGCGGCGATGCGCGCGGCATCAATACGACTCATTTGACCTGCGCCAATCCCGGCAGCGGCCCCATCTTTGACATAGACAATCGCGTTGGATTTGACGTGTTTGGCGACTTTCCAAGCCATTTTAAGATCAAGCATTTCGGCGTCTGTCGGCGCGCGTTTTGTGACGACCTTAAAGTCCGCATCCGCCACGAAGCCATTATCGCGGTCTTGCACCAGAATGCCGCCCGCGACATTGCGGGACGTCAGCGATGCATCACGGGGGTTAGGGAGGTCGCCCGCGATCAACAGGCGCAGGTTCTTTTTCTTACGGAACACCGCAATCGCCTCGTCGGTCGCAGCCGGCGCAATAACGACTTCTGTAAAGACTTTGACGATGGCTTTTGCGGTTGCCTCGTCCAGCACACCATTCAGCGCGACAATCCCGCCAAAGGCACTGACTGGATCACAGGCCAGCGCGTTATTATAGGCCGTGATAAAATCATCGGCTGTCGCGACACCGCACGGGTTGGCGTGTTTAATGATTGCGACAGCGGGCTTTGCGCTCTCGCGCGCATCGCCAAATTCGGCCACGAGCTCGTAAGCCGCGTCAGTGTCATTGATATTATTATACGATAACGCTTTGCCCTGCAGTTGCGTGGCTGTCGATACGCCGGGACGGGTCGAGCCATCCGCGTAGAAGGCCGCCGTTTGATGCGGGTTTTCGCCGTAGCGCAGCGTTTGCTTGAGCGCGCCGCCTTGAGCACGATAATCCGGCGCTATATCCCCGCGCACAGTGGCGAAATAATTGCTGATGGCCGCATCATAATGCGCCGTCCGGGCAAAGGATTTATGCGCGAGACGTTGGCGCAATGTGCCTGATGTTTGCCCCGCATTCGCGCGCAATTCGGCAATCACCGCATCCACATCATCCGCATCGACACAGACAGCGACATGGGCGTGGTTCTTCGCGCCCGCACGGATCATGGCCGGACCGCCAATATCGATATTCTCGACGCAGGTCTCATAGTCAGCGCCAGAGGCAACGGCCTGCTCAAACGGGTAAAGATTGACAATCAACAGATCGATGGGCGCTATGCCGTGAGCGTTCATCGCATCAACATGTGAGGCGAGGTCACGTTCGCCCAACAGGCCCCCATGCACCATCGGATGCAAGGTCTTAACCCGACCATCCATCATTTCAGGAAACCCCGTCAGGTCAGCGACGTCCGACACGGTGATTCCCGCATCAGCAATGGCGCGCTTCGTTCCGCCCGTGCTGACCAATTCGATTCCAAGCTCAGACAAGGCCCGCGCCTGATCCATCAAACGCGATTTATCGGAGACAGACAGCAAAGCTCGCGCAACAGGCCGCAAACGGTCTGGGTCAAATGGCTTAAGGTCGGGATTGGGGCTTGGCATGAGACGGTCCGTCAAAGAATCTAAAACTGGGACGAGCGCGCGCTATCACGCGCCAGCAGTTCAGACCAGAAGACGGTACATCCGTTCTTACTAGGAGCCGTCCGGTCGTGGCAGATTCAAGCTCGGAATATCGACGGGTTCGGGCAAATCGTGAATTACCGGGAGGCCATTGAGCGTGTCTTGCGGCACAAAGTCTTTGAGTAGACCGTTTAGGGCCGTTTTAATTTGCGGGCGGTCGCGGCGATCAATCGCACGTAAAAGCTTATCAACGCCGCGCAAGACGGCCGTCGGCTCAATAATACAGGCATCAAAGCGCGCGACGCCCGACACAGGGGTCGGCGATAAAAGTTCGTCCTTGTGGGTCAATCGCTCGGACAGTTTTTCGCCCGGACGCAACCCCGTAAAGATGATTTCGATATCCTCATCCGGCACTTTACCGCGCAGACGGATCAAGTTGCGCGCCAGTTGCGAAATATTAACCGGCTCGCCCATTTCCAGAACATAAATATGCGCGGCTTGCTGTTCTTGAGTTGCATTGAGGGCAGCCGCTTGCAGAACCAAGGATGACGCTTCTTGCACCGTCATGAAATAGCGGTTCATGTCGGCGTGAGTCACTGTGACGGGTCCACCCATAGCAATTTGTTCTTCGAACAAAGTCACGACTGAGCCTGTCGATGCCAGCACATTACCAAAGCGCACGGCAGACGCATGCATCGTCGGAATTTGACTTTGCCGCGCCAAAGTCAAGAGTTCCACCACCCGCTTGGACGCCCCCATCACATTCACGGGGTCCACAGCCTTATCCGTCGAAATCAGGACGAAATGCGACACGCCATAGACCTCACACAGATCAAGCGTGACGTGAGTCCCTAAAACGTTGGTTCGCAATGTTTCAATCGGATTACGTTCGCCGGACGGAACATGTTTTAGCGCCGCCGCATGCAGCACGATATCAGGACGCTCCGCCGCAAAAATCTCTGCCATACGGCCACGACTGCAAACATCACCAAGATAGGTTCGCCACGGGGCGGCTTGCCCGAAGGGCTGTAACGGGCCCAATTTACGTTCCAAATTAAACAGGTTCAGCTCACTCATATCCACCAACGCCAGATGGCTAGGCGCAAGCCGCGCAATCTGTGTCGTCAGCTCAGACCCGATCGACCCGCCGGCCCCTGTGATCAGCACACGCTTGCCCGAGATGAGCTCTGAAACAGGCGTCATATCCAAAGTGCGCGGGTCACGTCCGATCAAATCCGCCGCTTCAAATCGGCTAAGGCCTTGATTTGGACCTGTCCCGACCCGTGACAAAGGCGCCCCCAGCTCGGCGGCAACCTTGATCAATTGCTGAGTCTGTTCCCGGTCTGGATTGGGATCGAGTGAAAGGATATGCAGCGGCTGGTCCCGACGCGTGTTCAATTTAGGATAAAGACTCGCCAAATCAGCCGTATTACCAAGCACGGGCACGGACCGGATCGACCGCCCTGCATACTGGCCCGACGTTTCGATCAAGCCGATTGGATTGAAACCTTTCGCCCGATCCCGGCGCGAACTGTCGCGCAAATAATTATACAGGTTGGACGCTTTCCCAACCAAAACAGCGTCATGCGAAAATCGCGACGGCGAACGATAGAGCGCGCGAAAATCGCCATTGCTGATCGCCATTGCAACAAGGCGCGACAGAACAATTCCAAGCCCAAAAATGGCGCCTGCAATGAACGGTGCAGAGCGTGGGAAATGCTGGCCGCGTTCGAACCCGAAAAACAGAATGAGGGGGACAATCACCATAACCACAACAATTCCGAGGAACAGACGTCGGAAATCACTCAAGGACGTAAATCGCCAGATCAGCCGATCTTGGCGCATAAAGGCCCAGACGATAATCGCTACGCACCCAGCAATAATCGCGGATCGGTGATCAATATCAGCCTGAATCGGGCGATTAATAGAGTCGTAGCGCAAGCGCACGGCCATGAGCATGGATAGCCATGCCATCGCGCTATCAACGAGCAAAAGCGATATCCCCTTGAGGACTTGACGTAACGTCCTGCGCGGCTTGTGCGTATTGACTGTGCGCCCAATCATGCGCTGCGGCCTTTGAGGCGACGTAGCGACCAGCGCACGCGATTCTCGCGCCCCTGCCCGTCGCCGTCACCCAATGCTTGTCCGGTAATCACGAGTTGCTGACACTTCAGGGGCCGGGCGCCGCTGCCGAGATAGACGCTGGGCTCAACGGCCAATGGCCCGCCATCGGTACGGAACCGCCAACCCGCGCGACCTTTTTGCACGAGCAGAGCGCTGGACATGTCTTGAGCGAGGCTCACGCGGACATCCGGGTGGAAATGGAAACGCAGCGCAAATGGCACGGTATCGCGCGAGACGGGCACAGCTCCCAGCGGTACGAACAGACTGTCTTCTCCGCGAACATCGTCTCCACTCTCCCCCACAAACAGTCGACGCCGGTGCACCAGACCATGATCGGCTTTATAGCCATCATGCGAGCTTTCCAACCAGATACCGCTACTTTGCTCTTTCCGGCGGGCGCGCACATTCTCTGGTTCTTGTGCAATCGCTGGACCAAGTGCGTCAGCCAGAAAGCCGTCGTCAAGGATATGGCCGGGCGATCGGTCGGCCAATGTTAGGGTTGAATGCGCTGCACTCGCCCGAACAGGACGACGCCAAGCCGGAGCCGCTTGCGGATGCCAACCGCAATTCACGAGCAAACGACCTTCAGCGGTTGAGATTTCCATCGCGAGCGGCGCGAGATGCGCTTCAAGATCAAAGGGACGGGCAGGAACACCCGCGAGGTCAACCAAGACGACCGTTTCACCAGCCTCTAAGCGATGGTACCCTGTATGCGGACCAAAGGCGAAAGGTTGCGGGCTGCCAGACCGGGATTTTAATAGCGCCGTGATACGGGCCGGATCGCCTTCGTGGCCGCCATGAAAGACGCCTAAGCCCCCATCTGTGTGCCGCAAGGTCGCGATCATCGGCAACATTCTGTCTATCGCCCTATCGAGCGCCCGAGAGCCTTCTAAATTGGTCGCTTGCAAAACAGCATCCGCCGCGAGTAGCGCATCTAGCGCATCAAGGGTCGCCATAGGCGAACGGCTGACATGTCCTCCGTCAGCCAAAATTTGTAAGGCAATTTCTTCGTCCAGACTATCTAAAGCCCGCGCCAAGAGCGTTTCGCCTTTTTCCGAGAGCCGTGCACCATAAATGACAAGGGACGCTCGCGCCCGCAACTGCGCTAAACCGTCGGATACTCGGGCCGTATCGCGGCGTAAAAGCCGCATCTGTGCTGAATATCGTCCGGCTAAAACGCCGTGGGCATCAGTCAAAGTCGATAACATCACCCCCCAATGTAGAGTGCGTCGGGCGAGCAAATCGGGAGCAAAAACGAACGCATTGCTTCCCGCAAAGGCGTCGGCCCATTGAGCAACCAACTGTCCAGCCTTGGCCTCACCGCCGGGCACGCTCAGTAGGTCAGCCAGCCAGTCAAAACTATGAATCCAATCCGCAAAACGCTCGGATGGAAGTGAGACAGAAAATGGATGACCGTGCGATCCAACATCAATGCTGTGACCCCCAAACATCCAGCGACCAGCCAGTAAATCAGCGCCTCGCCGTCGATCTCCGTAAGGTCGCGCAACCGTGATCTGTTTGAAGCCCGGTGAACGTCCCCCTGATGTCAGCTTCGGCCGCAGAGAGGCGGACGTATCCATGACCGCCTGGCCAAGCCGGGCGCGCAAAGCGTCTGTTATGGTAACTCGTCGTGTCACGTCTGGCCGATCAAGCCGCAGCCCGCGCACAGGGCCCTCGCAGCGCCTGAATATTATCCGAAAGCGTCCCGGCACCTTTAAAAACAGCGCTGCCCGCAACCAAGGCCGTCGCGCCAGCGGAAATACATCTCTGAGCGGTTTGCGGATTCACACCGCCATCGACCTCTAAAACAATGTTCCGACCTGTTTGATCAATCATTTTGCGGAGACACTCAATCTTAGAAAGCTGACTCTCAATAAAACTTTGTCCGCCAAAGCCGGGGTTAACACTCATCACGAGGATCATATCGACAAGATCAATCATCGGCGCCACGACATTGGCGGGTGTACCCGGATTTAAAACGAGACCCGGCTTGGCCCCGCGACTTCGGATCGCCTGCAAGCTACGATGAGGATGAGGCCCGGCATCGGGATGAATGGATAAAAAGTCTGCGCCCGCGTCAATAAAGGCATCCAGAAACGGATCCGCAGGGGCGATCATGAGATGGACGTCAAAAGGTTTGGCTGAATGTGGGCGTAACGCCTTTACCACGTCAGGACCGATCGTGATGTTCGGGACATAGTGACCGTCCATCACATCAATATGAATCATGTCCGCCCCGGCCGCATCGACATCGGCCACGGCCTGACCGAGCGCCGCAAAATCAGCGGATAAGATAGACGGGGAAATGAGAACGTCGCTCACGGGCAGCCTCAATCAATGGCGTTAAGATATCGAAATAAGGTCTACAATCTCGGCTCAACGATGACCTAGCAGTGAGTTCTACGCTTCGCAACGCACAGACGCAATCCAGATAGTATTCACAACAATGTCGGGCACAGATATCAGACCCAAAAGAGTTGCGGACATAATAAAGCCCGATCCGGGATTAACCGGACCGGGCACGATGTGTCGATCTGCGAACCGCTTATTTGCGGATCGGCAGGTAATCGCTTGAGCTATAAGTCGAGCCCGATGTGGCATAACCGCCATATGTGTTGGTCACGGCATCGCCAGAGTAGACAGATGTCGATGATACGACAGGGCTACAACATTCTGTTGTCAACTCAGGGGCAACATATGTTGAGCTGTAAGTCGACGTAATTGGCGCTGAATAGGTTGAGACCGGCGCTGAATAGGTTGAGCTGGTGTGGCTCGAATAAGATGACCCACCGCGCTGCAAGCAAGATCCATCAGACTGCATTGTTGTGCCCGCTGGACAATCAGCAACACCACCGGAGGACGCATAGCCACCCGAAGAATAGCTACCCGATGTGTAAGATGATCCGCCTGTATAAGTGGATGACCCTGTGTAGCTGCTCACGTGTGAGCTACTTTGCATACAAGTTCCATCAGGTTGTGATGTTGTTCCTGTCGGACAAGGCGCCGTTTCTTGTGCGTAAGACGGTGTTGAAGGGTAGGACGACGTGACGTGCGTCGTGCCTGTCGTAATCGTCGGATAACCCGAAGTCACAGCCCCGCAAGATGTGCTGCATGGAACGCCTTCGTAGCCGTAATGCGTTTTATGAACTTTTGGCGCCGGGCGGAACGTTGGAGTTGTGACCCCTGTTGAGCAGCTAGAACCGCAAGATTGTGAACTTTCATAATCGTAATGCGTGCTCGCACCATACCGATTACTTTGAGCATGACTGTTGGCGCAGGCAGTAAGCCCGAGCGCCGCAATCGCGGCAGACCCCATAAGGCCGCTGCGGATAATCTGTTTCGTGCTCATGAAGAGCCTCCCATATTGACACATCGCTGAACGTTTCGCTTCAAGACTCGTGCCAGTTTGGGGTGTTCTTTAGCCAAACTGAGTTAATGCGACCTTTAAACTCTGTTTTCAGGTCATATTTTTAAGTCTTCACGTCTCTTTTGCGTCTGTTTTGTCGGCTCGCCTCAGAACCGCGATAAAAAATCCGTCCATTCCTCGTCCATCGGGCGACTCAGATGGCAGAAGTCTAATCATTCCGCCGTCTATACGCCCTTCGGGGAGGTCCAGACCCGGGATTGGTGCCAGCTTAACAAGGCCAAAATCAGGCATTGCCTTCAAAAACTTCCGCACCCGGTCTGCAGCTTCTCTTTCCTGCAACGAACACACTGAATAAAGCAGCGTTCCGCCGGGCGATACGCATTTCGCCGCATGCTTGAGAAGCGTATCTTGGAGTCGGGTGAGAGGCGTAATATCCCGCTCGCGGCGGTTGTGAATAACGTCAGGATGTCGCCGGAATGTCCCTGTCGAGGAACACGGCGCGTCCAATAAAACGGCGTCAAATGTCTTCTCGGGCGTATATTCCGTTAAGTCGGCCATCACGATCGTGGCGTCGAGTTGTGTCCGATCAAGATTTCGCTTCAAGCGCTCGGTTCTCGCCTCAGAGAGATCGAACGCCGTGACATCCCCGCCCATGGCACATAACTGCATGGTCTTACCGCCGGGAGCAGCGCATAAATCCGCCACACGCTTGCCCACAAATCCGCCGCAGGCTTGTTCCAACACGCGAGCGGGCAGTGACGCCGAAATATCCTGCGCCCACCATTCGCCTTCTTTAAAGCCTTCCAAGGCCGTCACGTTGCCGATGACATCAAGCCGAACTGTTTTTCCTCCAACTACGGTTCCGCCGAGTTTTTTGGCCCAGCCGTCGGGATCATTTTTGACCGAAAGATCAAGCGGCGGTGACGTCGCGAGGAGCAGCGCCATTCGCCGAACAGCCGCTTTGCCATAAAGCCGCGTCCATTCTGAGCGTAACCAACCGGGAAAATTTCTAATCGGCGGAATTTTCGCCGCGTCCGCTTTACCCGTCTCGGCAACTTTACGCAGCACCGCATTCACAAGACCGGAAAACGGTTCTGATTTTTCATCCGCCTTGACCAAGGTGACTGTATCACCAACAGCCGCGTGCGGTGCAACATCCATAAAGACCATTTGCGCCACAGCCGTCTGCAAATAAGCCTGCACCCGTCCCGGCGGCGGTGTTTTCAGTAATGGGGCTAAAACGGCATCAATCTGCCCTAACCGCCGCAGCGTTGTCGCGCCGATGGCGCGGGCAAACGCCCGGTCGCGCGGATCAAGGCCTTCAATGGCCGGGTTTTTCGCCAGTGAGCTTTCCAGTCGAAAGCCCCGACCCATGACATCCGCGACGGCCATAGCGGCGGCTTTACGCGCACGCTGGGCGTTAGTCAGTTCTTGACGCACTGGGCGAGGCCAGGCGCGTTTAGTCTCGCCAGACCCAGTTTTGCGGTCATTGGAACCCGTGCCTTTTCCTTTATAGCCGCCGCCTGATCCGCCCGAACCGCCTTTATAGCCGCCACCGCCGCTTTTACCACCTGAGCGGTTTTCAGGGCGACCGCCCGGCTTTCCGCCAGATTTAGCGCCCGGCTTACCACCGGTTTTATTGGGACCACGGCGATCCCCGCCCCCGCCGGAAGACGGGCGAGAGGGTCGAGAAGAGTTTTTGGGCGTGTCAGACATGTCGCGCCCATAGGACAGACCCGGCGAACGGTCCATCCCGGCAAGCGGCTGCCCTGCGGCATATTGGCAGGGCAGGTTATGGTAAACAGTGTCCTAGCGCGGGATTCACGTCATTTTCAGCCTTCCACTGTAGCAAAAGGAGACATCGGACGATCTGTTCCGGTTTGACGTAGCGGGTCGCCGCTCCTACCTTTCGGGCATGTCAAAGACAGCACCCGAAGAATTGGAAAATACGGCCCCCGGTAAGGCTTTGTCCCCCGCCGCGACGCGCGCCTTGGAAGAGGCCGCAGAGCGACGACGGGCCGCCGCTGAACACACACGTCCGACTGAGCGGAACGGCCCGAGCGGCGAAGAGCCGACGCGGTTTGGGGACTGGGAACGGGGCGGTATCGCTTACGATTTCTAAACCCACGTCGCGCCGGCCATGCTTCGCCAAATTGGTGAATGATGGCGCACTGGAAAGATCCAGGCGCGAACTTAGTGGGAGTGGCGAAATGGCCATCAAAACGGCTCTTTTGAGCGTCGGCGGCACAGTCGCAATGTTAGGCCTTTTAAGTGGCATCGCCTTGGCGGGTGGACCGGCTTATTGCGGTGTTGCAGGTTGCGACACAGGGGTTTCTTATGTGCCGTCACCAACGGGACATTCAGGACCAACCACCATTGAAAACCGGACCCCGTACGACTTTCTCGACAGCGTGCATTTTCAGCGCTCGCCCCATGTCTCAATAACCCGTGTGCACGGTATGGCGCCTAATGTCGGTCTGGCCGATGCGCCCGGCGGCTTTACTCAAGGATGCCACCCGCAGAGCACGACCTATTGCCGATCCGGCCATCAGGGTAGTGCCGCGGTTAGCACGACCTCTGTTCGTACGGCGTCTGTTGCCGCGCCAACATACGTCCCGCCTCCTGTCATGCAGGCCCCAATTGTTGCCCCGCAGCCGCATATGCCACGCCCACATGTGCAAGAACGGGTCGTCGCCATTGGTGGCGGGTTTGATCCCTCGAAATTCACACCCCGCATTTACGGCGATCCTTATACGATCACGCCCGGAATTGCCTATCTTCCGACATCCATCGTCGATCGCAACCCCTACCGCGCGCAAGCCGTCCTTGATGCGGGTCCGGGGGGCGTCACACCAGCTTTGACCGGGATGCCGATTGGTCCGCTTCCGACACCGCGTCCTCCCGCTCCCGTCATGATGCACCAACCGATGATGCAGCCCCCTAATGTTCACGTCCCAAGGGTTCAGCCTTATATGACGCATCCACGACCACCATATATGAGCGGCCCACAGGTTCAGCCTTCAATTCCAACGGGATACCCCGGTGCGGCGGGCGCGCCCTACAAAATGACGAATGGCCGTTATGGCTCCACCGTCGGCGCCGATGGAACCTATTGGGAAAAAGTCTCCGGCCCGACACAGATTGGCAATACGGTCGCCACGCAAGTGATCTGTAAGCGCCGTCTACCTCAACCCGCGCCAACATATTACCCAACGCCCTATCCGGCGCCGCAACCGATGCCGCCCGTCATGTGTAATGCGCAAGCGCAACATCCTGGCGCTCATAAAAGCGGACAGAGAAGCCGCTACTAAACGCGACCCAGACCCCGCGAAAAAGAACAAGCCGCGGCCCTCTCAGGGCAGCGGCTTTTTTTATGATCCTCCGCTTTGGCACACTCATTGCAGCACCTTTTGTCGGAGCGGCCCAGTCGGCCCTCTGTTCGAATTTCTTATTCGGATTAACGCGCAAGGAAGAGGCTCGCCCGTGTCCAAGCTCATTAAAGTTACTTTGGGACTCGCTGCTGCAACTGCACTCAGCGCAACCGCACAAGCCGGATGTCCGGTTGTCAAACCGCACTGTGTTACGTGTGTCGTAACGCCGCCGCCGCCGCCATCCTGTGTGACGTGTGACGGTCCACGAACAGGCACCAGCACTCTGCCGCCACTTTCTTCCTATTTCGAGCATCAAGCCCGTTGTGGAACGACGCCGGCTTATCGTCCAATCGCAACACGTCGGACACACCCGCCTGTCACAACGCATTATCCGTCAGCCACATCATATTCTGGCGCCTCTGCTTATGCAGGCGCGACAAGCTCTGGCGGAACATCTAGCGCATCCAGCTATGCCAGTGCGTCAGCCTATGCAAACGGCACCACGTCTCAGGCATCTGCCTACGCGTCAGCGTCAGCGTCCGCATCCTCCGGCACGAGTGCATCGGCACACGCAACCAGTTATGCGTCAACCAGCCAAGCGCCCGTCGTCACATCAACCTATCAAGGCCATCAGTATCGCTATGAAGGGTTTTCGGGAAATTACGGGGGCCTTGGGCACAATGAACGCCTTCATCCGACATCCTGTCCTGTCGCTGTTCATAACCCTCAAGCGCATCAGGTCACAGGCTGCTACAAAGTCGTCAAACAATGGACCCCTCCACACGTCCAACGGCCTGCGCCACACCGCGTCTATTACCGTGTTGTCCGCCCCATTATTTATGTGCGTTACCCCGTTCCGGTCTGCGTGACAGGGCCGTGCGCGACACAACAACATGGGCGTTCACGTTACGGCAGCTAAGCCGTTCTAAAATCGACGCTGCGGATCTCAGCCATAATGGCGCGAGCCGCAGCAACAGGATCCTCAGCCTGCGTGATCGGTCGTCCGATCACTAAATGCGACGCGCCGGACGCTAAAGCGGCCGCGGGCGTCGCAATACGTTTTTGATCCCCGGCATCCGATCCGAGCGGACGCACACCCGGCGTGACAACCAAAAAACTATCCGGAACGGCCGCGCGGATGGCCGCCGCTTCCAAGGGCGATGCGACGACACCGTCCACCCCTGCGTCCAATGCTTGGCGCACACGGCGCATCACGAGATTTTCGGCATTATCATTATAGCCAATATCTTCGAGCGCCTTTTGATCCAATGAGGTCAAAACCGTCACGCCGAGAATTTTAAGGCTCGAACTGCCCTTCCCCTTTACCGCTGCGCGCATCACATCGGGACGCGCGTGAACGGTCAGCAACTGAGCGTCGAGGCCCGCGATAGACCGCGTCGCTTTCTCAACAGTGGCATCAATGTCGTGAAACTTGAAATCGAGGAAAACATTCTTGCCCATCGCGCGAAGGTCTCGGCCCAACTGCACCCCTCCAATGGGGAGGAGTTGCAGCCCGATCTTATAGCTTGCAACACTCTCGCCCAAACGCTCCACCAACGCGCGTGCTTCCTCCACACTCGGGAGGTCAAGCGCGACGAAAACACGTTCATCGGTCATATTGGCGGTCTCGGACATCATCAATTTTCGCCTGTGTTGCGGTAGCTTTCGGACCGCTTTCGTAACATGGACTTAACCCGGGACTGCGGCAAGAACCGCCCGAGCCGCGCGATCGTTCGGTTGACTTTGCCTGGAATAAACACGTCCTTATTGGCCTCCAACGCGTCGGCGGCCAAACGGGCGCACTCGGCCGCGCTCATGGTCATATAGCTCGGCAGCTGATTAATCCCCTCGCGTGTCCCGTTCACATCATGAAACTCGGTAATCACGAAACCCGGACACAGCGCAGAGACATACACACCCGTGCCTTCCATTTCCACATTGAGGCTTTGGCTAAACTTCAGCAGATAGGCTTTCACGGCCGCGTAGAGCGTATGGCCTTTACTGCCCGGTAAGTGCCCAGCCAAACTTGCGACGTTCATCACGCGACCATAGCCCCGCTCGACCATGCCGGGCAGGAGCTTCCGTGTGGCCTCGACCACAACATCAACCATGAGCCTATTGAATTTATCATGCTCTTCCCACGAACTGTCAAGAAACAGACCCGGATGGCCGTAGCCGGCATTGTTGATGAGACCGTCAACCGTCAGGCCTTTGCCTTTTATTTCGGCCAGCATCATATCGACGGCCCCGTCCGCCATCAGGTCCGCTGTGACACACTCGACCTTCACCTCAAACACGGCCTCGATCTCGGCCTTTAAAGCCTCCAACCGCTCTGTGCGCCGGGCCGTCACGATCAGGTTCCAACCCCGCCCCGCATATTCCCGGGCCAACGCCGCGCCAATTCCGGCTGACGCGCCAGTGATGAGCATCGTTCTCTTGCTTGCATCCGTCATACATGAACCCTTTGTGTGTTTGCCGTCATCAATTCTCTTGCTAGACCCGACACTATGCAATGGCAATCAATCGGACGGATCAGTTTAACCTGCGGCGCAGCAATTCTGCTCACAGGGTGCTTCACGCCCAATTTTGAGGATGCTCAGCCCGAAAAGTATGACGGCTATGATTGCGAGCAATTGAACCTTCTCTCAGAAAGCTATCGCGCCAGTCCGCAGGACCTGTTGCTTGAACAAGACCCAAGTGAGCTTGAACGCACGAACAGTCGCCGTAATGGTTCGACCCTCTTCGGTCAGCGCGCCGGCGACCGCCCGATTGAAGCCAAGGAAGAGCGTGACCGCCGCTCCATCGCCTTGGCCCGTCGCCAGAAGGGTTGCCAATAGTTTTGGACACAATTGTTGTCGTTCGATTGAGCGTTTTTATCGGCGCTCTGTGTTTCTTTATGGCGCTGGAAACTGTCGCCCCCGCGCGCGTCCGAGTGTTGCCACGCCTGTCGCGCTGGTGGACCAACCTATCTTTATCCGCTTTGGGCAGTCTTATCAGTGTTTTGATGGCGCCCGTTCTCGCCGTGAGCGTCGCCGCTGCTGCTGCCGTGAACGGCTGGGGCCTGTTGAATTTCATCGCACTTGATCCGTGGGCGGAGGGCGCACTGGCCGTCATATTGCTCGACTTTGCGGTTTGGGCGCAACATGTCACTTTTCACTACGTCCCGTGGCTATGGCGACTGCACCGCGTCCACCACACAGATCGCGATTTGGACGCCACCAGCGGCGTGCGGTTCCACCCTGTCGAAATCGCTGTCAGCCTGCTCTGGAAAGCTGTCTTCATTCTCGTCCTTGGCCCCTCAGTCTTGGCCGTCATCGTCTTTGAAATTCTGTTAAACGCGACCGCTATTTTCACTCATAGTAATATCGCTCTTCCACAACGGCTCGACCGCGCCATGCGCCGTGTTTTCGTGACTCCGGATATGCACCGTATTCATCACTCCGTCCGGCGCCCGGAAACCAATAGTAATTTTGGGTTCAATCTGTCGATTTGGGATCATATCTTCCGCACCTACCGCAAAAAGGCGCAAGGCGAATTGACGATTGGCTTGTCGAACTATCAGACGGACCGTCCGGCCCGGCTGCTCTATTCGCTCTGGCTTCCCTTTATGAGGTCCAAGCGCTAAGCTAGCGTTATGCTGGTAATTGCTCTGATCCTTGGTCTCGTCCTCATCATCTGGGGCGTGTTGCTTTTCAACAAACTCGTCGGGCTTCGACAGATGGCGAACAATGGGTGGTCTGATATTGCGGTGCAGCTCAAGCGCCGCGCGGACTTGATCCCGCGTTTGGTAGAGACGGTTAAGGGCTATGCGGCGCATGAACGCGGCATCTTTGATGATGTTATCCGCGCCCGCAACGCAGCCTTGAGCGCAGGCGACGACATTGACGCGCGCGGCTCTGCCGAAGGGGCCGTATCGCGCGGAACATCCCGGCTATTTGCGCTCGCGGAAGATTATCCCGAGCTGAAAGCCAATGAAAACTTCCTCGATCTGCAAAATGATCTGTCAGACACGGAGGACACAATCGAAATGGCCCGGCGGTTTTATAATGGTGCGGTTCGAGAGCTCAATACAGCGGTCGAGACTGTCCCGTCCAATTTGATCGCGAGGCCATTCGGATTTACGAAAAAGCCTTATTTCGAAATCAGTGAGGCAGACGCTGCCGCGCCAATCATCACGTTCGACACATGAGGCTCCTTCTCGGGCTACTCTTGTCGCTGGTATGGGTCGGGGTTTCGTTTGCGCAGGAACGGATTACGAATTTCGACGTCGATATCGAGGTCGAGACCTCAGGCGATATCGTCATTACGGAAACCATCGACGTCATCAGCACGGGCGACGCCATCCAACGCGGTATCTTTCGCGAACTCCCCGCCCGCTATACGTTTATGGGCGTGTCCCAAAACCTGAACTATGACCTGATCAGCATCGAACGTGATGCCCGCAAAGATGACGTTTCGATCACTCGCAACGGCAATGCCCTTGTCTGGCGCATTGGCCAAGCAGACGTCTTTCTCGATCCTGGCCCCCATCAATATGTCATTCGTTATCGCGTCGAAAATGCCATTCACCGACATGGTGACCGCGACGAGCTATATTGGAACGCGACGGGGTCTTATTGGGACTTCCCCATCGATGCGGTCCGCGCCACGGTGCGGTTCCCTGACGGCGCGACATTCACGGACACGGACGTTTATACGGGCGAATTTAACAGCAAAGCTAGCACCGCCGATATAACCGTTTCAGCTGGAACCGCGATTTTCACGACGACCCAGCCGCTCTCCCGCAAAGCCGGTCTCACGGTTTCCGCCTCCATCGCGCCCGGGGTTATCGCCCCGATGAGCGCAGAACGAAAACGAGAGCTTTTCTGGATCCGCTTTGGCGCGCTATTCATGCTCAGTGGCGGCGGGCTTGCGCTCTTGTTGTTCTATTGGCGTCAATGGTCGCGTGTCGGTCGGGACCCGCAAAAACCGCCCGTCTTTGCCCGTTACGAGCCACCCCAAGAGGTCTCCGGACAAAGTTATAGTCCGGCCGCGGTTCATTATATCCATCACAAAGGCTTTAGAGGCATGGACGCGTTCTCCGCCCTGTTAATGCAACTCGGCGGTCAAGGTGCCTTGGATATTCAGGCCGATAAAAAAGTCACAACCATTCGCAGACTTGACGCCCCGATAGAGGGCAAGGATGCGCAAATGTTGGTCAAATTGCTCCTGTCGGGTCGCGGCGACACACTGGTTCTCGACGGTGACACAGACACGGCCTTCCACACGGCCATTGCGAAATTTCATCAAACCATCGCCAAAAAATACGGGCCGGAATATTATCGCCACAACCTGGGTTGGGCAGCATTGGGCTTTGTCGTCTCGATCATTCTCGCCCTGATCGTCATTCTGTCCCCCGTCGCGAAAAACAGCCTACCTGTGCTGGGGCTGTTCATCGCTTTGGTCGTCATCAATGGCGTGTTTGTGTTCCTCCTGCCCGCCCCGACCCGTTACGGCGCGCAAATCAGTTCCGAAATCGACGGGTTCAAACTCTACCTCGAGACAGCGGAAGAAAAGCGCCTCAATACGGCAGACCCACTGAGTGAACGCCCGCCCGCGATGACGGTTGAGCTGTATGAGCGTTTCCTGCCTTATGCGATGGCGCTCGGCGTTGAAAAACCGTGGACCAAACAGTTTGAAAGCTCGATGCCGATTGCGGCCAAAGAGTACCGCCCCAGCTACGCACACGGCAATGCGTTGAGAGCGGGCGGCAGCCCCGTTAATTTCAGCAAATCCCTCAGCAAAACCTTGACCGCCGGCGTCGCAGCCTCCGCCCCCGTGAGCCAATCCAGTGGCAGCGGCTTTAGTTCCGGGTCTGGCGGGGGGGGATTTTCTGGTGGCGGCGGAGGCGGGGGTGGTGGCGGGGGCTGGTAGGGTTACCAATCCGAGCCGCGTATTTTAATATCCTACTCCACAGGCACACGCTCAAGAACGCAATGATGCCAGAAACGCTTATATCGTCCGAACTGACGTAATTGACTCCTAACTCTTCACCGTCTTCCGCTTCACCTTAGGCGCCTCAGCCACCCGCACCTTCGGCGCTTCGTGGACAACCCTTTGTGGGAATGGGATTTCGATATTGTTGGCTTTGAGCGTGCGCCAGATGATGAAACCGACGTCGGAAGAGAATTTGTTCGGGCCATCGTCGACGCCTTCGCACCAAAACTCGACACACATATTGATCGAGCTGTCGCCAAAGCTGCGGAATTCAACGCTGGGCAGGTCCGGTTCGTCGAGCACGTCTTCATGGGCCAGCACCGCATCGCGGATGAGCGGAACGAGCGCGTCCAAATCCGTATCATATGACACGCCGAAATCGACCTCGTACCGTTGTAGCGGACTATCATGGGTCCAGTTCTCATAAGAGTTCTCGGTGAAATCTGTATTCGGCACGATAATGTCTTTACCGTCAGCCGTTGAAACCGTGGTGGACCGCATATTGATCGATTTAATCCGACCAAATACGCCGCCTTCCAGCATGACAAAGTCACCGACTTTGACCGAACGGTCGAGCAGAATGATTAAGCCTGACACGAAATTTGCGGCGATCGGCTGTAACCCCAGCCCGATCCCCAATGATAAGGCGGAGAAGACAACGACGAGACCGGAGGTCGGAATACCCGCCGTATTGATAACCAAGAAAGCGATGACAACGAACAGGATAATTTGGAATAGTTTGGCGAGAATTTCACGCACACCAATGTCGAGGCTTTTCTGCGCCCGAATAGCCGTCTGTCCACGCTTATTCCCGAGCGATCCGAGCCAGAAAAACAGGGTGCCAAACACAGCCAGTTTGGCGATTGTCAACACGGTGATCGGGTTGGACCCCATCGGAATCAGGGTCGTATTGCCGAGGAAACCGGTGAAATTTTCCCAATAGCCGAGCACAAAAATTAGGGCGAGCGGAACCAGCGTAAACGTCGCGATTTTGCGGTAGAGCGGGTCATCAAGGAACACTTTGATCGCGCGATAGACGACAAAAACTGTCGCGAGGCTCTGTGCGATCTTCACCAGCCAATCTTCCCCGAATGGGCTCATACCGCGCAGGGCTGTGGCCGCTAACGCCAACAAAGCCACCAACACAACCGCGCGTAAAAATTGCCCGGAACGGAAGATGATCTGACGGACTTTCAGTAAAGAGGCGTCCTCGGCCGGGGCACTTCGCAAGACAGGGACCTGTTTGCGCAGAATACGGGCTAAAATCGGAGCCAAGACAATGGCCGCGGCAATCGCTGCCAGTTGGGCTAAAAAGTTCGGGTTTTGCAACCAGACCCATAGCTGCGCGAGCCACTCTTGGGCGCGTGCTGTCAAAATCTCTAAATCCATGATCGGACCATTCCCCTTGATATTCAGGCGCCGCTATGGCGCGCGTTAGCCCAATTCGCAAGTTGTGGAATTCGGACATTTGTCAAACCCACCGAAAACGTTCAAATGCTCTGACACCACGCGACCAAGAGCTTATTATGAAACGTTTCGTCCTTCTCCTGTTGGCCACCTTAATCGGATCCGCCGCGCCCGCCTTTGGCGGCGAGGTCACGCGCGAAAGTGCCAGCGCCAAATTCGAATGGAAAAGCACGGAGTGTCAGCGCCCAACCCGTCCTTACCCCCAACGCAACGATCCAACACGGCAAGCCCAGATGCAAGACTTTGCCCTGAAAGTGGCCTATTATCTCGACTGCCTCAAAGGCGAAGCCCAACGAGATTTTGATCGCGCACAAGTCGAAATGCACGACGCCATCCAGCGCAATCTACAGGCGGAGACGGATAAGATGAACGATGATGTCGAGCGGATGGTGAAATAGTGACGCAAATTTTTGATCCGGGGGATCAAAAGTTAAGGAACCGCGAGCACCGCAAGCGGTTCTGATTTCAAAACACGCGCTCACGTTCCACCGTGCATCAAGGCGTCGGCAATAAGCGAAAGTGTCTTTAGGTGACACGAGCGCGGGCGCTCCCCCGTGACGGGTAGAGCAATAGAGAACCGATTTACACGAAGGCAGAGCCCGCGCGCTTGGGGGCGCATCCGATCAAAGCCTTGTGACCCGGCAGATCTTCATCACGTCCGGGACGGTGAGACAGGATGGCGGACTTTCGGTCCGGTCCTCTCTACCGATAAATTGGGTGTCCCGCTGACATTCAGGCGTTCGCCATTATGCCCCAGAGGCCCCAATCCATCATCAATCGCTTTGTCGAATGGAACCGCGCGCGCCGCATTACCTCGCCCACCGTCCAGCCCACCAAACCCCCGCCAGCCATAGAGCAATGCACTCTCTCGTGTCCGAAGCGGGTGAGGCTAAAGTGCAGGCGTTTGGGAAAGCGGGGATGGGGTTGTTTCGATTGTGGTGGGGGCGGGGTTTGCCTGCGGTGATAGCGCGGAGAGTTTATTCTGGCCCATCACGGCAGGAAATTTAGAGGGACAATGCCGCTCGCGAAGCGCGCGGTTGCGCGCCAATGTGATCCCCCAGATCACATTGGCGCGTCATCAAATAACCTTGACGTTTTTGAACGGGCTGTTCGGATCGAAATAGCCCTTCTCTTTATCGAACTTCACATTGATCATGCGCATGACGGCGTCATATGCTTTTTCGCGCATCGGTTCCGGCACGAGCACTTCATTCGTCCCGTCGCGCAAACACTCATAGAGGTTTTCCAGCGTGATCCGTTTCATATGCGGGCAGAGATTGCAGGGGCGGACGAAGTCGACAGTGGGATTGGCCATAGCGACATTGTCGGACATGGAACATTCGGTCAGCAGGATGACTTTGCCCGGGCTGTGATCCCCGACATAATCGCTCATAGCTTTTGTGGATCCCGTAAAATCGGATTCCTCAACCACTTCCGGCGGACATTCCGGATGTGCGAGCACGACGACACCGGGGTTGGCGGCGCGCATATCGCGAACATCTTGGGCCGAGAACCGCGCATGGACTTCGCAGCGGCCATGCCATGCGATGATCTCGACATCCGTCTGTCGGGCGACATTTTTGGCGAGGAATTCATCCGGCAGCATGATGACTTTATCAACGCCCCATTCGGCGGCGATATGTTCGACGATGGCCACGGCGTTGGAACTCGTACAGCAAATGTCGCTTTCGGCTTTCACATCGGCGGATGTGTTCACGTAAGTTACGACCGGAATGCCGGGATAACGTTGCTTGATGAGTTGAATATCCGCGCCTGTGATCGAACTGGCGAGGGAGCAGCCGGCGCGCATTGACGGAATATAGACACGTTTTTCAGGGCAGAGAATTTTAGACGTCTCGGCCATGAAATGCACGCCGCCCTGAATGATGATATCGGCGTCGGTTTTCGTCGCTTCAATGGCGAGGCCCAAGCTGTCGCCGACATAATCGCCGACCAACGCGAAAATATCTGGCGTCATATAATTATGGGCCAGCACGACCGCGTTCTTCTCGACCTTTAGTTTATTGATCGCATGCACGAGCGGCGCGTAGGCAGGCCATTCAAACTCAGGAATGAAATCGGACACTTGTGCGTACAGATGGTCCGTCGCGGCTTTAACTTCGTCCGTATAAGGCAAGTCCTTGGGGTATCCATCCAAGTCTTTGCCCGGCACGGCGCAGACGCCGTTTTCGACCTCCAACGTCTGGCCAATCCAACGACCATTTTCCCAATTGAGAAGCTCTTTACCCATGATTGCCCTTCGGTGACGCCAAACGCTGTCTCTGACCCGATATAGGGGTCAAGACGTCATCGCGCTACTCTGCTGTCAGGTCATTAGCCAAACACAAACGGCACAGCGAGTAGCAAAGCGCCGCAGAGCAGCCCGCCGGCAATGGACATGTCCGAGAGTTTCGACGCCGGCATCGGCTTACGGCGGTCTATGATTCGTCCGATAAAGCCGAACACACAGGCTGCGCTCGCGCCAATAATCACCCAAAACGGCACTGCGACAGACGCAAAGCCTTCCGATGGCCCTTCATTGATGCGCAAAGCATAAAGCTCAATCAGTGACGTCACACTAATCAACAAGCCGATAATGGCCAAAATATTGATGACAAGACGCATAGGTTTCTCCCATTTCAGGACGGTCGTGTGCTTTGCTAGGCGCGACGTCAAGGCACGGATAAATGCCGCGCCTAACAGTAGCGCTGCTGGCATTGCCCCGCTAGAACGCCGTCCATGTTTAAGACAGCCCTATACCATCTTTTCGTGCCTTCGGGACGGACGGACCGAAAAACTTTCTGGCTCACGCTGGCCGTGTTTTCGACCCTTGTCGTCGCGTTCAGGGCGGGACTTTTTATGAATGATCCGGCGGGCGTGTTTTATTTCTGGGGCTTTCTAATTTGGATGACTATGTTGTTTTGTGGAACGTTCGCCGTTTACGGCAAGCGGCTGAAGGACTTTGGGCGCTCTGTCTTGATGATTATCCTGTTAATCACCGCAATTTTAGCGGTGTTAATGGTCATCATGCTGGCCAATGGCGGCGCGGAATATTTCGACGCCTATTCACAATATGATCGCCAAGCCACGATTGACCCCGAAATCCGGCGGGCGATTAATGCCCGCTACCAAGAGCAAATGGCGAGCGCTGGCACCCTCGTCACAGGCACGATCAGTGCCATGCTGGTCGGCTTCACCCTCTGGGTTGGCCTGACTCCGGGGGATAAAGGTGACAACCGATACGGTCCGCCGCCGCGCTAAGGGTCCCGGCAAATCGCGGGATTCTTCTTGCAATTCACGCGGATTCCGCCAGTCTTTCCCAACAAACAATAAGAGGGATAGACTCATGGGTAATCTACTATTTTCGCCAAGCGGTCGCATTGGGCCAAGCGCCTATATGAAGGGCATCATTATCATTGCGGTTATCGGCGCTGTATTTAGTCTTCTGACACTTGTTAGTGCTGTGTTTGGAGCCATCGGATCTGCGGTCGGTCTTCTGACATTTTACATATTTATCGCGCTTGGCATCAAACGCTCTCACGATGCCGGAAAATCCGGCTGGATGGTCTTGACGCATATTCTGTTGTCTTGGGGTGTTTTAGCGGTTGTTATGTACATTCTTGGAATGGTGACAGGCATCAGCTTGAGCGATATCTTCTCTGCCGCCCTTAGTGGTGATCAAGAAGCTATGAACGCGTTTGAAGCCTCCACACAAACGGTCGGTTATGTGATTCCGGCAACGATTCTCGGGATGATTTCACCGATCGTCACGGGTTTCCTGGTCAATATGTTCAACAAGCAAGACACGGGCGACAACCAGTTCGGACCTGTTCCGGCCGCTTAGTCACTAACTACCGTCACGAATGCAAAGCCCGCCTCATCCGGCGGGTTTTTTCTTTGCTTAATGGATCGGTCCGAACAGGCGGATAAAGTTTCGCGCCAGTGCGGCGTCCACATCCGCCATCGTGGCGTTGACGCCCAAGTCCGCCAGCGACGTCACGCCATGTTCTGTAATCCCGCACGGCACGATCCCGCTAAAGTGCGACAAGTCCGGCGCGACATTGATCGATAGGCCGTGAAAGCTCACCCAGCGGCGAATTCGAATGCCAATGGCGGCGATTTTCGCCTCCGTTCCATCGGGCTTGTCGACCCATACGCCAATCCGGCCTGTGCGGCGATCGCCCGTCACGCCTAACTCGGCCAGAGTCTCAATCACCACCTGTTCGACGCCCGACACAAAGCAGCGCACATCGCGCCCGCGTGTCCGCAAATCCAGCATCAGATAAGCCACACGCTGGCCGGGACCATGATAGGTATATTGCCCGCCGCGACCGGCCTTAAAGACCGCAAACCGGTCCGGGTCGACAAGGTCCGCTGGATCGGCGCTTGTCCCGGCTGTATAGAGCGGCGGGTGCTCCAACAGCCAGACTTGCTCCTGCGCCTCCCCCGCGGCAATGGCCGCCGCGCGCGTTTCCATCTGGTGCAGAGCCGCCTCATAAGGCACAGGATCAGCCGCGCGTTGCCACTCAACCGGGTGATCTGTCAGCAGAGCCGTCAGCCCGCGCCGAGACTTGAGCTGAGACGCGGGCGCGGCGTTTGGTTTATTGTGGGTCAAGATCGTCCAAAACGCTGCGGAGCACCTCTGCCGCTTCGGGGTGATCATTCTGAATCCGCTGAATTTCGTTCGCAACCCGTTGTTGCGTATCGATGAGTTTCGGGGCGCGTGACGCCATCGCGGTCATCTCTGAAAAGCTTGGACTCTCCATCGTTTCCATTTTCACGAACAGCGCGCGATACTCTTCGACCATCGCTTCAATCTTTGGGCGGACCTGCTCCGCCGTCTCGGGGCTATTAACGCGCGCGAGCATTTCGCCGAGCGTATGGCCGTCATCAATTACTTGATCTGCGACATTGGGCAGGCTCGTTTCCGACACGGCCGCTTTGTCCGCGATATCGGCGTCTCGGTCGGACCCGCCGCTACACGCGATGAGTAAAGGCAGAAGGGAGAGAGCAAGGAGGTGTTTCATAAGGCCTAAATACGCCCCGCGCTCACCTCTGACAAGCCTGATACGGTGCGCCGCTACGGCCAATTCCAGCCCCAAGATCGACTGGGACCCATAAACCCGCATTTCATCCGCAAAAGCCGCTTGTCAGACGCCCTACCCCCTCGCTATAGGCGCGCTCTGCTTTGGCGTGCGGCCGTGGCGGAATTGGTAGACGCGCAGCGTTGAGGTCGCTGTGGGGTAACACCCGTGGAAGTTCGAGTCTTCTCGGCCGCACCAAGCAGACCCGTCACCGGTGACCATATGCTGTCAGGGGTGGACTTGTTTTACCAATGATACCAGTGCTTTGGCCATGTTAAGCGGACAAAGAGCGTCAGGGCGTGACAGGCGATGACATCGCTAAAGTATGACCAATTGTAGGCCCGGAAGTAGGCCTAATAGTAGGCCCGGAGAGCGGGCCATTTCTTCTTCAGTTACAAATTCGGCGGGGATCGGTTTTCGGTCCCCGGAGCGCAGTGATATGGCTGTTGGCCTTATGCGTTGCCCCGTTTTTAAAATCATACCTCTGGTTCCCGCGTGACCCGCGCGCTGAACAAGCTAAGCGCCGCCCGGGCCAAGGCCCTGCGTGATCCAGGACGGCACAGTGACGGCGCTGGGCTCTATCTCCGTATCCGACCATCCGGTGCCAAGAGCTGGATCTTCAACTACTCAGACAATGGACGGCGACGAGATTTGGGTCTTGGCGGCTATTCCGACGTCACTCTGGCCCAGGCTCGGGACCGGGCTAGCGCCTGCCGCTCTGCTATGGCGGAAGGCTGCCGTCCTTCTTCTGCCCTGGTGTCCCGGCGTAATGTGACCTTCGAAGAGGCCTCCCGGCGCTATATCGCCATGCGGTCCTCTGACTGGCGATCCGCCAAGACCCACTACAAGTGGGACATGTTCCTAGAGCGCTATGGCAAGCCTCTGATGCCACTCGCCTGCAAGGATATCCGGCGCGAGGATGTAGAGGCCGCTCTGCGTCCCCACTGGATCCGAATCAACCACTCCGCGCGCTACTTCCGCTCTATGGTGGAAAGCATACTCGACTATGCGGCTGTCAAAGGCTGGCGTGAGGGTGACAACCCTGCCCGGTGGAAGGGGAACCTGGAGCATGTCCTAGCCAGAAAGAAACCTCCAACCCGTCACAACACTGCTGTGCCCTTTGATAAGGCGCCTGAGCTGTATAGTTCCCTACTGGCCTCGTCGCGCTCTGGGCCGCGGTGTGCGGCCTTCGTGATGCTGACAGCCGCCCGGAACGGAGAGGCCCGCCTTGCCTCTCGAGATCAGATCGATTGGGATACCAAAGTCTGGACCATACCGGGAGAGATGATGAAGCGCGGCCGTGAACATACCGTGCCTCTGTCCACACAAGCCATTGATCTACTCCAGGCCCAACCCGTCTATGGTTGGACCAATCTTTTCTTCCCGGGACTGCGTCAAAAGCCGCTCTCGGACGCCACTGTTCGCATGGCGATACGGCGTGTCGGCTTTTCTGAGGCCACCGCCCATGGTCTACGCTCGACCTTCCGAGACTGGTGCGGAGAGACGGGTGTCTCGCGCGAACTGGCCGAGCTGGCTTTGTCTCACGCGGTCGGCAACGAGACGGAACGTGCCTACCGCCGTATGACCGCGCTGGAGCGCCGTAGAGGGCTCATGCAGCAGTGGGCAGACTATCTCGCGAACGAGACGCGCTCGCGTTCTCATCGTGCCTGTATCAACCGGTTCGAATTTCAGGATCCCACACTCTCAAAAAATGAGATGTCCTATCACAATGGCTAGTAAGTCTGGTCGGATCGTTCAATTTCCCTTTGGGGCGGATCTTAAGAGAGTTGTTCTTTCAAAATCTGAACTCGATGAATCATCAATACAGACCGTTGCTGATGCTCCAACGCATGATGATAAGCAGCCGCTAGCTCACCCAGCACTGTTGTTTCAAAAATACGGATAAATTTTTCGACGGGAGCTGAATAATATGAGTCTCGCTTTTGCCGCCCGTGTCGGAGAAATTATATCGATCGTTTTATCTCTAGAATAAAACTCAGAGCGACCGACCTCTATGAGGCGAATTACAGCCGAAATCGCAAACATTACCAGCGGCTGTCACGAGGCGATCATAAGCCGCTCACTTTAGGCAACTCGGGGGCAAAGCAGACATCCCGATTTCGCGACCTATTGCGTACTCTGCTCAGAGTATTTTTTGAAATTAGGGTTGGCTACGAAGGTGGAGGCATCATCCGGTCTCAAGATTATTCCTGGGTGAATTTTCGACTATGCCGCTGGGCCGCAGAGGCGGTGTGGGTTTTCATAAACGAAAATGAATGGGTTCATTCATTGGAGGTGCGACCAGATGACTTGCATTTTTGTACAGGTGTGTCACGGTTGCGTTAGCGATGTCGGCAATCGCGTCTTATAAAACGAGCTGACCCTAGCTTCGCGCCCAAACAAAAGCGTATGCTTTACTGAAGGGCATTTTATGGCCTATCTTTTATTTTCTCCTAATTTTTCTCTTGTTGGTATGCGCCAAGGAGAACATCATGGGAACGCCATTATTTATTGAGAGTCTGTCACAGGCGCGCAAAAACGCGGCGAAGTGGCTCTCCATTATCTCGGTAACAGCCTTGAGTGCCGGATGGGCTCAGACCGCCCATGCCGACTATCCCAATGCCCGCGTGACCAATAATACGGAATACACCGTTTCGGGCAAAGTTGAATATGTGTCCTGGTTATGTAGCGATGACAGCTACAGCGTTGCGCCGGGCAAGACATGGACGGCAACATCCCGGGGCGTGTGCCTGATTGACGACATTACGGGGTCCACTGGTGGCGCTATCGGGAAATACGGTGAAAGCACGAGTATTACTCCCTATCACGCGTCACCTGCGACGTCATATGGTAGCTTTCAAATCAATGCGTTTAGCGGGTCTTACCGAATATTTTCTGCCGACGAATGGGACAAGGTTAGTAATACCAAACAGGGTAAAAGCCCGGGGTTTTACTTCGTTAACAAAACCGCTTGGCCCCTAACCTATTCTCTCGACCAAGTGGGGTGTTTGTACCACGGTATAATCCCGGCAGGTGAAGGTGAAAAGGGCGTCAGACGGGTGGATACAGGTGCGGTTTGGTTCACCCTGAAAGTTGCCATCCAGCCTGACGGCATAGACCCCGTGTCCAATTGGGATTGTGTTAAACCCGTGGCCGAACTTGTCGGTGATGTCGCCATGGCAGCTGTGACAGGCGGCGGCACAGCCGTAGCCAAGGCCGGAGGCAAAGTCATCGTGAAACAGGTCGCGAAGGAGGCTTTGAAAGCCGGCGCTAAGAAAGCCATCAAATCAGCCGCGAAGAAAGTTTTAACGGAACTCGGAAGAGACGAACTGGGTAAGCTGCTGTCTGACGCCGGTAGCGTCGAGCTTTACGGCCAATATGCTGGCTATGAATGGCCGTTTCGCTGCGATAACATGCCGGAATATCACATTGTCGGTGGACCGGAACCACTCAAAGACGAAGACGGCAAGATCTACCTTGAACGGGGGACACCGTTCAAGGTGACTAAAGTCAATGATTGCGGTGATGATATGATGACCGGATCAAAGCGCTCTATGGAATCCGATCAAAGCTCGTTCAGCGATTGGCCCGGCGGCGGCGGCAATAGCCTCATCGAAACCGGCGACCCGACTTGTGTCACATTTTATACAGGCACAAATGCTGGAGGCCAATATGAGCAGCTTTGCGGTGTGAATGACAACAGTCCAATACCCAAGGATTTTTCTATTCCTTATCGCAACAAAATTATGAGTTTTAAATGCAATTCTGGTCTTAAATCCTTGCTGTTATTAAACTTAAGAGAACCCGTGAAAGCATATTCGTGCAAGGGCGGCAATGTCATCAATACGGATGGTTACTTTAAGTCTGCCACAGCGGCTGTTTTTTATACTGTGCCTTGTTGCGGTGACGAGCCCAAGCCCCCGACGGCGGCGCAACAAGCGGCGCAACAAGCCGCGCGGGCGAAAGCCGCAGCAAAAGCTGCCCAAGAGGCACAAGTAGCAGCACAAGCAAAGGCTGCTGCTGAGGCCGCCAAACGAGCCGCAGAACAAAAGGCATTTGAGGATCGCGTAGATGCTGAAAATGCGGCACTCGAAGCGGGCTGGGCCGCGAGCGCAAAACTCCTCTATGGCAATTGCAGTCATCGGGGAACTGTCTCATCCATCGAAAGTCCCAGCGCCGTCGCTGAAGAGATCAGGATATTCAATAAAGGATCCAAAACCATCCATATTTACTGGATCGACACGCAGGGACAAGAGGTCAATTATGCGTCGCAAGACGAACCGGTCCACACCATTGCCTCGGGGCCGTCTGGCGTAACCGAATATGGCTCGCCGAATTATTTATACATCGCGACGGATGATAACGGCGAATGTGTGGGTATTGGAAACGGGATTAATTTCTCCGGTGAATTTAATTTCGACCCCGACCTTGTCGTCCCCGGTGCCAACCCGCAAAAGGCCGCCGCGCCGCAGCAGACTGGCTCTTCTGAACAAGGGAGCTATGTTGATGAGGATACGGGATATGTAGACACCAATGCCTATACCGATGATCAATCAGGCAATGATGGCGTATCAAACAGTGTGGAAGGCCCCGGCTGTGAATATTTCGGACAAGTGGCGTCAACTGACGAGGGCGAGATCGTCGACGTACGGTTCGAGAATCAAACCAACGACATGCTGGACATCTACTGGATCGACGGTAATGGGCAGCCCAGCAATTATTCAGAGGATGACGGTACCGTTGCGTCTATTCCGGCGCAGTCTTTTCAGAATGTCAGAACCAGAATCGGACATATTTTTGTAGGAGTTGATTCTACTGGAATATGCCTCGGGATGGCCGCCGCTGAGACCAGCGGAGAGACCATCGCCTACACGCCTCTACAGTAAGTGCGGGTCGTTTTGAGAAGCGGGCGCAACTGGCATAGCCGATGTGCGCTTGTCTTATACACCGCAACCTTACTTACTGGATGCGCGGCGTCGCAGGAAAACTCGCCGGACCTTGCTAAATTCAGATTGGGTGAGCGCCTCGACTGTCCCGGCTGTGATCTCGCGATTGCCGATTTGAGGCGGCATAATCTCGTCGGAGCCGACCTTTCAGGCGCTGACCTCTCGCATGCCAATCTACACGGCGTGGATATGAGCGGGGCTAATCTTACAAATGCGAATTTGGAAGGCGCCGATGTGGGCCATGCAAATTTAACAGGCGCTGTGCTTAACGGGGTAAATTTGGAGCGGTCGAGCTTAATGAAAGCTGTGCTGCGCGGCGCGGTCTTATCGGACGTAAAATTAACCGGGATATGGATGCCGGAAGCCATTCTGACGGACGCCATACTCGACGGGGCTGATTTGACGGACGTAGACATGACAAGTGCCGTCGTCGATGACGGCGCCTTTGATAAGGCTGTTCTTTGCAATACAACATTACCCGATGGCCGCGCGCGTGATCGCGATTGCGTTTTTAACGAACGAAATACGCTTGATGATATTCACTAAACCAAAGGGACAGACTATGAACAAGACAACTGCATTACTGATGTTGCTCTATGCCTCTCTGATCAGTTGTACGTCTCCACCCGCCCCGGCCATAGAATGGTCCTGTCGCAACCCATTCGCCGAAATAGCCTGCCAAGGACAGGACTGCTCTGTGGCTCTTCCTGGTGATTACACTCCAATGGAATTGACCTTAGATTCCTTCGGCGAAATAAGCCTCTGCGCGTATTCCGGATGTTGGAGCGGTAAGGCCGAAACAATTTCCACGACAGGAAATTATTTTTCCGTCATCGCCTTAGGCTTGCCTTGGAACGGGACAGACGGTGCGGTGTCGGATATTTCCGCAACGATCAATATGGAAACAGCGATGGCCACGATTATAACATATGGTTTTGCTCAGCCGATGAGTTGCAAAGTTTCTTAATTTCTTTGGTAACAATGAAAACTGAAATATCTAACCGTTCAATCTGAAGCCAACTTACAAGCAATAGGTACTGGGGAATGTCCGTCGTCATATAAAACGGCACAGATTTCGGCCTGGGCCAAGAGAGACTTTGCTCACCTTTATTGATTGATATTAGGCGACGGCTTTGCGGTATTGCAACCG
>NZ_BMZH01000016.1 GCF_014652695.1 Algimonas arctica
CGTGATGGCGACCGCTTGGTCCGTCGTCGTTGCGCCGTCATTCGCCGTGACAATCACATCATAGACATTATTGCCGCCCGCATCCCCGGGCGCCTCAAAGTCAGGTGACGTGAGGAACGCAACCGCACCGGTGTTCGTATCAATCGAAAACAGCGCCGCGTCAGTCCCTGACAGGCTATATGTCACCGCACTACCATCGGCGTCCATTGTGCTCGCAGTATAGGCCGCCGATTGGTTTTCCGCGACAGACGCGGTTGCAGCGCTCGTAAAGATGGGCGCATTGTCATTTTCATTCGTCACGGTAATCACGACCGCTTGATCGGTGGTGGCTGCGCCGTCATTGGCGCTCACAATAATATCATAGACGTTATTTTCGCCGACATCCGACGGGGTCTCAAAATCGGGAGCATTTAGGAATGCCACCTCACCCGTCGCAGCATTAATCGTGAACTGAGCGGCATCCGCCCCTGACAGGCTATAGGTCACCGCGCTGCCATCAGCATCCGTCGTTGTCGCCGTATAAAATGGCGTCTGAAGTTCGTCTTGGTTCTCCACAACGCTGATAGTTACGCCAGACGTAAACACCGGCGCATTGTCATTCTCATTGGTGACCGTGATGGCGACCGCCTGATCCGTCGTGGTGGCGCCGTCATTCGCCGTGACGACGACGTCAAGGACATAGTCGCCGCCCTCAGGCCTACGTGGACCAATTATAGAGAAATTCTTTCCGCCAGCATCTCCAGGAGTCTCAAAGTCTGGGGCCGTGATGAAGGTAATATCGCCCGTCGTCGCGTTAATATCAAACAGAGCTGCGTCCGCGCCAGAGAGAGAATAGGTGACAACACTGCCATCGGCGTCCGTTGTGGTCGCAGTATAGACGATGCCCGTTGCATTCTCGGCGAAAGACGCGGTCGCAGCGCTCGTAAAGATCGGCGCGTTATCATTCTCATTCGTCACCGTGATGGCGACCGCCTGATCCGTCGTGGTTGCGCCGTCATTCGCCGTAACAATCACATCATAGACATTATTGCCGCCCGCATCTCCGGGCGCCTCAAAGTCAGGCGACGTGAGGAACGCAACCACACCGGTGTTCGTATCAATCGAAAATAGCGCCGCGTCAGCGCCAGAGAGCGAATAGGTGACGGCACTACCGTCGGCGTCCGATGTGGTCGCAGTATAGACGATGCCCGTTGCATTCTCGGCGAAAGACGCGGTCGCAGCGCTTGTGAAGACCGGCGCGTTATCATTCTCATTGGTGACCGTGATGGCGACCGCCTGATCCGTCGTGGCTGCGCCGTCATTGGCGCTCACAATAATATCATAGACGTTATTTTCGCCGACATCCGACGGGGTCTCAAAATCGGGAGCATTTAGGAATGCCACCTCACCCGTCGCAGCATTAATCGTGAACTGAGCGGCATCCGCCCCTGACAGGCTATAGGTGACCGCACTACCATCGGCGTCCGTTGTGGCCGCTATATAGACAGCACCTGTTGCATTCTCCGCGACCGTCGCGGTTGCAGCGCTCGTAAAGATCGGGGCGTTATCGTTTACATTGGTCACCGTAATCGCAACCGCCTGATCCGTCGTGGTGGTGCCGTCACTCGCCGTAACAATTACATCATAGACATTGTCATCATTGGCGTCTGTTGGCGCCTCAAAATCTGGAACCGCCATAAAAGTAACAATGCCTGTCGCGGCATCAATGTCGAATAACGCTGCATCTGTTCCAGACAGCGTGTAAGTCAACGCATCGCCATCCGGATCGACGACTTCGGTCGTGTAAGCCAAAACACCGTTTTCCTCAACGAAAACCGAAGAAGTCGATATGAACTCGGGGGCCTGGTTTGCTAGATTATCGACCGTTATCGTCTCTTGGATACGGACAATGGAATTCCCATCCGTATAAACGATATACGTAATTCCATTTTCAGTGACAGCAGCACCTTGTGTGAAGTTCCCAGTGCTTAAATCAACAAAACCTCCATTTTCCCCGAGAATATCGACGATTGCATTGCCGTTTTCATCTCGCTGTTCCGTCAACGCAGCAATGCCTGCTGCATCAAGACTTATCGACGAACCCTGAGATGTGCCGAAGTCGATAACTTCAATTCCACTTATTCCACTCACACCATCCTTGCGCGAGCTGGAGCTCTCGACCTTTTCAGCGACGTCACCAGCATTCGAAATCGTTAGATCAAGAAATAGATTGTCCGCCCCCATTTTTAGCGTGTCTCGTCCCTCACCGCCAGCGATAGACACAAAGTCTGTCCCGGAAATCGAAATGCTATCGTCCCCAGCTAAACCATCAATGGAATCGCCAGACCCAACATCGGTGAAAGTGTCTCCCTCTTCAGTTCCGACGAAGGTGTCACTGACCTCTGTTCCGACAAAGCTCTGGGCTTCAACGACATCTTGAACAGTTACATCCACATCTAAAGAGGCGCTATCCTGACCATCGGTTGCAGAGACAGTAACCTGATAGACATTGTCTCCATCAGAATCAGCGGGGTCTTCGAAATTAGGCGCCTCTTTAAATGTCACGAGACCCGTGTTGACGTCGATATTGAATAGTCCCGCATCAACGCCAGAGAGGCTATATGTCACGTCATCACCATCCGCGCATGTGGCAATTTTCTGAAACGCCTCAACGCTGTTCTCGGTCGCAGTAACAGGAGAAGGCGGTTTGAATTCTGGGACAGCATTCAATTTAACAGCCGCGTCTTGGAAGGCTGGCTCAGCGGAACCTCCGCCGCCCATCGCCGCAACGGCTAAGCCCGCGACACCTGCGGCACCTCCGACATAAACTCCTGCGCCTCCAAAGCCCGTACCGGCGCTCGTTCCGTCAGAAACAACCGAGAATATCAAGCCTTCAGAATTAACAACAGCTTGAGAGATTAAAATGGAATCGCCTTCAAACTGAACCGATCCCGCATCAATGACAATTGTGCGACCGTCCGACAAAACAATTTCCAGCCCGCCGTCGGCCAGTTTCTTGACGGATTCAATGCCATCGATCACCGCTAGATCAACAAAAGCAATCGAACCAGCTTCTCCGGATTGAGCCGCCGCCGCATCGGCCAACATAGCGAGACTGAACGCAGCTACTGCAACCGCACTTTTTCCAAGGCGTTTTGTTCCGGAGGATAAACTCGCACTATTCGAAACAACTGAGGTCACACAACCTTCGAAAGATAGCGTTTCATCGTACATGAACAATTCCTCAAACAAACCACCCAGCAAAGATTGCTCAAGTAGGCTTCATCCTCAAAATTTTCTCGGAAAAGAGGGCGCCCAATCCAGTAATCAATTCGTATTAGACACGTTCATTAAAAATGCGCGTGAAAAAAATACATTTTTTCGTTTTGGCCAAAAGGGGCGGGAGGTCTTCAACTAGGCCCACACGTGGTCTAAAAATTCATTCTTCTAACCCAACTCACAAACTCGCCCCTCTTCGCAAAGACATTTCTAGAACCAGTCGAAGGCCTTATGTCGGCGTGATGTCGATCAGAGCTTTGAGAACTAAATCGTTATTATGCGAACCGACGCAGGGAATAAATTGGGCGTAACCACCGCTCAATATCGCCGCGCCTGCGTGTAGCCCCTTGACCCCATAACGCTCTCTATGGTTTGAGAACGAAAGACGAACACATACAATTGCCGTTGTGGGTAAGGCTGAGGATAAATCTGTGAATAAGCGTGGGATAACGGGATGAACCGAGCGCGGGCTCATGATCATGTTCGCGCAGAGCAACGTCGCTTTCGCCGGGCAAAGACGGGCAGTGCGTGGAAACCGCGCGAACTCCCCCAATTTTATTACCTGACGCATTTCAATAGCTTCCTAAAGGATGTTCACGCCAAACACTTTGATCTTCTTGGTAAGGTCGATTTGGGATTCATCGCCGCGTTTGACGCGCTGCCCCGCAATGCGCAGGCCACCTACGTCCGGATGGCCAACCGCCGGGGATATGTCTTTGACCGCGATAAGTTTGCCTATGACGAAATCACAGATCAAACCCAACAATGGGTGACGCTCCGCGATCAGAATTTCATTGACCCCATCGCGAGCCCTCTTTTCCGGGACTGGCTATCAAGCCTTCCCAAGCCCGATCTCGTCGCCTTTATGACCGATACGATGTGCGCGACGCTGTTCAAGAAGAGCTGGAAGAAGTCTGTGCTGGTCGATCTCGCCCAATCTCAGACCGACCCGTCCGATGCCGTCATTCCTGAGCGCTACGTCGGACAAGGACGACGTGAGGCGCTGCAATATCTACTCTTCCTCTATTTCGGGCGGATCGAGGATAACCTTCAAACTCTCACCCATCGAGACCTCGGCCTTGTTCGGGATACGAATGATGATCAGAGCGGTCCTCAATTTGACACACCGCAAGAGGCAAAGATCGCGTTCTTCTACGCCAAGGCCTTGCACGACCTCCGTAACGGCACGGATTTTGACGCGACGCGATTCTGCGAAAGCTTCGACACGTGGCCAAGGCCAGACTGTGACCTGTCGACCCGGCATCACGATAAACTCCTGCAAAAATTGGGCGGCTGGTCAGAGCGGCAAGAGGACCACGACCGCGCCCTGCACCTCTATACGCAGAGCGACGCGCCGCTCTGTAATGAACGCGTTATTCGCATTCGCTGGACGCGAAACGCCGACGAGGACAGGCAGTGGTGTAAAGCCCGGCTAGAATCCCTGATCGAAAACCCGGGCTCTGATTCAGAAGCCAGCTTTGCCGAAGATTTTTACGCGCGTAAATTTCATAAAAAACGCACCTCTGCGACAACGGACCTTCTGCGCACGGCGACAGTGCTGACGCTGGACGAAGCCTTTCGCAATCAACCAGAACGAGCCGTGCTCAAACATTATAAAGCCAAAGGGATTGATACCTATCGGTCTGAGAATGTGCCGTGGCGCAATCTGTTTGGCCTGCTGTTTTGGGATATTCTGCACGATGGCCATCAAGGCCGTAGGCGCTTACCCGAAATTCTCCGCGCGGGGGGATTTTACGCTGCGCATCAGACAGAAATCGAAGCGCGCCTGAGCCGTTTAGACAATCCCCCTTTGGCCCTTCTCGATCTACTTCGGACACTGTCCATGCATTACAGCGAAGATAGCGCCCTCGTGCATTGGGGCTCGCGCTCGCTCGACCGGATCAAAGCGCTCTTAATACACGCGCCGCGCGGCGGGGTCGCCCACCTGCTTCGGTTAATGTCGCAGGATTGGCGCGGGACAAAAGACGGGTTTCCTGATCTCATGCTCATTGAGGACGGTCGCGTCAGCTTTGTTGAAGTGAAGACGGTCGGTGACAGTTTGCGCCGCAATCAGCTCACACGCATGCGCCAACTCTCCGCCGCCGGATTCCCGATTAAAATCGCAAAGATCGAATGGGCCGTTGACCCTAGCCAGCCCTATGTTGTTGTCGATGTTGAAACGACAGGTGGTCGACCCGGATTGCACCGACTCACTGAAATCGGTGCCGTGAAGATGATCGGCGGAAAGGTCGTGGATGAGTTCCAGACGCTGTTAAATCCGCAACGCTCGATCCCACCGAACATTACCCGGATCACGAACATCACCAATGAAATGGTCGCGGGTGCCCCTATTTTCTTAGAGATCGCTGAGCAATTTCGTGAGTTCATGGGCGACTCAATATTTGCCGCACATAATGTCAATTTCGATTATGGCTTCATGTCGGCGGAATATGAAATGATCGACCAAAGGTTTCGCTATCCGAAACTCTGCACTGTCGCGTCAATGCGCCGCTTTTATCCGGGCCATCGCTCTTATTCGCTTAAAAACCTCTGCCGCGATTTTGAGATTGATTTGAAAAGCCACCACCGGGCGCTGTGTGATGCCAAAGCGGCCGCAGAACTCCTGATCCTGATCAATGAAAAACGCATGATGGACTAGTCGTCCTATCGGCCCTGTGCCAGAGGCATGTAATGACTGTAACGGCATTCGACCTTAACGAAGACACGCATGCGCAGATCGATGCTATGCGGGGGCGAATAGACGCGTGCCTCGCCGCTCTTGTTCCCACCGCGGACACATGGCCCCGTCAGTTACACGCGGCGCAACGTCATGCCCTGCTCTCTCCCGGTAAACGGTTTAGACCGCTGCTCACAGCTTTTCTCGCCCAAGCCTGCGGAATTGATGAGGCCAGACAAGAGGCCGCGATGGAAGTCGGCTGCGCGATAGAAATGGTCCATGCGGCGTCGCTGATCCTCGATGATCTGCCCTGTATGGATGATGCGAATCTGCGCCGAAATCAGCCCACCACCCATGTCGCATTCGGCGAAAGCACGGCGATCTTATCAGCGACGGCGCTACTGAACCGTTCCTTTGGTGTTGTGGCCCGCAATGGGGCGCTGGACGCCGAACAGCGCGCCGAACTCTGCGATCTTTTATCTTATGCCGTTGGCACAAGCGGTTTAATCGCCGGACAAATGGCCGACCTTGATAATACCGGCAGCGCGAGTGTATCGGAAATCGAGCGTGTCAATCGCTTGAAGACCGGGGCCTTATTTGACTTCTCCGCCGATGCCGCTGCTATAATGTCTAATAGCCCCGCCGCACAGCGCGCCGCGCTCAAAGACTTTTCACGCCAAATCGGCCTTGCGTTTCAGTTACTGGATGACATTAAAGATGTTCTACAGCCCCCTGAAATAAGTGGGAAAACATCCGGACGCGATACAGGAAAAACCACGTTGGTCGCCAAACATTCCATGTCAGAAACCAAAGCGATGCTAGAAACCTATCTCGCCAATGCCAAAACAGCCCTCTCTCGCGCAAACCTTTTGACCACGAAAACGCTCTCCGCTTTAATCGACCGTCAGTTCTCTTTTCTCCGCGATCTCTGATTTTGATATGTTGGCAGAGGGCAGATCGTCGCAAGCCTACCCCGCCTTGAACGGTTCCAACTGTTGCGAATTTAACCTATAAGAGCGACAAAACCCAAACCCGCGAGAAGACCCTATTTCCGCTACCCGCGACATATCCACGCCGAATAGAGGTCCGCTTTTCGCGGCTCTGCTCGGTGGAGCGTGGATTGCGGTTCATTTCTATGCCGTCTTTTTCCATGTTATAGGGGATCCGTGGGTCATAACAATTGCCCTAATTGCCGTCCAAATTTGGCTTTACACAGGCCTATTCATCGTGGCGCATGACACGATGCACGGCTCTTTTTCTCCGGGATACCCGGCCCTTAATAAGTGGGTCGGGCGGATCATTATGGTCTGGTACGCGGGCTTTTCATGGGACCGCATGCGCACCGCGCACCACCAGCATCACGCAACGCCGGGAACCGAGGACGATCCAGACTTTTACGCCGATAATCCGACTGATTTCTGGCCGTGGTATGTGCAGTTCTTTTTACGTTATTTCGCGTGGACGCAAATCCTCGTGCTCGCTGGTATCGGGGCGGTCTATATGCTGCTCGGCGCTTCTTATTTAAACCTCGTCATTATGTGGGCAGTTCCCGCTATCGCCTCATCAGTCCAACTCTTCTATTTCGGCACATACCTGACCCACCGCCACGGCAACACTTTTGCTGATGAGCATCTCGCCCGGACCAATAACTACCCGCGCTGGCTCTCGCTGCTGACCTGTTTTCATTTTGGCTACCACCACGAACACCACCTCTATCCGAATGAACCTTGGTGGCGCCTGCCGGCGCGGAAGCGGGAGCGGAGATTGTGAGTCCATGGGCCGCGACGCTGACCGTTATATTCGCCGTGATTGGCATGGAAATTTTTGCGTGGGCTATCCATAAATATGTGATGCACGGACCCGGTTGGGGGTGGCATGAAAGCCATCATACGGAGACGAAAGGATTGTTTGAAACCAACGATCTCTACGCCGTTGTGTTCTCTGTCTTTGCAGCCGGGCTCTTTATCGTCGGCTCGCTATGGTGGACACCTCTATGGTTTGTCGCGCTCGGACTCACCGTTTATGGGCTCCTCTACGGATTTGTACACGACGGGTTGGTACATCAACGCTGGCCGTTCTTCGTCAAAACACGTGGGTTCTATATGAAACGCCTCGTTCAGGCGCACCGTATCCATCACGCCGTCCACACACGCGACGGGGCCGTCTCTTTTGGTTTTCTTTGGGCGGAAGATATTCGCAAATTGAAAGTTAAACTCAAGTCCGCTGCGGATCAGTGAGCAGTTTCGGCCCCGAGGACCTGATCGCATGCTACCGTCGCGGTGTGTTCCCGATGGCGGATAGCCGAGACGCAGAAGGCTTGTATGTGATGGAGCCAGACACGCGCGCTGTCTTTCCGATTGAGACGTTTTCGCCGTCCCGATCCATGCAAAAATTTGCGCGTAAAACCCCCCTTAAAGTAACGATCAATAACGCGTTTTCTCACATTATTACGGCCTGCGCCGATCTTCGCGAAGAAACGTGGATCAGCTACGGTATCGAATGGCTTTACGGTATTTTAAATGAGCGTGGAGAGGCCCATTCCGTCGAAGTTTGGGATGGAGAGATATTGGTCGGTGGTCTTTACGGTGTCACACAAGGCGGGGCATTCTTTGGGGAGAGCATGTTTTCAACCCAGACAAATGCGTCGAAGCTGGCACTCATACATCTCATTGACCGCTTACGCGCACGTGGGTTCACTCTGCTTGACGCACAATTCATGACGGATCATCTGGCGACACTAGGCGCGATTGAAATCACCAAGGCCCAATATAAAAAATGTCTTGAATCCGCACTTTTGATCGACACATCGTTCGACTAGGACTTGCGCCTAAAAAACTCGACGTTACGGTAATCTCATGATGACACTTCGATCCTGCCTCGCCCTTTCCGCTGCGCTCCTCGTGGCCTGCACTTCCGCCGATGATAGCGAGAAAGAGACAAAAGCTTTCGAGCTACCGACCGCCTTCCCAAGCACCTACACACCGATGGCATCTACGACGACGCTCATCACCAATGCCGCCATTATTGACGGTACTGGCGCGGCAACATCGGCCAACTCTCTTTTAATAGTAGACGGGCGCATTTCAGCGATCGGTACAGACCTAAGCGCCGATGACGCGACTATACTGGACGCAGGTGGACGGTTCGTAACGCCCGGCATTATTGATATACATAGCCATCTCGGCAATTATCCGACGCCCAGCGTCAATGCACATAGTGACGGCAATGAAGTGACCTCGCCGATTACGTCCGAAGTGTCCGCTGAACACGGCGTTTGGCCGCAAGATCCGGGCTTTGACGAAGCATTGCAAGGCGGTGTCACGACCCTGCATATCCTCCCCGGATCCGCTAACTTGTTTGGCGGGCGCGGCGTGACACTTCGCAATGCCCCATCGCGCACCGTCCAAGGGATGAAGTTTCCGGACGCGCCCTACACACTAAAAATGGCCTGCGGCGAAAACCCAAAGCGTGTCTATGGTAACAAAGGTGGCCCCGGGTCTCGTATGGGCAACATTGCTGGATACCGGAAGAACTGGATCAAAGCGGCGGAGTATAAGAAGAAAATCGAAGATGGGGATGAACCTACGCGCGATCTTCAGCTTGAGACCCTTGCCGGTGTTTTGAACGGCGACATCCTCATTCAAATGCATTGCTACCGTGCTGATGAAATGGCGCAGATCATCGACCTGTCCAAAGAATTTGGCTATAAAGTCACGACATTCCATCACGCGGTTGAGGCCTATAAAATTGCCGATTTGCTTGCCGAAAACGGCACCTGTGCAGCGATGTGGGCCGATTGGTACGGCTTTAAGATGGAAAGCTATGACGGCATTCTGGAAAACATCCCCTTCGTCCATGCGGCGGGAGCTTGTGCCATGATCCACTCGGACGATGATAAAAACATTCAACGCCTCAATCAGGAAGTCGCCAAGGCGCGCGCCAATGGCAATCGCGCTGGATTGGATATCTCCAAAGAAGAAGCGTGGACATGGCTTTCGACTAACCCGGCCAAAGCACTGGGCATCTTAGACGAAACAGGCACACTCGAAGTTGGCAAACGCGCGGACGTCCTGATTTGGAACGGAGACCCCTACTCCACTTTCTCGCGCCCTGACCAAGTCTATATAGATGGCGCCTTGATGTTTGATCGCGAAACTGGATTGAAGCCTCAGTCCGACTTCCGCCTTGGTACGGAGATTGCCCGATGAAACACCTCCTTCTCGCGTCCGTCGCGTCCTTGCTTACGGCCACATCTGCTTTCGCTCAGGATATGTTCCTCGATAACGTCACCGTTCTTGCGTCTGATGGCACGCGCCAAACGGCCGACATTCAAATGCGTGACGGTATGATCACCGCGATGGGGCCAGAATTGGCCGCCACAGACGGCTCGACCTTTATGACCGACGTTTGGGTAAGCCCCGCACTCGTGGCCTCTGTCTCCACGCTCGGCATTGTTGATATTGGCGGCGAACGCGACACAAACGATACATCGGCGAATACTGATCTTGCCTCAGCGTCACTCCGAGCCTCTGACTCGTTTAATCCGCGCGAAGTTCATATTGCCAATGCCCGTCGGCGCGGCGTTCTTTATGCCGCCATCGTGCCCAATCCCACGGGCAATACAATCTTTGGCGGAACGGGGCTTGTTGTCAGCCTCGACGGCACAAATTCGTCTGTCTTGAACGACACAGCCCTAATCCATATTGCTCTCGGAGAATCTGGCGCGCGGCGCGCGGGTGGCTCTCGTTCGGCCGCAATGTCCCAACTTCGTGGCGCATTGGATGATGTCCGCCGCAGCTATCTCACCCAAGATGAAGGTGATGTTCTGCGCCGCCGTGACGCGCGTGCCCTTCGTGCCGTTGTTGCCGGACGTGTGCCGCTCATGATTAGCGCCAGTCGCGCTTCTGATCTTATGGCGATTATTGCACTGAAGGCTGACTATCCCGCGCTCGATATTATTGTCGTTGGCGCCGAAGAAGCCCATCTCGTCGCCAATGAGTTGGCCGGCGCCGGCATCAAAGTGATCGTCGACCCGCATGAAAATCTGCCTGACAGCTTTGATTCAGTGAATGCATCGCTCGATAACGTCGTCGCCATTGATGCCGCAGGCGTCGATTTCGCTATTTTGGGTCTCTCTTCGTTCCGCACAATTAAGGCGGGGGGCTTGGCCCACCATGCTGGGAATGCCGTTGGCAATGGCCTATCACGGGAAGCTGCTTTCCAAGCGATCACAGGAACACCGGCTCGTTGGTTTGGGATCGACTTAGGCACTATGGATGTGGGGAGTCCCGCCTCCCTCGTTGTCTGGGACGGTGATCCACTTGAAGCCACGTCGGCCCCTGTCGCCATGTACCGCGACGGAGAGGCTCTCTCGCTGGAATCGCGTATGACAGCCCTTCGGGACCGCTATAATCCGACAATTGACGATGATCGGCCCTATAAATACCGATAGATCAAGTCAGTCCAATCGCTGACGTCCGTGCAGGGTGACGCAAAACTGATGGGAATGAATATGACTGCTAACTGCCTTTGTGGATCTGTCAGTGTCACAATTGATGCCAAGCCTGAATTTATTCACGATTGTAATTGCACTTTATGCCGAAAGTCGGGCGGCGCTTGGGGCTACTTTTCGCCTGCAACTGTTCACGTCGTTGGTGAAACAACATCTGTAATGAGGAAGGATAAAGATAACCCTGCTGCCGAAGTTCAATCTTGCAAATCCTGTTCTGCCACAACGCACTTCACAATGGCAAAGTCCTTTACGGATCAGCACGGGCCCGTTGATATGATGGGCGTAAATATGCGACTGTTTGACACTGACGGGCTTCATGGCGTCGAAGTTCGTTTTCCTGATGGCAAAAATTGGACAGGCGCCGGACCGTTTAAATATAGGCGCAATTCGATGAAAATTGGCAGCCATGAAGCTTGGTGAATCGCTCTGAAAACGGTCGTTCAACTAAACAGATTCCAACTTATAGCATCCCTTGATATTACTGTGCGCCCGTGTAGGGTGCGCTGGCCTGAGAGGTGCGTGCGAGAGTCGCATGCGATGCCGCCATCAAGACCGATGATGCCCGGCGCCTGGCCCGAAAGAACACCCACGTGAGCTCCAAAGACTCCCCGACTGAAATATCCCCTGACGCACCTGTCGACATCACCTTTGCAGAACTTGGCTTAGACGCCAAAATTCTGAAGGCGCTTGGCGAGATTGGGTACGAAAAACCGACGCCTATTCAGGCCCAAGCTATTCCATCTGCGATGCAAAACCGAGACGTTCTCGGCATTGCCCAGACGGGTACGGGTAAAACGGGCGCCTTTGTGCTCCCAACCATGCACAAACTGGCAAAAGGGCGCGCCCGCGCGCGTATGCCGCGCTGTTTGATCATCTGCCCAACTCGCGAACTGGCGGCTCAAGTGGCCGAAGATGTGAAGACCTACGGCAAATATCTAAAGCTCGAAACCGCCCTGCTTATCGGCGGCGTCTCCTTTGCGGAACAAGACCGGAAATTGACCAAAGGCGTTGATATTCTGATCGCGACGCCGGGTCGCCTGCTTGACCAATTCGAACGCGGTAAAATTTTGATGACAGGTGTGCAAACATTGGTTGTCGATGAAGCGGACCGCATGCTGGATATGGGCTTCATTCCCGATATTGAGCGTATTTTCCAAATGACGCCGTTTACGCGCCAAGTTCTGTTTTTCTCGGCCACGATGCCGCCTGAAATCAAACGATTGGTCGATCAATTCTTACACCAGCCTGTTACGGTACAAATCGCGCGCAGAAATTCAACTGCCAAGACGGTTCGTCAGCGGATCGCCCGCGTTCCCTCGTCCGATGGTAAGCTTAAGCGCACAGCGTTGCGCAAGATCATTGAAGGCGAAACTGTCGATAGCGCGATTATCTTTTGTAATCGCAAAAAAGACGTCGATGTTGTTGCCAAGTCATTCACAAAGCATGGCATTAGCGCGGAACCCATTCATGGGGATTTGGCACAAAGCCTGCGTACAAAGACTCTCGACCGTTTCAAAGCGGGCGAAATTAAATTTCTGGTGGCGTCTGATGTCGCCGCACGCGGGCTTGACGTGTCCTCCGTCAGCCACGTTTTTAACTATGACGTCCCTTTCCACTCCGAAGATTATATTCACCGGATCGGCCGGACAGGCCGTGCGGGCCGTAAAGGCGACGCCATCATGCTCGTCGCGCCGTTGGATGATAAAAATTACAGCAGCATTCTCAATCTAATCGGTAAAGATTCGATCGAAGAAATTGAGATTCCGGACGTTGATAATATGCCGCGGGAAGGCCGAGGCGGAAACCGCGGCAATAGTCGTAGCGGAAGTAGCAAGGGTCGTTCATCCGGCTCATCATCGCAGTCTTCATCCTCGCGTGGTAATTCCAGCCGTCGCCCTGCACCAAAATCTGAGCCAGTTCAGTCCGAAACCCCGGCTGTTGAAACGAAAACCGAAACGCCTGCAAAGCCAAAACGTGAACCACGTGCCAAGACAACGCGGACACGCAAAGCGCCCGGTAGACAATCAAATACGGCTTCGAATGATACGGCCCCTGTCCATGCGGACCTGACCGCGACGACGTCGAAGAACACTACACCTGAATCTAACACCGCTGCGTCCAAAACGCCCAGCCGTCGCCCAGCACGATCGCGCTCTAAGCCGCAGTCTGATGAAAAAAATCAGTCGGAGCCAAAACGTCAGTCAAGTCAGCGTGAAAAATCCGAGGTTAAGAAGCCTTTTGAGCCAAAGTCATCCACGCCAAAATCATCGACGAATGCACGCGGGAAATCAAAATCCCGCGGAAATTCGAGCAAAGAGGCTGGATTTGGCGGCGATATGCCGGCTTTCTTCAATCGCTAGGCTTTAATCGCGCGTTGCGATTATTCCCATTCAATGGTTCCGGGTGGCTTTGACGTCACGTCATAGACAACCCGGTTCACCCCCCGCACTTCATTGATGATACGTGTCGCCGTTTCGCCCAGAAATTCGTGGCTGTAGGGATAGTAGTCCGCCGTCATCCCGTCTGTTGACGTGACCGCGCGAAGGGCCAGAACGAAGTCATATGTCCGGCTATCGCCCATAACACCGACGGTTTGCACCGGCAGAAGCACGGCAAAGGCCTGCCAAATATCATCATAAAGCCCGTGTTTACGGATCTGGTCGAGATAGACGGCGTCGGCTTCACGTAGGATATCGAGGCGTGATTTTGTGATCTCACCGGGGCAGCGTATGGCCAGGCCAGGGCCCGGAAATGGGTGACGACCGACAAAGTCATCATGCAAGCCTAGCTCGCGGCCGAGCGCCCTCACCTCATCTTTGAACAATTCGCGCAAAGGTTCGACCAGTTTCAGGTCCATCCGCTCCGGCAAGCCACCCACATTATGGTGGGACTTAATTGTGACGGATGGCCCGCCATCAAAGGAAACAGACTCGATCACATCAGGATATAGGGTTCCTTGGGCGAGGAACTTTGCGCCGCCGACCTTTTTGGCTTCGCGCTCGAAAATATCAATAAAGGTCCCACCGATGATTTTCCGTTTCCGTTCCGGATCGGAGACCCCCGCCAGCAGGCCGAGGAATTCATCGCTCGCATCCACATGAATCAAATTAATGTCGTAGTGATCACGAAACAGGGCTGTGACTTGTGCGCTTTCGCCCATGCGCATCATGCCGGTGTCGACATAAACGCACGTTAGCTGATCGCCAATCGCTTCATGGATCAACACGGCCGCAACAGAACTATCGACACCCCCGGAGAGACCACAAATCACCTTGCCGTCACCGACTTGATCTTTGATCGCTTGGATCATTTCGCCTTTAAAAGCGGCCATCGTCCAATCGCCGTCAAAGCCTGCGATTTCATGCGTGAAGTTACGTAATATACGCGCGCCATTCTCCGTGTGAACAACTTCCGGATGGAACTGAACACCATAGAAACGTCGTGCTTCGTCGGCAATCGCTGCCAGTGGAGCATTGGGACTTTTCGCAATTATTTCAAAGTCCTTGGGCATTTTGCTAACGCGGTCGCCGTGGCTCATCCAAACCTGTTCGCGGTCGGTTAGACCTTCAAACAACGGGGATGACCCTGTCTTTTCCAGATAAGCCCGTCCAAATTCTTGCTCGTCGGATTTTTCGACCGCGCCGCCCAATTGGGCCGCCATTGTTTGCTGTCCGTAACATATACCGAGCACAGGCACACCCAAATCAAAGATGCCCGCATCCGCGCGAGGACTGCCAGCATCAGCGACACTGGCCGGACCGCCAGATAGGATCACAGCTTTGGGATTAAACGAGGCGAGAAATCCGGCATCAACTTTATTGTACGGATGGACTTCAGAATACACGCCACTTTCACGCACACGCCGAGCAATCAGTTTTGTAACCTGAGACCCGAAATCGACAATCAGCAAACGCTCATGTTGCTGAATAATGTCGTCGTGTTGTTCGCTCATTTCGTCCGTTCCATTACTGCGAAAAAGAAGCCATCTGTTCCTGTCGAAGCGGGTGTCATCGTTAAAGTAAGCCCGTCTTCTGACCAAGGTTTCGGGCCATCGACGCCAAACCGTTCTTCGAACACTTCGCCCGCGCTCAGCAGGGAAAATCCCTTATTGCGGTCCAAAAAGGCGTAGACTTGGCCTTCATTTTCTTCGGCCAACATCGAACAGGTGACATAGAAAAGAAACCCGCCGACTTTCACGAATTCAGATCCTTGATCCAGAACCGTGACTTGTTCCTTACGACGACGTTCCAACGCATTTTCTGTCAGACGCCATTTGGCATCCGGCTTCCGACGCCACGTCCCAATACCCGTGCACGGCGCGTCAATTAAGACACGGTCCATAGCCCCTTTAAGCGCAGGCAATGTTTCGGCGGGTGGGGCAATGACCTCTATAATTGAGGCCCCGGCCCGCTCGGATCGTTGCCAAGTTGGAGCGAGACGGCGTTTGTCGATATCATAGGCGTAGATTTCGCCCTTGTTGAGCATGTCAGCCGCAAGCGCGAGCGCCTTGCCACCCCCGCCAGCACAGTAATCCAGAACCTTGTCGCCCGGCTGCGCCGCACAAAGAAGGCTAACCAACTGGCTACCCTCGTCCTGCATTTCGATTTTGCCGCGTTGGTAATCGGATGTGGATTGCACATCAGGATGACGCCCAAACCCGATAATTGGCGGGTGGCGTAAACCGACAGGCGAGAGCGGTGTGGCAATCGCATCCGTTGCGATGTCGGTTCGTTTTGCCTTGATCGTGTTGACCCGCATATCAAGCGGCGGACGCTTGGCGAGCGCTTGACCCTCTTTGATCGCGTCTTCGGTAAAGTTGTTCTCAAACGCAGGCCAAATCCATTCCGGGACATCGGCTTGAATCCAATCCGGGGCGCTCGACAGATCAATTCGTCCGCCAATGTTCGCGCGCTCGTCGTCCGTGAGAGCGGCGGGTGAGTGCTTATCTTCGGAATCAAACTCCAGCTGCTCTAAGGAAACGCCACAGCCCCAAACGGCCCCGGCAATCGCTAGAGCCCGTGGGCTGTCATCATCCATGCGGTAGGCAAAGCTACTACGGTGGCGCAGCGCGTCATAAACAATATTACCGATCGCGGCCCGGTCTTTGGATCCTGCAAAGCGATGCGCTTTGGCCCAATCCCGTAGCGCCATAGCCACAGGTGTGCGTTGCGTGAGAATGTCCTGCAGAACTTCTTCTGCGGCGGCGATACGTCCACCAAGTCTCATGAAAATGTTCCTGCAAAAGCAATGATCGCTACAATGAAAATGCAGATGATCGAAAAAAGACCCGATGCGACATACCACTGAACTGGATCACGAAAAATCATGAAAGCATGGATCGCTAGTCCAACTAACGCAATGGCCCATAGAATGCCTAAGACCCAATTATCATGTGGGGCTGCCGCCATCAAAGCAACTGAGAGCAACAACAACCCTGAAGACAATGTTCTTGTTGATTCAGAAGCCTGCTTCAAAATTTCAAATGAAATCATCGAATTTTTGATGCGTAAGTATCTGCACAGGCTCAAAAGTGCCGAACCGACATAATAAGCTAAAGCAGGTCGAAGGTAGACAACATCCATTTTCTATCCGGGCATCGAATAGTTAGGGGCTTCACGAGCGATGTGAACATCGTGGACATGGCTTTCGCGGAGACCCGCGCCCGTAATCCGGACAAATTCCGCATTCTTATGGAAATCGTCAATCGTTTCCGAACCGGTATACCCCATGGAGGCGCGGAGACCGCCAAGCAGTTGATGTAAGATGGGGCCGACCGGGCCTTTGAACGCGACGCGGCCTTCAATGCCTTCAGGAACAAGTTTCATCGTATCTGAGACTTCTTTCTGGAAATAGCGATCCGCAGACCCGCGCGCCATCGCGGCGACGGACCCCATGCCACGATAGGCTTTATATTGACGACCTTGGTATAGGAACACTTCGCCCGGCGCTTCTTCGGTCCCGGCCAGCAGAGAGCCAACCATGGCGGATGTGGCCCCAGCGGCAAGCGCCTTGGCCATATCGCCCGAATATTTGATCCCGCCATCGGCGATCACAGGAATGCCGGCCGCCGTTGCGGCTTTGCAAACATCCATAATCGCTGTCAGCTGAGGCACGCCGACACCCGCGACTATCCGCGTTGTACAGATCGAGCCGGGGCCAATCCCGACTTTCAGCGCGTCAGCGCCGGCTTTGATAAGCGCGTGAGCGGCGGCTTCGGTGGCAATATTCCCCGCAATAATCTGCGTGTTGGGATAGGCCGCTTTAATGCGCTCGACTTGTGCGCCAACGGCTGAGCTATGACCATGCGCCGTATCGATGACGAGCGCATCCACGCCAGCTTCGATCAAGGCAACAGCCCGGTCAAAACCCGCATCGCCCACAGTAGAGGCCGCAGCAACCCTCAGGCTGCCGGATGCGTCTTTACACGCATTCGGATAGTTTTCGGCCTTTTCCATATCTTTGACGGTGATCAAACCGACGCAACGATAATTATCGTCAACGACAATCAGTTTTTCGATACGGTGCTTGTGCAAGAGGGTCCGGGCTTCAGCCTGCGTCACGCCAACTTTGGCTGTGACGAGATCCGTCGTCATAAGGTCACGGACCTTTTGAGTCGGATCGTCGGCAAAACGTACATCGCGGTTGGTAATAATACCGACCAGTTTTCCGTTCTCTTCAGTCACGGGAAGGCCAGAGAAACGATAGCGTTTCCCGAGCGCCGCTAATTCACCGCGTGTCGCGTCCGGACCAATTGTAACCGGATTGACCACCATGCCGGCTTCATACCGTTTGACCTTGCGGACTTCTTCCGCTTGCTCTTCAATCGTCAGATTGCGGTGAATGACCCCAATGCCGCCGATTTGCGCCATCGCAATTGCAAGAGGGGCTTCCGTGACTGTATCCATGGCCGCACTGATGAGCGGCACATTCATTTTTATGCCACGCGTGAGCTGCGTATGCAGCTTCGCTTGCGCGGGTATTATATCGGACGCCTTGGGTTGCAGTAGGACGTCATCGAAGGTCAAACCTTCTCGAATCTCCATGGGGGAGCCTCCGTTCCATTTGCGAGCCGCACCTATCAGTCATCCGGCTTGCCCGCAAACCCTATTCGACAGGTCGGAAGCCTTTTGCCACAAGATATATTTCTGGTGAGCCTTTGCGCGAGCTTTTCGGCTTCGCATGGCGCACGAACTCAAACCGTTCCCGGAGCCGCTTTAGCAGCTTTTCTTCGGCCCCGCCTTGGAAGACTTTCGTGATGAAATGCCCCCCTGGTGCAAGGACATCGAGGGCAAATTCCGCCGCCGCTTCGACCAAAGCGACCGTTTTCAAGTGATCGGTCTGCTTATGTCCGGTCGTATTCGCGGCGAGATCAGACATGACAAAGTCAGGCGCGCGCTCCAAATGTGCTTTGAGCTCTTCGGTTGCACCCTCAGCCATAAAGTCGAGATGCAATATTTCTGCGTTCGGTACGGACTCAACTTGCAAAATATCAATACCGACGATTCGCCGTGCGCCCCGCTTAAAGGCCGCTTGCATCCAACCGCCCGGGGCACAGCCCAAGTCGACGATGAGAGAATTCGGCGTGATCAAATTATAACGATCATCTAATTCTTCGAGCTTAAAGGCTGCGCGAGAGCGATAGCCCAACTCTTTGGCCCGCTGCACGTAAGGGTCATTGATCTGCCGCTCGATCCAGAGCTTGGAGCTAATCTTCCGCCCCTTCGCCTTCCGAACCTTCTTATGCAGCATACGAGTCGCATTATCGGCTCTAGGCTTGGTCTGCCGTGAACGCTTTACGCCCGACGGTTTACCGCCATACATCTTGCCATCGGAGACTTTGCCGTCAGAGGCATCATCATCATTATTCCCATTATCATCGGTCATTCGGCGGCATCCTTCGTAGAAGCTTGAGCGTCTTCAATACGCCCCGCCCCAATCAGACCGATCAACATACCTTCGCGTAATCCACGGTCTGCGACCCGGATCATCTTGGACGGCCACATTTCGCACACCACATCAATAATCGCGCAGCCCGCAACGAGCATGCGTGCGCGGTCTTCGCCAATGCAAGGTTCCTTCGCCCGGTCTTCCGGCGAACGCGAGGCCATATCACGCGCCACAGTGACTGCATCATGAGAGCGCAGCCAGAGACCATCAACTTTATTCCGCTGATAGTAGGGGAGCTTCAGGTGAATGCCCGCGAGTGAGGTGATTGTCCCACTCGTGCCAATCAAATGCCCTCGCCCCTCTTCAAACGCCCGAACAAACCGCGTATCCGCGCCTTGCTCACGGATCGCTTGACGGATCGTTTCTTTCATATCCGCGTACCATGCTTCCCGGTCCGCATGTTCAGGAACTTTATCGGACAGGGTCACGACACCCAGTGGCAGTGAGCACCAGGCACTAATAGGCGGACGATGCAGGCGGTGACTTCCACCATCCCGTAACTTTCGTACATCGACCCATGATAGTTCCGTTGACCCGCCGCCAATATCAATCACCAGCGCGACATCCTTTGTTGGATCGACAAGCTTGACGCAGCCCATCACCGCCAGTCTAGATTCGACCCGCGGCGAGATGACTTCGAGTGAAATACCGGTTTCTTTTTTAACCCGATCCAAGAAAAAGTCGCCATTACTCGCCCTGCGGCACGCTTCTGTAGCGACGCAGCGCCAGCGTTTGACGTGTTTGGCTTTCATTTTACGGGCGCAGACTTTTAAGGCTTCAACCGCCGCGTCCATACTGGCTTCGTCCAAAGCCCCCGTATGGGCTAAATTATATCCCAAACGAACGACTTTTGAGTAGCTATCGACAATCCTGAATCCGTCAGAGGTTTCACGCGCGATGAGCAAGCGGCAATTATTCGTGCCGAGATCGAGCGCCGCAAATGTGCGTGATGAGTTCCCACCTGAACGGGGGCCCGTTCGGCGCAAATTATTCTGTCGCCTTGCCCGTCCCCGCCCTTTTTCGGTCGCACTGCTCCCCTCGGGTGCAGGCTCCGGGACGGAGCCGGACGGTTCGTTGTCCGGCATGGCCGTGTCTTTCCTTGGCGGCCGTCGGTTCGCGCAATCCGAATTCGGTGCGCGTCGCCTGACGTCCTTTAAGTCTTCTGTCCCCTCGCTGTTAGCGAGCGGACTGATCCTGCGCAAGCCTATGATTTTCGACGGCTTTGCGCCGCTCAATGCATGTCAATGTGATCATCAAGGAAGGACCAGTCAGGCGCCGGACGAAGGGCCTCCATCGCTTCATGTTGCGACAAGAAGATCTGTCCTGTCAGCCGATCAAGGAAAGAGGACCGGAACAACCGTTCCCGCACTCGGCTTTGCATATCGGAAAAGTGCAATGCGATATTAGCCGATTTAAGGCGATTGTTGATGGTCTCTAGCGAACTCAAAGCCGACGCATCGATCCGATTGACGGCAGTACACATGAAAATCAAATCCGTCAGCTCGGGGTTTTCTGATACAATCGTGGCGACACGGTCCTCCAATGTCCGTGCATTCGCATAATAAAGGCTTTCATCGATCCGCATGGTTTTGACTTGATCATTGGTTTCAACCACAAACCGTTGCGCATCACGATAATGCTCTGTGCCGGGGAAACGTCCCACGAGCGGCATGTGAGGATTAACTGTGGTCCGAATATGCAGCGCCATCGCCAGCACAACGCCGACCAAAACCCCATATTGCACCCCTAACATTAACACGGAGAGGAAAGTGGCAACAGCGGTGACGCCATCAATCCGAGAATAGACCCATGTCCGCCAGATCGCTTTGAAATCAAGCAAGCTGAGACAGGCAATGATAATCAGAGCGGCCAAAACGGACAGCGGAAGAGATTTCAGAAGCGGCGTCAAAAACATTGCCGTCAAAGCCATTAAGGCGGCAACGATAATGCCCGACAGAGGGGTCTCAGCCCCCGCTGCCGCATTAACCGCCGACCGCGACATGGAGCCGTTTACGGCATAGCCGCCCGATAACCCCGCCGCGATGTTTGCAGCCCCCAACCCCAATAGTTCACGGTTGGCATTGATTGAATCCCGTTGCCGCGCCGCCAGCTCCTGCGCCGTCGACGTGCTATCCACGAAAGCGACAATGGCAATCACCGCAGCCGGAACAGTCAGCGACTGGATCAAGGAGGTCTCTATCATAGGAATTCGGAACGGCGGTAACCCGCTCGGGACGGCACCAACAATCGCAAGGCCCTTTTGGTCGAGTCCTATCGCCCAACTCACAGTGATAAATAGGCCGATGATGAAAATCGGCGCCATGCGCGACGCCAGCTTAGCCATATTGCTTGAGACCCCGAGCCTAACCAAGCGGTAGGCAAAACTATTTCTCGCCAGATAAAAACTGAGCAAGGCCAGCGACCCGACGCCGACCGTGATCAGGCTTGTTTGTCCAATCTGATCGCTCAGATTTCTAATCATTGAAAATGCTGTGCGGCCGCCCCCATCAACGCCAACAATATGACGTAATTGACTGATAACAATCAGAAGTGCCGCACCTGTTATATAAGCGGACACGACCGGTCGCGAGACGAAATTCATTAAAAAACCCGCCTTGAGTAGCCCTGCTCCGATCAACATCACCCCGACCATCAAGGCAATGGCGGCGGCCCCAACGACCCGTAATTCTTCTGGGAGCTCATAAATGGTTGCGGCAGTCATCAGCGAAATCACGGCTGTCGGACCGACAGTCAATTGTCGCGAACTACCTAAAACCGCATAAGCTAAAAGGGGGGTAATTGAGGCGTAAATGCCGACCTTGGGCGGCAGGCCTGCGAGCAAGGCATAGGCCAAGGATTGCGGCACAAGCAGGATCGTCACAACGATGGCGGCGACTAAGTCACTCGAGAAACGAGACCCTGAATAATCCCCGATCCAACCCCATTGTGCCTTCACGGCGGATCCCAGCCAGCCACTCATGACAGGGGCTCAATACGCTTGAATGTTTTGAGGGGTGTCAGTTTTTCTCTCTTGCAGCAAAATCAATCAAAGGCTGACGGATTTGACCGAGCTGATAACCGGCGGCGCTAACCGCGTCTAAAACGCCATCAACGCCGAGTTTGTCGACATGCGCAAACGCCCACAATGCCGCCGAGCGCGTTCCCGAGGCACAGAAAGTAACGATCGGACGGGGCGCTGATTCATAGGCCGTGATCGACGCTTCGATCAGACCCGGCGTGAGCCCCCCCGCCATCGGAATATGGTAATAGTTTCGCGACACCGCCATTGCGGCTTGCTCAACTTCATCCGACATCGGCTGAAGGGGCGCTTCTTGATCCGGACGGTTATTGATGAAACTCATCACGCCTTGCTCTGCCAAGGCGAACAATTGCGCTGGCATCAACTGTCCCGTGACGAACACATCTCCCGGAAGCTCTTTCATACGGCAAGCTGTGCTTTAGCGGCGGCCACAACGGCATCCGTCGTAATGCCGAAATGTTCAAACAGCGCCGCGCCGGGAGCAGACGCGCCAAAACTGTCCATGCCCACAAAAGCGCCCTGACGCCCGATCAGAGCGTCCCATCCTTGGCGGATACCGGCTTCGACAGCGACCTTTGGCAAATCCTTTCCCAGAACCGAACGAATGTAATTGTCGTCCTGCTCCAAGAAAATATCCATGCAAGGCACTGACACGACTCGCGCCAAAATTCCTTCACTGGCCAAGCGGTATGCCGCTTGGACACAGAGGTGCACTTCTGACCCCGTGCCAATCAACACAATATCATCGGCCCCCTCGCCCGCTTTGAGAACGTAACCGCCGCGTTCGCACCAGTTTTTTGACGCATCATCGCGCACGGCCGGCAATCCCTGACGGGTCAGCGCCATAACGCTTGGGCCATCTTTACGCTGCACAGCCAATTCCCAACATTCCGCCGTCTCAAGCGCATCGGCGGGACGGTATGTGTAAACATTCGGGATGGCGCGTAGGCTGGCCAAGTGTTCGACAGGTTGGTGGGTCGGGCCATCTTCGCCCACGCCAATGGAATCATGCGTCGCCACATAGATCGACTGAATGCCCATCAAACCCGCCAAGCGGACGGAGGGACGGCAGTAATCCATAAACACCATGAACAGACCGGAATACGGTATAATGCCGCCATGCAAGGCCATACCGTTCATCGCGGCGGCCATGCCGTGTTCTCGTATACCGTAATTGACGTAACGCCCCCCATAATGGGCCGCTTGAATTTCGTCAGATGTGGCGGGCGTCTTCGTTTTGTTAGACCCTTCCAAATCAGCAGAGCCAGAGATCATATCGGTGAGTAGTTCCGTCAGCGGCACGAGCGCTTTGCCAGACGCGGCACGGGTCGCCATAGTGGGCTTTTCCGCCGCGATCTGATCTTTATAGACTTGGAAGCTTTCCAGCCAGCCGTCGTTCAATTCACCCGCCATAGCGCGCTCAAAGTCAGCCTTTTGATCTGATGTGGATAGACGCTTGGCCCATTCACGGTGATCCTTTCGACCGCGTTTTCCGGGCCGCTTCCAGAGTTTGTAAACATGGTCCGGGACTTCAAAGGGACCATGATCCCAGCCAATGGCCGCGCGGACGCCCGCAATCTCTTCATCGCCCAGAGGGGAGCCGTGTGCTTTGTTTAAGCCCGCTTTGGTTGGGGCCCCTTTTCCGATCGTAGTTTTACAGGCGATCATCGTAGGTTTTTCGGATTTTTTGGCGCGCCGCAGTGCATTCGCGACATGTTGCGGGTTGTGCCCGTCAATCTCGATAACTTTCCAACCGCTGGCTTCAAACCGCTTCTTCTGATTCGTCGAATCAGACAGCGATACAGGGCCATCAATGGTAATGTTATTATCGTCCCAAAGGACGGTCAGTTTGTTCAGTCCGAGATGCCCGGCCAAGCTTATCGCTTCCTGACTAATGCCTTCCATCAGGCAGCCATCGCCGCAAATGACATACGTATGGTGATTGACAATATCATCACCATAGCGCGCATTCATGTGACGTTCCGCAAGCGCGAAACCGACGGCGTTAGCAATCCCTTGCCCAAGAGGCCCTGTCGTTGTTTCAACGCCCGGCACATGGCCATATTCTGGGTGCCCCGCCGTAATAGAGCCGAGTTGGCGGAAGTTTTTGATCTGATCCATCGTCACGGCTTTGTAGCCCGTAAGGTGCAACAGGCTATAAATCAGCATCGAGCCATGCCCTGCAGACAGGATGAACCGATCTCGATCGGCCCAGTTCGAGTCAGACGGATCAAATTTCAGAAATTTGGAAAACAAGACAGTCGCCGCATCGGCCATGCCCATTGGCATTCCGGGGTGGCCACTATTGGCGCGCTGCACAGCATCCATAGAGAGGGCAGTGATCGCGTTCGCCATGTTACGATGGTCACGCTGGCTTTGAGAGAGTTCGGTCATAAGCGCCCTTTGCCACGAAACGCGCCGAAGGTTAACCCAGAAGGTTGCAGGATTGTGGACTAACCGAGACCAAACGCCACGGCTGTGTGATAAGTTACGGCGGCGGCCAGATAAGCCAGAACAAAGAGGTAGCTAAAGGCGAAGAGCGGCCATTTCCAGCTATTGGTTTCTTTGCGGATAATCGCAAAAGTCGATAAACATTGCGGCGCGAAAACGAACCACGCGAGAAAGGCCAACCCGGTCGCCATAGACCACTGGCTCGCGATAATGTCGGTCATTTGACCCTCAACCATCTCGCCTTGCACAGCGTAGATCGTCGCGAGGCTCGATACAGCGACTTCTCGTGCGGCCATCGCTGGAATCAGAGATATCGACATTTCGAGATTAAAGCCGATGGGCTGCAGCACAGGCAGAATGATATTGCCAATCATGCCCGCGAAAGTCTCGTTTATGCTGACGGCATTACGCGGGAACGTAGTCAGGACCCAAATCACGACAGAGGCGGGCAGAATGATTCGTCCGGCTCGGTTCACGAAAATCATACCGCGATCATAGAGACCCCGTAGATAATCTTTGAAAACAGGCGATTTATAGCTTGGAAGCTCAATCAATAGCCCTGAACTTTCGCCCCGCGCCAAAGTCCGCTTGAAAATTGCCGCCATAATGAAGGCAAACACGATCCCAACAATAATCAAGCCAAACGCCACAAGGCCCTGTTGTGAAAATACGCCGACCCGACCCTCTGGGATGAACGCGCCAATAATCAGAAAATAGACCGGCCATCGCGCCGAACAGGTCATCAAAGGTGCAATCATTATCGTCGTCAGCCGATCGCGTTCCTGCTCGATGGTTCGCGCCGCCATGACACCGGGGATCGCGCAAGCAAAGGACGACAAGAGCGGAATGAAAGCCCGACCGTTTAGCCCAGCCTTGGCCATGATCGAATCAACCAAAAAAGCCGCGCGCGCCATATAGCCCGAGGCTTCGAGCAAGAGGATGAAGGCAAACAAGATAATGATTTGCGGTAAGAAAACGAGAACCGCGCCAACGCCCGCAATCATTCCGTCAACAATAAGCGATTGCAAGAGACCGTCTGGAAGCACCGCGGACACGACGCCTTGCAGCCATCCGATGCCGCTCTCAATCATGTCCATAGCGGGGCCTGACCAAGTGTAGACCGCTTGAAACATCACAAACAAAATACCGAGCAGAATGAAGAGGCCCAAAACCGGGTGCAGCACAAATTTATCGATCCGGTGCGTGAAGGTTTCAATCTGATGCACGCGGGACACGGACCTTGTTGTCGCTGATCGGGCGCGTTGCTGTAATTCGCGAACATCCCCGAGCTCGCTTTTCGGAACAGCGGCGCTCCCATGCTCAACATCACCCGTCCATTCCGTGAGGAAATCCAACAGCGGAGCGCGGCCTGATGCCCGCACTGCTACGCAGTTGATGACGGGAATACCGAGCTCTTGCCCCAATGCAGGGATGTCGATGTTCAAACCGTCTCGTGCGGCCATGTCCATCATATTCAAGACCAAAATGATAGGCAGGCCGTAATTCTTGGCTTGAAGGACATTGTGCAAATGGGTTTCGATGTGCGCCGCATCAAGCATAAATACGATCGCATCGGGCGCGCGCTCACCGCTCAGTCGCCCATTGACCGCGTCAATCGCGATCCGCTCATCCATCGACTTGCCCGTATTGCCATACACCCCCGGCAGATCGAGTAATTCAACTATCTGTCCATCAGGTAGAGAAAACTCGCCCTTGCGGTACTCAACAGTCACGCCCGGATAATTTGCCACCTTGGCCCGACCGCCTGTCAACGCATTAAAAAGTGAGGTTTTGCCGCAATTCGGCGCGCCAAGGAGCGCGAGCCGAACAGGGCGCGCCAAAGTATCTGTTTCAGACATAAGAACGGTCTAAGACTGTACGGATTCAACAAGAATGACTTGAGCGTCTTTTCGGCGCAGCGCAATAATGGCGCCATTTAGCCGGACGCTCATCGGGTTCCGCCCAAATAGTCCAAAATGAAGCGGCTCAACACGGTCACCCTCGGCAAACCCAATATCGCGTAACCGTGTTTCCTGAACCGGATCCGTGGTTGAAAATCCGAGAATTCGAGTCCGGTTCGACCGGGCGATATCAGTTAGACGGGTTGGTATGGAAGTCATAATCTATTTCATAGTGAGAACAAGTTGCAACCGCAAAGGAAAAGCGCATCACTTTTTGACTATGGGATGGTCTGATAAAAACAGTGTGAATTATGCCGCGAAACACGGTGGACAGGAGTCTATTGCCTGCCTATAGGCACGCCTCAGAAACGAGGCCCGAATAGCTCAGTTGGTAGAGCAACGGATTGAAAATCCGTGTGTCCCTGGTTCAAATCCAGGTTCGGGCACCATTCTTTTCCGCGGCTGGCCGCACTCTCCATCTATTTTATCCTACTCAGCCGAAACTGTGGCTCAGATCACCTTAAAGCACGTTGGCTCCCAACCCAAAGGATTAGCGCTAGTCGAGCAAACCGTTCGCAAGCTCATCTCTCAATTTGAATTTATCGACGACCTTAGTTATACCGAGGCGGCGTCGATCCTTGAGGTGTTTGGCGTCTATGTCTTTTGAAATCACAATAATCGGGACGTTAAAGGCCGCTTTTTGGAGCTGAGGAATAGAGTCGGCTGACGTCAAGCCACGCGACAAACGATCGTCCAGTAAAATAACGTCGACACCTTCTTTCGCCAAATGGGTTTGTGCCTCTTCGATGTTTTGCGCGTATGTTAGGGTGAAATCGTTTTTATAACGGTCCTTCAAAAGGAATTTCACGAACATAAACTCGTGCTCATCATCATCAACTAATAAAAAACGTCTCATCTGCCCTGCTTGCCAAATTTTGGATATTCGTCTTTAAGTGACTCTTAAGTGCCAATTTAATGTGCTCCATACGCCCCTTCCCTTACAAAAAAGACAGCAAAAATAGTGATTTTTTGGCTCAATAGGCAGAAAACACAGTGTTTATAGCAGATATTGGGACGAAACACTTTCTTAACCCCGACTCTTGACCCCTGTTTAAACCCCCAGCGTTAGATGTGGCTGCAGGGATAACTTATGTCTCAGGTCAGTATGACGGATACCCGGAGTATTTAGTCTCATTGCCCTTCGATAATGAATTTGCACTTTCCCTTTAGTGACGTCCTTCAAGGACAGCTCACAGAGTGCCCGAGCTTTTAGATAGGGATTGCCAGTATGGCAGTCTTATAGACCTGATAATCTATCAGGCTTACCCGTGCCCGCATCCCGTGGATCCTATGGTCCGCCAACGATGTCGCATGCCGAAAGCATCCGCACAGGTCGCAAGGATTTGCGCCAAAACCCCACCCTAAAATAATTATCATGATGGTTTCGGCCATCTTCACATTCGGCATCTCTGAAGGGAGCCATAATGACCCTTACTGTTAAAAACCTTGTCGCCTGCGTCGCGCTTTCAACTGTTTGTTTCACGTCGACCGCTCACGCGGCTGACACATTCAATAAGTTTGGGGCACAGCCCGCAGCCGCGACACAGACACACGCCGCGCCGTATACGGTTGTGACATATTCAAAAACCAAAGCGTTCAATAAGAAACGCACTCTGAAACGTGTCGTTGAACCTGTAAAAACGGATGCGACATTTTTAATGAATAATGCGGCCGCGACATCGACGGACCGCTTCAACAAAATGGCGACACAGGAGCAATCTGTTTCTCGTGCGATGCCCGTCCTCAACAAGCGCGCCGTCACAATTCGCTAGCCCCACATTCGGAGAAGCTTCTAGGCGTCTCCATTAGGGGTAGTGAGATTTCAGCGACTATCGTTCATAGAACGGTGGTCGTTGCTGTTTGGAGAGTCCAAGGTTTTGGGCTTAATTTGGGCATAGGGCGAAAACGATCCGCACACGCCCGACATCGGTCGCAGCTTGATCGGATTGCCAAAAACTTGACGTGCCCGGATCAAACGCGTCCAATCGGCGGGTTCACTAGGATCATCCGAGCGTTCGTATTGAGCCAGCCCTCGAGCTGTTCGACGAGACTGGCAAGTTGGGCATTGTGGCCACTTCTGTGGCTTACGGCTCCACAACAACGCCAGCTCAATCTAGCAGCAAAACATCACCGAGTCAGGGAGACGTTTTCAATTTTCAACTCTCGCCTGAATCCACGGCCCATTCAACTACGTGTTGACTAAAAGACCCAACCTCTTAAAATCATAAGAAGTTATTAACTTCATTCTCGTGAACCCTAAGGTTCTGATAAAGAGAATAAACCGACGAGACTGAGATATTTATGCCTGAAAACCAAGACGTATCTGGTGGACACATTCGGGACTTGTTTAAAAGCGGTTTGTTACAAGTTGCCCGCCAGCCTAAAGACAGTTTCTTGGACGTTAATACGATAGGCAGTAAGTCCTTATACCTTTTTCCTATCGACCATGACTACCCCGGCGGATCGGCAGCCATGCACAATGCGGTATTTCACCAATTTGGAATGAACAAACAGGCCGCCTTTGTTATTGGTGACCCGGCTGACTGCGAAGCTATTTTTGCTAAGCTAAAAGCCGATCCCGCTTATGATGGAGGCGGAGCCGGCTCCGGCTTCAAAGATAAAGTCGCGCCCTTCCTGGATCGTTTAGATCAATCAGCCAAGTCAATCGGGAGTGTAAATGTCATTTCTCGGGAAGACGGTGAGCTAGTCGGTTATAACACAGATGGCATTGGATTTGTCTTGGGCCTGTTGCACGAATATCCCGATTGTATTGCGGGACGTAAAGTCGTGATTTTGGGAGCGGGCGGCACGGCCTTACCTATCGCCTACGAGATGGCGCAAAAATCACCATCCGAAATTGTGATCGTCAATCGTACTGTCTCCAAAGCCGAGAAAATTGCAGAGCTTATCTCTCCCTTTGTAAAGGCGAGAGCTGTCGGTGAAAACGACATTGGCAATGAAATTGGTACAGCGGGTGTGATCGTCAATACATCGAACAAAGGCGCGCAACCGAATGAGAAATTTTCTGCCTTTGCGCCGATGACTGGGGATGTTGATGGCGATATGGTCGTTAGCAAAGCGAATGCGGCAAAGATCCCGAAAGATACGATTGTAGCGGACATTCTTTTAGAGCCAGAAACAATCACCATGAACCTAGCCATTGAGAATGGTAACCGCGTTCATTCCGGTCGTTTCATGAACTTATTTCAAGCCATCCCAGCATTCAAAATTATGACCAAACTGACCGACGAAAACTTACAATCGATAATGTCAGAGGCCTTAAAGTAAGAGCCAAAGCAGAACCTGTAAAATTACGCTTGATAGGAGTTGTAATGGAACTTCCGCGCTATGAAATCGCTTTTCGTAAACAGTATGAACCGTTAGTTTTAAATGGCTCTCTGACTGTTGTTTTTCGCCCTAGTAATAGAATTTTTCCAAATAGGAGAGGTTACATTCTGGGAGAGACGATTTCAGCCCGGATTATAGAAAAAATTGGATGTGATGAAACAGGCTTTCCTCCCATTTTTAATGATCGAAAAATTGGAGTCACTGTCTCATCTATACGAGTCATGAATTTGAATGAACTTACGGCGAAAGACTTTGAAGGCAGCTCTCCAGATGTCCATGACATTCATTCGTTAGAACGGCATTTAGAAAATATTTATAAAAAATCGATGGATTTTTTTGATCGAAAAGTAACAAAAATCGAATTAAGCTACCTGACAAACCCATTGTTAGGAAACAAACTCGAACACGAGTCGGATGCACTTTAAATATAATAAGAGAACACACTCAATTTACGGAGGAACGTCCATTCCCTCCCCCCGTGATTTGACTTAACCTGACGCATGGTACGGTTAAATCAAATTATCTCCCATCGTTTCCGTGGTTTTTCAGACCATGAGAGCACTATGGCGGGATTGATCTCGGCATTGGATTTCGGCGTCAAGCAGATCGAATTTGATATTCGACTGACCCGATGCGGCACACCCATCATCACGCACGACGAATCAGCGCATGATTATCGCGGACACGTTCACAAAATTTGTGAGATCATGGCGAAAGATATGCCTGCATTAGGTGGGGACTTCGCCCGTATGCCCTCGGCCCGGGACCTCTTTGCCGCCATCGCGAGCCACGAAAACAGCGGTTGTCTCCTGCTCATCGACGTCAAAGATGCTGGGTTCGAAAAGATGCTTTACGCATTATGTGCTGAATATCGGCTCAGAGAGCGGTCAATCTGGGTCTCTTGGTTGCCGGAGGTTCTCTATGCGGTTCACGAAATTGACCCGAAGGCCCGGACGTGCCTGTCACATTGGTGCCAATCTCCGACCCTCTCAACGCGCGCCGTACATAAAGTTTACGCGGCCAAATTGGGCCATATTGAACGCCCCGATAGGCACTATGTCCATGGCGAACGCTCGGGCTGGTTTGTGGACGGGCCGTTACGGGGACGATTGCGTGAAATTGTCGATTGGGTTTGTGTGCCCGCCGGACAGATCAGCGCAGCATTGGTCGAGAATTATCACACGGACGGCACCCAGGTCAGCGCCTTTTCATACACGTCTCTCGACGCCATGAATTTGGCCGAACAACGTTATGGCCATGACGCCTTTTTCAGTGACGCCAAAGCCCCTTACGAATCCGCGCTAATAAACATCTGAATCGTTCGCAGGTGTCGGGGGCATCGCGCTCTCAGGCACATGTTCATCCGTCGGAATGGCATAGCCGCCCTTGAGCCACCGTCCCAGATCAACATCTGCGCAGCGTTTTGAACAAAATGGACGCGACGCCTCGACGACATCTTTCTTTTTACAAATCGGGCAAGTCTGTCTCATCGGTCAGCCCGAACATCAAGGCTGTCGCCAAGCTCTACAGTGAACCGCGCGCCCAGTCGTTCAGTCATCGGGGTCCGCCAATCAAACGGCGGCGTACCGAGCCAATCCCAAACCGCTTTATCAACGGTCAAAACGATCTGTGCACCTGCAGAAGCCTTGGCCTCACGTTCCAAACGCCTCAAGGCATGAATGGCGCGAGTTTCGACTGTCGGCTCTCCGAAACGGTCATTGAGTTGCGCGTCTAACGAAGCACCGTCCTGTCCACGCGTCATCTCGACCACGCCGAACCGCGAAAACGGCGCGATTCGAATGGAGGCCGGATCCGCTTCGGCCATCTCTTCCATCACCCGAATCACGGACGCTCTATGTCTTGGTTGCCGTAAGTTTGGAAAATCGATCGCGATTAATCCGCCCAAGCGCCGCTGGCGCAATTGGCCCATAATCAGCTTTGCGCCATTGATACTGCAATCCATTACGGTCGTCGCGCCGCCCTTATCAACGTCCACAGCAATCAAGGCTTGGGTGCGGTCAATCGTGATTGAGCCTCCGCCCGGTATGGCGACTGTCCGCTCTGTCGATGTGTCCAACCCCACTGAGGAGGCTTCGAATGTGATGTCAGGGAAACGCTGAGTCAGTCTTTCCCGTAAATTCAGCGCGAGGACGACCCCCGGTGTATCTCGTGAGGGCTCGCCGATATAGCGAACAACAGGGCCCTTCTCGGCCATGGCTTCCTTTGCGATCACCACATTAACCCGTTCGCCCTCGGTTAGGCGCGGCATGTCTTTCTGTCCTTTGAAAGACAATAGCGCATCCGGGCCCTGCCCCATCTGCAACCACATGCCCCCCACGGAAGGGTCGACGGTCGCGATACGCGCGGTCCATTGCTCTCCACAGCGGGGTTTGTTGAAATCGGACCAGCGGTCGAGATGAAGCTCAACAAGCTTGCGGCCTTCGTAAACGGCCGCGCGAGTTTCCCCGACCAGCTCTTCAATGACGGCGCGACGTTTCATATTTTAATTCCAGCGGTGCGGAGCATGACAGCCGTTTCATAAATGGGGAGGCCAACAACACCCGTGTAAGAGCCTGAAATAAAAGGGATAAAAGCGCCGGCTTTGCCCTGAATTCCATAGCCGCCAGCCTTGCCGTGCCATTCCTCACTATCGAGGTAATCATTTAGGGATTGATCGGACAAACGCGCCATTTTTAATCGGGTCTCACTCACTTTGGATCGCGACACGCCGTCCGCGTCGATCACACACACACCCGTAAAGACGCGATGGGCGCGCCCACTCATCAAACGAAGGCAAGCTTCAGCCTCCGCGCGGTCCATTGTTTTCGGGAGGATACGACGACCAACACCGACAACCGTATCCGCCGCAAGAATAATTTGTCCGGGTAACATTTGGCTGACCAAAACAGCTTTTTCCTGCGCCAGACGCAAAGCATGCGGGCGCGGCAACTCGCCAGGAATGGGGTCTTCATTAATATCGGCAGGATGGACCGCGTCAGGTGTCAGCCCAATTTGGGCCAACAACTGTAGACGACGCGGGCTGGCGCTCGCCAGAATGAAACCGTCACCAGACATGACGGGGACTGGCATAACTGGCGGGCCGCCTATTTAAAGCGATAGGTAATCCGACCTTTGGTCAGATCATAAGGTGTCATTTCGACGGTGACACGGTCCCCCGCCAAAACACGAATTCGGTTTTTACGCATCCGTCCGGCTGTGTGGGCAATGATTTCGTGATCATTGACCAGTTTTACACGGAAGGTTGCGTTCGGCAGAAGTTCTACGACTTCGCCTTCGAATTCTAAAAGTTCTTCTTTGGCCAAAACTTGTCCTTACTCATCGCCACGAAATGTAGCGGGGTCGTTGGCGCGCTATATAGGGGGTTTGCGCGCGACTAAAAGGGAAAATGCACTAGAATTGGCGATCAAGGCGATTGGAAATGACGGTTCGAATCGACCGATATGTCTCCATAATCGCGCGAACATCGTGACTCCCCATTGACGGCATGGGAATCGACCAAAGCTCGATTGGGGCATTTGCGCCAAAAATCGCGTTCGCAGCAGCCTTACTATCCTCAGAAAAAGTGATGATACGGGCAAATGTTTGACCTGCGACACTCTGCAATGAGCGCGGCTCGTGCTGGCTCATATCAATACCGACGTCGCGCATGACAGACATCATGAGTTCGTCTGCCTCCACGCCCGGGTCGATTCCGCAAGAGATGGCATCTAGCCCTTTTTTACGGGCCAGCCCCTCAGCCATAGGCGAACGGACCATGTTTAGTTGGCAGACAAAGAGAATGCGGTCGTTCATGTTGGCCGCCTATGCAGTGAACAGATTAAAGTGAAGAGACTTCGCGACGTATTAAAACTGATATCCGCTTGGTTTCGCAGGCTATCTGCCAACAAGCGCGAGCCTTCATTGTGCAGCCCGCGCCGCCCCATATCGATCGCTTCGATCTGTGCCGATGTCGCCGTTCGGATCGCGTTATGATAACTTTCACAAATCAAAAAATAGTCTTTCACGAGTCGACGGAAAGGCACCATTGAGACACTAAAGTGCGCGCGCGGCACACCTAATGTCGTATTAACATCAAATTGTAAGCGACGGCCCTCATCCAAAGCGAGCCGAACCATATAAGGACCACTGGGAGAGCCGTGCGGTTTGAATTGATTGTCTTCAATCAGATCGAAGATCGCGACACGGCGTTCATGCTGCATCTCAACCGATGTGACAGGTAGGCTGGCATCATCAATGTGAAATTCAGCGATCCGGTGATCGCCAGTCTCAAAATCAGGTTCCTCCGTCACGCGGCGTCATGATCCGGTTTGGCGCGCGTCGCCCGACCAGCGCCCACGTCTGATAATAGCAGGTCCAGACCTTCAATCGTGAGCCGCAACACGCCGCCGCCCGCGAGGGTGATGTCGAGATATCCGGCAGGCGCATCTGTCGGTTCGAACGTAAGGTCAAGGACAACCATAAAGGCGTCCTTTTGGCCGCGTTCGATGCCGCGGCTTTGCAACGCCAAAACCCCATCAATACGAACCCCGCATTCGACGCGTTCGGCTTTCTTAGTCTCATGGCGGAATCGCGTCATGCGTAGCGAGACAGACCGAGCCACAGGATCATAGCGAATATCGCCGACGCGCAGGATCGCATCCTGCAACGCGCTGGCGATGATTTTCAGATCATCCGTATCATTCGCGAGAAGTTTTAAACTCATGTGCCAGCCACTTTCAATCTGTTCTCAATCGTCCGGAACGCGTTTGATCCGCGCGCCGCATTGTCCGAGCTTTACTTCGATATGCTCGAACCCGCGATCAAGGTGGTAGACCCGAGAAATGTGAGTCTCGCCTCGCGCGGCTAGTCCGGCGTTGATCAAGCTCGCCGAAGCCCGAAGGTCCGTCGCCATGACCGGCGCTCCGACATATTCCGGCACACCGCGCACAATCGCTTCCCGCCCCCGGACGGTAATGTCTGCGCCCATACGCGACAGTTCCGGGCAATGCATGAAGCGATTTTCAAAAATATTCTCGCGAATGATCGACACCCCATCTGCGATGCACATCATGGCCATGAATTGCGCCTGCAAATCCGTCGGAAAGCCCGGATAGGCGGAAGTGTCTATATCAACGGGGCGTGGACGCCCAGTGCCGCGTTCGATCAAGACGGAGTTATCATCAAGGCTCACCCGGGCTCCCGCCTGAGCGATCAAAGGCCAAAGCGAGCCGAGGTGGTCCGGGCGAACATGGGTCAATCGTACCGCCCCCCCGGCCGTCGCGGCGGCCAGCGCATAAGTTCCGGCTTCGATCCGGTCTGGCACGACGGAATGTTCAACGCCGCCTAATGACGCCACACCTTCAATCCGGATTTCAGACCGTCCCGCGCCGACGATTTTCGCGCCCATGGCATTCAGGCACTCTGCCAGATCAATGATTTCAGGTTCTCGCGCAGCATTCATCAGCACGGTCTCCCCCTTCGCGAGCACAGCGGTCAGCAGCGCATGTTCCGTGGCTCCGACCGAGACGAACGGAAAGCTAATCTCAGCGCCCTTCAAGCCGTCTTTGGCCGACGCGACAACATAGCCTTGTTCCAATTCGATCTTCGCCCCGAGCGCTTCCAGCGCTTTCAAATGTAGATCGACGGGGCGCGCGCCGATGGCACAGCCGCCGGGCAAGCTCACCCGGGCATGTCCTTCGCGCGCTAAAAGCGGGCCCAAGACGTTGAACGACGCGCGCATTTTACGCACCAAATCATACGGAGCCTGCGTGCCGGATAGTTTTGGCGCATGAAGTTTTAACGTGTCAGTGCCTTCAAGCTCAACGGACACGCCCAAGTGTGACAAGAGCCCCCCCATCGACCGGGTATCGCGTAGACGAGGCATATTGGTGAGCGTCACAGGCTCAGCAGTCAGCAAGCTCACCGCCATTAACTTGATCGCTGAGTTCTTGGCCCCGCTGATGCGAATATCCCCGCGTAGCGGGAATCCGCCTTCTATAACTATTTTATCCATGTGCGGCGCATGACCTGTGGACGAGACGCAATCAAGGCTGTGGTGCGTCTTTTTTCGGGCGATCCAGTTCGGAGGCTTTTCGGCTCGCAACCTTGCGGCGCCGGAGATTGGCTCGCAATTGCGCCGCCAGCCGGTCTTCGCGCGATTTCTTAGGGTCCGTTTTATTGTCTGACATACGGCTGTTGTAAGCGCGCTTAAGGGCTTTTCAATAGGGAGTGTGACAGCTATGGAACGGCGCTTCCTGCGGGGTCATCCCGTTTTTTGGAACGCCGCGGTAGCTCAGTGGTAGAGCGCATCATTGGTAATGATGAGGTCGGGAGTTCAATTCTCCCTCGCGGCACCAGTTTTTTACAAATAATCAATATAAATCAATGGTATAAATTTGTTTTGATGATTTCATGTACAAATTTATGTACATACTTGCTTTCGTAGGATCAAAAACGTGAGCACATGATTACGTAAATCAACTTTTTGAGTCTCGTTACCCACTCAACGGTCTCAACGGCAGGATTTGATCCAAGTTGGCCGATTCTAGTATCGAACACTGTTGATGTCGCGATCTCCCCTGATCAACAACCCAATTACACCTCCAGACCCAACTCTGTTCCAGTAGTGACCAAAAGTGCAGAAAACGTAGAATAGCTCAACGTGGTCTATGTCACCCCTACCACCCCATCCCCCATAGGGGGTCATCGTTGCACTCTCGCTCTTCTTTCCGAAATACGGTTTCTCCATTCGGGGAGGTATTCACGTCCTGACTAATTTCTTGATTCCCATAACTAGGAGAATCTGAAATGGATGAAAAATACCTCAACACGAAAGAAGCGTACGTGCGGATGAACATAAGCCGGTCGACGTTTTATCGGTATCGAAAAGATAACCCCAACTTCCCTCGACCGTTGAAATTGAGCGAGAGTTGTATGCGCTACAAGCTCTCAGACATCACCCGCTATTGTGACAGTACGCAGGGCGGCCCAGAGTCAAGCAAAGGGCAGCATCATGTTTGATCGTAGATATATGTTCTCAGACTATCACTATAAGTTTGAAGACGAAAACCAAACGCGGGATTATTTGAATGCGCAGATAGGAAAGTTCATACCGAATTATTTTCTGACCATTACAATGCATCCTTACTCAAAGATTTTTGAAATTGACCGAGTTATCAGCGAGTTCGCTGAATCCCACCAACGATTTCCAAAAGAGGTCGTGAATCGTGTGGATTACAAGATGTACGGGCGCAAACATGCCCGTATGCCTAAATCTGAAAAATATTCTTTCATTACTCGCTTAGAAACCAAGTCCCGTAACAACACACGCGTACTCCCACATTTTCATATGTATATGGGGAATATGGATTTTGATCTTCAGGATCAGGTCGATGACTTACGTGATGACATAATGAAGAGCCTAAGGAAGCTATGTTATCAGATGGGTTTCCAACCCAACATCGATTTTAGGCGGCATGATGTGTCTGAGAATGACTACATCCTAAAATTCCCATTGGCGGACATCCAACACATCGATTGGAGAAACGCCTGCCCTCCCATCGAAGACCCCCACTAATTTCGAAACGCTTTGATAAACCCTCTTTAGGCCAGACCATTGAATCAAGGGTTTACCATTGCTTGCTCCATGAGAGCCCTATTTCTCAGTTTAAGATGAGAAGTAGTGTTTAATGTTGCCTAGACCTCACTGAGTCCATCACTTAACCAATTGTTTTATATAACTTATTATTATTCATACCAACTCAGCGTTATTGGTTCTGAGAAGGATTGGTTTAAACTATGGGTTCAAACTATAAGAATGAGTACCGTTAGAATGTGTGACATCTACAGTTCAGTTGAAACCCATGAAGATGGTAATCGCTTCAAATGCACACAGTGTAGACCAAGGGTGTGACCGCAGACTTATCCTTCGGATGAAAAGCTTATACAAACACCAATCATAGCCGTTTAGGGGTAAAGGCTATCATTAAAGACTGAGTTCATAGGCCTAAAAGCTTAAGGTGGTCTCCCAAGGGTTAGGTTGTTAGTAGGAGAGCCACTTAATGGTTAGAAGGGCAATGTGGGTTTGAACACTCTCAAGGCTTTAACCAATCCACCTACATCACTTCCACAATCAGTACTGGTGCCTGTCAGCCTTACTGACCGTCCACTTAAGGGCTTGACCAACGACAACCTCCGGCCAGCCAATTTTAGGCCATTTAATCATCGTCTGCTGAGGTGTCAAAGCGGACCTCAGACGAGCGGCTTAAGACGCCCAAAACCGGCCGCTGGTAATGTTTGCGAATATGGCCGTTATATACTTTATTTAGGAGACTCGCGTCGGCGCATTTACTTGGTAAATACGAAAGCCTCGCCTTTTATGGGTTTGAGTGCATTTGATCCGTTCATTAATATTACAGCGTCAAAATTCTCCGCCGCAGGCCCATCAATGTGGAAGTTTCGGATCATCGACATATAACCACTGCTGCCCACCAATGCCGGGGACTTGATATATGGTGAGCCCGGATTGTTTATATCAAAGAGCATATTTGGCGCATCGCCCATCACAGACTTTGCTGCACCAATCCCCCGTGTTCGAAACATCCAGCCATTGTCGAAGCTCATCGGTGCCTCAGTATAAAGCTCGCCATTCTTTGGTTTTGGTATGCCTGGAAATGCTCCCGACGGTATCATATTGGAACATGCCCCTACACATAAAGTTGTTATCGTCGCGACAGCGTCTTTGAATGTCGGCGAGACTTTCTCTGTTCCGCTATTTAAATAAGCCGATAGGCTAGGCGAACCGTTCGTACCAACCTTATTAATATGAGATATGCCCCATAGACCGTAAAATTTCGCTTCGGGAAGAGCTTTATCCATCAAAGCAATATTTGAGAGGATATGACGGTAGCGAGAGCTGCCGTCCACACGTGACGCATTGGCCTCCAGCAGCATCATATTTACAGCATAAGCTGTGTCCTCGTCTACATCCGAGAGTGTTTGAGCCATTGCAACGAATTTCTCCTTCGACGGTCCGTCTACTCCAATAAACCTAATCTTCTGGTCGTCAGGGAGAGACACGTTTAAGTCTCTGATAGAACGAATTTTTTTTAAGAAGTCTAAATTTCCCCACTGGGATTGTCGCTCATCATGCCAGGCATTAAACACATTAATGAGGGCCTCATCTTGTCCCGTTCGCAGATAATGATTAAATATAATGGCAGTGGCCGGGTCGATTTCAGCCATATAGTCGCGAACGCCCAGACGTTGATTGAGGTGAGTCAGCAGGGCCAAATCGATAGATTGCACTCGCGAATACCCGTGCATTTCTCCCAACATAAACAATCGATTTTCATAGAAAGCATCGTCAAAGGCAAAGTTTCCATCGGCTTGGGTCAAGTCGAGCCTAACTTCGTTTTCAGATAGATAGTCTTTTTGTGTTTTCGCCGTAAAGCTATCAGCGATGACCGGAAACCAAGGCAGCGCAATGACTAACAAAACGCTTGAAAGAAACAGAAGGCCGAGCCATTTCAAGATCTTTATTATTACCTGCATTTAACGCTCCCGTTTGGAGTAAGGCTGGCCTTATGAAGAGGATAATGTCAAGTCTCTGATAATGGTAAAGGCTAAATAAATTTGAAATTTGAGCGTCTTTAACTCGCCCCACAGCGGCCCCTCAGTTCAGAGGCTTAAAACGCTCAAAGATGGCCGCTGGTAATGTTTGCCAATAAGGCGGCATTCTCCAAAAGAAGGACACTCGGTAAATTCTGTTGCAACCCGATTGCGGACATTTGCCCCATATGCCTCCAGGTTTTGGGTTTGGAGCTTAACGGACGTTGCCGATGGTAAGTTTCCTAGAAAGATCGACCTTAAATTGGCATAGCAAAGTCTAAAGTTTAGAATCTTTCAAACTCTAGAGAATCGAATGCATTTCAACATTCCTGCCAGTCCAAATGAGGCTCACTACTTTCCAATAGAAAGCTGTCGACCCAATCGTGAAAAACCCCGGCTTTCAAGACCCTGTCATGCTCATCGGTCGGATGAAGTTGCGCACGATCATTGCATTCAAGCACAAGAGGAACATTTTGCTTGTTTAGAATAATGTCGAGACCCACCAATTGCGAAAACCGTTCGTTCGGTAAAGCCCCGGATGCCGCCGTTTTATCCGCGATGCTGTCTATCATCTTCCTAAACAGCGAACAGACACCCGACCAAAAATTCGCCTCATTTAAGGGTATTGAGCTGGCGAAAAGCTGGCTTGTGTATCGCGGAAGCGTGTCTTTTTTGACCACCGAGTTGGCTGTTATCGGATTGTCTGCACTCTCGCTGTAGATGATCTTTCCTTCCCGGGCGATCACGCCGGAGAGCCGGCCATTAAAGTAGTTTATGATACCATAGACGCGGATATTGAAGATTTCGCCGTCCAGCAGGTCTGAACACTCAATGAGCTCTTGCACCAAAATATAACCATCGGAACGACGGAGGTTTTGCAGGTCAGAGAGATTGACCACATCCACCGCTTTGCGGTTATGGCCCCGACCCTTTGCAATCATTTTGATGGGAAGGTTGAGGTTGATCTTATGCGTCAGCCTGACGAGATCACGTTTCGCGCTCAGCACAAAGCTTTCGGGCATAATGGTCATCGCGGCATCGCGACCATGATGTCTGACTAACGCGACCCATAAATATTGCTTTAAACTCAAAAATTCGACGCCAGGCACGCACATATAGTAGTCATGACAATGGAGCGCTAGGCGCTCCCTTAATAATCGTATGGCCTGTTTTCCGGAAGGGAAATATAGCGGCGCTTGGCCGCTATATATGGGCGTAATCCCTTGTCTCGAAAATGCCTGCAAGTATGGCTTAGATGTCTCGGGGTAGGTGAGAACATCCATCATCACAGATTTACTGACTTAGGCCCTCAAAAACGTGGCTTTAATATTCTTCGAATTCATCGTCTTCACCCTCACCTTCGATAGAATCAACACCGACTTCTTCATAATCTCGTTCTAAGGAAAAATAGGGATTTGTATCGTCAAGGTCGTCGCCATTCACGACAAAACCGGCCTCAGTTTCCTCACATGACGTGAAATAAACGTCCGCATTCCCGTAACCATCTCCGTCTGCGTCTTCATAAAATGTCGTTGGAAGGAAATCGCCGTGGGACCGGATGTGGCTGTTCGCGGCCTTTGACGGCAAAGTCAGAACGCGAAAGCTACCGTGACCATTATAATGGCAAAGCTCAACCTTCGCCTTTTTGGCCGCAAAGGCGGGCTCGGCAAAGGCTAAAACTGCGACAGTCGCCGACAAAAGTAAGATATTTTTCATGTGTAATCCCCCTGAGTGACGGCAGATTATTTTGCGGTATTTTAAAAAAACTTAAAATTGTGCAAGTTGCAGCCCCAAATTTAGAGTAGTCAATAAGCTCGCAGAATGTCAATCTGATTCAGTGTTGCCAGATCGGTTAAGTCCTTACGATCTCACAAACGATGACATTCTAACGCTGAGGCGCGAATTTAAACGTGGATATGCGGAGCGGCTTAAAATCGCCTCAAGTTGGACACTCGGCTAATGTCAGGTTTAGGGACCATCTTGACTTCAGCTCAGGGGGCGAAGCGGACCTCTCGAGAGTGTCTTTATTGAGGCGATTTTAAGCCGCTCAGTTTCAGCAGCTTTGGGGGCTTAGCGGACATTTATTGAGTGTTTTAGAACACCCAAGATAAGCCGCTCACCCGTCACTAAATAGATTCATGTAAGTCGATGTGTTTTGTGTGAGGGAATTTGGGTGCACCACTTCACTTGGAAATTCAGCAAAACACCTGGAAGATCAGAGCTAGTTCGCGGGTGCGTTCGATTGTTCCGTCGCTTGGTTTACTCGAAACTTGGTGATTTCTATCTTTTACCATGGTCGCACATCCATTCATTCTCAGGCGTGGATAAAACGTATTACGCTCACTTGTTGAGTGTGGCGACATTGTTGGATTAGGCGGCGGCCTCTGAAGTGCTTTATAGCGCGCATTTTCCCGGACCGTCATAAAATTGTCTCAAGAAAAAGACAAAACTGTCAACAAACTGATATCTTCCTGTTATCAAATTTTGTCATCGGGGGCCCAACATAGCTTGGAGCTGAATCACTGTTCTTAGCATCCTAATCACACCAAGAGATGAGTGATGACGTTCAATAAGGTAACAATTTTCGGCGTATCGATGCTGGCATTGTGCATGAGCGCTCCCAACGGCGCCTTTGCACAAGACGCGACGCTCGATGTCGGGGGGCGGGTTATGATTGACTATACAATTGCGGACTTCGACACGCCTGACTCAAGTATCCGTGATAGTGAAGTCCGCCGAGCTCGCCTTTTCGCCAGCGGCACATATGGCTCTAGCGTCAAATATAAGTTTGAGTTCAACCACGCGACAGGTGGTGGCTTAGAATTAACGGATGGCTATGTGCAGTTCGCGCCACAAGACAGTCAGTTCAAATTCAAAGTTGGACATTTTAAGACGCACAATTCTCTTGAAGAAGAAACCTCGTCGCGCTTCATCTCTACGATTGAACGCGGTGCATTCACCGATGCCTTTGAACTGAATCGCCGCGCCGGCGTGTCGATCAATATGACGGGTGATAATTATGGTGTTGATGTCGGCGCATTCGGTACAAATGTCGAAACGGAAGGTGGCCCTGATGAAGGTTTCGCCTTTGCCGGACGCGGCTATTACAACCCAATCAAAAGTGATGACACAATTGTCCATCTTGGCGCGTCATGGCGTTACCGCGAACAAGGCGATTCTCAGTCTGATTTGAGATACCGTCAGCGCCCATACACGCATGTTGCACCCGACCGCATCATCAACACTGGACGTTTCGCAGAGAGCGATAATTTTTACGGTGCGGAAATTGCCGTGATTCGGGACAATATTTGGGCTGCTGGAGAATATGCGCTACTCCGGGCCAATGGCTCAAATGCAAATGAAGATGCTGAGTTTTCTGGCGGGTATATGGAAGTTGGCATCATGTTCGGTGGTAACAGAACTTACAAGAGCGGTAAGTTCAACCGTCCCAAAGTCGATAAGCCGATAGGCGAGAGCGGCATGGGTGCACTTGCACTCGTCGCACGCTATGACACGATCGACCTGCAAGATGGTCCTTATCTAGGCCAGTTAAATACAATCGTACTCGGTGCGGATTGGTGGGCCACAAAGCAAACTCGCTTTGCTCTAAATTACTTCAACGTCGATTCGGAGAACGGTTCCACAAAAAGCGGTAGTGGTATCGTTGGCCGTCTCTCATTTGATTTTTAGACTTTCAGTCGAGGAAAAATAAAATGTTTAAGAAAATTCTATTGTGCAGCGTTGCCGCATTCGGGTTGAGCGCGTGTGGAAATGGCGGAGGTAGCGCATCGGATACGTCGGAGGGTACAGCCGAGACGACACCTTTTACGACAGGGCGCGATCAGATTAAAATTGTTGGATCATCAACGGTTTATCCTTTTGCGACAACAGTGGCTGAGAACTTTGGGCGAAGCACATCGTTTAAGACACCGATTGTAGAGGCAACGGGTTCTGGCGGCGGTTTAAAGCTATTTTGTTCTGGGCTTGGTGATAATTTTCCGGACATCACAAATGCGTCTCGCCGCATCAAGGCCTCCGAAGTTAAGCGCTGTGCTGAAAACGGTATTACTGATATTGTTGAAGTCAAAATTGGATATGACGGTATCGTCGTCGCGAATTCGACAAAATCTGACCGCATGGAATTGACGTTGCGCGAACTTTATCTTGCGCTGGCGAAAGATGTACCTGATGGAAATGGTGGCCTAAAGCCAAATGACTACATTTATTGGAGCGACATCAACCCCACTTTTAAAAGCACCAAAATTGAGATTATGGGGCCGCCACCAACTTCAGGAACGCGCGATGCATTTGTCGAACTGGCGATGGAGGGCGGTTGCCAGACATTTGACTGGATCAAAGCGCTCAAAGAGACAGACAGCGATACTTATAAAGCGATTTGCCATGCGTTTCGCGAGGACGATAGTTTTATCGAAGCCGGCGAGAATGACAATCTGATCGTCCGCAAACTAAATGCGAACCCGAATGCGCTGGGTATCTTTGGTTTTGGCTTTTTAGATCAAAATGGCGACAGTGTTCAAGGCAGCGTTATTGACGGTACGCCGCCAACATTCGAAAATATTTCAGATGGAACTTATCCCGTCTCTCGTTCGCTTTACTTCTACGTGAAGAAAGACCTCGTTGGGACAGTGCCCGGTATCACAGAATATCTGACAGAGTTCACGAGTGTCCGTGCAAGCGGGCAAGATGGATATTTATCCGAAAAAGGTCTAATTCCAATGAATGTGGATGAGCATGCGCAGTGGCAATCCCAAGTGCTGGCTCTTGAAACATTAAGCCTCAACTAATGTCAGGCTCTCGCGACTTTACATTGCGGCGGATAAACCGCCGCAACCAAATCAAAGAATATGCGATCCAGAGTGTCCTGATCGCCTGTTCCTTTGTGGCTATTTTTACGACTATCGGTATCGTCGCGTCCCTGGCATTTGAGGCCTATCGTTTCTTTGGCAGAATACCTCTCGCTGATTTTCTGTTCGGGCTGGAATGGAGCCCGCAAACGGCGATGCGCGTAGACCAAGTCGGCGCCAGCGGTAAGTTCGGCGTATTGCCCTTGTTATCGGGTACAATCTTGATCAGTTTCATCGCAATGTGCGTGGCAACGCCGTTAGGTATTTTATCTGCAGTTTATCTCGCTGAATTTGCGCGCCCAAAAACCCGCAATATAATTAAACCTATGTTGGAACTTCTGGCAGGTATCCCGACCGTTGTTTACGGTTTTTTTGCGGCCCTTGTCGTTGCGCCTATCATTCGAGGCATGGGGTCTGGGGCTGGGTTTCAAATTTCTTCTGAAAGCGCGCTTGCTGCGGGGCTCGTAATGGGGATCATGTTGGTTCCGTTTATCTCGTCATTATCAGATGATGTAATCAATGCTGTGCCGCAGGCACTGCGTGATGCTTCTAATGGAATGGGCGCGACTGAAACGGAAACGATCACAAAGGTCGTTCTACCGGCTGCGACACCGGGAATTATCGGTAGCCTACTTCTCGCGGTCTCGCGTGCCATAGGCGAAACGATGATTGTGGTCATGGCGGCTGGCCTTGCTGCGAACCTGACTGCGAACCCATTCGAAGCTGTTACAACCATGACGGTCCAGATCGTGACATTGCTGACGGGGGATCAAGAATTCGATAGCGCTAAAACACTCGCGGCTTTTGCGATTGCCTTGTTCCTTTTGGTGCTCACTTTGGGTTTGAATATCGTGGCGTTGAGAATTGTCGATAAATACAAGCGAAAATATGCCTGACTATCTTCTGACAACATCGCCCCAGATGGCCAAGCGTCATGCTCGGCATTTGCGGTTCCAATGGTATGGGCGCGTCGCGATCGCGGTTTCTATCTCATTCATGCTGTTGATGTTTACAGCGATTTTTGTTCGCGGGGCGGGTGCCTTCGAAAAGACAATGATCGCTGTCGATATAGAATTTGCGGAAGCTGTTATTGACCCCAGAGGCACTCGTGTTGAGATGGACCTAAAGCAGGGCAACTACAAACCCCTTATTCTTTCTGGCCTTCAAGAGGTTGTTCCTAGTGCAACGGAACGCAAGGAGAGAAACCGTCTATACAAGCTCGTAAGCGGCGGAGCCGCATTTGACCTAGGAGAACGTGTTGCCGCCAAACCGGATATGATCGGCACAACCCAGCGAGTTTGGATCGCCGCCTCATCCGAGGTTGATCTCTATATAAAAGGTAAAGTTGATCCGGAATCTGATGAGGCAGTCCGACGTCTGAACGACCAAGACATCGCGTGGGTGACAACATTGCAACAAGAAGGACGCGTTAAGAGGAAGTTCAACCGTGTGTTCTTCACAAGTGGAGATTCCCGAGCGCCAGAAATGGCGGGTATTTTAAGTGCCGCGTTGGGTTCTTTTTTCAGTCTCCTAGTTTGTTTCTTGATCGCCTTTCCGCTTGGTATTCTGACTGCTGTTTATCTGGAGGAATATGCAAAAAAAAACCTGCTGACCAATTTGATTGAAGTGAATATTAATAACCTTGCTGCTGTACCTTCTATCGTGTTCGGTCTCTTGGGATTGGCGGTGTTTTTGAACTTCTTCAATCTACCACGCTCAACCCCGCTTGTCGGTGGGATGGTTTTGGCACTCATGACCTTACCGACCATTATTATCGCCTCACGGTCGATCTTGCGTTCTATACCGCAAAGCACGCGAGACGCGGCAATGGGCTTAGGCGCTAGTAAGACACAGACAACTTTCCATCATGTTGTTCCTCTGGCGATGCCGGGCATGTTGACAGGTACGATCTTGGGCATGGCGCGCGCATTGGGCGAAACGGCACCTTTGCTGATGATTGGTATGGTGGCCTTTATTGTGGATATTCCAAAAGGAATAACTGATGTCGCGACATCCTTACCCGTCCAAATTTTCTTATGGGCGGATAGTCCTGAAAAAGGGTTTGTCGAATTAACGTCAGCGGCCATCATGGTGCTGTTGGTTTTTCTTATATTGATGAATTTATTCGCTGTGTATCTACGCAGACGCTTGGAGAGTCGCAGGTAATGGAAAAGAACAATACAGAGGAAGCCACTGCAGAGACACATGCTTCCGCCCCAATCCTGATCGCTCGCGATGTTGACGTGTTTTACGGGAAGAAACAGGCCATCAAGAACGTTAGCCTTGATATTCCTGAAAACCAGATCACGGCTCTAATTGGTCCGTCAGGTTGTGGGAAATCTACGTTTCTTCGTTGTTTCAACAGGATGAATGACTCCATCGATTCATGCCAAGTTAGCGGTAATATTCAGTTTGCGGGTCAGGACATCTACGGCCCAAAAGTTGATGTCGTGGCGCTTCGTTCGCGAATAGGTATGGTCTTTCAGAAGGCGAACCCTTTTCCAAAATCCATCTTCGATAATGTAGCCTATGGGCCAAGAATTCATGGCTTGTCTGAATCTAAAGACCATCTTGAAGACATTGTAATCACCTCTCTTCGCCGCGCAGGTCTCTATGACGAGGTCTCCGATCGTTTAGATGAACCTGGAACAAGTTTGTCGGGTGGTCAGCAGCAACGTCTATGTATCGCTCGAGCTATCGCCATCGACCCTCAAATTATTCTGATGGACGAACCATGTTCCGCGCTTGACCCGATTGCGACAGCCATAATCGAAGATTTGATGGATTCCATGAAAGAGAAATACACAATAGTGATTGTAACACACTCCATGCAGCAGGCCGCGCGTGTCTCTCAGCAGACAGCCTTCTTCCATCTGGGTGAGTTGGTAGAAAGCGGTGACACGGAGTCAATATTTACCAAACCCGCTCAAAAACAAACTCAAAATTATATTTCCGGCCGAATTGGATAACTATATGAGCAATGATCACATCGCTACCTCCTTTGACGAGGATATGACCCGCCTAGAGGCTATGTTTCTTGAAATGGGCGGCATTGTCACTGCCCAGCTAAAAGCCGCGACACGGGCCTTACGCAAAGAGGACCGTGCCCTTGCCAAAGAAGTCGTAAAAGGGGACAAGAAGCTCAATAAAATAGAAGCGGACCTCAACAACCTTGCCATAAAAATTCTCGCCTTGCGCCAACCATTCGCGGGAGATCTTCGCAAGGTTGTAATCACTTTAAAAAGTGCGGGCCATTTGGAACGGATTGGTGATTTGACGCGGAATATGGCGCAGCGGACGAACACGATTGCGAAAGCAGAGGCTGACACAGGGCCGATCGATACATTGATACGCATGAGTGAAATCGTTCAAGATATGATTGCATCCATTATGCTGGCTTACAAAATGCGGGATACAGAACTTGCGATAAAAGTGCGAGCATTAGACCAAAATGTCGATACATCACACAATGCTCTATTCCGTGAAATGCTCACCTATATGATGGAAGATCTTCGAAACATTTCGGGATGTATGCATGTGATGTTTATGGCCAAAAACATCGAACGTATGGGCGACAATGTGGCCGATATCGCCAAAGAGATTGTCTACATGAATACGGGCAATTGGCCTGAAGGCAAACGCACGAAAAGCGATAAAACAAGTAAAATGATCATTGAGCACGATCTCGCTTAAGAGTGATATTGACCTATATTCTCTAAGCACTTTTTCTCATTAAATGAAATGGAGAGCTTAGGTGGATTTTGGTCCCCTGGTTGTTCATTTCGTCAGTCTCGACTGTCATTCACCGGTCGTACCGATGCCTGACTGTTCACTTTGCGGGTTACCTTGCATTAAGTCGAACGACTTAAAACATCCAAATTAAGCAACTGATCTAATGTCCGGTTTGGGGATGGGTGATGTGCCCCTAGCTTTATAGACACCTTGCTACTTCATTTTGCTGTCATCTCAAATTCGACGGGTGACAACATCCCGTTGTTAGCATGCCTGCGTTTCGGATTG
>NZ_BMZH01000017.1 GCF_014652695.1 Algimonas arctica
ACGTTGTTTTAGTCTGTCTCATGCTTCACTCCATAAGGATGGAGGTGAGCAAAGTCTCTCTTAGCCCAGGCTCAAATCTGTGCCATGAGCGCTGACGTCAGACAGGCTCAAATCTGTGCCATGAGCGCTGACGTCAGACAGATGCGACTTCATGTGACACGGTTAGTGTTCGACAGCTGAAAATGGTCTTAACTCAACGCGGTGAATGCGGCTTAACGCGACAAAAAAAAACACCTCCCAAACACCGGGCTTGGAAGGCGATAATATTGCGCGATTTGGGCGACTGTGGTTTAGAACCGACGCTTCAAACTCGCCGCGACTGTAGTCCCAACATTATAGTCATCAATGATGATCGACGTCCCATTTAAGGTTTGGCTAGCCTCATAGCGGTCATCCAAAATATTTTGGATTTTGAAGCCTAGCTCATAGTCTCCACCACGCACTTTGAACGGAACATTGGCCACAAGATCAAGACTGATCGGAAGCTGTTCTTTGATCGAAGGCAAACCGTTCGACAAATCTTCGACCGCGCGAATCCGCTCAGACGTGTAATTCACCAGTAGGAAAACATCCCACCCGGCTTCGTAATTCTCGATACCAAACTGCAGATTAACAAGGTGATCACTTTGCCCCTGTAATTTCCGACCATCCGTATACAGGCCGGCGGCTGAAATCGTGACAGGCGTGACACCGCGAGAGGGATCAACGGAGGGCGGCGTGATGCTCACCATGCCATCGGCAGAGACTGAGCTATCGACATAGGTGTAGTTCGACCGGATCACGAAATCCTGCCCGCCCAGCCACGTATTCAAGACCGGGAACTTGTCCGAAATTGCGAATTTCTTTTCAAACTCCAGCTCCAGACCATAAAGCTCTGCGCGCGGCGCGTTGATAAAGCTCGTCGCGTTACTTTCACCCAAGCCGTTAAAAATGAATTCTTCGATCGGGTTCGTCAGGTCTTTGTAGAAACCGCCAACTGTGATGAACTGCGTCGCCCCGAAATAATATTCCAACCGGGCGTCAATATTCGTGCTTTCCGAATTGGTCAGGAAAGGGTTCCCGACGAAACGGTCATCTGTGTCCGTATTGACGAAAATCGACGGGGTAAGTTCGCGAAATTGTGGACGGTTGATCGTCTTAGATGCCGCCAATCGCAGCTGCCAATTATCGGCAAACGTATAGGTCGCCGTCACTGCTGGGAGGAGATAGTTTTCATCGAGCGGATCGAACTGAAAGTAAGACCCCCCAACAAGCGACTGCTCAATGGCGGTTTCCTGTTGCGATGTTTCGTAGCGAAGACCGCCAGATATCCGCAGGTCCGGGAAAAATTCAGTTTCCAGCGCGACATATCCGCCAAAGGTTTCAAGCGTCGCAAAGGACAAATCCGGGAAGCCGGTCGTGCCGCCACGTCGAATTTCCAACACGCCCGCATCAACAACCGCGTCAGACAAGATTAAATCAATGCGCGATTCACGCAATTGTGCCGGAACAGTGCCGAAATAACGGAAATCAGATTGCGCAGAATCGCGGCTTTTATCAAGATAGGCTCCGCCAAATTTAATCTCATATTCGCGTGCGCCCACATCAAACGGAACCGCAAAATCGAGGCCCAAATCGAGGGTCGTATCATCCAGTTCAGAGAAGCGAATGTCGTTATTTGTGCCCGGGCGATTGAACTGAAAGCGAAACCCTAATCCGTCTTCGAAATTCTCATAATTGACACGGCGTTCGTAAGGCGCATCGCGCGCCGCCTTGGCGTAGGATGCCCGCCACGTCACTTCAGCATCATTGAGCGACGGAATGAAATGCTCACCCAGCAACTGCCCCATATAGACCTCACGCTCAAACCACTCGGTAAAGTCCTGACGGAAAAACCGATCTTCGCGATCCTCGCCCGTAATGATGCGTGCTTCTGCGGAGGATTGACGCGTGGCCAGCCCGACGATTTGCACCAAATTGTTCTCATCGAGCTCAACACCAATGCCGAGCATACCGTTCAGAGACACCGTGTTCTCAGTCGATTCACGGAAACCGGAATCCAGCAAAACAAGCTCACCATTCCCGCCAATATTGGCCGTATTGTCCTCACCGCGACGCGTTTCCCAACTATTGTCATATCCAATCGTGGCCAACACACCGATGCTTTGACCACCATCAAGGTCAAATCGATTGCCCGCAGACAGACGCCCGCCGCCATTGAACGGAAGCGCGTCATCAGTATCAATGACGAGCGTGTCGAAATTCTCGAAATTGCGCGTCGGGACACCGTTGGCATCCAGCGCGGGCAAATCGCGAAGTCCATCATCAAAACCGAGCCAATCAGAGTCAGACCCCGCGTAGACAAGCCCTTTGCGGTTTGTTGTCGTCGTATTGTACGACCCGTTTATCGAGAGTTCTAAGAATTTTTCATCCGGCAACGCGCGCGTGCGAAGATTGATCGCCCCGCCCCCAAATTCGCCTGAAAACTCTGGGCTATAGGTCTTCTGTACGACGACATCGGCAAGGACTGAGGTCGGGAACAGATCAAGGGGCGCGACACGGCGCAGCGGTTCCGGGGATGGCAAAGGCGCACCATTTAACGTCGCGTAGGAATAGCGCTCGTTCAAGCCGCGCACGATCACGAATTTGCCTTGGCTCAAGGACAAACCTGTCACGCGGGTCAAGGCAGAGGCGATATCGCCGGCTCCGATTTGCGCAAATGTATCCTCGTCCAAAACCGTCGTGATTTCCGAGGTGATTTTCTTCTCATTCGGAATGAAAACGCCCGTCGAGATGACTTCGTCCGAGACAGGTGACGGCGAAGCCGTATCCTGTGCGTTGGCCCCGCTCGGTATTTGGGTTAGCGCCGTCCCGATGAGGAGAGCGGCTAAATAGCTGTGTGTCGTTGGTTTCACGATGCGATCCATGTTCAAAATCGTTCAGTCAGGTTGGGTCGGCGACAGGGGACGCCGCCGACCGCTCGACCCGGACACAAAGGCCCGGGCCTTAAAGGTTACTGGTCGACCAGAAGGGTCCAGCCTTGATACCAAGTGTCGTTCGCGTCCTCGACGGCGCCGATATAGGTCACGGCGTCAAAGAAAGGGTCGACGGCATTGACGTTGGTCGCTGTGACAGCCTGCTCCGGCGCACCGGGGACATAGGTTTCGTCCGCGATTGTCGTGCTGCCGACGGTCACATTGTTGGAGCCTGCGGCCAAAACCGTGGCTTGAGCCGCGTCACCCGCATCGCCGTCAGTTTCAAGATTGGCCACGTTGCCCACGATCATCATGGAGTTGAGCTGGATGCGGCCTGCCGTGGCTTCCACGGCTGTTGCCGCGTCATCAATGTCAAAGCCTGCATCCTGAAACCCTGTGACAATGCCGTTATAGAGGGCAGCATTTGTCCCGGCGCGGAGCACGATGCCCGTATCGCCAGAATCACCGCCCACGAAAGTCACGTTGGAAATTATCGGGTTGGAGCGCGGGGTCAGCCCGTTATTGGACGAGCGGTTATCGCCTTCGATGGCCCGGTCGCCCGCGCCGTCCGCTTGGTCGACAATGACATATTGAACCTTCCCGGCCCAACCATCTGTCCAATCAAGGCTATCATCGCCAATCCCCGTCAATACGAGGTGTTTGACATTGACCGTGCCGCCGAAGAACTCGACGCCGTCATCGACATTATTGTGGACTTGGACGTAATCAACCTGCGTGGCGGATCCGACCCCTTGGAAAGCAATGCCGTTTAGCTCGTCCTCATCATTGATGAGATTGCCCGCGAAGGAAACGCGCGTGTAAAACAGATTGCCGCTATTATCATCTGATGCGCCGCCGCCAAACAGCCCGGAGGAGCCTTCGCCGGATTTCTCACATCCCACCGCGCCGCCTGTGGCTGTGCCGTCGATACAATCATTGATCGGCGCGCGACCATTGATGATCAAGCCGCCCCATTTCCCGCGATCATTTGCCGTGTCCGCCGTCCCGAACACTTCGTCACGCGATGTCATATTGATCGGCGCCGTGCGCGTTCCGTTAGAGCGGATTTGCGACCCACGGGAGATAACCAGATAGTCTGTTCCCGTTGCGGCAAACACCGTTGTGCCCGCATCAATTGTCAGGATCGCGCTTGAGCGGCCTGCAATCGGATTGGCTGTATCGCCGCCAAGGTCTTCGCCGATGAAGACGGCACCTTCGAGCTGATAGACGAAATTATTGTTCAACCGAACATTGGCTGTGATTGTGCCCGTCAGTGAGCAGATTTGCTTGCCGCCGACAACGTCGCCCGTGGAGAGCGTGCCAGCCGGACATTCTGTCGGACTTTCGAACAAGCCGAAGGTCCAGCCTTGCGCCCAGTTGCTATCCTTGGTTTCCGTCGCTGAGAAAGCCCCGATATATCCGGCATTCTCAAAGCCTGCGAGCATGGGGTCTGTTGCGGTCACGGCTTGCTCGGCTGCCCCGGGGAAGAATTCATCCGCCAGAGAGTTGTTGCCCTGAACTACGTTCGGGCTGCCTGCGATCGCGGTTTCCGTGTCGAAAGCGGGTGTGTCGTCACCGGATTCGATATTGTCGTTATTGTCGAGGAAGAGAGACGCAAAGGACAATTCGCCACTCGAGAGATTATTGAGCGTCGATTCTTCATCGACATCTACGCCCGCATCTTGGAACCCGACGATGACGCCGTTTATAATGCGCCCTTCAGTGCCCGCACGAACGACGATGCCAGAATCCCCTGAGTCACCCCCAAGGAAGGTGAAATTAGAAATCAGAGGGTCAGACGTGGGCGTCAGTGAATTATTCGAAGACCGATTATCCCCTTCAATACCCCGGTCGCCCGCGCCAGGACCTTGCTTGACGAGCACATATTGTGCGCCGCCGACCCAACCATCGGTCCAATCAAGGCTATCATCGCCAATGCCGGTTAGAACGACATAGTCACACACGACGGAACCACCGAAAAACTCAACCCCGTCATCCGCGTTATTATGGATCTGAATATGGTCACAGGTCGTGCCCGAGCCGACCCCTTGGAAGGCGATACCGTTTAGCTCATCTTCGTCATTGATTAGGTTGCCCGCATATTTGACCTGTAAATATTGCAATGTGCCCGAATTATCAGACGGGTTTGCGCCGCCAAATAAGCCCGAAGACCCTTCGCCAGACTTCTCACACGTGGCTGAACCGCCGATTGCCGTACCATCAATACAATCATTGATCGGCGCGGACCCGTTAATGATCAAACCGCCCCATTGTCCGCGGTCATTCACCGGGTCAACCGTCCCTGCAATATCTTGGATCGAGGTCATAATGACTGGCTCGGTCACGGAACCACGGGCATTCAAACGGGAACCGCGAGACACAACGAGATAGTCTTCGCCCGCTTTACCAAAAATTTGTGTTCCGGCAGGGATCGTGAGGGTCGCATTGCGGCCTCCGTCTTCCCCAATAAATACGGCGCCTTCCAGCGCGTATCCATTATCCGCTGACAGGGTCAGGTTTTCCGTGACTGTGCCCGTGATTGTGCAGGCAATGACGTCCGTGTTGCCTGTGGTAATCGTTTCCTGCGTCGTTCCCGTATCGCAACCCGCCGCCCCAACGAGATTAATCTCTGTATTCCCACTCCCGCTACCGCCGCCAGACGTGGGCGGGTTGATTATGACGCCCCCCGTTTGTCCGGGCGAGGACGTTGTGCTGCCGCCACAAGCCGACAGGGCCAGCCCAGCTGCTGTGGCCAGAAGGGCGCATTTTAAGGACGAGTTGAACATGTAATAGCCTCACGAGGGACAAAAATTCGCCTGTGAGGGACTCAAAAACATTCCCTCACCTTGAGGCAGCCCATCACCACTTTATTGTGACGCGCGAGCAACCAATCTGTGTCGCTTCGATGAAAGGCTCGTGAAAGTTCAATGACGCCAAACCGCCATTTGAACCCAAGCTATTGAATTAAAAAGAAAAAGGTCCGCCCCCGGAAGGGCGAACCTTTTTTCATTATCCTTATGACCGCTTTAGCGCGTTATTTTAGCGTGAGAGTCGCCATTTGCTCAGTCACTGCCGTCCAGCCCGGCCGCAAGCTCAAGGCGCGCGCATAAGCGTCGCGCGCGGCATCTGTCTCGCCTGACATCTGGTAAGTCAGACCCAAGCCATATTCGGCCAACGGCGCGTGGCGACTCTGATCATTACAGTCTTCGAACTTACGGCGTGCCGTCGTCAGGTCATTCGACATCATCGCGGCAAAACCATGACCAATCGATTCCAGCCCACGATCATTTGCCAAATCACCCGCGCGGGTAAAATCCTTTACGGCATTATCTTGTCGACCTAGCGCCATTTGGTGCAGAGCCCGACGCGCATAGAGTTGCGAGCGCACATCAGCCTTAGGGGCAGAGGCGCGTAACGCTTTTGTGCAGGCTCTGACGGCACGCGATGAGCTGTCCACGGACAGACAATCATTCAAAGCGGCATGGGCGGGTGACTGTACCGCGTTCAACCCTGTGGGGGTTAAAGTCTCGTTGGCTGCGGCGGTCCCCGTCATCGCCAAAACAAGTGTCGCTGAGAGTAAAAGTGTTTTCATATGAGCGCTCCGACTGCAGGCTGAATATTATTGGTGAAACGACACGTTCGATCGACGTCCAAACATGTCGCATTAGTCTTGTGAAGATTATGTGACATAAACGTCATATTAAAGTCAAGATATAAATGACACTTATGTGACAATTCACGTCACATAAGTGTCGTTAAAAAAATTCCTTGCGCATTCACCCTACACCGCAGCCTTTGCGATGCGCTCAAACGGGGAGCAAATGGCTTTTAAACGGGACGGTAGGTCCTGTTAAAAAGCCCCTGAATGATCGGAGTAATCGAGGGGAATATAAGGGTAGCGCAGCAATGGCGCGCGCCGCGTGTATTTCGCAAAGCGGCCGGCCGCTAGCTCCGGAAAATAAGCCGTATAGCGCGGGAGTTTAGAAGGCCGCGCCTCACAGGCGCGACACTTTAGGGGGATTTAAACTGGATAGAGGTTAGGCGTTTGCCTTGCCGCCCATCTGAATCAGCGTATCTTTAATTTGTAGCTTTTGTCGTTTGAGCTGTGAAATCTTCACATTATCTGGGGCGGGGCTTCGAAGCTCTCGGTCAATCTGGTGTTCGATATTCCCGTGACGGGATTGTAGTTGTTCCAAATGAGCCGATAGTGCCATGAAGACCTCCATTTACGGTTTGTGGAAATGCACAATAGCACAATCTCGCCAACACCGCTAGAACCCCTCCATGACAGATAGTTCAGACAGTTCAGATATCCCTAACGCCGACCCCGAACTCACGGCGGAAGAGGAGGCCGCGCAAGACCTCGATCTCTTGCAACGGTTGAAATTGGAACATCGCCGGATTGATCAAGAAATCAACGCGCTGGCAGAAACCGGTGTTGCTGACATGTTAAAAGTCAAACGGATGAAGAAGATCAAACTCTCGATCAAAGATCAGATTGCCTATCTGGAAAACCAAATTACGCCGGATATCATCGCATAACGTGCGAAAACCGAACCGGCGGTTAGGTGGAGCGCTTGTCCAAATACATCGCCCGGTCGGCGCGTTCCAAAACTTGAGCCGCTGTCTGGTTCGGCTCACATGGGGCCGTTCCCCAACTGGCCGTAATCCCAATGGGACCTTCTGGATGTTGTAGCGACAAATTGCCGATCCGACAGGAGAGTGCGCCCGCTTTCGCTTTCGCAATCATTTGGTCTGACTTGAACAAGAGCACGCCAAATTCATCACCGCCGAGCCGCGCGACCATATCGCATTGCCGGACGCCCGTGAGCAAACTGTCTGCGACTTGTTCTAATATCTTGTCGCCGATCCCGTGACCAAAACGGTCATTGACCAATTTAAACCCGTCCAGATCAAAAAATATGATCGACGATACCATGCCGTAACGCGACATAACGGACTGAGCGCGCGAGACTTCGCGCATAAAGGCCCGGCGATTATAAATTGGCAAAAGCGGGTCGAGATCCGCCGAGGCTTCAAGCTCTAGCACCCGCAAGCGCAGCCGAGTCACTTCTTCGCTTAACTCTTTATTACGCGCAGCCAGCTGTCTATCCGTCACACCAATCTGTGACGACATCGGATCAGCCGCAGTTTGCAGCAGTGTGGTTATGCGGGACGGGTCGACCAAGTCTTCAGCGAATCCTCTATGAATAGACGATGCTTCTTGACCCATACGACGTTAACGATGCTCTAAGAAATATAACAGTTTCAACGCTTATCGTTTCAGGTGATTGACCGGTCTGTCCCAATCGCTATGTTGCATTGCTTTCCAGCGCAGGAAGCGAGATTGCCACACATGCCCACCCCGTCAGCTGCCACCCCCTCCTCTGCGGCCAATATTCCTGTCGCCATTATAATGGGGTCAACGTCTGATTGGCCGACGATGGAACATGCCGCCACGGTGCTGGATGAACTCGGTATCGCCTATAAGGCTCTGGTGATTTCCGCGCACCGCACACCCCAACGGCTGTATGACTTTTCAACCGCAGCTGCCGATAATGGATTTAAAGTCGTCATCGCGGGGGCAGGAGGGGCGGCTCATCTGCCCGGCATGTGCGCGTCCATGACCCGCCTGCCCGTTCTCGGCGTCCCCGTTGAAAGCAAAGCCCTGTCCGGCATGGATAGCCTCTTATCAATTGCGCAGATGCCCGGTGGTGTCCCGGTTGGTACCTTGGCCATTGGCAAAGCCGGCGCAAAAAATGCGGGGCTGCTCGCCGCCGCCATTCTTGCGACGTCGGATGACGTCCTTGCCGAACGCTTAGACGCTTGGCGCGCGCGCCAAACGAAAAGCGTCGGCACGGACCCGCGCGGCTAGATCATGACCATTTCGAGCAGGCCCCTTCCTCCCGGCGCGACCATCGGTATTTTGGGCAGCGGCCAATTGGGCCGAATGCTGTCCCTCGCCGCCGCACGGCTGGGACTGAAAACCCACACATTCGGACCGTCTGTCGATGATCCGGCCGGGCAAGTGTCGCACAGGCATACTCAAGCGGCCTATGATGACGCGGCCGCGCTCGCCCAGTTCGGAGCGGCCTGCGACGCCGTCACCTATGAATGGGAGTCTATTCCGGTCCGCGCTGTCGAAGTGTCGGGTGCGGGTCGGTTCGTTGCCCCCAACCTGACCGCTTTGCGTACAGCGCAGGACCGCCTGCTCGAAAAACAATTCCTCTCCGGCCTGCCCGGTGTTGACGTCGCGCCGTTTGCAGCCGCAAGCGGTAGTCTGCAAGATTTGCAACGCGCCATCGACACGGTCGGCCTGCCTTGTGTCGTAAAGACGCGGCGCGGCGGCTATGACGGCAAAGGCCAAGCCGTTGTGCGTCAGACGGACGATATTACCGCTGTCTGGGACACGCTTGGCAGTTTTGATCTCATTGTCGAAGGGTTCATCACGTTTAGCCGCGAAACCAGCGTCGTTTGCGCGCGCGGATCGGACGGCGACGTGCGGGCTTATCCGCTGACGGAGAATGTCCACCGCGACCACATCCTGCACAGCTCAACGGCGCCCGCGTCTGGCGATGACGGCACGCCCGGTAAAATCGCGCGGACGATCGTCAATGCCCTCGATTATGTCGGCGTCATTGGCGTCGAATTTTTCGACACTGAATCAGGCTGGATCGTTAATGAAATCGCCCCGCGTGTTCACAATAGCGGCCACTGGACGCAAGACGCGGGCTGCACCGATCAGTTCGAACAACATATCCGCGCCGTCGCGGGCTGGCCGCTGGGCGACAGCACACCAGCGTGGCCCGTGCAAATGACGAACCTCATTGGCAATGATGTCGCGGCGTGGGAATCATTGGCCCGTGAGCCGAAAGCTCACCTGCATCTTTATGGCAAACATACAGTCAGACCGGGCCGTAAGATGGGTCATATCAATCGGCGGTTATAGAGCAGGTTAAACGTTCAGCACGCGTCCCGCGACCGCGTCCAGCTTCGCGACCAATTCCGGGTCACGCGCGTCAGGCGGGGTAATGATCGCCACGTCGAGATTGGTTTCAATCCCAGATGCACAGGCCGTACGCGGCTGACCGGACAGCGTTTCGCATAAGGTCCGGACAGCTTCGCCGGCTGTCGCCGCATTTTGTTGCAAAATCGCGATGACACTGGCGACGTCGACACTCCCATGATCCGGGTGCCAACAGTCAAAGTCCGTCACCATCGCGAGCGTCGCGTAAGGTAGCTCCGCTTCTCGCGCGAGCTTAGCCTCTGGCATATTGGTCATGCCGATCACGTCGCAGCCCCATTGACGGTAGAGCGCGCTCTCAGCTTTGGTCGAGAATTGCGGGCCTTCGATCGCGAGGTAAGTGCCGCCTGTGTGGACAGTCGCGCCTGCGCTTCGGGCCGCCTGCGCCGCGAGTGCCGACAAGCGCGGACAGATGGGATCGGCGACACTGACATGCGCGACGCAACCGGGTCCAAAAAAGCTCTTCTCGCGTGCAAACGTGCGGTCAATAAATTGATCCACCGCGACGAAGTGGCCGGGAACATAGTGTTCTTTGAGCGATCCAACCGCGCTAATCGAGAGCAGATCCGTGCAGCCCGCGCGTTTCAACGCATCAATATTGGCGCGGTAATTGACCGCGCTCGGCGTCAGGGAATGCCCCCGTCCGTGGCGTGGCAAGAACCGCAACCGGACATCGCCATAATCCGCAAATAAAATCTCATCAGACGGGTCACCCCACGGCGTATCGATCTTGACCCATTGTTCGTTTTTCAGCCCATCAATCGCGTAAAGTCCGGAGCCGCCAAGGACACCGATCGTCCATTGCGACACGCTAGTGGTGTCCGCCGGGGACCGCATTCGGATCCAGTTTGAACACGCGGTCACAATATTTGCAGATTACATGGGTATCTTCGCCCATATCGAGCCACGTCACAGGATGACCGAGTGCGCCACCACCGCCGTCACATTTGACGTACGTGCTGTTGACCATGACCACATCATTTTCCGTCTCTTCGAGCCGAGGGGTCGGCGATGAAACTTTAGTATTTTTCGGGGCAATCATGCGGTCACGTCCTTGTCGTTGGGCTAGCCTGCGTCTAAGCGTCTGCCCCATGCGAGACAAGCCTCTATGACCGAAACCTCTTCACCGTCCGCCAGCCCGGCCATCGAATTGATCGGACTGAGTAAGACCTATGCCGCATCTAAGAAGGCCCCGGCTAAAACGGCCCTGCATGGGATCGACTTGACCATTCCGCGCGGTTCGATCTTCGGCCTGCTCGGCCCGAACGGCGCGGGCAAATCCACCGCAATAAATATTTTGTCCGGTTTGGTCAATAAGACCGCGGGGACCGCACGGATTATGGGTTATGACATCGACACCGAGACCCGGTTGGCGCGCGCCTCAATCGGCATTGTGCCACAAGAAATCGCCATGGATGTATTTTTCACGCCCTATCAGGCGATGGAATTACAAGCCGGATATTACGGCGTGCCGAAAGCTGAGCGCCGGACCGAGGAAATTCTTGATGCGCTCGGCCTGCTGGATAAACGCGACGCTTATGTGCGGCAACTGTCCGGTGGGATGAAACGGCGTCTCCTGATCGCCAAAGCGCTCGTGCATAATCCGCCCGTCCTGATTTTGGATGAGCCGACGGCGGGAGTGGATATTGAGCTGCGGCGTCAGCTCTGGGAGTATGTGCAAGTGCTGCATCAGCGCGGCACGACCGTCATTCTAACGACCCACTATCTCGAAGAAGCCGAAGCGCTCTGCGACCAAATTGCCATCATTCACCAAGGCCGTATCGTCGCCAATGAGAGCAAGGATACGATGTTGTCGCGTATGGACAAGCGGATGCTGGTGATCACCCCGACAGAAACACTGGACACGGTTCCCGCCGCGCTCGCCGATCTGAGCGCTGTTATCGAGGACGGAAACCTCATCATCTCTTACTTGAAAGGCACGGATTCTGTCACAGGACTGCTCAACCGAGTCAAAGATGCAGGCCTCTCCATCGCCGATCTACGGACCGACCAACCGGATCTGGAAGATATTTTCCTGCAGCTGACCTATGGCAGTGATGTCCCGACCTAATTACCGCATCGGCCTACTTGGCGCGTCACGGATTGCACCCAAGGCGATCATTGCGCCTGCCTTAAAACGTGACGACTGCCAAATCGTCGCGATCGCTTGTCGTGATATTGGGCGCGGTCGCGCCTATGCAGCGGAGCACGGTATCACGGATGCTGCGATCATGGATGATTACGCCGTCCTCTGCGCGCGCGACGATATTGACATCATCTATAACGCCCTGCCCCCGTCGAAACATCTGGAGCTTGCCAGACTCGCGATGGGCAAAGTCCAGTTGATCGAAAAACCCATCGCCATGAACGCGGCTGAGGCGTTGCAAATCGCCGCCCTGCCCGGTGTGATCATGGAAGCCTTCCATCACCGCTATCATCCGGCGTTCGGGCATTTCCTCAAAGCGGTCGAACGGATTGGACCGCTGACCCATATGACAGGGCGTTTCCATGTTACCATCCCGAATAATCCGGGAGAGCTGCGCCATAACGCGGATTTAGGCGGCGGTGGTCTGATGGACCTCGGTACATATCCGTTGCACATCGCGCGAACTCTCGCGGGTCGTGAACCCCGCATTATTCGCGCAGTGGCGATAGAAGGCGAGCCCCGCATCGACCTATTCCTCGAAGCCGAGCTGGACTTTGGAGACGGTCTCACCGCGACGATATCGTGCGATATGCGCGAAGGTATTGAGCGCGTGAATTATTTTGAAGTTGTCGGCGCGGTTGGCACGGTCCGGTTCGATAATCCCGTGCACCCCTATCGTGGCTGCAAACTCACTACGCCGGACGGGATCACCACGGATGCGGACCATCCCCGTTGGCGTACGGTCACAACTTATGACGCCCAGCTCGCTCACTTGCTTGCGAGCCTCGGCATGGGGATGCCACCGCTGACAAATGCGGCAGAGGCCGTGCGGCAGATGCAAGCGATTGACGCGATTTACAGCGCAACGGGCCTCGGCCCCCGCTAGGCTCGGGTCTCTATCCTTTGATCCCACGGATCACAGGGCGACCTCACCCAAATCGTCCGGTAATATAATCCTGCGTGCGCGTGTCGGATGGGTTGGTGAATATCCGATCCGTCTGATCATATTCGATCAAAGCGCCTTTATGGAGAAACGCGGTTTTATCGCTGATCCGCGCGGCCTGTGCCATACTATGCGTGACAATGATGATACAGTAGCGCTTCTTGAGCTCCTCGATCAGCGCTTCGAGCCGCGCGGTCGCGATAGGATCAAGCGAGCTGGCGGGTTCGTCCATCAAAATGACATCAGGATCAATGGCGAGCGCGCGGGCGAGCACGAGCCGTTGTTGCTGCCCGATTGAGAGGCTCGGCGCGGGTAGGCTTAAGCGGTCTTTGACCTCCTCCCAAAGCCCCGCTCGACGCAGGCTTTTTTCAACCAAGCGTTTAAGTTCGCCGCGCGCCTGCGCCAACCCATGTAACCGAGGCCCATAGGCGACATTGTCATACACGGATCGGGGAAAAGGCGCGGGTTTTTGGAACACCATGCCCACGCGCGTGCGCAATAAAACCGGATCAATCGAAGGCGCGTAAATATCCGTTCCATCCATCAAAACAGTGCCGCGTGTCCGCGCGTCGGGGATCGTCTCGTTCATGCGATTAAACACGCGCAGTAGGGTGGACTTGCCACAACCACTGGGCCCGATCAGCGCGGTAACGCTGCGGTCGGCAATATCAATGTCGATGTCGTGAAGCGCACGAAATTCACCATAATGCACGGACACGCCGCGACAGGTGAATTTCGGCGCCAGTTTGGTCTCAATTGTCTTCATAACTTTCGCCGCCTTTGCAGCCGTTCGCGCAGGATAATGGCGATCCCATTGATAAACATGAGGACAACCAGAAGTGAAATAATCGCGGCTGACGCTCGCTCCGCCCACGCCGCTTCTGCAGATCCTGACCAGAGGAAAATCTGCACCGGCAAAGCCGTCGCCGGGTCCATTGGTGAGCTGGGAACAGTTGTCACAAAGGCGACCATACCAATCATCAGAAGAGGCGCGGTCTCGCCTAAGGCCTGTGCCATCCCGATAATTGATCCGGTCATCATGCCGGGGGCCGCCAACGGGACGCGGTGATTAAACACAGCCTGCATCCGCGACGCGCCGAGACTGAGCGCGCTATCCGTCAATGAGACCGGAACCGCGAGCAGAGACGCACGCGACGCTATCACAATGGTCGGAAACATGCGCAGCGCCAATACAAGGCCACCCACCAGCGGGATCGACCGTGGCAGGCCGAAAAAGTTGATAAACACGGCCAAACCTAACAAGCCAAAGACGATGGACGGCACAGCGGCGAGATTATTAATGTTCACTTCGAGCATCCGCGTCAGCCGTCCACCCCACCCTGTTTGCGGCGCGAAACTATCGAGATAGATCGCTGCCCCGATACCAACAGGCAGTGCCAACGCGCTCGCGATCAATACGATCATGATTGAGCCAAAAATGGCCGAGGCCAAACCCGCCCGCTCCGGATCGCGAGAGTCCGGGTTTGCGAAAAGCCCGCGATTAAAGCGACGATGGACCCGGCCTTCTGCGTCTAAGGCCGCGATCCATTCGATCTGTCGATTGGTGATTTTGCGTTGATCTTCGGGTAGGTTTGGATCGATATGCCCTTTAAGATATTGATCGGTGAGATCAGACGCAGGCACGATTAACTGCAGAGGTTCGCTCAAGTTTTGAGCGGCGCGAAGGTCGGCCGTCGCCACAGAGGCCGAAATAACTTGCAACAGCTCACGACGGGAGGCTTCATCGGAAACCTCACCGAAGACGTCCGCCAGCGCGTCCGCCAAACGGCGGCGGTCATTGGGTGATGCATTCGTTTGTGCCGTGACCGTCAAATCCAGCGTCACCCAATGCTGGGTAAAAGCCGACGCCCCCGTCGAGACAATCGAAATCAGCAGCCATGCCAGCGCAGCGATCGAGAAAGCGACCGCCGCCTGCCCATAGACGCGAAAGCGACGTTCCGCCGCCCGACGTTTTCGCATTCGCGCTTCCATCGCAGCGGTTGTGATTGCCGCCTTTATCGGTGTGTCCGAATATGTCTCTGTCGCGCTCATTCGAAGCGGATCCGGTAGCGATTGACGACCGCGAGCGCGCCAATATTGAGCAGCAAGGTAATGACGAACAGCACGAGACCCAGCGCAAAGGCGGCCAACGTACGCGGGCTGTCAAACACTTGATCGCCAGTCAGCAAGGCGACAATCTGGACTGTCACCGTGGTGACGGCATCAAACGGATTTGCCGACAGGTTCGCCGCCCGTCCGGCCGCCATAACGACGATCATAGTTTCCCCAATCGCACGCGAAATCGCGAGCAGGAACGCGCCGATGATCCCTGGCAGCGCGCTACGAAAGACCACGCGGGTCAAGGTTTCAGACTTCGTCGCGCCCAGAGCGGTTGAGCCATCGCGCAAGCTTTGCGGGACCGCGCTAATGACGTCATCAGAGAGGGAACTCACCAACGGAATAATCATGACCCCCATAACCAATCCAGCCGCCAAGGAGGATTGCGTGGCCACATCCGCCCCCAACCAAGCCGCCGCATCGCGGATCGCGGGCCCGACAGTGATAAGCGCGAAGAACCCGTACACCACCGTCGGAATTCCAGCCAAGACTTCGATCGCAGGCTTCGCAATCGCGCGCGTGCGCGGCGAGGCATATTCTGAGAGATATATCGCCACCATCAAGCCTACGGGACCAGCGACGGCCATCGCGATCAAGGTGATGAAGAACGTCCCGGCAAACACAGGCACCGCGCCGAATGCGCCGCTCTGCCCCGTCCCGCCTGCGCGGATCGGCGTCTGCGGGGACCATTGCGTCCCAAATAGAAATTCGATGATTGAGACATCGCGAAAGAATAATGTCGCCTCGAAGACGAGTGAGGCAACTATGCCGAAAGTCGTGAGAAGCGCCACAAGCGCCAACAGCATCAGGCCCGTCTCTGCCATTCGTTCAACATGGGTGCGGGCTGCGAAATCCGGCCTAACATTGGCAATCGACAGCGCAATCGGCAGCGCCGGAATCACGATCAACGCCATAAGCCAGAGCCCATCGCCTCCGGCGCTCGGAATTGGTCCGCGCAGCGACAAGCCGGTCAGATAAATGCCGACCCCGACGAGCCCCGTCAGGGCCGCCGCCAGACGGGCATGATGACGCGGTTGGGCGCGTGCGGCCGAAGGTCCGGGGAGATTGGGCACAACCAAACGCGCGGCGCGGCCATAAACAATCCGGTACGCACCGACCATCAATGCGCCGACAATCACTAACATATAAAAAGGGACGGGGTCGCTCACGGGCGCGGGCCTGCATTGGCTTTGGCCCGCTCGACCCGTTGGCGCATCTCAGCCCGTTCCGCGTCGGAGAGCGGAATGAGGCCTATTTCTTCTAGATACCCTCCCGGACCAGAGGCTTCCTCCGATGTAAATTCGAGCACATAATCCGCCGCGCCCCGATCCGCCCACAGAGCAGAGCCGCCGCGTAAATATAGAAACAGGTCGCGCACGACCGGATAGGATTTATTGCGGATCGTCTCTTGGCTCGGCAGCACACCACCCATCGCAATTCCTCTGACCTTGTCCGTATTTTGGTCGAGAAAGGAAAAGCCAAATACGCCAAGCGTCGTTGGCGCATTGGCGAGTGTTCGGATTAGCGCATTATCGTTTTCGCCGGCATCAATCCAACGCCCATCTTCGCGCAGATCATGGGCGCGAGACCGAAATATATTGGGCGTGTCCTTTTCCATCGCGGCGAGACACGGGAAGGCGCGGGCGCCCGCTTCCATCGCCGTTTCGACAAATGCGTCGCGCGTCCCAGACGTTGGCGGCGGGCCATAAACTGTAATCATGTCAGTTGGCAAAGTGGGATCAATTTCTGACCAGCGCTCATAGGGATTAGGGGTCGGCGTGCAGTCTAGACCCGAGGTCGGTAGTTCGCGCGCCAAGGCACTGTAGAGTGTCAGCGGGTCAATATCCATTGGCACAGCCCCGACGGCCCGCGCCAAAACAATACCGTCATTCCCCAACCGAATTTCAATCACGGGCGCGACACCGTTCCGGGCGCAAAGTGCGGCCTCGGAGGGTTTTTGTGGGCGTGACGAGGTGGTCGCATCAATTGACGCATGGCCAGAGCAGAACAACTTATGCCCGCCGCCGCTACCCGTCTGCTCGACAACAACAACAACGCCTGTACGCTCAGCATATGTTTCTGCTGTCTTGGCGGCGAACGGGAAAATTGTGGATGACCCTACGATACGTACCGGCTCTTGGCGGCCATCGGAACAGGCGCTCATCCCACCCGACAAGAGCACAGCGGCGGCCATTGCAGCGATGTGACTCCGTGGGCGCAACCCGACCTCCTTTTCGCATCCGACCAACTGACGCGCGTCGTGCATAGGCTGTCACTGATATGTCTGCCCCAGCAATGCAACAGCAGAACTTTACAGCACAGACAAAGTAGCGCAGGGGGCGCGCCAAATGTCAGATCAGCCCCTTATTAATCCATCCATGACGGTGATGCCCCGCACAAAGCGCGGCGAACTGCGCGCCTTACTCGCGCTTGGTCTGCCGATGTCATTGACGCAGGTGATCCAATATTCGGTTTTTGTCGCGGACACGATGATGATCGGACGGATCGGCAAAGAAGCCGTAGCCGCAGCCGCCCTCGGAAGCTTGCTGGTCTTCCTTGTATGGATGGTCGCCGCTGGCCCCGTTAACGCCGTGACGCCGATGGCAAGCCAAGCACTGGGCCGCGACCGCAATTCACACCAAGATGTCCGCCGCAGTGTTCGCATGGCGCTGTGGGCCGTGGCGTTGCTTTGTATCCCGCTGTTTATGCTAATCGGCTTTACCGAGCCGATCCTGCTCGCCCTTGGCCAAGATGCGGATGTTGCAAAGATGGCGGCGCATTATGCGTGGGTTGTGGCTCCGGGCTTGCCTTTGTCGCTAGCCGTCATGGTGTTGCGTAATTTCTTAGCCACGATTGATGAGACCCTGCAGCCTTTGATCGCCGTCACGCTCGCGGTCCTGCTTAATATCGGGTTGAATGCCGTGCTGATCTTCGGCCTGTTCGGGTTTCCGGCCTTGGGCCTCATTGGGGCTGGAATCGCCTCGTCCATTTCCTATGCCGTCTGTTTCCTCATTTTCGTGGTGATGATCCAGCGCCATGAACGCGCGCGTGAATTTGATGTGTTTCAAAATGTGTTGAAATTTGACCGCGAGCGGTTTGTCGAAGTTGTGCGCCTCTCGGTGCCGATCAGCCTGACGACTCTGTTCGAAGGACTGTTATTTAACGTCGCGATTATCTTGATGGGCTGGATCGGCGTGGCGGAACAAGCCGCCTATCATGTCGGGCTTAATGTTGCCGCGATGGCCTTTATGGTGCCGTGGGGCTTTGCCATGGGCGGGGCTGTGCGCGTCGGACTGGCAGAAGGCGCAGGCGATGCGCAGGCGCGCAAACGCTCCGCCTATATGACGCTGGGCGTCTCTATGGGCCTTACTGCGGTCATCGCCTTATTCGTCGCCACCCAAGGCGGCTTTATCGCCGACCTTTATTTTGGCTTTGATTCCAAAGAGAATGACGCCCCCGTGCGCGCCCTTGTCCTGACCTTCTTGCCCGTCGCAGCCGGTTTCATGGTTGTCGACGCCGCCCAAGTCACGTGCAATCAGCTGCTGCGCGGCCTGAAGGATGTGAACTGGCCGATGGTTATTACCGGTGTGAGCTATTGGTTGATCGGATTTCCGCTCTGTTACGGCCTCACATTCCAAACGTCGATGGGGGCCATTGGGGTCTGGTGGGGTCTCGCGGTCGGATTATTTGTCGCGTTTATCGGTCTCGGAATAAGGCTTCTGCTGCTGCTACGGCGTCCGCTTGTGCCGGCGACGGCTTAGGGTGTTCCGACACAGGTTCACTCAGGTCAGGCACTTTAAGATCAGGCGCTTTTAGAACCGGCTCTTCAATAAAATGACGGCCGTCGCGATCTTCGATTTCGACCACGGTGAGATCGGGATCAAAATCCAGACGCGCCGCAACTGTGCTGGCCAGTGTGACCGCATCTAACGCCTGCCCGCGCCACACCCGATCGCCCTCCATATCGCGTTCGGGCGTATAGAGATGCAAAGCGTCACGCGCGCTTACAACCACCATCACACTACCCGCATCCCGATCGCCCCGTGTCATCACGCAGGCAAATGCGCCGCCGACCTGTGCCCGTCGGATTAAGGCATCAACCCAGATCCCTGTTTTCAATTGTACGCGAGGTGACATTCTGTCGGCTTCTCCTGTTTCGGGAACGCGCTGTAGTGAGTTCGCCTCATACGAGGTCCGTGGCACGGTCCTTGCTTCGTTGATAGCGTATTAACGACAGGGTCCCCCATCATGAACCGCACACACGTCCGGTCTCTTATTATCAGCTCCGTCGCCGTCCTGCCACTATTGGCGGGAACCGCTTGGGCTGAACCGATCAATCCGACCTTGTCGGACAGTGTTGACGCTATTCCAGCCGAGATGGTGGTCGAGCCCGAAGCGCCGAAACCTGTCGCCCGAACCTACACTGCAAGCCTGAAAGACGCCACGCGAGATCGCGCCGAGCGGACCTTGGATTGGCGCAACCCACAAGCCGAATTGCGCTTTGATCTGTCTCATGCCGACACGATCGACGCCCTGTCTGTCACCTTGTCTGCCGACCCTCTCGCGGGCGTTGATCCGTCTATTCCGCTGATCCTGCAATTTAATGGTGGGAAATCCATTGAAATCCCGACCAATGGCCAAGGGTTCGACAGTATTATTGATCTGGACCGCACACGGGTTCGCGAAACGGGCAATGTGCTGCGCCTCTCTTATGCGACGAGCTGCGACGCGCCGACGGGCGGCTATCGCCTTAATTTGACCGAATCGCGACTGAAGGTCAGTGCCTTTCCACGCGCGCGGCAGTTGCAGCTCCGCGAAGTCGAGAAACGCTTTGCCAGTCTGACATTTGCCCCCGAAACCATCGGGCTTCTGGCTGGCGGCGCAGAGCAAACCAAGCTGCAAGCCCTCGCCGCGCAAGGTATTGGGCTGCGCATGGCACAGATTCCGGACTTCCGCCTCAGCGCAGGCGAGTCTGATTTTGATCTCATCATGGTCACGCGCAATCAATTGGTCGATTACACGGACGACGCCGCCATTCTGTCGGGCACGGGGCCGAGCATCACCTTGTCCAAAACCGAACCCAATCGATTGTTCCTCACCGGGGACACGCCGGAAGACGTCATGGCTTCTGTTAAGGCCTTTGCCAGCGCCTTCTTACCCAATTCACGACGGTCCGAAACCACCCCGACAGAAGTGTTGGCGCAAAGCCCGCTAGATGTCGATCGTCGCCTGATCGTTGAAAAAGCCACACTTGATCTCCTGACAGTTCAAACCGGCACGCACCGCGAATATACGTTCGATGTGGCGGACCCGGCCGCCAGCGAAGGCCATCTGTTGCTGCGCTTAAACCGGGACGGCCAAACCCAAAAAGGCACACGCCTGATGGCGACCTTAAACGGCGTCGATCTCGGCGAAGCCAAAGTGCGGGGGAAACATAAGACGGTCGACTACCCGATCGAAAAAGGTCTGCTGTTGGGCACGTCCAATCGGCTGGAACTCACCACACAGGACGCGAATAATCACCCGCGCTGTGGCGCCAGCGTACCGTTCATTGCTATCGCGGAAGGCTCTGAGCTGCGCTTGTCAACTGAGTTCCCAACCCCGCCGTCAGACCTGTCCCGTTTCGCCGCCAACGGCTCGCTCTTTAGCACCGCCGCCGGGGCCCAGACCGTGATGATTTTGCCAGAGCGCGATCAAGATTTCACTACATCGCTCACCGTTGTCGCTAAATTAGCGCAAGCAAGTGGGCGCGGCTGGGTCGAGGCCGCGTTTAATCGCGGGGAAACAGACGTTGAAAACCGTCATACGCTTATTATCGAACCCTATTCGCAGATCGAGCGCGCCTTTCGCCTCACGGCCCCGCGCGGCATACAAAGCGCGTGGCGCGGGCACGGTACAGGCGGCGGACAATTCGAAACAATTGAGCAATTTGCCAGCTTGAATGGCGAAGACGTTGTCCGCCAAGCCTCTGCAAATATTCGCACCACGGGCCTCGTCCAAGCCGGCGGCGTCGCGGCGATTTATCCGGATGACGCCGGATATTTGATCGGGATTATTTCCAATACGGCAGACAGTTCCTTTGCCACTGCCATGCGTCCTCTTTTAACAGATATGCATTGGAACGGCCTGAAAGGCGCGGTCACACGCTGGAACGATAGCGCCGTCATCATGGCACAAGCCGCGATCCCCATGCCTGTGCTCGGCTTGCCCATTGAAGCGCCGAAATCCATGTCCCTGACAGAACGCGCCAAAGGCATGGCCGCACAGATGAGCGAGATCGAATGGCCGCGCCCCAATGTGGATGGTCTAGGCGGCTGGATTGATACAAATTGGACGTCGTTTTCTGACACCGTGCGATCCAAAACCGAAACCTTTGAAATGACCCGTATTGAGGGAGCCGTCGAAGGCGTGGTTCAAACCGTTGTTGCGGGTTCGATTGAAAAGACCCAATCTGCCCTGAACAGCCAAAGGGCGACCGACGTCAAGCACGCAGCGCGCGGGCTACAAGGACAACTGGACGCGGTCGATGCGAAAACGGCTGATTTACGCACCGCTTTCTGGAAACATCTCGACATTCCGACGCAAGATATGAAGTCGGCGCGACTCGGCCAAGCCCAAGTCATTCCTGTGGCCCTTGGCGTCACAATCTTTTTTCTGATGATCTTAGTCGGTTTGGCCTTTGCCTCCCCGCCGAGCGGGCCGCGCAAAAATACCCCGACACGGACCCGACCGCGTGGATCAAAACCCAATCAGGGTCGATCCTATAAAGAGCCTGTACGGTGGAGTCCGGAGCCTGACACCGCGATCCGGCGGCGGCGTTAAATCGAAGCGCGAGGATCGGCCGCAGCGTCGCTAAGCGCTGACTAAGCTTGCGGATTGATCGACGGTAAATAGACCCGCGCAACCGTCCCGTCGCCCCGATCACTCCGAATGTCGAGACGCCCGTTATGAAGCTCGGCCAAAGTTTTGACGAGTGATAGTCCCAAACCCGAACCGCGGGCATCAATAGACTGCGCAGAATGTCCTTGCGCAAAGGGTTCCCCGATGCGGGAGATGTCGTCCGCACTCATGCCGGGGCCTTCATCAACTACTGACAGGCAGACGACGCCGTCCACGTCCTCAGCCGAGACGCGAACCATACCGCCCTTAGGCGAGAACTTAACCGCATTTGAGAGCAGATTGAGCAGGATTTGACGTGTGGCCTTACGGTCAGCCGTGATCAACAAAGCGTCGTCCTCCGGCACGATGATTTCAATCGTCACCTCGGCCGAGTCAGCGGATGGACGGATCATCTTGACCGAGCTGCGCACCACGTCGGCCACATCAAATGTGTCGGGCAGCAGCGTATATTTACCCGCTTCGACTTTGGACAGGTCGAGCACATCGCCGATCAGGTCGAGCATATATTGTCCACTATCGTGGATCAGGTCCGCATATTCTGCGTATTTTCCCGGTAACGGCCCGAAAAGTCGGGACCGCATCATGTCAGAAAACCCGATGATCGCATTCAGCGGTGTCCGGAGTTCGTGACTGACGCCGGCAAAGAATAGTGTTTTTTCACGCGCTTCACGTTCCGCGACAGTTTGCGATTGGCGCAGCGCCTCAAGTTGTTCGGCATCATCCGTGCGGTCGAGCGCATGGACGAGTAATTCACCCCGACCATTGGGCGTGATGTTGACGTCATAACTGGTTTTCGTTCCCGCGCTATTCGGCAAGGTAACACGCGTCACGCTCGACATATTATTGCGCCGCGCCATATCGGCTGCGTCCCGGATCCGAACACTCGCCTCGCCGCCACCCGCGATATCCCCGAGCAAAATATCCTCGCTCAATTGATCAAGACCGAATTGTTCGCGACCTTCGCTGTTCGCATCGACCAGACGATCGTCAGAGCCAAATCGAAATACACCGCCCACGACAGCGTCGCCCCAGAGACCTAAGCTCGCGGCTGAAGACCCGACCGCCCCGCTCCCGCCAGACTGCGCCACAGCAATCATCGTCGCAATGATGAGCGATAAGGTTCCTGCGGTTCCCAGCATAATGAGAAAGTCTGTGCCTGATTCGGACAAGGGCGACGCGCCCAAACCAATTAAGCTCATTGAGAGCAATGTCGCGATCAGCGCGAGCGCCGCCAACACTAAGGCTTCGATCACACGTTCGCGGGTGAATAACATCGCGATAGCGGGAATACAGAGGAAGGTGATCGCCAATTGCGACAGTCCGCCGAGCAATGTCGCCGTCACCGCAAATCCAGTCCATAAAGCGAGCAACAGAACCTGCGACCATGTCTGGTTCAGCACGGGTAAGAGCAAAAGTGAAATCAACGCCGGAATAGCGAGGCTAACCGCGACTTTCCCGAACGGTTCAACCGCGCCCGTCGCAAAAATTGCGACCGCGGCGCCCGCCATAATTACGACGAGCCAAATCAGCATCGGCCCCATCAGGCGTGGCTTCGGCGACATATTGGCAACTTGGCTCATAGTGTTCCACTAACAGGCATTAACTATAGTAGCGTGAATATCGCAGTGCGAACGACCCTATTCGCGTCTGAGGCGAATTTTTTGCGGGTTTTCACCTGACTTACATGTCGTTGACCGATTTTGGCTTCGCGACTCTCTGCACTCAATTCAGACCCGAGTTGCAGGTTACAGCCAGCCGTCCTATCTGCCCCATAATGACCGATACACATGCATGGCCTGACGATGTTGCCGAACTCATCGAGGATTTTGATTTCCTCGACGGCTGGGAAGAACGCTATATGCATGTCATTGATCTTGGCAAGGCGATGGACCCGTTGCCCGAAAAAGACCAAATTGACGCCAATAAGGTCCGGGGCTGCGCCTCGCAGGTCTGGCTGGTGAGCGACCGCGACGCGGACGGTCACCTTATCTTTCGCGGCGGATCTGACGCCCATATCGTCAGCGGTCTCGTCGCCATCGCCGTGCAGGTGTTTTCGCACAAGCCTGACGCGCTCATCCGTGATTTTGATACAGACGCGCTATTTGATGCGCTCGGCCTGTCGGAGCATCTCTCCAGCCAACGCGCCAACGGGCTGCGCAGTATGGTGGCGCGGATTAAACATGAGGCTGGGGCGGAAAGAAAAGTTTAACCGCTTAGATTTCGACGGGATGTTTGACTGTCACACGGTCTATTCATCGGTCATATTTTTGCGCCAAACAGCCTGTAAATCGACACATTCGGTATAGATGGCCGCTTTCATTGACGCATATAATCCGGCGCCGAGATAGATACCAAATAGCAATGACAAAAACCCGAATGCTGTTTGAATCCAACTCAGGGCAGCATCCGGGTCTGTCGTCAGTCCGGCCTCATGAAAGAGAGCTAGCACAGCTGCGGTCAATAAAAACGCAATGACCAAAGCCAACTGAGCAATCAAACCGATCACAAAATTTATCAGCCATACCATCCATTTGTAGCCACTCGTCAAACGCCAGGACTCACCGAACGAACCCAAAAGTGAAGCGCCCCCGAATATATAAGCCGGACCAGGCAGCGCCCAGCCTGCTGACAAGATAAGTGCGGGAATAATAAGCGCTATATATCCGATGATAAAGCCAATCCAGAATAGGATTCCAATCACCATGAGCGGGAGCGCATGCGGCAAGCTCCGGCGCAATGAGTCCCTCAAACCAACCGGATAGCCCAGCACGTTTCGATAGGATACATCCATACAAAACCCGTAAAACACGCATCCGAGAAATATGAGGTACGCACTGGTAACAAAGCCAACTATCGGCTCGATGTATGCGGACGAAGATTCGTTGAGCGCTAATTCTGTGACTGCATAGCTTGCCATGAGAACCACTGCGCCAATAGCGGAAATCAGCAAAGCACAGATAAGGACCGGAACAATGCTCCGGAACAAGCCAGAAAATGTAAGCGACAGAGTGCGTCCAAAATCGAACGCGGGTTTTCTCATCCCATCCATATAGGGAGGATTTTTTTCATACTCGTTAGACAAATTCGTCACAGTATTTTCTGCCCGTAAATCACTAATCTACTTCGGCTTTTTCGGCCAATCTTTGGACACACGGATAACCATGTCGATGCCAAGAACGGCGATCAGTCCGGCCATGAGCGCGAAGATGGGGTGGCGCAGGGCGACGAGGCTCATGATGCCAATGGCAACACCGAGGATGATTGCATAGGGATGGATTTTCATGCCTTCAGTTCGACGTCCCAGTAGAGATAGTCAAGCCAGCTATCATGCAAATGATTGGGCGGGAAACGGCGGCCCTGCGTTTGCAGCTGATGCATGGTCGGGCGGCGCGGTTTAATCTGCGGATGCATCCGCGCTTCTTTGGGGTGACGCCCTCCCTTTTTCAGATTGCAAGACGAGCAGGCCGCAACAATGTTAGTCCAGCTCGTCTTACCGCCCAACCGTCGCGGCAGGACATGATCAAAGGTCAGCTCTTCCGAACTGCTGCAATAGACACATTCAAACCCATCACGCAGGAATAGGTTGAACCGGGTAAAGGCGGGCGAGCGATTTTGCGGCACGTAATCTTTGAGCGCGACGACGGATGGCATTTGCATTTCGAAAGTCGGGCTGCGCACACATTGCTCATAATGATCGATGACATTGACCCGGTCGAGGAACACGGCCTTGATCGCATCTTGCCATGACCAGAGCGACAGCGGAAAATAAGAGAGCGGCTGATAATCGGCGTTGAGGATCAAACACGGATAGTTGCCGGAGGACACAGGGACCGCCCCAGCGAGGGGATTTCTTATCGGGATGGACAGATTTGGTGACGCGCTCATGGGCGGCCTCCCTTTGCGGTGGGCCGATAATTAAGACTGTCATGTGCGTCAGTATAACTGAAGGCGGTGCACTCCATGTCGATTCGCATGACTGACTTTGCGCAAAAGCGCGTCGCAAGCAAGGCACAGCTCTATGACAGTCGTGTCGCCGCTCTGTTTTATCCATCATCCGCTCAGCCCCTATTCACCTTGGGTGGGCGATAGGTCGCGGTTAGAGGATCTTTGACACTATGATTCGATCTATATTCATATCGCTCTGTCTACTCGCCGTCACGGCAAGTCCGGCCCTGTCACAAGACGCCCGACTTCGCACGGGCGGAGGCGGCGACCGCGTTGTGGCCTCGGATGATTTTGAGGCGACCGTTTTTGCTAGGCGCCTTGGCCATGTGTCCGCCGTTGCGCGGCATGCGGACGGCACGCTTTATTCGGCGGATCAAGAGAGCGGACGGATTTTTAGGATCCAAGACCGCGGGATGGACGGGGTCGCCGACATCACCCAACCCCTGCCGCACCGTTTTGATCGTCCGACCGGATTAGCGGTGCTGGGCGACATTCTGTTTGTCGCGGATCGGGGCGGCTTATGGCGCATGCAGCCCGGGGGCGGCACACCCGCCCTCATCGCTCCTTTCGTCAATTCCGGATCGACGGGGATCGCCCACCCTATCATCGTGACGTCTCCGAATTCTCTCCTGCTAGGATTGAGCCGAACAGACGGCTCAGCGCGGCTTTTAACCATCGACACACGCAACGGCAGCGCGGCGCAACACGCAGAGACGCGTGGACAGATCATCGGTTTTGCAACGGCCTCAGACACAAAAGATTTTCCCGCGCCGTGGATCTTGCTGCGCCGCGACGACGCCGTCTTGTTTGGGTCCAGCCTCGACTCTGCGCGAGATATCGGAGTTGAGGCCCGTGCGGTCTGGATCGACGCCGCGACCGGACAGGCGCGAATCGCCCTGCCCGACGGGGTTTACGCCACCATCGCGACCTTTACCGGGCTTAAGGATAAAGGCGTGCCCATTCTCACTGGCTTTGGCGGCGACGCGCGTCCCGGGGCGATGGTGTCGGATGAGCGCGGGCTGTTTGTCGCGGATCAAGCGGGCGGACGTTTATGGCGCGTATCGCCAAAACCCGCCCCCAAACCCACGATTGTCACGCCCGATCTGGATGCGACCGCTACCGATCTTGAGACCGTAACGGGCGGTGTTTTCGACCCGGTTCAGGATAGATCAAGCCGTCCAGAGCTGATGCGCGGGTCAGGGATTGGCAGTGCGTCAACAATCGGACCTGCGTCAACCATGTCCCCTGCCTCCAGCTTACCAGAAGCGGATCAGCCCCGGTCTGCGTCAGATCCAGAGACAGCTTCAGAGCCCAGAGAGTAGCGCAAACCCAATCGCTCGCTCAATTTTCGCAGTCGGAACTCAACCTGTTCGGTCATCAGCTCAGGCACATCGCTGCGCAGATGCACATGGGTTGCGTCATGCGACAAAGTCAGAGCATCCACCAGATCAGGCGTTCGCCCGGTTGCGACAATCGCCAGACGAATGGCGGACCCCAATGATTCCGCGACTGATATTTGATCAGCGGTCAACAGCTGGTCGACGGCCTCACGGTTCGGTGGTTTGCGATTGCGCGATACAGACCGAAACAAGGTCAGGGCCAGCCACACGCGCTGCGGGTGCGACAGGCCGGAAATTGGCGCATAGAGTACGTTTTCAAAAATGAGTTCGGCCCGATAATCCGGGTGTAAGTTCTTACCCAACCCCGCAAGCAAGCAGGCCGCCTGCCGCAATCGGTGATCTTTCTCAGGACCAAAAGCATTCGGCAACGCATCCGCGATCGCTTCGATAAAGGTCATCAGCGGAGGGCCAAATAGCTCAGACTGTAATGATCCCGAGGCAAAATCCCGACACCCATCCAGCAGCGCGTCCCGTCCCTGTATCGCTTTGGGTAGATGATCAAACACGAGCCCTTCTCGCAATCCAGTCAGGGAAATTTCGATCCGGCGCGGTTTGACTACACGGATCAACCGCTCCAGCAATAATCCCGAATATGGCAGCGTCTCAGCCCGGCGCGACCGCATCCCCGGCCAATCAAACAAAGCGGATCGCCCTTCATTATAGGCCCAGCGCGTCAATAAGGCGCCGTCGAGTGGGTCCAACGCATAATTCTGCATGGTCTTGAGCGGATAGAATGAGCGCGTCATGTGAATAGAGGCCAAGTTTCGCCACGCGCCACCGATCAGATAGAGCGTTTTCGTGTCTGACAAGGCTGCGGGCAGAGAGGCCAAGGTCGCGTCAATTTGCGGAATTAACGCGTGATAATCGGCATCGTGCAAATTCCCGCCAACCACATCAAACGGTCCGAGTGGCAGGGATATACGCTCGCCCGGCCTTTGGTCATCAATTCGGATCAGCTCTAACGACGCCCCACCCAAATCAGCCGCCAGTCCGCGTGCACCCGGATCACCCGCCAGCAAGCCCAGTGCGGAGAGGCGCGCCTCTTCTTTGCCGGATATAGGGGTGACTTGCAGTCCCGTGGCGTCGTAAATTTCTGTGATGAACTCTGCGGCGTCGTCCGCTTCGCGCATTGCCGCTGTCGCCCCGATCAGAAGCTGGGTTAGCCCGCGGGCATCCGCAATGGCCTTGAACCGCGCCAAACTGACTAAAGCGAGTTTCTTTCCGTCTTCGGATAAACGCCCCGTCGTTTTTAAATCACGCCCCAGACCCGCCAATACTTTTTCATTATAAACGGGCGTGAAGTGCGACCCGTAAATATCATAGACAACAAAGCGGATTGAGTTGGACCCAATGTCGAGCACACCCGCTTGCTGCGGGCCTGTGACGGGGACATTAAATGGATCAGACAGAACGCGCGCGCCTTAGGATACAAGCCGCGGTTTGATCCGCGGTTGTTCAGGAAGTTCCGCCGGACGGGAGGTCTTAAGCGCATGGCCACGACCCGAAAGGGAGGGGTTATCCATGAAATACTGGTGCGCGGAGAAGCCTTTTTCGTCGTCTTCGAGTTTGCGCCGGACATATTTTCCAGACGGTTGCAAATCCCAGCTATTTTGCGTGTCCATCAGATTAGCGACCATAATTTGATCCAAGACTTGATCATGGACGGTTGGACTTTCAATCGGGACCAGCGTTTCAATCCGACGGTCCAAGTTGCGCGGCATCCAGTCCGCCGAACTCATAAATAATTTGGCATTATGCGACGGTAATTCATGGCCATTGGCAAAGGCAACAACCCGCGAATGCTCGAGGTAACGCCCGACAATCGATTTGACCCGGATCGTTTCTGACAGTCCCGGAACCCCCGGACGCAAACAACAAATGCCCCGCACAACGAGGTCAATCGGCACGCCCGCTTGGCTGGCTTCATAAAGCTTGTCGATGACACCTTGATCCACCAACGCATTGAGCTTGACCCAAATGCCCGACGGTAGCCCGGATCTCGCATTAGCGATTTCCGTGTCGATATAGGCGTAAAGAGCGTTCCGAAGGCCATGCGGCGCCAGCGTCAGTTTTTGCAAATCGCGCGGCCGTGACGAGCTGGTGACATAATTGAACAGCTTGCCCACATCCGACCCAATCACCGGGTCCGCCGTAAAAAGGGCGAGATCCGTATAAATTTTGGCATTGAGCGCGTGGTAATTGCCTGTGCCGAGATGCGTATAAGTCTGCAAGCGTTCGCCTTCGCGGCGGATCACGAGCGAGACTTTAGCATGCGTTTTAAAGCCCAGAAGACCATAAACAACCTGCACGCCAGCCCGTTCCAAATCGCGCGCAAACCGCAAGTTCGACGCTTCATCAAAGCGCGCTTGTATTTCAACCAGCGCCGTCACGGCCTTGCCGCTTTCCGCCGCGTCAATCAGGGCGCGGACAATCGGGCTATCATCGGATGTGCGGTAAAGGGTCTGCTTAATGACCACCACGTCCGGGTCGCGCGCCGCTTGGCGCAGGAATTGGATGACAACATCAAATTCCTCATACGGGTGATGAACGAGAATATCCTTGGCCGCGATGGCAGCGAAATGATTGCCATCATAGTCGCGAATCCGTTCCGGAAAACGCGCCGTGAAAGGCGGAAATAACAGGTCATGCCGGCCGCTATCGATCAAGCCTTTAAGGTCGACCATGCCGAGGAAGTCCGTTTCCTGAATATCTTCGTCCCAACACTCAAAACTCTCAATCAAAAACCGGCGCAGATCGGAATCAATATTTTCGTTTAACTCAAGGCGTATGACCCGGCCCCGGCGGCGTTCCTTGAGCAGAAATTCAAAATGCTGAACAAGGTCTTCGGCCTCTTCATCAATCGCAATATCGCTATCGCGTGTGATCCGAAACAGGCCCGTCGTATTAATCTCAAAGTCAGGAAACAGGTCCGGCAAGAAATGTGTGATAACATCTTCCATCCGCACATAATCCCGCCGTTTTGATCCGGCTGAGAGTTGTAAAAAGCGTGGAAGGTGTGACGGCACAGGGACCAACGCAAAAGCACTATCCCCGGACGGATTAAGCCGGGTCAGCGAGGTCGCGACTCCAAGCGAAAGATTGGATAAAAACGGAAACGGGTGGGCCGGATCAACCGCCAACGGAGACAGTAACGGCAATATTTGCGTGTCGAATCGCTCGCGCAACTCAGCCTGCGCCGTCTTATCCAAGTCCTCAATGCAAGACACGGAGATTTTCTTATTCGCCAGCTCTGTCTGGATCGAACGCCAGCAGCGCTCTTGCCCGTCGATCAATCGCTCAACCTGTTTACCGATTTTATCGAGCTGCCGCTCTGGGGTCAGACCATCAAAGCTGGGCGTTTTCATCCCGGCCAGCATCTGTGTGCTGAGACCCGCGACGCGGACCATGTAGAACTCATCGAGATTGGAAGCAGAAATCGAGAGAAAGCGCAGCCGTTCCAGTAAGGGCACGCATTTATTGCGCGCCTCTTCCAACACTCGCGTATTAAACTGCAACCAAGAGAGCTCGCGGTTGAAATAGCGGTTTGAGGAGGCGGTTGTCATGTCCAGTCTATGCCTTGCCGACCCGCCTGCGTCCAGCGCTGGACGAACACGACACGCGATGAATTCCAGCTCCCAATCAATTCGGCCTCAACCGTGCGGCATTGGCTTATAGGATATTTGGAACCCCGACGGCTAAGCCGCGAGAAACTCCGATGCGTTCGCCCAAGTGCCGTGAAAACCGAGCGGAACGCGCTGCGGAATATGAACCTCGGCCAAGGGGGGCGCGGTCATGTTTTGTGCATCAATAATCAGCGCGCGACTATCGCCGCTCAAACCATTGGTGACAAAGGTGATGAGATAGCCATCATCTTCTGACTTGGCGTTATGGCGCGGTGCAAATGCAGGCTCTGAGCCATAGAAATTCTGCCCAAAGTCGTGCCGCGTGTGCGTCCCGTATTCGAGATCATATTTCAAAATTCCGTCAAAAACCTGCACATCCGTGTCGGGAATAGAGACGTGATAGGAATACCGGTTCTTACGCCCCGTATGACCCAGATTGATGACCGGGAATTCCCCGATCGTGTCGTCGATTTGTTCTTCTTTGGTCGCGCCTGTTTTCAGGTTCATCGTCCATTTGGTCAGATGGGCGCGAAGGGCCAGCACATTGACCATCGGTGCATAAGCGCCAAACTGGCGCGGCATATCCCGGCCATTTTCAACCATTTTACAGCAATAAAGGTGGATTTCGTCGCCGTCTTCCCACGCATTGACGACGTGATAGATGTAGCACCCGGGAAATTCGAACCAGCGAATGTCCTGCCCATTGCCATTATGAGGCAAGACGCCAAAGCGTGTCGGCAGTTTTTCATCATGATGAATTGACCAGATTTTGTTCTTCAGGCCCTGGTCCGTGAAGACGACAGGCAAATCCATAAAGATCGCGTAGTTTTCCGTGATCGCCATGTCATGCGGCAAGCGCGGGCCCGGCAGCTCGATCTGAGTGAAATGCGAGAGCTGATTGTCGCGGTCGACGACGCCGTAACTGTAGAAAGGCTCATACAGGTCATAGTCAAAAAAGTGGAAGTTTCCGGTCACCAGATCGACTTTGGAATGGGCAGACACATTCTTTGGGAGCTTGCCGCCAAAGTCTTCGTTGCGGATCGTCTCCAGCGTATTGGCATCGAGCCGCACGGGCTGTCCCGACACATACCACAGCGCCATCAACTCGCCATTATGCATGACGATGTCTGTGTTGGCCGTATCTTTATAAACCGTCGGCGAATGGGTGCGCGATGCCGGTGAGAAAATACCGGGCTTATCCAGCGTGCCTTTCACTTCCGCCTCGAAATCATCGCTGCGGATATAGCGGTTGCGGTAACGCGCTTTCCCATCCTCAAAATGGATCGCGTGGACCATCCCGTCGCCGTCAAACCAGTGATGCAGGGTTTTGGGGTCATTCACGGGGTTGGGACCATTACGGTAGTAAGCGCCGCCAAAATCTCGCGGGATTTCACCTGTGACGGTTAGGTCTAACGCCTCAGTCTCTTGACGGACCGGGCCATGAGCGCCCTGAATATAGGGATTTAGTTTATTCAGCTCTGCGGCGTCCATCGACATGGCGATCTCCAATAGGCTCCGGATGAGCTAAGCATGGTCGCCCCGCTACGCATAGCGGGACTTTGAGTCATCAAGGATACGAACGGAGAGATTGAGAGGGGAGTGAGGCAAGTGACAGGGAGATTGGCCCGGCGATCTTGATCGAACGGTTCTAAGGGGACACGCTGAAAGACGCCGTCATATAGTCGATTGATGTGGCACCGCTAACGGTTTCGCGGTGGCGCGCATCTGAAGCCGTTCCGCCCAACCAACGGTCAAGCGCAGCGGCATCCGGCCATCCCGCCCAATAGATCAAATGCCCGTTCGATAGTCGCACAGAGCGTCCATCCAGATCCGCTTCCACCACGTCCCATGTGCTTTCGATTCGTTCCCGCCAAATCTGGATCATACCACCGTCTTGCAGTGTGACATGGGCATCGGCACGAAGCGTCTCGACCGCAGTCACTTTCAGGCCCGCGAGACCTGGCGGCAGCGTCATAGGAAATTTGAAATCATCCGTTCGCGACCCCGTGCGGGGCCCCATCACAACTTCGCCCGAAAACCCATAAACCGCGGCTCGTAAGGCTTGCGGCCACGCGAAGAGGCCCGGAATGAAAATTCGGTCTCGATCGCCGAAATCCGTCGTTGTAGGCGGCAGGATATCGACCGAATGCCCCGCACGGCGCAGGCCACAATAAAGATCATAAACCAACCGGAAGTAATCGAACTGGGCGTCCTGCGGCTGCACCTCCCACGCCCATTGCGACGCATAGTCGAACACGATGGCCGTGCGGGCTGCCTTGATTGATAGATTCGGCAAACCCGCCAGCTCATTCGCCAACGCCGCGACTTCATCGCCGCCTTCGGATAATTTACCGTCAGGCCGCAATAATCCAGCATGATTTTGCTCCTGCGCGAACGGCGCTTGCCGCCAGCGGAAGAAACAGACCACTTCGGCCCCATGCGCGATGGCTTCCAGCGCCCACAGCCGAACCATGCCCGGCGCGGGTTCGGGATTATGCGGGGCCCAGTTCACAGGTCCGGGCTGTTGTTCCATCACCCACCAGCGACCTTTGCCGACAGCGCGGTAAAGGTCGTGGTGGAAGGCTTGGAAATCGGGATCACCGCAGCGGCGATGGTCGCGTTTGAAATCAACATCGCGATCTGAACGGTCTTCGAGAAAGCCGAGCGGATAGCTGTCCCACGTCGCAATATCGAGGTTAGCGCCGACGGCGAAATGATCGAAATCCGTAACCCGACCCATATAATTATGCAGCAGCGGCGCATCGGTGAGCGGGCGTAGCGCCGCCTCTTGCGCTGCGTTGAATGCCACAACTTGGCTGGACGCGAACCGCCGGAAATCCATCGCATGCGCGGGATTGGGTTCCGTGACAGTCAAGTTCGGCAATTCAATCTGGTCAAACCGCTGATAATCCATCGACCAGAACACATTTCCCCAACGGTCATTTAACGCCGCGACGGACTTATATTTATCCCGCAACCAATCTTGGAAAGCTGCGCGCGCCACAGGGCTGTAGGATAGTGTCGTGTCGTGACAGCCATATTCATTATCGAGCTGCCAAGCGTGCACATGCGGGTTACGGCCATAGCGCTCGCCCAGAATTGTCGTAATGCGAACGCATTCTTCGCGGTATTCCGCGTGGCTGAAATCATAGTGGCGCCGCGACCCAAACCCGCGCGGACGACCGTGTCGATCCCACGCCACCATATCAGGATAGCGATCCACCATCCAACGCGGCGGTGTCGCCGTCGGTGTTGACATGATTATTTTGAGACCCGCGTCGCCCAGTGTTTGGATCGCGCGGTCAAGCCAATCCCAGCGAAATTCGCTCGGCTGCGGCTCAATCCGACTCCATGCAAATTCACCAATACGAACCCAACTCAGCCCCATTGCAACCATGCGGGTCGCGTCGTCTCCCCACATCGCCTCCGGCCAATGTTCAGGATAATAGCAAACACCGAGGGCGGGCTTATGGTTCTTTGGGATCGTCACGGTCTGTCCCTAGCCCGTCCCGACAGGCGGTCAAGCAGCCGCGTTACTCCGACCCCCCTTCCGAACGGCTCTCGTGTTCCATGATGCGGCCACATCGTTATGATTTCCGACGTCACTTTAACGCAAAACCCGCGTCCGGAGGATAAATCCGAACGCGGGTGCGCCCCGTGCAGTTTTTACGGATCCGTGCCGACGTGGCCGTTGGAAATGTCGGCGACGTTTGGCCGATCCCGTAATGCTGTACTCTTTATCTTTACGGCCCGTGACACCGGCGGCGCAATCACCCGAACGGGTGGTTGTGCTTCAGCGGGTCGCGACTGTAGGGTCGATTGAATATTCTTGGACACCGTGGGACGCCGCATAAGGCGCAATCTTCCGCGCCTCACTAGAAAGATCCGCGTGAGCCCACTCTCCATTTCCAGCGCGAGACCGCATCTCAACAGACGGCAGCTCTTTGCCTATGGTCTTTTGTCTATGCCTATCGCCTGGAGCTCGACCCTGCTGATTACTTTCGTGCCGACATATTATGCCATCAATATGGGGCTTGGTTTGGGGGTGGTCGGCGGGTTATTTGTTGCAGGGCGGTTGCTCGACGTCATCACTGATCCCTTAATCGGATATGCCAGTGATAGGACACGATCGCGGTTTGGTTCTCGCAGTCCTTGGATGGTTGTTGGGATGGTGTTTTTTATACCGCTCCTCCTCTTAATACTCATGCCAGTTGGATCGATTTCTCCCGTGAAAGCCGGGCTGATGATCGGTTTATTTTTTATCGCTTACACCCTGTTGGACCTGCCCTATTCGGCCACCGGACTAGAAATGTCTCCGCATCGTCATGAGCGCACAGTTTTGGCTAGTGTGAAGGCCGCCTTTCAGGTCGCTGGCGCGTTAACCTGCGCCGTTGTTGTCGCTCTCACGCCCGATGTAATGTCGACCGCGTTTCAGCAATCAGCCTTATGGATTACTGCGCTTCTAATTTTGGGGATCACATTATTTATGCGCGGAGTGCCGACCTACCCCCAACCGACCGGACGTCCGCTTTCATTGAAACGCGCCCTCATCACAATTTGGGCGGACCTGCGCTATCGCCAGCTGATGATCGCGTTTTTCCTAACGCAGACAGGCTCCGCTTTGATTTTTGGGCTGACAGCCCTGTTCATTTTGCACAATTTCGGTGACGGATCCTTGACGGGTATGTTCGTCGTCCTTGTCCTACTATCCTCGGCGTTCGCCCTGCCCATTTGGCTATGGGTCTCCAAACGGTTCGGAAAGATGCGGGTTTGGCAAATTGCTTTGATTGGCGGCGCCGCCAGTCTTTGGCTCGTGCCTATCCTCGAACCCGGCAATACGTTTCATTTCGCGGCTTTTTGCATCCTTGTTGGCAGTGTCTTCGGCGCGGACGCGGTTCTGCCAACATCGCTGCTCGCCGATATTTCGGACGATTTGACAACAGACGATGCCGGGAGTGCGGCCATGATGCTGGGGTATAAAAACGCCCTGTCAAAGTTGGGTTTTGTCGCTCCAATGGGCATTGCGTTCCCGATCTTAGGAATGTTGGGATTTGATGGCGATATCATGGTCGGGGATTCACGCCATTGGGCCCTCATTTTCTTCTATGCATTACTTCCCGCCTTATTGCGCCTTGCCGCCTTTTTAGCCGTTAAATCCATGCCCGCAGATGAGGTCACAGCCTCATGAAGCTTACCCCGACTCAGGCCGGCATGGCTGAAATCCGGTTGGCACAGGCACGTCGTCTAAGAGCCGGAGCCAAGACATCTGCGCTCATTGTTACGGGCGTCATCACCTATGTTTTCATTATATTGATCGCATCAGGCGAGAATAGAAACGCCATAATTTGGGCGAGTCTGACGCTACCAATGGTCGGCGTAACTCTGCTCTACGCCCAGTTTGGCGTCTCAAGACCGATTACCAACCATAACTACAAACGGTATCTTCTGGGGCATGTCCTTGTGACCATTGTGACGGGCCTCGTTTGGTCGGGATTTAGTATCTACCACACGGATTATAGCTCTTATACGAGCCTGTTCATTGTCGGCTCTATCGTCTGTTCGATCACCGCCGGGGGTATGTTTCCGGGGAGTGATTATCGCCCCGCCTATATCGCCCTCGCCATTTGCACGATCTTACCTGTGGCTATATTTTGGATTCTGACAGCACCCCCAACAATCCGCTATTTCGCTTTAGGACTTACGCTCTTTTTCCTCTTTGGCCTCTATAGCAGCGCCAGAGCCGAAATTAATTCGCGCGACGGCATTATTGCCCGAACCCAGCAACAACTGAGCCAAGAGACATTAACTCGTATGCAGGTCGTGCGAGAAAACTATGAGGAAAAATCGCAATTTCTTGCCGCGACCAGTCATGACTTATCTCAACCTTTGCATGCGCAAGGCTATTTTCTCGACGCGCTCGGCTATCTGCTCGATCGGCCGGATCAACGTGAATTACTTGATAAGATTAGTGCCAGTTGGCGCGCGCAAAAAGATATGCTGGACGATCTGGTCCGCGTCACACGACTGGACGGCGGGGTGCTCCAACCCAAACCCGAAACGATGGACCTACGCCCCCTTTTGAACGACCTTTGCCGCGAATATCAAGTGAGCGGCGCCGGCATGGGGATTGTCATCGACTCCAAACTTGAGAGCGTGCCGCTGATTTCAGACCCGACCTTTCTGCGCCGTATCATCGGCAACATCCTCTCCAACGCTGTCAAATTCTCCCCCCATGACGGCCATATTATCGTGACGCTGACGGCGACAAAAACGGGCGGCACGATTACGATACGAGACCAGGGCCTGGGCATCCCAAACCATTCCCGGGAGGATATGTTTACCGCGTTCACACAAGCTGGCGCGCCTGTGGGGCGACCTGATGGATCTGGGTTAGGCCTGTCCATCGTCAAACGCCTGTCAGAAAAAATTGGGGTGTCCGTTAGCCTCGACACACCTGAAGATGGGCTAGGACTTCTGGTGACAATCACAGTCCCTACCCATCACATCCAAGCCCCGCAGGATGGGCGTAACGATCAACAAAAGCGCGTGACCTTAGTCATTATCATCGATGACGAAGTTGATATTCGCGACGCCATGATGGCGTCTCTGTCAAATTGGGGGGTGCAGGCCATCGCCGCAGGAACACTGTCTGAAGCGACGGCGCTGCTGCGCCTTATCGGGCAGGTCCCTGACATGATGATTGTGGATTACCGTCTTGGCAACGATGTTAAAGGACACACGGTTATCGCCGCCTTACGTGCGGAATTTGATCCCGATATTCCCGCCGCTCTGATGACAGGCGATGTCAGCCAAATCCAAAGCGATCTAAACACTCACGTCGTACCTAAACCCGTTGCGCCCGAGACATTGCGGCGACTGGTCGGTTTATCAAATCAGCCCGAGTAAGCGCGCCCGCTTCACCAGAACCGTGCGTTTGGTGACGCCAAAGTTGATGAACATCTGCTTGAGATGGCTCTTCACCGTATTTTCGCTGATACAAAGGGTCTCAGCAATATCTCGGGTGGAGGCGCCGTCCACGAGCAGGGTCAAAATCTCTTTATGGCGTTTCGTCAGGGACGACCAAATATCACTCCCAATCGGCATATCGGGTGTCGTTGGGGCACCCGGGAACCACGTCCCGCCCTGTCGAACGGTCTGGATCACCTGCGTCAACATATCTGGATCGGCGGATTTATGAATGAAAGCCTTCGCGCCCATGGCACGGACTTGTTGGATCGGTGGATCGCTACTGATCCCGGACATAATGATGACAGGCGGAGAGGATTTCAATGTTTTGAGCGCGCCCAAAAACGCGAGCCCATTGAGTTCGCGCATGATCAAATCACAGATGATCAAATCATAGGCTTTACCCGCGCTCAAATCATCAATCATCGACTTGGCTGTGGGGTGCGTTTCGACGTCTATCTGCGGGTCAATATTGGCAACCAGCAGGCTGATTCCGTCGAGAAACAGCTGATGGTCGTCAATAATCCCGATCCGATATCGACTTGTCGTGTTCATCCGTCCCCATAATCGGAAGGTATATTATCCCGCTCTGGTTTTCGCGAGAGTTGCACGGCACTCTCGCAAAAGTCGAGGCGAAACTCGGGCCGAAACTCGAGCTTCAAAGTTTTACGCGCATCCGCCCTATCAAGGGCGTGTTTAGTCCAAATCAAGAGCGTAACTGATGGCATCATGGACATAGCTTTGTTCGACAACACCCGAGACCACGTAGCTACGGGGTCCTTTCGCATAAATCGCTACATCTTCTCCGCCATGCGTTTCCCCGCTCGACGGCACTGTCGCCTGTTGGAGATAGCTCGGGTCTTGAACCTCTTCATCCGTTAACATCGGGCGTGGCCCTGTAACGGCTCCGGGGCCGTTGCCGTAACCGAGCGTGGTGTAAGGCGCGTCATCTGACGCCAAGGCAGGTTTACCGGACGGCGCACCCGCCCCGTCATTCCAATAGACCAGTCCAAGGATCGGGTTGCCGCGTGTCGGATAACCCGCAATCGTGAAAACGTGGGAATGGTCGGCCGTCACGAGAATTGTCGTGTCGGAATCAGATGTCATAGCGTCAGCAACCGCAACAGCTTTTGCAAACGCAACCGTGTCGGAAAGCGCATTAAACGCATTGCCGCCGTGGTGCGCATGATCAATCCGCCCGCCTTCGACCATCAGCACAAATCCGTCGCCTTTGGCCGACAAAAGCTCAATCGCCTTGGCGGTCAAATCTGCCAAGGATGGATCCGCGTCAGGCCCCGTATTCATCGAATCGAACTTCAAATGGCTCGGCTCAAACAGGCCCAGAACACGGTCATCCTGACCGGGAACCAGTGTATCAAACCCAGCTTGATCGAACACGACTTTGCCTGTCGGATTCTTGGCCTGCCACGCGTCGATCAAATTGACGCCATCTGTCCGCCGTCCCATTTCATCGGGATAATCCGGTTCCACATCAGTATCGCGCAAGAAAGCGCGACGACCCCCGCCCAAAGCTACATCAAACATATTTCCGTCGACAAATTGCGCCGCAATATCGTGGCAACCGCCCGCGCGCGCCGCATCATTCAACTCACCGTCATACTCCCAATTCCGTTCTGACGAATGGGCATAAGCGGCCGCAGGAGTCGCATGAGTTAGGCGGGCGGATGACACCAGCCCGAGGCGCAAACCTTGCGCGGACGCTGCGTCAAAAAATGTCGGTAAGCCAGCACCTGTCACCTGATCACAACTGCCCCGCGGCGCGTCCGGTCCAATTGACAAGGCCCCGGCCTTGGTCTTTACGCCCGTATACATGGCTGACGCTGTCCCGGCGGAGTCCGCGACTTGTTGGTTCGTATTATAGGTTTTGGACAGCGCCGTGTGCGGGAAGGTCTCCCAAGACAATTGATGTTCTTCGCCCGCTTTGCCGAGCTGTTGGCCTGCGTAAATACGTGCCGCCGTCACCGTAGACACGCCCATGCCATCACCAATAAACAGAATGACATTCTTGGCCGGCGTTTTCACAGGCTCATAAGCGATCCGCTCAGCCAGAACGTCACCGCCAGCCTCGAAAGGTGTCGGCGTAACTGCCGTTGCGCACGCGCTCAGCAGTAAAGCCGCCGAAAGCGTCAATGTTTGGGTCGTTTTTGTCATGGCTCTCTTTCTTCTGATTAAGCTTCAATCACACCAGGATTGCCATTTTCGACAATCCATGTGCCGCGTGTCGTGGCGCCGGCCTTCGGGTCGTAAACGCTATCCATCGCGCGCAAGGTCGCCGTCCAACGGTCCTTTGTGACCTCCATAAAGGTATGACCGCGTTGACGATCATCGAAGAACTTAATGTGTGGATTATCTGGCAACATGCTTGAGAACCGACCATAGGCGTAACTGTGCGCGGTGATCGATGTCGTCACGAATTCAGATCCCACAACAGGTGAGTTCGGGTCATTAAAGCGCGGCTTCAGATCGCCAATCCACCAGCTATGCATATCTCCGCCCAGCGAGACAAAGTTTTGGGGTTTGCGCTTTGCGACCATATCGAGAATTCGTTCGCGGGTCGGCGCGTAGCCATCCCAGCCATCGCTCCACGACGCAGGATTCCCGTCCCAATCCTTTTGATTAAGCCGCGCGAATAATGTCGGCTGCGCTAACACTTCCCACGTTGCGCCCGTGCGACCAATCCCGCGCAGTAAATCGCGTTCTTGGGCCATGCCCAACATGGACCGGGTCGGATCATTCAACGCATCACAAGACACAGCCCTGGCCCCGCCATCTTCCGGCGTCTGACACGCTTGGTCATCGCGATATTGGCGCGCATCCGTCAGGGCGATGGCGAGTAGATCGCCATACTGGAACGTATCGTGGAAATGCATGTCAGGGCCGCGCGGACGAGAGCGTGCCCGTACCGGCATATGCTCATAATAAGCCTGATAGGCGGCAGCGCGACGGGCGCGAACTTCGGCTGGCGGCATATAATTTTCGTCATTAAAGCCCGCATAGTCATTCACGACTTCATGGTCATCCCAGATCATCAACCACGGGGCGCGGCGGTGGGCTTCTTGCAAGGACGGGTCGAGTTTATACTGCGCGTGAAGCCGGCGGTAATCGGATAGGTCCATCGCGTCGACCGACGTCTGACGCCGGACTTGCGGGCCCCAACTGGCCTCATAAATATAATCGCCCATATGCAGGATGAAGTCCGGGTCCATCGCAAGAACATCATCATAAGCATTAAAGAAGCCTTGTTCAAAATGTTGGCACGTCACGACGCCGAATTTAACGCTCTCCGTCGCCGCCATATATGTCGGGGCCGTCTTGGCCATGCCCGTCGGGCTGGTCTGGCCATCCGCCATAAAGCGGTAGAAATATTGCCGTTTTGGCTGCAGCCCGCCAACTTCGACATGGACACTATGCGCCCATGCCTCTGTCGCGCGCTTACGGCCGCGTTTGACCACTTTGCTAAATAATTCGTCTTCCGCGACTTCCCAATCAACATCGACTGAGCCGGGCAGCGGGGTTTCTAGCGCCAGAGGGTCGGGAACAATCCGGGTCCAGATCACAAACCCATCGGACAGCGGGTCACCGCTCGCCACGCCGAGCGGGAACAGCGTGTCTGCGCCTAATGTTCCGCGGCCATAAGCCAATTTACCGGGCGCAATCACGGGGGATGCGCTCGCGGTTGTCTGACACGCGACCAAACCCGCCGTGCCGGCCAGCGACGTCAAAAGCGTACGGCGATCAAAAGTCATATGCGTGTCCTAAGAGTGGGACCATCCTGCGCCCCAATGTCTACCGCCTAACAAAAAGGCCCGCCTTCGGAAAGGCGGGCCTGAGTTTTTCAAGCGTCAAATGACGTCTGTCCTAGAAGTCGTAAGATGCACCAAAACGGATTTCGTAAGCGGAGGCATCAAAGCTTGTTGAGAACGGCTGTCCCTCAGTCAAAGCCCGCGGGAAGCTTGGCCCACTCAGCACGCCCCATTCGTCGTTCAACAGGTTCGTGAGGTTATCAATGACCATAAAGATTTGCGCGCGATCATCAGCCCGCAGACCTGGAAGTTCTTGGGAAATTTTCAAGTCAACTTTAGTCCATGATGGACCTGTCCGACCGTTACGCTCTTCACCGGGCAGCAAGACACCACCGCTCTCCAGATAAGGTGTGAAGTTATAGTAAGCGTTCGGGTTGCCATCAACCAAGCTATACGGAGTGCCCGAGCTCGACTGGAAGAAAGCAAAGAAGCTTGTGTCATAATCTGTCCAGAAGTCTTTGGAGTAGGACACAGACCCAGAAACACGATGCTTAATATTGTAGTTCGAAGTCGACAGAACCTGCTCTTGCGGATCAACATAGGCCCGATTGACGTAGTTCGAGAACGCAACAGAGCTGGTCATCGGCTGAACGTCTTTAGCGTCCGAATACGCATAGCCCAATGTCGCTGCCCAACCGCTATCCCATTCTTTGGAGATACCGAAAGAGGCAACAAAAGCCTGATTTCCGACGTCACTATTGGTCAGGACAAACGTGTCTTGCAGCGGGCTAGAGTAAACAGGGACGTTCACACCATTGACGGTTTGCGCGCCAGTTTGAACCAGATCACCACGTTGAACGATGGCTGTATCTTCGCCATCAGACCAGAGCAGATCCGCTTGGATTGTCCACAAACCACCGAACAGCGACTCACCCGTATTAAAGTCAGGCGAGAACGTCGCGCCGATTGAGTATTTCCACTCAGACGGAATTTTGAAATCTGGGTCCAGATAGTTCAGCTCGAAGTTATCGCCATTTCCTGTCGCGACGGCATCATAGACGACGTCAGGAATGGCATAACCTGCGAAGTTTGGCACGCCGTCCTCGGCACCTGAATAGGTCTGTGCAAACAGATCAATGGGGTTCGGTTGCCCGTTACGACCGGCGCGCGCCAAGGCACCCACTTGGTCGATGTTGTTGGCCGAATAGTTGTTCGACAACCAGACATTTGGATTACCACCGGAATAGCGGCCAACACCCGCACGAACCTGAAGGTTAGGCGTTGCATCCCATACAGCGGCTAAGCGCGGCTGAATGAGATCTTCTCCGTCCAGAGTTTGTGAGTTGGAGAAACCATATTCGGCGACAAAGCTTGGGTTCTCAGTCGGGACATCAGACGTTGTATACCAATCGTAACGCACACCCGCAATGATGGAGAGATTGTCGAGGAGCTGGAACTCGTCCTGAGCGTACAATGAATATTGCGCGTAACCCCAGTCAGCGGCCGCATCGTCTGGATTCTGTGTCGGCGCATTGTTGTAATAAATGCGGTCAACCAGTCCATTTTCAAAATTGTCGATGCTCGTAAAACGCAGTTCCGTTTCGGTGTGCTGAACAAACAAATTGAAAACATCGAGATCACGACGTTCTGCACCAAACAAGAAGGAGTGATTTCCCATGTCGTAGTTGGCACGCGCAACCAAATCGAGTTTCTGATAATCAAGTTGATTGGACTGGCGACTGTCGTCACCCCCCAGATAAACCGTCACATCGCCAGTATCGATCTGAATTTCGCCAAAGTCGCCACCACCAACTGAACGGACGTCATTTTTGAAATCCAAGTAGCTGGCGAGAAACTCTGTCGAGAAATTATCAGACCAATCTGAGTAGAGAGAGCCCGCAAACGAGTGGATCCGGGACCCACGATTGTACAAGTGGTTGGAAAATTCGAACTCGTCACTGTCACCATCGGACCGAACTGTATTGAAGCCGTCATTGTAGTTATATGTGAAAGCGGCACGATGCTGCTCACTAATGTTCCAGTCGATCTTCACGAGGATTTTCTCGTCGGCGTTATCAAAACTCTCAGGTGTTGTGCCCGGGTCGTATTGGTACACTGAGTTGGAAATGGCCGAAATACGATCAAGATCAGTTTGGCTAACCTGGAACGCGCCGGTTCCGATTGTCTCCTGAAGGTTGAATGTGTTTGCGCCCTCTAGCTTTTCATAAGCCACGTTGAAGAAAAGCTTGTCCTTAATGATCGGCCCGCGAATATTAAGGCCATAACGAATTTCATCGAATGCGTTGAAGGATGTGTCCGCGCCGTTAACTTTACCGCCGCGCAGACCTTCATTCGTGTAATCGATAAACCCGCCACCGTGGAATTCGTTTGTCCCGGATTTTGTGACGGAGTTGATGTTACACGCCGTGAAGCCACCATATTTGACATCGAAAGGCGCGATTTCCACAGACACTTGTTCGATCGCATCGAACGGGAAAGGCATACGCTCTGTCGGATAACCGTTAGCGTTCAAGCCAAACGCATCATTCATGGAGATGCCGTCAAGCGTGATCGAGTTGAAGCGTGAGCTTTGGCCGACACATTGAACAGAATTGATGTCGCCGCGGCTCTCGTCAATATAGACGCGTGGGTCGAGACGAATAACGTCGGTAATGTTCCGGTTGATAGACGGGGCATTTTCGAGCGTTGTAATACCGAACGACGCGTTCGGACCGACCGCCAAGTTGGCAATAACCATGCGCTGAGCGACAACGACGATTTCATCAGTGATCGCTGTTTCTTCGCTGAGACTAAAAGCCAGTTGCGATTCGCCACTCAAAGACAACGCAATCTCTTCGACGCGTTCGCCTTGGAAATTCGCGGCTGTGACTTCGACATTGTAAGTCCCTGTGACTGACAGGTTGCGGACATTAAATACGCCGTTGGAGTCCGTTGTCACGGAACGGGTAAACCCGGTTTGGTTATTCGTGACGCGAACCAATGCGTTCGAGACGCCCGCACCAGAATCAGATTGGACTGTACCGCGAATGGCGGACGTCGTGACCTGCGCTTGCGCCAAGGTTGGCATCAGGGCGGTGGCGGCGAAGGTGCTGGTTCCGAGTAGGAACGCAGCGCCAATAGAAAGGCGTTTTGACATGAGTGACACTCCGGGACGTTTGTCGATGTAAGGTGAATTCTGTTAATGTCGCTAAGAGGACCTCAGCAACTTTGCGCGCCCCCTAGCAGCGCTTTCCGACAGTTATGTGACAGTCATGCAATGTTTCCCAGCCTGTTCACAGAGAATCTCTGCGATGTGTCATTTCGGTCACACTCACGACTGGTTTTTCGCCGTTCAGCCTATAATAAGGGCGAATGACTGAAACTTCTGCCACAGCCCCCGCCATTACCGAGCTTGATTTCGCGGACCAAGCTAAGAATCGCGTACAATTCGGGCGTGATTTGGTCGCTGGACTGCGTGAAACCGGGTTTATTGTGATCCGTAACCACACGATTCCCCAACGCGAGATTGAGGCGATGGAACGCGCAAGCAAATCCTTCTTTGCCCTGCCCGTTGAGACGAAAACCCAATATGCCATGCCAGAGCATCACTTTCAGCGCGGCTATTCGCCCTTCGGGACCGAATCGGCCAAAGATCAAGACGCGCCCGATTTAAAAGAATTTTGGCATGTTGGCCGCGACACGATCCCCAACATTCCCCCGACCCCTCCGGTCACGGAAAACCCGGCCTTCGACACAGCGGGTCACGCATTATTTGACGCGATGGATGATTTCGCTCGCACCTTGATGGTGTCGATTGGCGACACGCTCGACATGACGCCGGACGCCATGGGTGAGGCGCTTGAGAACGGAAACTCGATTCTGCGCCTGCTCCATTATCCGCCCATGCCCAAACGCGAAGGCCCGTCCGTTCGCGCGGCTGAGCATGAAGATATCAATCTCCTCACGCTATTGTTGGGCGCCGAAGAAGCGGGCTTGCAAGTCAAGCACCGCACCGGGGTCTGGCTATCGATTGACGCGCCCGTTGGCGCCGTTGTCGTCAATGCGGGCGATATGCTGGACCGGCTAACAGGCGGCGTGATCCCATCGACCACGCACCGCGTCGTCAATCCGAGCGCAGACCGCGCCCCGCATTCACGCTATTCCATGCCGTATTTTCTGCACCCGGCGAATGATTTCGTCTTGGACGCACTACCGTCCTGTCTGGAGCTGGGCGGCACGGCCAAGACACCCATTACGGCGCGGAATTATCTTGATGAGCGTTTACGCGAAATCGGGCTCGCGAAAGCGTAAGTCTTTCGCCAAGCGAACGCCTGAGCGACGCGGGCTAAAGCCCGACCAAAATCCCCGCGAGCGCTGCACTCATCAAATTGGCAAGACTGGCTGCGAACACGGCCTTCAGACCCATACGCGCGATCTCTGGCTTCCGGTCTGGAATAATGGTCCCCAACCCGCCGAGCAAAATACCGATCTGTCTGACGTCAGCGCTCATGGCACAGATTTGAGCCTGGGCTAAGAGAGACTTTGCTCACCTCCATCCTTATGGAGTGAAGCATGAGACAGACTAAAACAAC
>NZ_BMZH01000018.1 GCF_014652695.1 Algimonas arctica
CGTTGTTTTAGTCTGTCTCATGCTTCACTCCATAAGGATGGAGGTGAGCAAAGTCTCTCTTAGCCCAGGCTCAAATCTGTGCCATGAGCGCTGACGTCAGACAGTAGATGAATTCCATCAGGAAGTCGGCCTCACCCCCCATGAGGTTGGGTCAGAGTAGGCTCCATAGAGTGGTAACCACGACACAAACCTGACTGCCGTCCCCCTAAATCTTACTATAGGATGGTGGTGGTCGTGCGGAGGAAATTAGGCGGCCATCGCCAAAAGATGAATTGCTTTTAGAGGCATATTCGGCCTTATGGACGAATGACTCAGCTTCACGAATTTATCAAATCCCTACCCAAAGCAGAGCTTCACCTGCATATAGAGGGGAGTCTAGAACCGGAACAAATGTTTGAGATGGCGCGCCGAAATGGGATCGCCTTGCCCTATTCGACAGTGGATGACATCCGCACCGCTTATGCTTTCGGCAACCTGCAGGAATTTCTCGATTTATATTATGCGGGTATGTCGGTTCTACAGACGCGACAGGATTTCTACGACCTGACATACGCTTATCTCCAGCGGATTCATGCCGATAACTGTCGACACGTAGAAATATTTTTTGACGCCCAAGCTCATACAGAACGCGGCATTGCCTTCGCAGATGTAATCGAAGGAATTTTGAATGCCCTTGAACAGGGTGAAGCAGATTTCGGGATCACCTCACACCTCATTTTATCGTTTCTGCGCCACCTTTCTGAGGAGGATGCGTTTAAAACGTTAGAGCAGGCCGAACCCTATTATGATCGTCTTTTGGGAGTCGGGTTAGACTCGTCAGAAATGGGCCACCCACCTTCTAAGTTTGAACGTGTTTTCGCAAAGTCTAACGCATTGGGCCTTAAATTATTCGCTCATGCAGGCGAGGAAGGGCCGCCGATATATGTCTATGAGGCTTTAGATATTCTAAAAGTCGACAGGATTGATCACGGTAACCGCTCGTTAGAGGATGACGCACTGGTCAATCGACTGGTCAGCGAAGGAATGACCTTAACGGTCTGCCCACTCTCAAACCTCAAGCTTTGCGTCGTAGATGATCTGAAAAACCATCCGCTGAAGACAATGCTGGATCTTGGTTTAGCGGTAACGGTTAATTCCGATGATCCCTCTTACTTTGGCGGTTATATAAACGATAACTATATTCGTATTGCTGATGCTCTTGATCTGAGTAAGGATGATATTGTTAAGCTCGTTAAAAACGGATTTGACGGTGCTTACATGAGTGACGCGCGAAAATGCGAAGTTATGGAAGAATTAAAAATCCGAAGTTGCACAACATAAGGGTCACTTCCCGGAAAGCACTTAATTGGCGGAACAAGTTCTGATTAATCAGATCACCCCAACCCATCGCTTCTAGCACAGCTTGCACTCACAATACCCATTCAGCTAATGTCTGCTCTGCCGCCATAGCTGTCTTAGAGCATGGCCGCGGGAAAAGCGCATAATCTGAATTTTGATAAGTGCCGCCATGTCATCCATCTTAGACCGCACCAAGATTTGAGATCAAAGAGAACAGCCCGCAGAGAAGTCGTTCGATAATAGCCTAGGCGATCAGCAACGTCTCTCTTCCTCTAGCCAAAGATCTGTGCCGATCTATATGACGACGGACAACTCCAGAAATTCGACTTAACCCACGCCTCATTTTACAATCACTTCAATCACAAAAGCCATCTCGAAAGTATAGCGCAGTTCAAGTCAATACATGACGCCTCACTCATAGAATGGGGTCAATTGATCGAGGCCTAAAACCTAATATCTGGCGACAACACGGGCTATATCGGTTTACTCTACAATGCCCTGCGCGTGTTAATCGCGGCATAAAACCGAACGTCCGCTCAAACCCAAAGCACAATGCGTATCAGCTGATAAGGCTCTACAACATTTATGTTAAGAACGTTATTTCATACGATGCCGTAGAAACCCGTTTATTCACCCGACATAAGCCGTTTAGTGGCAGCACATTACATGCCATGAGCGCCATTATGACTCCCGGACAGCCGAACAATGAGACGCCGCGCGCTGCGGGTGACCTGAATATTGGTATTTCTCGGTTTTTAGGCGTTTTCACACGTGTCAAACCACACGAAGTCCAGCTGACCTTCGCTTTGCTATTGACCGTATTTTTCATGTTGACGGCTTTTTTCATCGCCAAGCCAGCGCGAGAAAGCTGGCTAGCCGTCTCCGTCATTGGAGACCTTACAGCGCTTGAAGTCAGGGCCACGTCGGGTGGATTGCAGTCTATCGTGCTGATCGCGCTGCTTCCGCTTTATGCCAAACTCTATGACATCTGGTCGCGGCGCCGCTTGCTCGTCATGGTCAACGTGTTCTTCATTGCGCTGTTCCCGGTCTTTTGGCTGTTCCAACCCGGTCTGCTGGCGGATGAAATCCTGTTCAGCGGGGTCATTTTTTATATCTGGATCGGTATCTTCGCCGTCACCGTTGTCGCGCAATTTTGGACATATGCGGCAGACCTTTATACGCAGGACGCCGGCATGCGTCTATTTCCTCTCATTGCGGTAGGCGCATCACTCGGCGCGGTCGCGGGGAGTGCCTGCGCGGTCAAACTGATCGAAATCGGGGTTTCGTCATATGACCTACTGCTTTTTGCGCCGTTACCGCTGATTTGCGCAACGCTGATCCTATGGCGGATCGAGACGGTGGACGCGGCTACAGGTCAAACGCCAAAAATATCACCTGACACACCGTCCGAGGACCCGCGATCAGCATGGGCGATAGTTATGGGAAACCGTTATATATTACTCATCGGTCTGTTCGTCTTCTTGCTCAACTGGGTGCAAACCAACGGCGAGAATATCTTATTCGCAGCTCTACAAGAATCCATCGAAGCGTCAGGCCCAATGGACGCAGAAAGCCGCGCAGCGATGACAGCGAACGCTTATGCCCGGATATATGTTTGGGTCGGTTTGATCGGGCTAATTATTCAAGCATTTCTGGTCTCTCGTTTGCTACGTTATGGAGGGATGGCGGGTATGTTGCTCATTCCGCCTTTCGTCGCGCTTGTGTCCAACGGTGCTATGGGCGGGGCTGTCGGTTCTGGCGGAGCACTTGGCGTCATCACCATTGCTAAGACAGCGGAGAATGCGACCAATGCGTCGATCGCTAACACGGCCCGTCATATACTTTGGTTACCTGTCGCCAAGGAGGCTCTTTACAAGGCGAAAACGGCCATCGACACGGTTTGTGTACGGGTTGCCGACGGCCTTGCGGCCATAACCGTTATCGTAGGCACACGGCTTCTTTCCGCCGACCTTAAAGCCTTTTTCACGTTCAATCTTGTGCTGGTTGTGCTATGGCTTGTGGTCGGCATTCTGATTATCCGCGAGCGCAAGGGGCGCCGCAAAGTCTGGGCCGAGCGCGAAAGGACCGCAACTTGTACAGACCCATCATCGGGGGCGTCACCGCTCTGATGTTCATGGCGGCCTCGGCTGCCTTTGGTGCTCCGCACATCCCCGTCTCTGTTCCAGACGAACAGTGGCAGCCTCTCTCTCAATCTCGCGACGCCGCCCTACAGGCGGAGCTAAACAAATATATCGACAGCTCTCCGCGCCTCGCGCGTTTGAGTAAGGATGGGCGACTGTCCGTCGCATTAGTCGATTTGTCTAATCCGTCATCGCCTCGTTACGCCGCAATCAATGGTCGCAAGACCGTTTACGCGGCAAGCATGCCTAAAATCGCAATTTTGCTGACCGCTTATGATCAGATTTCACGAGGGGTTTTGGAGGCTACGCCCGAGGTGGAGTCCGACATGAATGCCATGATACGAAATTCATCGAACGGCGCAGCAACTCGGATGATCGATCGGGTCGGCGGCCTTGACGCTATCAATATAACACTCGCCGATCCGCGTTACGGATTATATGACGCAGAGAATGGCGGTGGGCTATGGGTTGGAAAACGTTACGCCAAGACGGGACGCCGCGTTACCGATCCGGTCGCAGGCGTCAGTCATGGCGCGTCGGCGTTCCAAACTGCACGGTATTACTATTTGCTCGCCACAGGACGCTTGGTCGATGAAGCCACGTCTTACAATATGCTGCAGGCGCTCGCGGACCCAGGCATTCGCCACAAATTCGTCGCCTCGCTTGGACAGCTGGCGCCGGACGCGGATCTTTATCGCAAAAGCGGGACGTGGCGCGATTACCATGCCGATAGCGTCATCGTCTGGGGGGAAGAACCATGGCGGCGCTATATCCTTGTCGGGATCGTACAAAGCGATGCGGGCGGTGATATATTGAAAGATTTGATTCCGGCTGTTGAAACCATTCTTCATCCTGAGAATTGATTAACAGCGCGCACTGCGCTTTACTCGTACTGACTCCAAGGCACACTATGTTGAAATCAGCTCTGCTCGGAACCGCGTTGGCCCTGATCGCCAGCGCGGCGATGGCCCGCGCCCCCGCCACAGACGCGCCGAAAGCGGCGGTCATCGATGAAGCGCGCACGTTGGTCGACGCCATGCGCGCCAGTCCAAAAGGCCCCTACTCAAACATTCAATGGGTCTGCAAAGACGGCACCGTTCTGCCGCCCCGTCCGAGCGCCTGCGCGCCGCATGGCGGGGGCAATCAGTTCGCCAAATTCTCCGCTCAACGCGACCGCCTTGCCACACTCGGCTATCCGGTCGGGACGATTTTTCAGAATTTCGACAGCGGATCTGCCGGGCCTGATGCCCGCTCCTTTACGCGTCTGCGCGACCTCCCGCTCGAATCCTATATGATCGCGGTGGATGATGGCTGGGTGCTGCGCGGCGCGCGGTCCTATCGCGGACGCGTTCAGATCGAAGATGAAGAAGTCGCCGGACGAGACCTCTTGCTCGCCACACTCGCCAAAGCCGACCGCGCGCAGGATACTCTGCTGCTGCGCGAGCTGGCCCGCGCCATTCCTCATGGCGGCAAAAGCGACGATATCGTGCGCGAACTGCGCCGCGACAGCCAGACACTGGCCGAAACCAACCGCCGATTTGAACCTTTACGTGCCGAAATTCACGGCCAACCGAGCGCCGCGACGCTGGGCCGCGTCGAGGCGTGGGCGCGCATTAACACAGGGCTGCCGACAGAACAGAAAGCCCTTCTCGCCCGCGTTCAGGCGCAGCTAACGGAGCTCTATTCGCCCGAACAGACCCGCCAGCGGCTTGGCCGCTTGGCTGGATCATTGGGGAACAAGCTAAACGATATTGCCGTTATCCTCCGTTCTGACGCCCCGGCCTTGGACCGCACGGCAGACGCCTTGGCGCTTTCGTATGAAAAATTTCAAACTGCCACGCTCGTCGACGCCTTGCGCCTGCTCGACCTCATGACCGCGCTGGAAGCCGACGCACTTAGCGCCGCGCGCGCTCTGCCTGCACCGGAAAACCGCGCCGAAGCCTTACGCCGTGCCGCGCAGCTAACCGACGCCGCTTATCATCTGGGCTATCTGTCTGAGAGCGAAGCCCGCCGTGTGGCCAGCCCGCTGCGCGCGTTGAACGGGAACCGTGCTGGCACGCCGCGTTACGCCGCTGCCGTCCAGCGTCTGCAATTAGTTCCGGCTTGGGCGCAGACACACGTTCGCTACGTCTTTGCCGAACCGCTGGCTAAATACACGGCGCTCGACTCGCGTGCCGCGAAATTTACCGATGATTTGTTGCGCGGGTCGATTTTGCAGCCACTCACCGAAATTACGGAATTATTGTCCCGTGATGTCGGGCAGCTTTCTGGCATCAGTGCCTCGATCATGGGCGAGACCCGGTCCGCGCTCGCTCTCAACCCTGGCCGCGCGCAAGGCCGCTTACGTGTGGTTGAGCCCGGACCAGACGGCAGCCTACCAGCTTACGCCTCTACAGATATTGTCATCATACCCAGCACGATAGCCGAGTTGTTTCCCGCCGCCGGAATTATTACCGTCGGCGAGGGTAATCCGCTCTCCCATGTACAAATTCTTGCCCGCAATCTGGGTATTCCCAACGTAGTTGTCTCTGCCGACTTGCAATCAGAACTCGCGTCCTATGAGGGACAAGCCGTTGAGCTGGCAGCCACCGCAGATGGGCGTGTTTTATTACGGCGAGCCGATAATTATAAACTGCCCGCCGCCAAAGCCGGCGCGCCGTCCTCCATCGGAAAAACGGGCACGGTCCCAGCACCGCAACCTAACCTCGCCCGTATCGCACCTGTGCCATTATCCGAGCTGCAGGCGAGCTTATCAGGCAAGATCGTCGGGCCGAAAGCGGCGAATGTCGGCGAACTGGCGCGGCTATTCCCTGACCGGGTTGCGCCTGCAGTCGCCTTGCCTTTCGGTGCATTCGCCGCTCATGTCGAAGCCCCGCGCGCTGCATTGGCCCGCAGTTTTCAGGATTACCGCGCCGGACGAATTACCGAAGACGCTTTCCTAATCGCGCTCGACACGGCGTATGACCGCGTCAAAGCCACGCCTGTCAATGCCGCCACCCGCGCTGCGTTGACCGAACAGTTAAAGGCGTTCGACCGCAGCACAGGCCTGTTCATCCGCTCTGACACGAATATGGAGGATTTGCCGCAATTCACGGGTGCAGGTCTTAACCTGACCTTGCCGAACGTGACGGGTGATAAGAATATTTTCGATGGCATTCCGGAAGTCTGGAGCAGCGTTTATACCCGCCGCGCCATGGCATGGCGTAGTCAGGTGCTGAGTAATCCGGAAGACGTGTTTAGCTCCGTCCTGCTGATGCAGTCCGTGCCGAGCGAGAAAAGCGGAGTGCTCGTCACCACCGATCTGTCGGGACAAAACCGCCCTAACAGCCTGACCGTCAGTGTAGCTTACGGCGTTGGCGGCGCAGTGGACGGCGAGAGCGCAGCCTCTTACCTGCTGACTCCGCGTCAGGACATTGTGTTGGCAGAAGCCAAAGCCCCGTTTCAGCGTTACCTGAAACCCGAAGGCGGTGTCGGCTGGCGGCCCGCTTCATCCGGCGACATTCTCACAACGGCTGAAACCGCAGAGCTGCGTAATCTTGCCGCTGAAGTCGTAGCCCGCTATCCGGTCAGTCTTGGTCCTGACGGCAAGCCATTGCCTTTTGATATCGAATTCGGCTTCGCAGGCGGTAAGCTTTATTTGCTGCAGATCCGTCCGCTTGTGCAACGCGGGGCGGCGCTCGCCGAAACCGTGGTCGGCGCCGTTATCCCCAAACCTGTGGGAACAAAGTCAGTATTGCTGTCCGCGCCGCTTAATAAGGAATAGTCACATGATGACCCGCTCACATCTCAAATTCACGGCCGCCGCGGCTCTCTGTGCGTTTATGCCGATCACAGCGACCTCTTACCCCATTGATGCGCAGGACACGTCGATCAACCGTCTTAAAGGCGCAAACCCGGATAAGATGCCCGCAGGCGCGAAACTCAGCACCGTTGATATGCATTTGCACTTGCTCGCCACACCCGGTGCCGCGTGGGACTTTGGTGGCACGCCGCGTGATGCAGAATTGCAAGCTGCGCTTGATCAAATGTTTAAAGGGCGCGACGCCTCCTATGGGCTGGTTGTGGCGGACATTACAGATCCATCCGATATTCGTTGGGCGGGATTACGCGAAAATCGCTCGCAAATTCCAGGATCTGTCGGCAAAATCATCACGATGCTTGGCTTATTCTCAGAGTTGGAACGTGCCTTTCCCAGTATTGAAGACCGCGAACGTATTCTGCGTCAGCGCCAGATCACGGCAGGCGAGTGGGTCAAATGGGACGATCATGGCGTTCCCCATTGGGACAATGCGACAGGCACGATGAAGTCGTCCAAAATCATGCCCGGCGAGACGTTTGCTTTGGCTGAATGGATTGATTTTGCCATTGCCTATTCCGCCAACGCCGCTGCCGCGACCATCTGGAAAGAAGCCCTCCTGCTACGCCATTATGGCGACCAATATCCGCCCACGGCCGAAGAAGAAGCCAATTTTTTTCGCACAACTTCTAAGGCGGAATTATGGCGTCTCTCTAGCAGTGCGGTGCGCGACCCAATGATCGGCGCAGGCCTTGATCCAGATACGTTTTGGATCGGTAGCTTTTGGACTTCCACAGCCAAAACCATTGTTCCCGGAAATGGCGGATCGCGCGGAACGCCGATGGAAATGGCGCGCTTTCTTTTGCGGATGGAACAGGGGCGGCTCGTTGACAATTGGTCATCGCTGCGAATGAAAAACTATCTCTACACGACGTCGCGCCGCTACCGCTATGTCTTCAGTGATAATTTGAAACCTGCCGCTGTCTATTTCAAATCAGGTTCGCTGTATAAATGCACGCCCGAAGAGGGCTTTAAATGCGGAAAATATATGGGTAATGCGCAGAACCTGATGAACTCCATCACTGTCGTTGAAACACCCGCCGCTGGGGTCGACGATAATGCCGGGCAAAAACGCTATATCGTCGCCATGATGAGCGATGTGCGCAAGACGAACTCCGCGTGGGACCACTCCCGCATCGGCGCGGCGGTCGACACAATGGTCCGGACCCGTGCTGCAGCCCGAATTGCAGAAACGGCATCGGATGCGGATAAGCGCGCGGCGGGCGGGTAATTTTAATTAACCTAAACACACATTCGTTGGAGTTTTGTCGCAGAGGGGCCTTGTCAGCTTAAGTTGAACGCATTGATCCTCACAAACATCGCATCGAGGGGCCATTTCCATAGCGGTTTTTCGCGCAGATAAACTAACGTTTTTACGGATCCGCATTGCGAACACGAGCCCAAACCGATCAACCCAAAGCCGAACGCTCTCATGACAAACGTCAATCCCGCGCTCATGGAGAAGACCTTCGACGTTTCGGAGCGAAAGCGGGAAACGGACATACATCATCACGTCAAGTTGAATGATCTCGCGGGATGTTTTGAAATAACGAAACGGGTTCTGGGTCATGCGACAACCCTATATCTCATCGACCTAAGCGTAAGTTTCCCTGACAATGTCGACAAAAAACACATCAACAAGACTGAAATTCGGCGTTGCGAAAACGTATTGGAGGTTCATTTCACCGTCTCAGCATAAGGTATTCAGCCCATTGATATCAAAGCTGATACAAAGCGATACAATTTGCAGCATTCAAAGACGAGCGCCTTTCGATAGTGGAGTTTAATAATAATTCCATAAGGTCTCAGGAATGAAATTTTCAACCGGCATAAAATTTTTAATGTTATCAAGCGCCCTGACAGCTTGCAGCGGTAACTCTGATAACGGTGGAGCAGGCGTTACCACCAATTCCGCGCCCGTTGTCGACGCAGGCTCAGCCCAATCCGCCATCGAAGGCTCGACAGTACAGCTTTCCGCGACGGCGACGGATGCTGATGGCGACGCATTAAGTTACAGCTGGTCGCAGTCGTCTGGACCCGCCGTCACTTTTAGCTCGGCGACTATTGAAGACCCGACCTTTACAGCTCCGGATATCACATCAGAAACTGACATTATTCTAACTCTAGCTGTGAACGATGGAACGACAACGGCATCTGATACTGTCGCGATAACGATTACAGTTAGCGCCTCGACGACATCCGCAGATAATTGGATCCTCAACACGACAGAGCGGTCAACCGAAATATTTGAGAGCAGCACGCAAGCCCAAGGCGTCATGTATGATGTACAATTGGCGGAAGTTCAAACAATTGATGGGGTCGACTACAATTATGTCGAAACTGAAGGCATTCCGAAATTTGATCTTATAATTACGCAAGAGATTGTTGATGAACTGAATGACCGTCCAAAAGCCGGGACCGATTTCACGATTGGGTCAACAACAGTTAACGTCGGTGACTCGATCGTATTTGGTGAGGACATCGGCTATGTTCAAGATACGGCTGACCGTCAAAACTGCGCAGTAACAGGCGGTACAGGCTATTGGCCTCCGGGACCTGCATGCCCGATCATGCAGAGCCGTGAGGGTTACTTTACAAAGAGCCCTGCCCTGCGAGACAACGCCGTTGACGGCGCCTGTGAAACGGGGATTGGTGCAATCGGCTATCTTGTTAACGGCGCCGCGATTTTCGGGTGGGGCGATACAATGTCATATAACAATGCCAGTGACTGGCAAAACCTGGCGATTGCCTTTGAGGTTTATGACCTTGATGTCTGTTATGGTCACTCCGCAAACGGGGATTACCACCTTCATAGTTATGGTCGTTGCCTAAAGGAATTGCTTGGCGATGATGGAAGTGCTCACTCCCCCGTTATTGGATATGCGGCTGACGGCTTTCCTGTTTATGGCCCGTATGAATCAGAGAATACATTTGCACTCTCCGGATGGGCCACGCGCGATTTTGATGATGTAAACAGCGCCACGGGCTGTGGGGTGGCCGGTGTCCGATCATGTGAGATGGTGGATCGTTACGACCTCTCGGCCGGCACCGTAGCTTCGCCGTCAAACGGCCCAACGACTTCTGAAATTGTATCTTCGCTTTCAGGAAACTCAATTATGGCGGTTTCCGGGACTTATTTCGAAGACTTTTATTATACAGGCGCCACGATTACGGGGGCCCAACTTGATCAAAATAACGGTCATGATACGGGCGATGGCAAAGGGTATCATTATCACTTTACCCAAAAGCTCGAAAATGGCGTTACAAAGCTGACTTACCCCTACACATTTGGACCGCGTTACTCCGGATCCATCCCGGATAATGCCGTAGCAAGTTGCGGGAGTAGTGACCAATCGAATGGTGGTCCTCCCCCAGGCCCTCCTCCGGGCGGTTAGAATGAATATTATAACACGCGGCAATCGCGCTCTGGCAATTTTAGCCTTAACCGGACTATTTGGTCTCTCCGCTCTAAGTGCGCAGAATGCGAAAGCAGAGCCAGAACCCGATTCCATAGAGGCCATTTCAACGGCTTTGGGAATTGATGTCGCTGATAATATGTGTGGTGGCAGTCGAAAAAGTACGACTGCCACAGCGAAAATGTTGAGCATGGCAACGCTTGCGCAAACCAAACCCAACAGGATTGATCCGGCGTCAACAGTGTCTCAAAAATCCACGGCCATGGACCACTCGCATATTCCAGTAGCAGTTCCGGAAGGCGTGCCTTCACCAAGGCTCTCCGCGACACTCACGCGCGATGTTATGTCAGGATATAATCTGAGACTGCATATTGATCAGTATGAGATGACTGCGCCGCCGATTGCAGTCGCAATGGAAAACTTGATGGCACCGAGAATTAATGCCTCAACAGGGTTTATTCAGGGTCACGCGCATCTGTATATCAATGGAGAAAAGATTCAGCGTGTGTATGGCAACAGCATCCATATTCCCGCCACTCAATTTAGAGAAGGCATGAATCAATTAAATATTACGATAAACAACCATGCGCACATGTTCTGGACATATGAAGACAAAGAAATAATTTCGTCCTTATTTGTGAACACGGGAACCTCAAAACTCGTTACGTACCGATTTGATAGCTTCCCTGCAGTCATAGAGTGATTTGAGGCATTGTTAGCTTAAACGGGCAAGACTGGACTTCTAACAAATTTTCCCACCGCTAGACGGCAATAAACTGGCGCCATTCTGCGAGCGACGCGACACGGAGTGACTTGAAACGGGTCCGGCTTTCAAGTTGTCTCTGATGGTTGAAGTGATTATAGATTGAGGCTTGGGTGGAAACGAACTTCTGAAGCGTTGAGGTCTACATAAACCGCGTCATGCCGCGCTCTCGTCGTCGGAACGGTCGGTGTTAATTCTCCTCTTGATTGTCGGCATACCGCTCGGTGTTCTGGCGGCTCTGATTACCAATAGCGCGCATCGCGGCGCCGTAAGACCAGAGCTTGTCTGTGACGACAATTCGCGGTGGACCGTAGCGTTTCATCGCTTTCTTCAAGAACCGCAGAGCTGCTAGTTTATCCCGGTTCCTTGTGACGAAACATTCAAGAACTTCACCCTCATGATCAACCGCACGCCATAGATAATACTGAGTTCCGTTGATCTTCACAAAGACCTCATCAAGATGCCATTTCCATTTCGTGTGTTCACGTAGATAAACTGAACGCTTTGCACGGACCTGCTTTGCGTACACGCGCCGAAATCGATCCACCCGGAACCGGAAACTCTCATAAGAGAAACGGGTTCTTGGCCATAAACGCACGCCAATTTGAAGTCGTTAAGGCAATCCTTCCCTGACAATGTACGGGCCAAACATGGTGACCTCTCGGCATAAACCCTGTGTCAATTCTGATCCGAATGGAACAATTGATCCTCAAACGAATTGCAAGAAGGAACACGAAAGGAAAAATTATGAAATTCATCGTCCGCACTATCCTCGCTTCCGTCATAACCTATGGCATGCGGAAAGTTCTCAACGGTCAATCAAAAACCGACAAAGCGCGCGTTCCCGAATGATACACTTTACGCCCTGTTTCTGAAAGTCTGGAGTCAAAGAAGTCGACATGAAACTACAAGTCTTACCCATCATCTTTGCCATCCTCCTCGGAGCGTGTGGCGCGAACAACACACAGGGAATTGCGGAAATTAACAACGATTGGACTGGCAATGAGATAAAAATCGATGCCTTCACTGACGAGAAAGTCGCAGGCGTGACGTGCCACATGGCTCATTTTGACCGCGGTGTTTACGATCGGCTTAAACAAGGCTCTTGGTTTGAAAACCCGTCAAATGGATCCATAAACTGTGTACAAACGGGACCGGTCATTGTCGGTGACATCGACCTCGGAAAAGGTGGTGAAACCGTCTTTAAGCAGAGACAATCGCCCATTTTCAAAAAGCTAACCGTTCGTCGTATTTATGATCGCGAGAATAATACTCTGGTTTACCTCGTTTACTCCCGGCAAGTCGTTGAAGGGTCCGCCAAGATGAGTATCGCGAGCGTTCCGCTTTATGGACCGGATGTGACTTGGATCAACGGGAAGCCCGATTAGGGTCTGCGACATTTTGGCTCTCGCCGGAGCCTTATCAGCTTAAACGCTTACGCCCTCATTCGAGCAGAATATGGGTTCATGTGGCATTGTCAGCTTGTCGATGAAGTCCAGTCAAAAATAGAAACCAAGTAAGAAAACGGGGGTTAATCCCCGGTAGCAGACCTTAGCCCAAAGGCCATTTCTGCACGTCAGTGTAGATACAGTCCATTGTTGCCTAGAGCTCAAAATTTGAACCCCATAGAGAACGATTTGCGATTTCGCTCCCTTGGGTTGGGACTTACTTGGGGTTTGCTAGCTAGCCTTCTTCGAAGCGATCCATTGATCTACTTGTTTTTCGAGGATCGATAGCGGAACGTCGCCGCTGCCAAGCACAGTGTCGTGGAAACCCCTTATGTCAAAATCGTCGCCTAATTCATCTTGAGCTTTTGCGCGAAGTTCCTGAATGCGGATCATGCCGATTTTATAGGATGTGGCCTGCCCGGGCAGCACGAAATAGCGTTGTACCTCGGATCGAGCCACTGTTTCCGGATTAGGCGAATTTTCAAGGCAGTAAGCAACCGCCTCATCCAAGGTCCATCCTTTTGAGTGTATGCCCGTGTCAACGACAAGGCGGATCGCGCGCCATATCTCGCTCTGCAACCGGCCAAAGTCCGAGTATGGGTCTTCGTAACCGCCCATTTCCTTAGCCAGTGCCTCGGCATACAGGCCCCAGCCCTCACCATAGGCGGGCATATAGCCGCCTTGAGAGCGGAACAGCGGTACGCCCTCAAGTTCTTGCGCGATTGAGCTTTGCATGTGGTGGCCTGGATTTCCCTCATGATAGGCGATCGCTTCGAGCGGCGGAATCGGCATCGCGGTCATATCGGAAAGGTGCGCATAATAAACACCAGGGCGCGACCCATCGGGGGTACCGACTTGGTAGTGCTGCGATGCCCCATCCTGTTCGCGGAACGATTCAACGCGGCGCACTTCAAGTTTGGCCTTAGGTAGTCGTCCAAAGAATTCTGGCAGGCGTTCGCTTAGCGTGTCGATATGCATTGTCGCGCGGTCGATATAGGCCTGCGCTCCCGCTTCATCGTCAGAGAAGAAAAACTGCGGGTCTTCGCGAGTAAACACGAAAAAATCCTCCAGCGATCCCTCAAAACCCGTGTTGTCCTTCAGCGCTTCCATTTCGGCACGAATACGCGCGACTTCGGAAAGGCCAAGATCATGAATTTCGTCGGCGGTCAGATTGGTGGTTGTCATCTGCGCGAGCTGGTAGGCATAATATGCCTTGCCGTTAGGCAATGCGGATACGCCTTTGGCAACCTCATCGCTGTTTGGACGGTCCTGTGTCATCCAGTCGACGATCCGTTGATAGGCCGGACCGGTCGTTTCTGTCAGTGTCACGCGCGCTCGTTCCAGCAATTCATCGGAGCGCTCTTGCGTGATGGTTCCGCCCTCGACCAGCGTCGCTAGCCGTGTCTGCGTTCCTTCCCAGAACGCCGAAGGCTCTCCGTCATCGAATGGCGCGCCGGTTATGAGACCCTGTGATTCCTTGATCACGAAATCATAGGCAAAGCGCGGCGGGCGAACGCCCAAACTGGCATTGGCCTGAGCCTTCGCGAGAGATTGATCCATGGCTGAACCAATGCCGTCAAGCCGGGCGATGAAAGCCTCCATCTCGCTCTCAGTTTCCACACTGTGTAAGCTGAGCACATAGGACGGGATGCCGGTGTGCGCGCCGTCCATCTGCTCGAGGATAAATTGTTGATCGAAAAATTCCGCCGCGCGTACGGCTTGATCCGCGCGGAACTTAAACATATCAAAGGACAGCTTTGCATCGCCTGACAGTTCATCATAATCGAAATTGGCCTCCATGGCCGCGACAGACTGCTGCCACCACGCGATTTGCGTTTCCGCGGCTTCGATGCTCAGATCATCAATCTTGTCATAGTCAGTCTTTCGCCCCAGGGCGGTCTGGCGGAGGGGGCTGAAGGCCAGCTCTTCTTCGAACTTAGTATCGAACCATTGGTTGAGGCATTCTGTCTGCGTAGTCGCGCATTCGATTGTTGCAACGGGTGTCATCACGGGATTGCAACCAGTCAATGCAACCAATGCCAGTAGTAGAGCTGCGGATTTCGTGTTCAAGATAAGTCCCCATTTAGTAGGATAATACGAACCACCATGTCCTAGGCACAACCGAGTGGCAAGCCGTTTGGCGTCCCCCGGTAACCAAGGGAGGGCATTGTCAGCTTAAACGGCTACAGTCGAATTTCTAACAGACTACTCCCCCTAGACGGCAATCAACTGCCGCCATTCTACGAGCGACACATTACGCATCGCTCTAAAACGAGTACGGATTTCGAGATGTCTCTGATGGTTGAAGTGGTTGTAGATCAAGACCTGGGTTGAGACGAATTTCTGGAGCGTTGACGTTTTCTTGAGGCGGGTCATGGCGCGCTCTCTACGCCGGAACGGTCGATGTGAATTCTCGGCTCGGTTGTTGACGTATTGCTCTGTATTCTGTCGGTCCTGATTGCCGAAATCGCGCAACGAGCGCCGTAGGGTCGGAGTCGGTCCGTGACGACCATTAGCGGCGGTCCGTAGCGCTTCATCGCTATCTTCAGGAACATTAAGGCGGTGAGTTTATTGCGCTTCTTGGTGACGTTACACTCCAGGACCCCGCCCAGCACGATGCGGATCTTCTCCTCGGCTGAATACTGCTTACGAGTTTTACGTTTGATGTCTTTGATCGTCCGTTCGCCGGACGTTGTTTTACTCTGTCTCATCTTTCTCTCCATGAGAATAAAGATGAGCGAAATGTCTCTCTTAGCCCAGACCTAAATCTGAGACACAGGCGCTGACGTCAGACAGTGAAGCTTGGCTACATTAAGGGGAGCATTGTCAGGGAAAAATGATTTGAAGCGATGCTCTAGGGTCGGCTCATGACCTAACACCCGTTTCGATACTTCAAAACATCCCGTCAAGTGATCCAACTAGTCGTTATGATGTGCCTAACGTCGGACATAACTTCTCTCAAAGTCCGCTAAAAAGGCCTCCTGGTTTGTCATCCCCGTATGTCGAACGTTCCCATACGCATCGAGATAAAACAGAACAGGCGTTCCCCCTTGTCTGACGTCAGAAACACCACGTTCAAATCCCTTTTGATAAACGACGTCGCTTCAATGTGCCCCGAAGCCTCAATATCACGAGAGCAAACCCTGTCAGAAAGAATAGGACGGAAAGCGCCGCAACGGTTTTGAGCCACCATGAATTGAAATTTTCTCGGTTGGTCCAATCCATAATGTGTAGCCCCCACATGAAATCAAAGGTGCGCCACAACCCTGTCCGAACGGCTTTAATTTCGGCTGTTGTTGCATCAACGTAGAAGCTGGCGGCATCCGGCTTATCGAAATCAATGCGCCAGACAGGACCCGCGCGACCATATTCACGCGGTGTTTTAGTTTCGAAAAATGACGCCTCTGTGTCAGTGCTCCGACCCGCATAATTCTTGACGGCAATTCTCGTCGCTTGCGCTTCGGTCATGGAGGGGCGGGCGACGCCTGTCTTGGCATCAAAGATTTGGGGTTTGGCATCACTGAGCGCTAAATAAACGGGGTCACCATCAACATATTGCAAGCTGAGAGATTGCGGTGCGAGAGCGTGTTTGGACAGAATATCCAGTGGGCCAAGAATATCTAAATTTCGTTCTATAACCTGCGGGCTCTGCTCACTGCGTAAATGTGTGCCCCGAACGTGATCGATTGAAAAAATTGTCATGAATAGCCCGGAGATTAACCACAGGCCTAATTGCAGACCAATGCCGATCCCGAACCACAAATGGAGCTTCCGCAGATTTCGGTTTAATATCGCTTTACTCATTGCGCCCTCCCCCGAGCAAACGGGCCTGCAATAGCGCTTGCAGGCCCATAATTTTAATGACCACTATGGTCCACTTTGGCATCAAGACAATCTTCGCCGTCGGTGTCAGTTTTGCATATCGCGGTTATTCGGTAGCTGCCGTCCCGGCCTTTTTTGACCCTGAAACTGACCTTGTCGTCTTTTGCGTAATTCGACAAATCGACAGTGGATATTGTGCCGAACCCCATTGTCATTGCGGCCATTCCAACACCTTCGATTTCCTGATGGTCAATGGTCGCTTGTGAGCGGTCTGGACTGATGGAAATGATCACGCCGGTCGAGTGTCCAGAATCCCCGTCTAATGTCGCCATACCCATACCAACAGAATCCATTGTTTTTTGTTTCATCGCGCTCTGATCCATCCCCGCATTATCCATTTGGCCATGCTCCATTTTGATGGATGTCTCAGCGCCGCAGGCGGTGAGATAAAGAGCGACCACGGCGGCGAGTGTAAGTTTTGAGATGTTATTCATGCTGTATCACTTTCAAGGTTTTTATGTGTGGGTTTGAAATATTTTGGAAGATGTCGTCCGACCCACACAAAATAGATCACTGGAATGACAATAAGCGTCAGGAGTGTTGTTGAGATCATGCCCCCGAGCATAGGAAGTGCAATACGGCGCATGACGTCAGAGCCGAGACCTTCTGTCAAAAATATCGGCGCAAGACCTGCCATTACAGTCAAGACGGTCATGAGCTTGGGACGAACCCGTAACGCCGCGCCGCGGCTGACGGCCTCAAACAGCTCAGGTTTGTTTTCGGGTCGGTCCTGACGGACCTGCTGATCGATATAGAGCAACATCACAACAGCCGTTTCGACCGCGATGCCCCCCAGCGCAATAAATCCAACGGCCACAGCCACGGAAAGATTATAGCCCGCCAAATATACTGCCCAAAGACCGCCAACGAGCCCAAAGGGCAGCGACAGCATAATGATCATTGTCCGGTCAAGCCGGCCAAAGTGCAGCATCAACAGCAGAAATATTAAACCGATCGCGGCCGGAATGGCAATTTTCAGACGCTCATTGGCGCGCTGCATCTGTTGATACTGGCCTGACCATTCAATGGCATATCCTGGCGGAAGAAAGACGGCGTCGGCGACAATCGCTTTGGCCTCATTCACATATCCGCCAAGGTCACGCCCCGCAATGTCGACAAAAACCCAGCCCGTCAAACGGGCGTTCTCAGACCGGATCATCGGCGGGCCTTCGGTGTATGCAACGCTGGCCACTTCGCGCAGCGGGATATGCGCGCCGGTGGGTGTCGGGATCAGAATGTTACCAATATCAGCATCGGTTTCACGAAAGGCGCGTTCATATCTGAGCATAATATTATAGCGCTCACGGCCTTGAACGGACTCCGCGAGGCTCATGCCGCCCAGCGCTGTTTGAATGACACTTTGGAATGTGCCCATATCAATATTGCGGCGCGCAAGCGCGAGCCGGTTCGGCGTAATTTCAAGATATTTGCCGCCGAGAACCCGGTCGGCAAAAGCAGACCGCGTGCCGGGAATGTCGCTGACAACGGATTCAATGTCACGGGCGATCGACTCAATCTGTGTGAGGCTGTCACCCGTCACCTTGATGCCAATCGGCGTACGGATGCCGGTTGAGACCATGTCCATACGGATTTTGATCGGATAGCCCCATGAATTTACTAGGCCCGGCATTTGTAAGCGGCTGTTCAACTCATCGACAATTCCGTCAGCGGTCATGCCAGCGCGCCATTCGGACTTTGGTTTCAGTTTTATCCAGCTTTCAATCATCGTCAGCGGCGCCGGGTCCGTCGCCGTGTCGGCGCGACCCGCTTTGCCAAATACGCGTTCGACCTCCGGCACAGTTTTGATCACGCGGTTTGTCTGGCCGAGAATTTCACGCATTTTGGTCGCGGAGACACCCGGCAGTGTTGTTGGCATATACAGCAGCTCGCCCTCGTAGAGCGCTGGCATAAATTCGGTTCCCAGCCTCTGGGCCGGCACGATGACGCTGGCCGTGATGAAAAGCGTGATGAGAATGGTGAGCCATTTAAACTTTAAGGCCGCCCCTATCACTGGCTTATAAATCCAAACGAAGAAACGGTTGAGGGGGTTGGCTGTTTCAGGGCGCATTTTACCCCGTAAAAGCCAGATCATCAAAACCGGAATGAGTGTGACAGACAAAAGCGCGCCAAAGGCCATGGCATAGGTTTTGGTAAAAGCGAGCGGCGAGAAGAGGCGGTAACTCTCACCCGTCAGCGCAAAGACAGGCAAGAAAGACACAACAATAATGAGAAGCGAGAAAAACAATCCCGGACCGACTTCCTTTGCCGCCTCAATCAGAACGCGCCTGCGTGTCGGTTCGTCCGGTTTTCCCTCAAGGTCTGCGAGTTTTCGAACCCCGTTTTCGACCATGACAATGGACGCATCCACCATCGCACCAATAGCAATGGCAATCCCTCCCAACGACATAATATTGGCGGTTACACCTTGGGCGGACATGATGATGAAAGCGCCCAAGACCCCGAGCGGCAATGTGATGACAGCCACGAAAGCCGCCCTGAAATGCAGTAAGAACAGGAATATAACGAGGGCCACGACAAGGCCTTCCTCAATCAGCTTATCTTCCAAGTAGGACACAGCTCCCTCAATGAGTGGGGCGCGGTCATAGACCGTGACAATTTCAACGCCCTCTGGCAGCCCACGTTGTAACGCGGCGAGCTTGTCTTTGACGCGGTCAATAACGTCCAGCGCGTTTTCGCCGTCACGCATGACAACAATGCCCGCCACGGTTTCACCTTCACCGTTCAACTCAACGATGCCGCGTCGCAACGCAGGACCTTCGACAATACGGGCGACATCCGACAGAAGAACAGGTGTTCCATCTTTGGCCAACACGACGACTTGCTCTAGATCCAGCGCTGTTTTGACATAGCCTGAGGAGCGGATGACATATTCGGTTTCGCCCTGTTCAAGAACACGGCCGCCCACTTCGCTACTAGCCGCGCGGATGGCGCGGGCGAGCGTCGCGATGGTCACGTCATAGGATTCCAACTGATTGGGGTCGATGAGAACTTGATATTCACGCTCGAAACCGCCGACGGACGCCACCTCGGAGACGCCTTCCACACCGGACAATTCCAATTTCAAGAACCAGTCCTGCAGGCTTCTGAGTTCCGCCAGATCAGTCCGACCGCTCTTATCGACCAAAGCATATTGGTAAATCCAGCCAACCCCTGTCGCGTCAGGCCCGATTTGCGGCACGGCATTGTCCGGCAATTCAGACCCCAAGCGTGACAGGGCTTCGACAACGCGGGAGCGGGCCCAATAAGGGTCGACGCTATCTTCAAAAATGACATAGACGAAGCTCGTACCAAACATGGAGGAGCCGCGAACATCTTTCGTTTTCGGCAGCCCCAGTAAGTTTGTCGAGAGCGGATAGGTCACCAGATCTTCCACGATTTGAGGTGACTGCCCCGGGAATTCCGTTCGGATGATGACCTGTGTATCCGTCAAATCCGGGATGGCATCGAGCGGCATATTCTTGAGCGATATCCAGCCAGCAACCGCGAGGGCCAAGGCCATGACAACGATAATTAGTTGATTGGCGACGGACCAGCCGATCAGCTTTGCAACCGCTGACTTTGACGGATCCCTGCCCGCAAGATTTTCGCCTGTCACCTTGCTCATGGGGTTTCACCTGCACTTGCAGGCCTCATAGGGTCAGGCCACGGGATGACTTGAGCATTGGCATTTGAATAAGGATTCGCAGGTAATCCTCCGTCTTGAAGCCAAAGCCGCCCTGTTTCGTCATCGCTGTAAAATATAAGACCTTCAGTTTTATAATGGGCGGGCGCTCCCTGCGTGAGCCACGGATCAAGCGCCGTCATTAAAGTGGATAGCTCACTGGCTAATGGCGACCCTGTCGGGTTGTCTTTCGCACCGTATATGGCGCGTTCCGCAGCATCCAAAATCGGCATAAGTCTGGAGCCCGTAAACCGGATTTTTAAGTTCTCAATCAGTGTAAGTGTCGGGTCGAGAAAGGAAGGGTCAATCGAATAGCCGTCGATCAGGGCTTCGTGGAAATAAAGCGCCGTATCAACCATGTGGTCAATCTGGCTGAGTGTGCCACCATCAATCGGCAGGTCTGATAGCGCTGTTGAGCTATCAAATCCGGAGGTCGGTTCGCTTAGCTTTGATAAGCCTTCCCGCAGGTTCGCCTCGGAATCGAGCATGAACTGCCCACTTGCGACAATACGTTCACCGGATTTGAGACCCAATAAAACCTCAGTCCGTCCGCCTATGCTGGTCCCGATTTCTATTGCCCGCGGTTCAAACCGGCCCTCGCCGAGCGCGATGATAACATGCGCGCCACGGGAGTCGCGCAGAACCGCTTGGCTCGGCACGGAAAGTTGCGTCGTAGGCGGCGTTTCTGACAGACCGGCCTCAAAGGTAATGTCGGCATAGGCTCCGGGTCGCAAAGACCCTGAAACATTATCAACACTAATCCTGACGCGCGCGGTTCGTGTTTTCACGTCAATGGTCGGGTAGATATAATCAACCGTGCCGGTTCGGGCGGCATCCGGGGCGCTTTCAAATTTCAACTGCGCCGTATTGCCAATGCGCATCGCGGGTAAATCCGACTCGGGCACAGACGCGATGACCCACACTTTATCGTAGGCCTGTAACTCCATAACGGCGTCGCCGGGTTTTAAGTAATCGCCATCTCGCACCATCAGCGCCGTCACCACACCCGCGCTTTCCGCATAAATCGGAACAGTCTCAACCAGCTCACGGGTCTCCGTCAGGCGGTCCACGAGGTTGGTTTGCATGCCCTTGGAGAGCAGCCTTTGCCGCACGGACGCGATCCGCCGCGCATTGCCGATCTGGAGCGAGGCCAGATAGTCCTTTTGCGCCGCGATCAACTCAGGTGTGTAAATGCTATAAAGACGCTGACCTCGGCGAACGATGTCTCCTTCCGCACGCACACTCAGGCCACTGATCCAGCCTTCCAACCGTGAGGCCACCATCGATTCAAGCCGCGTATTGGGCTCCACTGTGCCGAAAGCGCGCAAGCTCTGCGTAAAATCGGATGTGCTGACAAGGGCTGTTCTTATGCCCATCGTCTGGATCATTTCGGGAGAGACGCTCACGCCGCCGCTTTGCTTTTCACTCTCGTAGACGGGAATATAATCCATCCCCATACTGTCTTTTTTAGGCACGGGAGACGTGTCCGGGAGGCCCATCGGATTTTTGTAATAGAGGATGTCGCCCGTGCCGGACGACGTCGAAGACCCGCTCTCTTTGACAGGCACAAGATCCATGCCACAGATTGGGCAGCTCCCCTGAGGGTCATCGGAAATATAATGCGGGTGCATGGGGCATGTGTAAGCGCCCGTTTCAGCATGGGATGTGTCTGTCTGTGTTTGGGAAGACTGACGGCCCTGCAAGACCGCATCATTTCTTGCGGCGGGGTCACACGCCGCCAAGATCAACGCAAGGCCGAGTAGAGGCGCGGTTTTATAATAGCTCATGATGACACCAATAGGCTGTTCATTTTTGCGATCATCTGATCACGCAGAGTGTGTTGTTTGACGATTTCAGCACGCAGCATAAGAACGGCAATTTCGCCGTCCAAGATCGACGAATAATCCCCCGTGCCCGCCTCATAGGTGATCAACTGCGCCGCGGTTTGCACGTCAATGGCCCGTATTTTCTGCTCGATGATTTGAGTGTTTCTAACGGCCGTCCGGCGTCTAGCCTCATAGCGTGACCACTCAGACTGAACTTGCCGCGCAATCGCCGTTCGCCGTGCTAGCGCGGCCTGTTTGTCTGTTTTAGCGGCGCGCAGATTAGGTTCTTGGCGTTTACCAGCCCATAAAGGGATCGAGAAACTGACCCCGCCGGACACCCAATCGTCTCCGTCAAAGTTAGACCGCGGGCCTTTTCCAGATTCCCGCTGTTGATAGGTTAGATTGACACCCCAATCAGGTTTAAAATCGGCTTTCGCGCGTTGCACATCGGCATCGGATATATCGACGGCCGCGTCCGCCACGCGGACGTCATAAAACCCTAACGCATTTCCAACCCAAGCGGTTTTCGAAAGCCTCGGCATGTCTGTATCAGGAATGAAGCCGAGAAGATTGACGAGCTCGGCATTGATCTCGGCCTCGCGTCCGTCCAGCTCTGCCAAAGACAAAACGACTTCCGTGCGCTCTACGTCAACTTTTGCTAGCCGGAAAACTAGCGGGCGACTCGCATTGATTTCGATGTCGATGATATCGGCCAATTCATCATATTTGGCGTGACGCGCTGCCGCCAAATCACGCTGCTCATTGAGACTTTGTTTCTCGATCAAATAGACCAAGACCATGCCGCGAAGCCGGGCATATTGTTGCTCGCGTTCTAATTCCTGAGCGTCGGCCTGTCGGGTTGATTTCAAGGCATTGGCTTCGCGTTCCGACCGGCTAGGCAAGGCCTGACGTATCCCCACGGCTTTGTTGGAGGGGAGATATTCGGTTAAAGACGGGTCAAACAGCGGCACATTGTTAAGTTGCAATGAGACCACTGGGTCTGGCAGTCCAAGCGCGCCTTCTGCACGCTGTCGGTTGGCTTGCGCGCTCAGGTCAAGGGCATTGAGCGACGGATGCGCGCGCAATATCTCCTCTAGCTCTGAAAACGCGACAATGCGTGTCTCAGCGCGGGCATATTGCAAAGGCGCGATTTTGGAAGCACCTATTAATTCAGGCTCATAGAGCCTGTCTTGGGCGCTCACTGTTGAATGCAGGCTAAGAACACTAATGCCCCCGAACAGAAGCGACAGTGTTCCTGCCCGCAGCGGGACATGAGGACGTGATAGGTAGCGGATATACATCCGGTAATCTCCAGTTAAACAGGCGAATACGCGCAGAGTAAGACTCTGAGCAACGGGTCTGTCAGGAGATTAAATTATCAGGATGTCTGCACGAGAAAGCGGGCTGTCATTGAGCCGGACGTCCTGTTTCGAAGGAGGGCCCGTGCTGCATAAAAGCCGGACTTCAGAACGTGGTAGAACGGAAGTCCGATTGATCAGCGCGACAAATTTTAGATCAGACAGCGTTATCACGCTTAGATCCGCATCCGCCGACGAGGATAAGACGACACAATCATCACATGATGAGCAGTATTTTTCCGGGGTTTGCAGATCAATTTCGTTTGATTGAACGTCATCAATTGTGTGGCAGGAGGGCGCCGTCGCCACAGCTGTATGAGCCGTCAACAGAGTGGCGCTCACATGTCCGGTCAGACAACAGGGCATGATGGGCATGACCATCATTATCATGGCCGCAAACGCGCATAAGATTGTCGGAATGACTCTCATCCTTGCAACATAACGCAAAAAACTTAAAAAAGTAAATACCCCTAAGGGGCATCCTTACCGCGCAACACTGTCACGACTTCGTGTGAAAATAGATGAGAGATAGAATGTCTATTCATTCCGCCAAGACCGTAAACCGCCTAAAACGAATTGAAGGTCAGGTTCGCGGCATTATTAAAATGCTGGAAGATGAGCGTTATTGCATCGACGTTTTAACGCAGATGCAAGCGGTCAAATCTGCACTGGCGCGTGCGGAAAGCGAAATTCTCAAAGATCATGCTGGCGGCTGCATTTATGCGGCTATCCAATCCGGCGATGAAGCCGATCAACGCGAAAAGGTCGCCGAGCTGATCGATCTTTTTGACCGGCTGAAGCGCTGAGTTCCGACACGTGAAATGTCCCTTCGTGTCTCGGGCTCTCAATAAAGCCCTCAAATATCTAGAACGGCCTTGTCAGTTTAAGTGATGACCCAACCGTTTTGACCAGAAACGGATATACATCCGCACCGCACGTTTGATCAGTTCATTTGCATTGCAATTGTCATCGCTAACATAATTCGATGTGGTCATTTTTATAAAGGTCGCAAACATCCACGAACACGATGCTGTTCCCAAGGGCCTCATTGATACAAGTTAGGGCGGACCGCAGATTGAAGCTTGGTTGCCAGAACAGTCATTGTGCACGCTTGGCACTGTTAATGCCGCCCTCGATATGCTGGTCCGCTATCGCTCTAACCCCTCTGCGGCCATGCTCGATTACGGCCAGTCTTGGCAAAACTGGTGGGCCCAAAACACCAACACCCAGCCGTGGCTTATCTCAGACGCCTTTGGCGATTGGTCTCTAGCGCCCCGGAAATGCAAGACTGGAATGGCAATGGCGATCCAAAGCTGGCGGGCTATACGGGACGCGTTTCGTTCGCGCGAACCTTCACGCTGACCGAGGCGCAAGCCCGGCAGGATGCAACCCTCTCCCTCGGAATTATTTATGAGAAAGACCTGACTTGGGTGAACGGCACACTCGTCGGCGCAACGGATAGCTGGAGTGAAGGACAGCGATATGCGGTCGCCAAGCAATCTCTGCGAAGCGGTCATAACACTATCATCACACTGGCTGAAAACGGTTACGGCGCTGGGGGCATGATGGGACCGAATGAAGAGGCCTATCTGTCTTTTGTCGCAGGTCCACCAATCGATCTGAATGGCAACTGGCGATATAAAATTGCAAAGAAGCACGGCCCCGCACCCTGGGTTGATGATCGGGGTCGTGCGGATGGGACGCCCATTATTACCACCGCGTCACCAAAGGTTCGATTGGTATTGACCGGACCGCGTCAGGGACTGATTCGCTAAACCACTATACAGAACTAGAACAGAGGTCAGACGCCAGTCCCAGTAGATCACCCCAATGACAGGAATTAGATTGGAGAAAAGATAAGGATCAATGTGAGGGAACGCGGAGACGTCATGTACCTATCCATTTTGCCTAAACGACCCATAGAGATTTTACTAAATATCATGAAAATCAAGAATGTTTTGGAAGAGGAAAGACAACTTGCAAATCATTGATGATACGCGATCATTGATTTTGGAATTCCAATCCCCACTTGAAATTGATTGATCTAAACACACCCTTCAATATGGCCCATACATGCCGGAGAGAGACATGACGCAGCCTGCATTCACATCCTTCAACAAGCCTGAAATTTACATCACAGACGAAGATTTCAAGCTGTTATCGCCATTCGCAAATGGCGCATCAGCTGCGGCAGAGCTCCTTTTTGAAGAGATTGATCGTGCTGAACGCGTAGAGCCGAACTCGACTGTTTCATTCGTTAAAATCGGTTCGACCATTCAGTATAAAGACATGACGTCCGGAACCACGAAACAAGTGCAACTCGTCCTCCCGAAAGATGCGGATATCAGTAACGGTCAAATATCAATTTTGACGCCTGTCGGGGCCTCATTGATCGGATTGACTGAAAACGCCGGGTTCGAATGGGTGGGCAATGATGGTCATTTGCGTGAACTAAAAATCTTGAGCATATCGAACGAACTAAAATAAGTTTTCGCGGCGGAGACAAGGCCGCTGGATGGGCGCGCAAGTTTGGGAGTAACCTGCGTGCCTTGTCTAGCGAAGCGTATTGGGGATCGGGCTACGGCGGCTTTCGACCGCCGAGATAGTCAAGACAGCCACCTGAGATAGTCACCTGGGGGCGACGGACGTGACGGTGATCGTGGGGCCGCCACAAGCACAGCACAAACACAAGGCCGTATGGATTTAAACGCGAGTCCCAGCCTTTTAGGCCGATCAACACTCATCATTTTTCATCTGTGCTTATGGGTTTGACCTCTGGCGCATCTGGTCGGGTTGGCTTCCTCGGTTTGCGAATAATGTGAATGTCGCGTTGCGGGAAGGCGAGGTCAATGCCGGCCGCTTGCAATCGGGTGTGAACCTCTGAATGGATATCGTTCTTTGTGGCTAAGCGTTTAGAAATTGACGCGACATAGGCGCGGATTTCGTAATTGAGCGTGCTGTCCGCGTGTTCGATAAAAAACACTGAGGGAGCCGGATCTTCCAGCACGTCAGGGTGCTGTGTGACGACATCGATCATTATGCCGCGTGCGAGCTCCAAGTCGGAGTCGTATCCGATGCCGATGGTGATCAACAATCGTGTCACGCTATCATTGAGCGTCCAATTGGTGACATTTTCGGCGATAATGACCTTATTGGGGATCAGAACTTCCCGGCGCTCAAAGTCGGTTATCGTCGTCGCACGGATAGAGATATTGCTGACCGTGCCATCAATGCCGCCAACGGTCACAACATCGCCGACTCTGATGGGGCGTTCCAACAGGATGATGATGCCGGACACAAAGTTAGACACGATCTCGCCTAACCCAAAACCCAACCCGACACTCAGCGCGGCGGCAATCCATTGAAGCTTGGACCAGTCGAGACCAATTTTGTTAAGCGCGAACAGAACCGCTGCGGAGACTAAAACATATCCGATAATAGTCGAGGCCGCAAAACGTGACCCCGGTCGCATATCGATTTTTTGAGCAATGCCGAGGGCGAAAAGACCTCGCATATTCCGAGCTAGGAAAAAGCCCATGAAAACAGCGAAAAAAGCAAACACCAGATCACTCAAACTCACAGGTTGAGAGGTTGCCACACCGTCGACTGTTCTAACCCCTTCCCAGAGGACAATGGAGTTGGTGATGTCGAAGGCTGGCAGGATAGATTTCCAAATCATATACAGCCCGAACAGCAAAGCCGCTGAGGTTATAAGCCAGATGAAAGTCTTGGCCTCTTTGTTGATGGCTTCAACATTATCAAAGTCCGCAGGATCAAATGTCGGGAGGTTGTCCCCGGCAAGATCGTCTTCATTCTGCTTTGCTTCCAAAGCGCTTTGATGTCTTATAAACGCCCGACTCCGCGCAGCATGCCGTTCCGTAACTTCATATGTTCTTGAAAGAACGCCGTATAATAGAGACGCTAGAAGAATGAGCAGGGCGCTTATGAACAGCTTAGACTGTAGGATCATCGCCGTATCAAAATACCCGAATAATGTCAGACTTGCCAAAAAGAGCGGAAGCCCGGCAAACAGTGCAAAGACGATGAAACCGACAGATTTATAGGACAAATTCCCAAACATATGTTTTGAGACTTCACTCTTTGGGCGAAGAATTCTAAACCCGGCAACAGACAAAATAATCGATATAAAAATAAACGCTATTCTTCCTAAGCCGTACTCATTGGCAGCATCATCCATCGTGATGGCATAATTATAGAAGAAGGCGCCAATCGGCATGAGCACGGCTAACCATTTCAGGTTTTGATGCAACACTTCGCGCGGCCTCGTTGACCATCGAAAATGCTTATCGATTGCGCCGCACGGTGCTGCAAGGGCGGAAAAATAGGTGAAGATGAAGACGACGATCGCCGTATTTCTGAGGGCCACAAATATCGCATTTGGAAACACAAGGTCAGGGTCTCCAAGAAGGTTAGCAAGTGCAAATATGGCGATGGGCAGGGCTGCGACGTTAAGCGCGCCTATAAGAAGGACATAAGGTGTGAGCCATTGTGCATCCGTATCAACCCTATGTAGCTTCAACGAAATATCTTTGAAACGCGCGTTAAATCGTTTTCGAAGCGCAAAAAGCCCTAGGCTGATGAGAAGCAAAATGACGGTCAATGCGTTTCGTTTGGCCGAATTTTCTAACACGTCTCTCGCCGTGATCGACCAGTTGCGGGGCGACAAAAAAGATTGCGCTGAGGTCGATATTTGTTCGAACCATGTCCCATCGAGGCTCTTATTTGTCGGGAGCCAAAGCAATCGTCCGTCTAACGCGCGGCGCAAGGATCGGGTTTTTACGTCTAATACATCCAATTTAACTCGACGGTTCGTCTGATTAGCATCAAGCCTTACAGCCATCGCCGTCAATTCCGACAAGGTGCTGCGGCGACTTTCCAAAATTTCAAAATCACTCAATGTGATATCGTTCCCGAGCGAGTCGCTCATTTCGTCATACTGATCTTCCCAGACGATGCTCTCGAGCTGCAGGTTAATTTGCCGGCTTTGCAAGTCTTTGATGGCAACAGTTATCTCTAAGGGAGATGGCAGATCACTGCGTAACCGGCGTAAAATGTCGCCCAATTCTCCGTCTGCCCGTCCCGCAGCGACGATCCGTTCAACCAGACGCATAGACTTGTCTGCATCCGCAATTTTTTCATCGGTTGAGATGACAAGAGACAATTCGTCATAATAGCTCTCTGTCAGTGTTGTCAGCTGCCGTGACAGAGCCAAATTTGTTTCAAGTTGACGCGTTTCTTCAATAGTCTGCGCGTTGTCTATGCGTCGCTCTAGATCGTCGACCCGAAGCCGGGCCTGCCGTAAATCTGATTGCTTGAGCTCAATTCGAATGGTTTCCGTTAAGCGTTTTAGAAAGGTCAGTCTTTGGCTTTCAACCCGTATACGCTGTTCCAAAATTGACTGTCTAACTGGCAAAGACTCCAATTCTTTTTCATACATTTCCGCCCGCGTTAAATTTCGGGCCCGTGTGATCGCTAAGAACAAATTCCGAGCCTTCGTCTCAACATCACCCATGTCTGTCGCAGACGTCTCAGCAACAGGCACACCGTTGATACGTTCACGCGCTTGAATGAGGTCTTCGGAAATGACAGCGCCGCGGCGCGCGAGTTCGGACAGCCCTTTTTTGAGTATAGAAATTTGCGCGGTCACAGACTCTTGCTCAGATTGATATTGTTGCAATCGATCCTTTAAAACGTTTGTCGCTTGATCACTGTCCGGCATTGGATACTTATCCGCCATGTCACCCATGAGGGTCGAGAGCGCTTTGATTTGGCTCTCTCTGGTCGCCATTGTCGCTGCGTAGGCTTCTCTTTGGGCCTCAAACTTAATCAGATCGTCCAACGCCGCTTCCGATGAGCTGATAATCGATGTTATCTCGGTTGCGTCTTGGTCGGTTGAGGCAGAGATTTCGAATAGGGCCACCGCAAATTCGTCGGAAGTCATGTCTGTGAACTGGGCAAACGCAGAGACAGCAATCAACAGAGAAAACAAAAGCCCTGCACAGGAACACAGAATAACTTTGGGGGCTGTCGTTAGTATTTTCATTGGGTCTCTTGTCATTCTGGATATGACTGCATGTTTGTTGATGCGGCTTATCTAGTCTCAAGATTGAAAGCCCTCGACAGGGTATGCTGGGGCCTCTCAAAAGCAATCGGTTGGTATGGATTACGCGTCCGGTTTAGATTTTCGAACAATTAGAGTATGATGGCTCTTTGACGTCCATCATGGCCCCGTCGCTTTACTCCAGAACATAACACCGTCCTTTTGATATTATGCACCCGAAGCGGATACAACAGTGGAAGCGTGTAGGTTTCTCCATCAACAGTCAAATCTAACGCGTGACCGGATTTAACATATTCAACCGCAACGGACGTATTCTCCGCACTGACACCGGATATGTATTTCGACGATCCAAGTTTCCGTTGCCCTGCATGGGCTTCAAGCTCTATTCAAATTCTGGCATCATCACTTTAAGTTGGTAATGTCGGGCTTGCCGTACATGGCCGTCTTCGTAGTCTGATTGGAGTTAAAACCTGTGGCGACTTATTTAGTGACAGGGGGCAATCGCGGCATCGGAGCCGCGACGGTCAAGGCGATACGCGCACTCAATCCCGACGCGAGGATCCTAATCGCTAGTCGGACCGCGCCGGAACTGAGCCATAATGTCGAATGGATTGAAGCCGATCTGGCAACGCAGGTCGGCCTGTCCGCTGTCAAAGAACATCTGCCGGACTGCGATGGCTTGATCAACAACGCGGGTATCATGATTGGCAAAGGGGCCTTTGATATCACCGAGCAAGAGCGGGATATGACTCGGGCGATTAATCAGATTGCCGTGGTTGAGTTGTCGCTTGCGCTCATTAAAGCGGCCGCCGGCAAGCCTGTCCGGATCGTCAACAATTCATCGATCGCCGCCCATCTCGGTCATCCGGATATCTGGTACGGGATGACGAAAGCCGCGGTTTTGAATTTCACCAAAAGCGTCGCAAAGTCTTTTGGGCCACAAGGTGTTGTTTGCAACTGCGTGGCCGCAGGTCCGGTTGAAACGGACATGTTGAATAAGATACCGGACGGACGGCAACAGGCTCTGAAGTCCGCTGCGATACTGGGTCGCTTTGCTAAACCCTCTGACGTCGCCGATGTTATGGCGTGGCTTGCCATCGACAGCCCCGACTACGTCAACGGTGTTTGTATCGACATCAATAATGGCACATACATGAGATAGATAATCGAGGAAGTTCATGATAAAATACGATCTGAAAATATCGGGCGGATTGGTCTATGATGGCGATGGGGGCGAGCCCTCGGAAACCAATATTGCTGTGCGCGATGGCATGATTGTCGAAATCGGTGAATGCGCAGGCGACGCCACGAAAAGCATTGACGCGGCAGGCGCTATCGTCACGCCCGGCTTCATTGATCTACATACCCACTATGATGGGCAGATTAGCTGGGATGAAGAACTAAAACCCTCCGTCAACCACGGTGTCACCACAATTGTTATGGGTAATTGCGGCGTGGGCTTTGCGCCCTGCCGCAAAACCGATCATGAAAAACTGATCAAGTTGATGCAAGGGGTGGAAGATATTCCAGGCAGTGCTTTGACGGAAGGATTGACCTGGGACTGGGAAAGCTTCCCTGAATATCTGGATGCCATCGATAACCGACCGCACACGATCGATTTCCTGGCTATGGTGCCACACGATCCGTTGCGGGTGTTTGTCATGGGGGAGCGCGCTGTGTTTAACGAGCGCGCAACGGATGAAGACATAGCGCAGATGCGCAAACTCACGCGCGAAGCGCTTGAAGCCGGCGCCATCGGATTTTCAACCGGCCGGTCAGATGCCCACCGCGATGCGGACGGCAACTGGACACCGACCAGCGAGGCGGATCCGTCTGAGCTCTCAGGGATTGCAGAGGCCTTTAATGGTCTCGATTACGGTGTCCTGCATGCCGTCAATGATTTCGATCAGGAGCGTCCGGGCGATCAGTTCGACGATGAATTCGATGTGCTCGAAACCTATTTCCGCGCCGCTCCCGGTCATAAATCGTCAATGACACTGATGCAGCGCGACCTCGTGCCGGATCACTGGAAGATGATTATTAAGCGCACGGAAGACTTACAGAAAGAGGGCGTGGATTTGCGTCTGCAAGTCGCCCCGCGCGGGATTGGTCTGTTTCTGGGATTGCAATCGACCCATCACCCTTTGATGGCATTTCCTAGCTATATTGAGATTTCAAACCTACCCCTATCAGAACGGGTTAAGCGGTTGCGGGACCCCGCGCTGAAAGAAACGATATTGTCTGAAACTGCTGTTAAATTGGCCGTTAAGGGCTCCTCCATTCCCCCCATGACTGACACGCTGCTTGCTATGATGGACCATATCGCGGGCAAGATGTTCAAACTCTCTCCTGACGGCTCCGGCAACGCGGAATATGAGCAGGGCTATGACAGCTCAGCCGCAGCCGAAGCCGAGCGCAAAGGCGAGACTGTTCGGTCGATCCTGTATGACTGGTTGCTGGAAGATAACGGCGAGGCGCTGATTTACTTCCCGATCTATAATTACACCGACATGAATTATGATGCTGTTCGCACGATGATGGCGCATCCGCTGTCCCTGCCCGGACTGTCCGATGGCGGCGCTCATGTCGGCTATATTTGCGATGCCAGCTTCCCGACATATCTTCTCTCGTACTGGGCACGCGACAGAAAGTCCGATCAGATTTCACTGACCCGCGTGGTGCAAATGCTCACAGCAGACGGCTCAGACTATCTCAGCCTGACTGATCGCGGACGTTTGAAAGTGGGTCTGAAGGCCGATATCAATATCATCGATCACGATAAGCTTTCCTTGAAAGTGCCGCATATGGTCAAAGACCTGCCTGCCGGCGGCCAGCGCCTGCTGCAGGATGTGACAGGCTATCGCGCGACGTTCGTGTCCGGTGAACAAGTCATCGCAAATGATGAGCTGACAGACGCACGACCCGGACGATTGGTGAGAGCCAGCGCTTAAATCGTGCCGACGGCCTTATCAGTTTAAAAGAGCATGCATGGCAGACGTCTCTGCCGTGCTCATGACGCAGCTATTCAACAGTCCTGCGCGAGAGCGGATATCGGGCAGGGCTGTTGAATAGTGGCGTGACACCGAACGAGACTGACACGGCATCATCACTATCCGTGAACAACGCCAATATTGACAATTTTCACTCTTTCATCGACTTTGCATCTGCCTGCGAGCTTTGTTTATCTACCAATACGGCCGCAGTAATTTGCCCGACCAAATTTACGACACTGCGCATCATATCGGGAATGCGGTCTATCCCTAACACAAGGGCCAATCCTGCGACGGGAACGCCGATGGCATCGAGGGCTGGCGCCATTGTCACAACACTGGACGACGGCACGGGCGCAACCGTCAGTGACACAAGGAATGTCGCGAGAAGGACAGCGCCGACGGTCCCAGCCGCAATCGGCACGCCGTAAATATGGGCCAGAAACACAATTGCGGCCCCTTGAAAAAGCGCGCTCCCGGGTCGAAAAATAGACGCGCCAAACGGTATGAGCAGGTCCGCCGTTGTTTCGGATACATTCAGATTATGGGTCACTTCCTCGAGCGTGACAGGAATGGCGGCCACCGTGCTCGTCGTGGAAAAGGCGATAGACGATGACCCTAATATGCTTTTGAAAAACCGGACCGGACCCATTTTCGCGAACACTAGCAGCAAAGGCACAAAGACAAGGCCGACGAAAATCAACAATCCCAAAGTCACACAAAGGATGAAGACGCCCAAACTTTGAATAAGTCCCCAGCCCATTTGCGCCGTCGCGGGGGCAATGAGGCCGAAAACACCCACCGGCGCACAGAATAATATCCACCACACCATTTTAATGAGCGCGTCTCCGATGTCTTCTGCCGTAGAGATCATGCGGTCTTTGCGATCTACGGGCAATGTTCCCACCGCTGCGGCGAACAAGGCTGTGAAGACAATCAAGGGCAAAATTTTGCCGTCAGCAGCCGCCGCAAAAGGGTTTGGCGGAATCAGACTCACAATGAAGTCCGTCATGCTTTGTAATTGTGGGATTTGGAGGTCGTCGGCGGGCGGCGTCACCATGTCCGGCACAAACTGCAATCCCAGGGTCATAACAGCCATGCCAATCAAAATCGCTGGCACAAGCGTCATCCAATAGAAGGCCATCGTCATGCCCCCGATCTTTCCGAGCTTTCGCACATCCCCCAAGCGCGCGACGCTGGAGAAAATAATCACGACGACGAGCGGGATCACGACCATATTAATCGCATTAATGAAGAGCTTGCCCACAGGCGCGGATTCGCGCGCGATCGCATATAAAACGGGACTCTCCGTCATCGCCGCGCCTAGCCCCACGCAGAGGCCCAGAAATAGCCCTAATGCAATCATCTTATTGAGCATAGTTAGCCTTTATCTCCGTCACATCGTCTCAACGCACGCCCCGCGCGATTGCCTGTCGATTGCCCGCTGTCGATGGCCATAACGCCATTGACGATTGAAAACTGGACACCGTCTGACAATCGCGCCGGGCTTTGGAAGTCAGCCATAGGCGTAAAACTCTCTGGGTCGATGATAATAATATCGGCCGCATAGTGTGGCTTCAGATATCCCCTATCGCATAATCCGAATGTGTCGGCGACAAGACCCGTGCTCCGGTGAACAAAGGCGGCCGTAGAAATCCATTGTTGATCGACGACATAGGCCCGAAATTTTTTCGGATAGCTCGCGTATTTTCGCGGATGACCTGTGCTTCCATCCGAGCTGGTCATAACCCAATCTTGAGTCATGAAGCGTTCCATATCGTCCGGGTTCATATTGAATGAAGCGATACGGGCATCACCGTGACGCGCGATCTGAAGCGCAATATTGACGGGGTCGGTCGCTTCAGCCTCCGAGATTTCAGCGAGGGTCTTGCCGACCCAGTTCGATGACACATCTGACGATAACGCGGCCGTAATCAGAATCGAGTCCGCCCCGCCACGACGGCGTAAATTCTCTGTCGTTTCTAAAATGATTTGTTCAGACAATGCCGGATTATCCAATCGCGCTTTGTAATCTGCATCCGTGCCCGCCTTCACCCATCGCGGCAGTAAGGCGTTCGAAATACGCGTGCCCGATGCGCGCCACGGATATTGGTCCGCCGTGATCGATAGGCCGCGTGCTCGGGCCTCTTCGATCTGCGTCACAATCGCGTCGCTTTGCCCCCACACATCCGTGCCGAGCGCTTTTATATGGGCAATATTTGCCGGAACATTCGCACCCTCAGCAATCTGAATCACCTCTTCAATCGCGGCCATAAGTCCAATCGAATAGTTGGATTCATCGCGGATATGGCTGTCATAAATTCCGCCACCGTCAGATGCCGCGCGCGCAAGTGCGATTACTTCGTCTGTGTTTTGAAAAACTCCCCGGCGCATAGAACAGCCCGGTTGAGAGGCCGAGCGCCCCGTCATCCATCCCTTTGGAAACAGCCCCAATCATCGCCGCCATCTCGGCCTCAGTCGGGGCGCGATCTTCGCCGCCTATGACAGACTGACGCAATGCGCCGTGACCGATGAAGAGCGCCGTATTGGTGCCAATGTTCAATGTATCAAGGGTCTTAAGCTGCGCCCCAATATCCGGCTCCCCAAAACCATCATTACCATTGACGACGCTTGTTACGCCTTGGAACAGGTAATTGTCGTTCCGGCTGCGCGTAGGGTCATCTGATGTGAGATCAGACAGACTATGTGTGTGCGGGTCAATAAACCCCGGCATGACATAAAGCCCTCTCGCATCTATAATACGCGTAGCCTTCACGCCGATCTGCGATCCGACATGGATAATTCGGTCATCCTTGATGGCCACGGACAAAACAGAACCGTCCGAGTCCTCCCCCGTAAATACGGTGCCGTTTATGATGAGCGTATCCGCCTGAATGACACTGGCGCAGGAGGCAAGCAGGAACGCGGATAAGAGAACGGCGATTTTCACGGGGTCTCTGCGTGGGTCAACAAAAGCCGCATCATTTCCTCAGAGAAGATCACCGAAGCTTGATCGATCGCAGGGCGGGATGTTTCGTCGCCAACTTCATAGGTAATAGAGGGAATGCCGAAACTCTCATACATATAGTTTTTCGAAACCGGACGCCCCGAATTATGCTGTGCTTCACGGGTGAACGAATAATCCCTATCATCGAGCCGCGCTTTAACGGCCGCCAACCAATCGCGTGTAAACAGGACCGGGTTTGTCGGCTCGTCATCAGCTTGGGTGTAAAGCAAATTGCGCTGGGTCGAGTGGAAGTCGAGGAAGAAAATGATGTCGTCGTCCCCCGCATGGAACCGTTCTTGTCCGTCGTCATATAAAACGGCACAGATTTCGGCCTGGGCCAAGAGAGACTTTGCTCACCTTTATTGATTGATATTAGGCGACGGCTTTGCGGTATTGCAA
>NZ_BMZH01000019.1 GCF_014652695.1 Algimonas arctica
GTTGCAATACCGCAAAGCCGTCGCCTAATATCAATCAATAAAGGTGAGCAAAGTCTCTCTTGGCCCAGGCCGAAATCTGTGCCGTTTTATATGACGACGGACACCAACGTCTGGACCTATGCTGGCGTCAATAGCTTCGGCTCTAACCGTGACGCGGATCTCGCAGATCACCCGACGGTGAAGCCGCTACCTATGGTGCGGGATGCCATTCTCGACGTCACACATATTGGTGACATCGTTATTGATGGGTTCTTGGGATCAGGAACGACCTTGCTTGCGGCTGATGCTTGTGACCGCATCGTACGCGGCATCGAGATCGACCCCTATTATGTCGACGTCATTCTGCGGCGCTACGAAGCTCGGACCGGGTTCAAACCCATCCTGTCAGCGACGTCGGAACGCGTCAGTGAGGTCAGAGCCCGCCGTGCGCGAGAGCTTCCTTTGGAGGCAGGGCGATGAGCGACACCAACGATAAACCTCAATCTGAGCTTGGCGACGCCGACTATGCGGTTGGCTATATGCGTCCACCACAAGCCGGACAGTTCAAGAAGGGTCGGTCCGGCAATCCGAAGGGGCGCCCGAAGGGAGCGCGCAACTTCGCGACCTACCTCACCGAAATGCTGGATGCGACCTTGTCCCTGTCTGAGAACGGTAAAACGCGCCGCGTGACGACGGTTCAGGCCAGCCTGGCAAAGTTACGGGCTAAGGCGCTGGGGGGCGACACACGCGCCCTAGAGAAGCTGCTCGATTATGCAGAACGCTTTGCTCTGGAGCAGGCGGATAAGGATGAGGCGAAGCGTCTATCCAAGGAGGACCGCGATATTTTTGACGCATATGAAGCGCGTCTCCGCGCGGAAGTTCGGCAATCGCTTGAGCCAGAGGTCCGCTTAGATGTCCTAGGTGAGCTTGAGGCTGGAGAGGATGTGCTCGACGATAGGATTGAAGCCGATGGCTCTGACAGTGTTCATTCACCGAAGCCGCTGTCATGAGCGCCGTCGATGATCGCATGTTGACAACGCTCATGCGCACGGACCTGTCGTCTTTCATCCAGAAGAGTTTTCAGATTGTTTCACCAGGGGATCGCTATCGTCATAATTGGCATGTCGACGCGATCGCTTATCAGTTAGAGCGCTGCCTGAGGGGCGAGATCAACCGCCTCATCATCACCCTCCCACCTCGCAACCTGAAATCCATCGCTGTCTCGGTGGCATTCCCGGCCTTCATCCTAGGGCACAGGCCTAAAGCGGAAATTATCGGTGTCAGCTATGCTCAGGACCTGAGTCAGAAACATGCGCGCGACACGCGCGCCGTCATGCAGTCTAAGTTCTACCGGCGAGCTTTTCCGTTAACTCGGCTCGATCCCAAGAAGAGCGCTGAGGCTGAGTTCATGACGACGAGGAAGGGTGTTCGCCTGGCAACATCCATTGGCGGGACGCTCACGGGCCGGGGCGGGGACTTCATCATCATTGATGACGCCCACAAGCCGGATGAGAGCCTCTCAGATGTAAAACGCCAATCCGTCATTGAATGGTATCGTAGTACGCTGACCTCCCGCCTCAACGATAAGGACGAGGGCGTCATCATTGTGGTCCAGCAGCGCGTGCATGAGGGGGATTTGGCGGGCTATCTGCTCGAGCAAGGCGGATGGACCCATATGAACCTGCCGGCCATTGCCGAGGAGGGTCAGACGATCCAGTTGGGTCCCAAACTCGGTCGGATACGGACTGAAGGAAGTGCCCTCCATCCTGAGCGCGAGTCGCTTGAGATTTTAGCTCAATTGAAGAGAGATATGGGGAGTTACGCTTTCGCGGCACAGTACCAACAGCAGCCCGCGCCTGCAGGCGGAGGGCTGATAAAGAAAGCGTGGTTTGGGGAGTATGACGTTGCGCCGACCAAGACGTCAGGCGACCTGGTCGTTCAAAGCTGGGATACAGCGTCCAAGAGCGGGGAGCTCAACGACTACTCAGTTTGTACCACTTGGCTCAAGCGCGATGGCCGTCTTTACCTTTTGAGTGTCCTGCGAAGACGCTTCGAGTTCCCAGACCGTTTGCGGGCAGTGAAGTCTATGTATTGGAAATGGAATGCCGATGAACTTATCATCGAGGATAAAGGGTCAGGCACGTCTCTGATCCAACAGCTCAGGAAAGATCAGATCTATCCTAGGGCCCAGAACCCAGAACTAGACAAGATCTCTCGGATGGTCGGGGAAACGGCCATTATGGAAGCCGGTGGAGTGTTCCTACCGAAACACGCGGCTTGGAAAGACGATTACCTTGGTGAGTTATGCCGATTCCCTAACGGACGACATGATGATCAGGTTGATAGTACGTCCCAAGCTTTGAGTTATGTCCGCAAAAGGCGTGTTTCAGATCCAAGTATTAGACGGCTTTGCTAAACTAACCCGCGGAGCTCATAGTTCAGATTATGCGATGGTCGAGGTGCGAAGCGGAGGGGGCAGTTGAGAGGGGGCTAAGCGATCATTGAATTTCATTACATGGACCATCGCGCTTTAGACAATGAAACTTAAAACGTCCGAATGGAGCTCTTTGTGCCTTGCCTTGAGAAGAGAAGTCCATTCTACAATTAGCATGTTGAACGTTGCCTACTACCAAGCCTCGATTTCCGAATTCAAAGCGGAGAGCCCAGAGCAAATCTTGGGAGAATTGGCGCGCCAGAACAAGTTTAGCTTAGAAGGCACACAAAGAGATGCCTGGCTTGCGCAAATCCATTTACTTAAAAAAGAACTCTCTAATCTTGAAGCTGGGACGCTTTTCTTTGAGTTTTCGATTCCGAGGATGGGCAAGAGAGCCGATGTTGTTGTTTTGTTGGAAGGCACCGTCTTTGTTGTAGAGTTTAAGGTGGGCTCAAAGACATTTGATAGTGCCTCTTTACGCCAGGTGCATGATTACGCTCTGGATTTGAAAAACTTCCATAGGGGCTCCCATGACATACCAATCGTTCCAATTTTGATTGCGACACAGGCTGAAACCGGCGGAGTGTATCAATTGGAGTGGGCTGATGACAAAGTAGCAGAGCCAATTTTGTGCGCCTCAACAGGTTTGAAAGGCTTACTCGAAAGCTCGCTTGATCAGGTTCGAGCGCTTTCGCTAACACGAACTCTGGATGCCGAAAGCTGGGCTGTATCAGGATATCTACCCACACCGACTATCGTTGAAGCGGCCCAAGCATTGTATCAGAACCATTCTGTTGAGGAAATTGCGCGATCGGATGCAGGCGCGAAGAACTTGAATGCGACGACGCAGTGTCTTCGAGATATTATTTCTGCCGCGCATCTGAAGGGTGAAAAAACGATCTGTTTTGTGACCGGCGTGCCGGGGTCAGGGAAGACTTTAGCGGGGCTGAACATGGCAACCGAGACTGCCAATCGACCGGATGGTGAGAAAGCCGTATTTCTCTCAGGCAATGGGCCTCTTGTGGATGTCCTAAGGGAAGCACTCGCACGTGACCAAAAGGAACGGACAGGGTGCACGAAAACGAGCGCTAAGCGTGAGGTCTCAAGCTTTGTTCAGAACATCCATCATTTTCGGGATGAGGCCCTCAAGGACCCTAAGGCGCCGCCTGAACATATTGTGATCTTTGATGAAGCGCAGAGGGCATGGGATAAACATCAAGCCTCTAAGTTCATGCAGACCAAACGCGGGCAGACAGACTTCAATAAGTCCGAACCTGAGTTTTTGATTGAGGTGATGGACCGCCATGAGGATTGGTCAGTCGTGATCTGCCTCGTTGGTGGTGGCCAAGAAATTAATACGGGTGAGGCGGGGCTATCAGAATGGATGAGGGCATTAGAGGGACGATTCACCGAATGGAACGTGCATCTCTCAGACCGTCTCTTAGATCCGCATTATGGCCTAGCAGAGACTGCGTTGGCTCTGAAAGCTGACACCAGAATTCGGTGGCAACCGGATCTGCATCTGGGTGTCTCTATGCGGTCCTTTAGAGCAGAGGCCCTATCTGGTTTTGTCGCGGCAGTGCTTGATAATGACCCCGTTGAGGCGTCGCGTCTTTTTGAGACCATTAAAGCGCGTTATCCCATTGCTTTGACGCGGGACCTGGGCGCTGCCCGTGAGTGGCTAAGAGCTCATGCGCGGGGCAATGAACGCTTTGGGTTCATGGCATCCTCTGGCGCCCATCGGTTAAGACCTGAGGGCTTGAATGTACGAGTCAGTATTGATGCGGTAAATTGGTTTCTCAATGGGCCCGAAGATGTTCGCTCAGCATATTACCTCGAAGAAGTTGCCACCGAGTTCGATGTACAGGGTCTAGAGGTGGACTGGGCCGGTGTATGTTGGGACGCGGACCTTCGGTATGTCTCTGGCGCCTGGGAAAGTTTCGCTTTTAAGGGGACCAAGTGGCAAAATGTCAAACAAGAGGCACGCAAGACGTATTTGACAAATGCCTACCGAGTTATTCTTACGCGGGCCCGCCAAGGCCTTGTGATCTATATACCGAAAGGGAACGCCGCAGATCCAACGCGTCCGCCGACGTTTTATGATGAGACAGCGGAGTTCTTAACTGGATGCGGAATACCTGTTTTCGATGTTAAGTGAGGGGGTCCCCAGGGTGGTGATTTTGACTTCGCCTTTGGGGGCAAAGCGGACATTAGGTCCAGTTGTTGTTATGCATCTTGAAATAATTATCGCTTAGCCTTCGAGCCAAATATAAGTTCATTAGCGTGAGGCGTGTGCCTCCCATGAACAAACTGATTGATCAGGTTTAAACTGATAATACTCACCCTTATCTTCATAGAACCACGAAGCTCAAACTTGAGAAAATTGTACTATAGTCGGCCCGGTCGGAGATGTCCGTTCTGTCGCCCCAAACCGCATGCAACATCCAAGAACCGGGGCCGGGGTAGGCAAATGAGACTGTCCCGTCCGACATTGTTTTCATATGGGCCGCTGTCGCTGTTCCGTCTGTCGTGTTGACCAACCCAACGGTCACGCCACCTAAGGGGGCTCCGCGGAACAAGACCTTAACTTGTAGGTCATCACCGTCGACCCATTCAAGCGGATGATCCATTGCGATAATTTCCAATGTGAGACCAGCCGGACGCCGCAAACGATCCCGATCGGCAGGCGTTACTGGACCGACTTGCAACAGCGTCTTGCCACGCCGCGAGTAAAGCTCGGTTCCGGATTGGTCCGTTACGTTACGACGCACGCGATCTAATTGGATCAGGGTGAGGCCTTCTTCGGTTAGATAATCTTCGAATTGTTGGGCCGGTAAGTCAGATAAAGCGCGTGTGGTCTCTATTGTCAAAATATGTAAACCGGTCGTCTGTAAATGAACGGGCAGTGTCTTACCCTGAGCATAAGCTGCAACCGCACTTTGCTGGTCACTGACGCCGTCTACACCGAGGCTGCGAAAGGCGATAATGCGGTCCGCATTGACGGGCCAACGCATGCGGTCACGCGGGTGACCGATCATGACGGAGACAGGGACAACACTGGGAACGTCCATTTGAGACTGTGCCGGAGCAAGCCAAAAATCATGGGCCGAGGCGACTAGGGCGGACGACAGTGTAGCGATGGCTAAACAAACGGTTGTTACGGCGCGAATGGGAGTCATGCTGTCTCTTCTGATTTGGTTTCGAACACGTCTAGTTACGCCTCACGCCCTCACAACGGTGCAATTAGGGCCGCGCTGATAAAACTGCCGCCGATATTTGACTGGGAAGAGTCCCAATGCACCCTTATAGAAGCCCCCAACGTATCTGATCCACGTGTGTTCGCTGACAGTCATATCCTTGATGTGAGACGAAAATTAGCGATCAATAACAAATGAAGAGGCTAGTTCATCTCCGTAAAGGACGACGATATTGCGCGGTCTTTTAGCCGTATAAGCGAGTTAGGCGCATCCGCTATGCCTGAATTTTATGCGCTAACATCACCGAAACTTTACGCGATTATCCACCGTGTTTTACTTGATGAGAACACGTCCGCCCATGTCCTCTCAGACCTTTACAAATATATTTGGACCTTGCGGCATGATCAAACGGTCATACCCACCATGAATACACTCGTTCTCCTCGCGCGGCGTTTCGCGCTGGATCGTAAGCTGACGGGCCGTACAATTACACGTATAGGGCCCTCGAAACCGAAGACCCTGATTAAGATGTCTTATATTTCTGACACAGAACTTGATCTGCTGAGCCAAATTTGTTCCAATTTGCACAGCGATCAGGGCAAACAGTGCTATGCTCCCTTGACGAAGGACGCTGTCCACGCCCGATTGGGCGCCTTAGTTACGAATGAAAGCCAATCATGAGTACGCCTCCCAATAATAGTGAAGCGCTCATCATCGCCTATCTGACTGGACAGGCGAGTGACGCTGAAACCGTTCAATTTCAAACGCGGATCGGCACCGATTCTGAATTTCAGGATCAGGTCGAACGGTTAGAAGCCTGGTTAGCGCCCCTTAATCTCGAGACTGAAGAGATGTTGCCGCCGGAAGGCTTACTGGCATCGATCATGTCAGACATTGCGACGCTAGAAACAGCTGCGCCGACGCCTTATGTCGCGCCTGTGCCGTCGCAACCCTCTCTCCCCAAACCTGCTAATGATCGAAGTTCGATCCAGATGTGGCGCGGTCTCGCGGTTGCCGCGTCGGCGATTGCCGTTCTGTCGCTCGGATCACATTGGATCCCGACAGCAGATCCCATTCAAATTGCAAAAACCCCTGAATCCCAAGATGATCAACGCTACCTCGCGCTGTTATCAGGGGAGACCGCCACGCCATTGGTCGCCATTGTCTATAACCCGCTTACGGGTGAAGTGGTCGCCCGGCTTTCAAATGTCGACGTCCCCGATGATGGCGATCTGCAACTTTGGCTCATTCGTGATGGGGCCGCAGCCCCGGTGTCGCTCGGCGTTTTAGACCGCACAACGCAAGGGTCTGTGGCAATCTCTATTCCTGAAGCTTTGACAGTGCAGACCGATCTTTTGGCTGTTAGTTTGGAAGTGAAGGGGGGGTCTCGGTCCGCCGGCCCGGAAGGCCCCGTACTTTACACCGGCCGTGTTTCAGCTCTGAATTAGTACAAGCGCTTTAGGCGCGGTGTTAAAGCAAATCATAGAGCGACATCGCGTCGTCAGATTGCTCTAAATCTTTTCGAATTCGCATAAGACCGCGCCGGACCCAGCTTTTTGCTGTGTTTGTGGGAACATCGAGGGTTTCCCCAATCTCTCGCGCGCTCATTCCTTCCATTGTCGAGAGCTGAACCGCGCGAGCGACGTCCGGGTCAAGTTGTGAGAGATAAGGCGCTAACAAACGGCGGATCATCCAGGCTTGGGTGCCTTCTATTGGCGACAGGCTATCATCCTCAAGGGTGTCGATAATTGACCCGGACAATGTTTCCGTTTCACGGTAACGCGTCCGCGCGCGAAGGGCGTCTAAAGCTCGGTTGCGCATGATCACCAACATCCACGTGAACGCTTTGCCTTTAGCAGGATCATATCGATTAGCATTTTTCCAAATCGACAAATAAGCTTTTTGCATAATGTCGGCGCACGCGGCTTCGTCGCGCATCATCTTCATTAAGATCGCCGTGAACTTGCCGGATGTGAGCTGGTAAATTTCAGTAAACGCGGTGCGGTCGCCGTTCGCGCAGTCGGAGAGACGTTTCGACAGCTGCGCGTTCAGCGCAACGTACGTCTCATCTCGAACTGTTTTTCCGGTCATTATCCCAATCGATCGTAGTCGAAGACGCCGCGTCGAGTTTGACGTTGGTATCGTTAGCCAAAACTAAAACCCAGAATAAGATAACCGCTCTGATTAGGTTGACTACTCATTTACGGCTGGCCGCACCGTTTGTTCCGCCTGAGACGTAACTGCTGCACAAATCCGAGACAGAATTGTCACTGCTCAGTCCTGCCCCGGCCCAATATACGCAGTAGACTAAAGGAAAATATTCGATGCAACCCCTTTCCCGATCTCCGCGATACCGCAGGACGTCCAAGCGCATAACGGCGCTTTTAGCAGCGACCTCGCTTAGCGCAGCCGCCCTATTTTCAGTAAATGCTATGGCGTCCAGTCACCGCGAAGCCCCCAGTATTACAGAAACGCCCAAAGTTGACGGAACAGATTTTTATATGTTCCGCAGCTACGAGCCAGGTCGCGCCGGATATGTCACGTTCATCGCGAATTATCAGCCGCTACAAGCGCCTTATGGCGGTCCGAACTATTTCACGATGGACCCGGACGCTCTCTATGAAATTCATATCGATAGTGATGGCGACGCCGTTGAAGATCTGACCTTTCAGTTCGATTTCGACAATAACCTCGTCAATGGCACAGGCGTCACGCTCGACATTGGTGACAAAACTTTGGCGATTCCACTGCGTTATGCAGGCGGCGTTACGGCAGGCGACAGTAGCGCGCTCGGTGAGACTGAAAACTACAGCATGACTGTTGTTCAAGGTGATCGCCGGACCGGCACACGGACTGTTACAGGGTCCAGCTATGTAAAACCGCTCGATTATGTCGGCACGAAGACTTTGCCCGACTATGAGGCCTATGCCGACCAATATGTCTATGACGTTACTTTGCCAAATTGTGCGTTGCCCGCCAAAGTTTTTGTCGGCCAACGCGCAGAAGCTTTTGCCGTTAACCTAGGTCAAGTTTTTGACCTTGTGAACTTAGTGCCGCTCGAAGGGTCAATTACCCAATCGCGCGAAAATGATGATTTGGTTGGCAAAGCCAATATCACCTCCATCGCGATTGAAGCCCCGATTGCCTGCGTCACTGGTAATGGCAATGGCGTCATCGGCGCTTGGACAACAGCGTCTCTGCCACAAGGCAGCCTTCGCGATCCGCTGCCAACTTATGAGCAAACCGAATTGCACGGCGGCTCTTATGTTCAAGTGTCACGCCTCTCCGCCCCCCTCGTCAATGAAGTCGTTATCGGACTGCCGGACAAAGATTTGTTCAATGCAGCAGAACCCTCCATTGATGCGGCACTGGCGGATTATGTCACGAACCCGACATTCCCGGCTCTGATCGATATCCTATTCCGGGACGCGTTGGGCGCGACAAGTAATATTGCGCCGTCCAACCTACCACGCACCGATCTGGTTGCGGCGTTCTTGACCGGTGTTGAAGGCGTCAATCAACAAGCGACTGTCACAGGGTCGGAAATGATGCGTCTGAATACGGCTATCGCACCGACACCTCGGGCGACACAATCAAATCTCGGCGTAGCTGGGAATGATTTGGCCGGTTTCCCGAACGGACGCCGCCCCGGGGATGATGTCGTTGATATCGTCTTGCGGGTCGCAATGGGCGCTTTGTGCCATGATATTCCCGTGAACGGTGTTCCCACCAATCTCGGCTATTGCGCACCAGAAGACGCTCCCGTTGGCGATCAACCGTTTACGGATGGCGCTCCAATCTCGGCAATGGATGTTCAGAACGTATTTCCCTACCTGAACACACCGCTGCCGGGTGCGGAATAAGGAGGGTCGTAATATGAAAACGACACACTTAACCCTGATCCTCGCCCTACCCGTGCTCGTCGCGTGTAGTGGTGGTAGCAATGACTTTGTTCCGCCGCCCACAGGCGTCGTTATCATTCCGCCACCGCCGCCACCACCGCCTCCACCACCACCGCCAGCAACGGGCGATACAATCGACTCGTTTGGCGCTGGCTTCGCAACGGCCTTCCGGGCCGGCGTTCAGGCGGAACCGAGTGATCCCGTCGATGGCGATATTATCGCCATCGATAAAACAACGGATCCAGTCGATATTCCTAATCCCTGACCTAGACCTTTAAACGTCATGGGAAAGCCCGCACCGAGAGATCGGGGCGGGCTTTTTTATGCGTGGAACTTTTATAAGATGTGGAGAACGCGCATCTAACGCGGAGCGTCGAAATCCATCTCTACAATAGAGAGCGCATTGATCTGCCACCCCCCGCCAGAGCTCACATAAATCAGATCAAACCGGATCGACTTGGGGCGAAAGTCAAACCCACCACGCAAACGTAAAGATCCGTCGGGAAGAAGAGTCGGCGGCTGATAATAAGTTGGGCTGGACAAAATGGATCGACCTACATCAACGCGGTTCTGTCGCAGCTGTGCAAAAGATTGTGACAATCGGCCCGGACTGTTCTGTCTCTGAAAACCGTCCGTGCCGAGACTGTGGAGGACTTCGTAATTACCAGTGCGGTTAGCATTATCGAGGGCGATTAGGGTCGACCAGACCAGCCGTGCCTGTGTATTCTCATCCGGCAGAGCGGGGCGCTGCGTCTGTTGAGTCTGGGCCTGCTGCGCTTGAGCCATGGACTGGCTCGGCATCCCAAAGAAGGTAAGGCACAACGCCAGACTCGCAACAGCCCCTTTGATCAATAGATTTGATTTCATAATTAGTCTCCAGAACAAAAAAAGACGGCTCTGATCCCCACATAAGATCAAAGCCGCCTTAATGCTGACAATAAGTCTACCCGTATTTAACCGGCAGACAGACTGGCATTCTACCAGCTGGCATTAAAGCCAGCGCGCGCGCCCGTGCTGCCATTGTCAGCCCCCGTTGTGACCGAGCCGTTCAACTGGAACGTATCGTTCAGGCGGTAAGCGACGGAACCGGCGAACGCGCTTTCGTCATCATAGTAACCAAAGCCACCAGAGACAGCGAAGGTGTGACCCAGCGCAACATAGGCGGGATCAAGCGCAAGGGCCGCAGCTACACCGGCCCGGACGTCAAGGATGTCGTCAATGTTCTGCGAAATTTTCGCAGAGTTCGATCCGATACTGGCCGAGTTCAGCGCAATCGCAGCGCTGGCGGAAGCCAATCCATCCGTATTGCGTTGGATGGCACCGCCATTCGCCGCGATTGCCATCATATTCGAGTTGATGGCACCTGTATTGTTAGAGATCGCCTGCGAATTGGCTGCTTGGCCATTCTGCAAGGTGAAGTCTGCGGCGACATTGCCGTCACGGTCTGTCGTCACTAGCCCAATATCGCCTGTTTGTGCGCTTGTGCTCAGGGCCGATGATAGACCTGCAAAGGTGTAAGTATTGCCCGACGTCCCAATGGCGACCTGATTGGCTCGGGTTGTTGTCGCGCCGTTCCCGATGGCTGTTGAATTGACAAAGCCTGCATTGGCCTGATTACCTAAGGCTGTCGCCGTGTCAGCACTGGCGACTGCCGCTTCACCCACAGCAAGAGATCTTATGCCGGAGGCGTTAGCCAAGTGGCCAAAAGCTTGCGCCCGTTCAGCGGTTGCCATTGCTTGCCAACCAATGGCTGTTGCACCTGGTCCCATCGCCATGGACTCACCGCCAACTACTGTGGTCGAATTACCGTTCGCCATAGCCATTGTGCCGATTGCGATAGCGTCATTGCCGATGGCGGAAGATTGATTACCCATCGCCACTGACTCAAGCCCGCCTGCTGACGCCGCTTCGCCGACAGCAAGAGAGCGAACTCCCGACGCATTGGCTAAATGACCGATAGCGTGTGCGCGTTCGGCCGCTGCCGATGCTTGCCATCCAAAGGCTGTTGCAGCGGTTCCGACGGCCATAGCCTCGCCACCAACAGCTGTCGTGGAATTCCCGTTGGCAACGCTTTCTGTGCCAATTGCGACAGCATCAACGCCTGTCGCACTCGCAACATTGCCAATCGCAATGGCCTGTTCACTATTCGCGCTTGCCCCTTCGCCGACGGCTAATGTGCGGTCGCCAACGGCGTTGGCGAGATGTCCAAAGGCGTGCGCGCGTTCGCCGACCGCGTTTGAGCGCCAGCCAAAGGCTGTTGCAGCAACACCAATTGCGCTAGCTTCACCGCCGACAGCCGTTGTCGATGGGCCCGTTGCCGTGCTGTCCGTGCCGACAGCTAAAGCGTCAGGACCGTTTGCATCGGCGTTCACGCCGCATTCGAGCGCGGTCGCTTCGTCGCCAACATTGCAATCAGGTGTGGCATCCGCAAAAGCGGTCGCAGACATCCCAAGCGAGAGGCCTAGGGCGAGAGTTGAAAATGTGTAAAAGGATGTTTTGCGCATGAAGACGGTCTTTCTCGAACATTGCTACAGGATCGTATCTATAGCTACGTTGACGAGGCCGAGTTTGGTGCAGAAGGCTTGTTTTGATTTCTGGAATCAAAGGAGTTTTATGTGACGATAATTTTCCATCGTCATATTCAACGGAAGCAGTTTTCTGCCTGAAACTGCTGGCCTTCATTCACTCGGCCAAGGTCCGCTATGGGGATAAACTTCCGTTTTCTAACTTGGTTGCTATTTTCGACTGGACTTCATCGTCTAAGGAAGCGGTAGTTCAGTTATGGCCCGAAAATCGGGACTTCTCTCAGTAGCGGCGCACATTGAGTGCGCACGAAACTGGAGACAGACATGACGACTAAAACTACTAATTCTATCGCGCTGAAATCGGCTTCATCCGTGAGCACAGCTCTTAATCCACCACGGGATGGCACCAAACAAGCCAAGCTTGTGAGCATGCTGTCGCGCAAGAGCGGAGCGACGCTCGCTAAAGCGAGTGAGACCCTCGGCTGGCAGCCCCACACAACCAGCGCCACAATGACGGGTCTGCGGAAACGCGGATACGCGATTGAGCGACAAGCCCGCGACGGTAAGCCGTCCATCTACCGTATTGATGCGGAGAAGACAGCTCCGCTGCCAGAGACAGTTGACGCTGAAGTAACATCATGAGCGCCTTGGACAATCAACTAATTGAGCGGTTGGATCAATTCCAAAGCTTAGAGCGCGAGGATCTTATATCCCTCTGGCATAAGGCTTACGACAGCCCGCCGTTCAAAGGCGCGCGTCGCGGAACACTGTTACGAGGCGTCAGCTATGCAGAGCAGGCTAAGGCGCAGGGTCATCTAAAATCGAAGACCAAACGAAAGCTGATCAAAATCGCTCAAGCGGCGTCGGCGTCATTGGTCGAAAATTTACTAAGTGATGAGGGCACGGGGGCCTGCAAAGGACGGGGGTCATTGACCCATGAAAAGCCAGTGCTCCCAACCCTCCAGCTTGGCTCTCAAATTGTTCGAGAGTGGAACGGTAAAACTTATACGGTGCATTCCACCGATCAGGGCTTTGTCCTGAACGGCGTAACCTACACATCGCTCTCAGCAGTGGCGAAAGCCATTACAGGCGCGCACTGGTCAGGACCGCGCTTCTTTGGAGTAAGTGGATAGGAGGGGAGGGGTTTGTCCTCAGCTATTCCAACCACACTCCGCTGCGCAGTCTATACCCGGAAGTCCCACGAGGAGGGTCTCGATCAGGACTTCAACTCGCTGGACGCTCAGTCAGAATCTTGTCGCGCTTACATCCTGTCTCAAGCGGGCCTGGGCTGGCAGCTGCGAGATAGACCCTATGATGATGGCGGTATCTCGGGAGGGCATATGGACCGTCCGGGACTGCAGGCATTGATCGCAGATATCGAAGCGGGCCTGATCGACGTCGTGGTTGTCTACAAAGTCGACCGTCAAACGCGCTCGCTATCGGACTTCTCAAGACTAGTGGAGGCTTTTGACAAGTACGGCGTCTCATTCGTCTCGGTCACCCAAGCGTTTAACACAACGACGTCGATGGGGCGACTGACCCTCAACGTGCTGCTCTCATTCGCCCAATTTGAACGCGAGGTCACCGCCGAGCGTATTCGGGATAAGATCGCAGCGTCTAAGGCCAAAGGCATGTGGATGGGTGGTCTCGTACCGCTAGGCTACCGCAGCGAAGGTCGGAAGCTGGTGATTGAGGAAGAGGGGCAGCGACAAGACGAAGGGCTTGGAGAAGCGGAGACCGTCAGGATGATCTTTCGACTTTATGCCGAACATCAGAATGTGAGGCTGGTCAAACTCGCGCTCGACGCGATGGGCGTCCTATCAAAGCAACGAACGACGAAAACAGGAAAGGCGACTGGAGGTAAGCCATTCTCTCGCGGTCATCTCCATAGGATCCTGACCAACCCTGTCTACACTGGCAAAATCGTTCACAAGGGCACAGTTCATGACGGACTTCACGACCCCATCATAAGCCAAGAGGTCTGGGATAGGGCTCAGGCACTATTGGAAGACAACGCAAGCAACCGAACGCATAAAACCAATGCGAACTCTTCGCTGATCCTCGCAGGGCTTCTAGAAGATGTTGAGGGGCACCCCTTGGTTCCACATTATACCAAAGCGCACGGAAAGCGTTATCGATACTATGTCAGTCGTGATCTGAAGACCGGCGATCAGGGCAGCGGCTGGCGCATTCCGGCTAAGACGATTGAGCCTGTCGTGCTGTCTACAATCAGAGAACACCTGACAGATGATCGCAAGTTTATAGAGTTGCTACATCTGGAAGGAGCAGAAGCAATGTCGCTCCAAGCCATACTGGCAAATGCAAAGGAGTTAGCGGTTCAGTTGATGTTCAAAGATCGGGCTAGACTTCAGTCCATAATCCCAAAGCTGATCCAACGCATTGCGCTGGAGCAAGGCCAGATCACGATCTACTTGAGCGCTGCGGGTTTAGCGGAGTACTTTCCTGCCATCCCATCAATTACCCATGACGGTGCCAGCGACTATTCGATAACGGCACCGATCAATATCCGAAGACGCGGGCAGGAGATGAAGATGGTATTGGGTGCGAAGGCCGTGCCAGCGTCGAATGTAGATGATGCTCTTGTTCTTCTGGTGGCGAGAGCTGTTCTCTTACGCGACCAGCTGGAGACCAATGAAATTACCTCAATCGGTGAGTTCGCTGAAGCTCAGAGTATCCACCACAGCGACGCGAAGAAACTGGTTCCGCTCGGCTATCTGGCACCGAGTATTATTGAGGATATTCTCAAGGGCCATCAACCGGTTGAACTCACCGCGAGAGAGCTCCACCGGATGACCGATTTGCCGCTCTGCTGGGCGCAGCAACGCCATCGTCTCGCCTTCCACTAAGCATCATGCCTGACCACCAAGCGGGCTCGGAAAACGGCCGGAGAGACGGGGCGCGAGATATCGCAGAAACTGGCTGAATTTGGCGTCTCTCGCGATCTTGGATCAGTCTCACATCTCGCTAACCGACGGAAACTACGGGTTTATATCGAGAGATGTTGGAACGACCTGTTCGCCAGCCGAACGACTGGTGGTGGGCGCAGTCTTTGGCGAACCAGTCTCGCGCCAAATTCCCTGATATACCGGGAATTTACAGGGAAATCGCACGATTTTGACTCGTCAGGTGCTCCTAGCGACGCATTTAGCCCCTGAAAATTGTACACTTTCGTGTCAAATTCCCTAAAAATATAACAGGGAATTATTAGGCGAGAAAATCGTGTTTTAGCGACGAACAGGGGCGGATGCTCTCGTGGCAGACGTCGATACCGCGCTTATGAAGAAGATCTTCCACATTCCGAAACGAGGGCGGAGAACGAACATACATCATCACGGTGATTTGGATAACTTCCCGAGATATTTTGGAGTAGCGAAATGGGCTCTTGGCCAAAGGAAAATTCTACCATGAGGCCGTTAAAACAAAGTTCCCATGACAATGCCGTGCCCGATGATGGTGGCGCAAAGTGTCCGGCCAAACTGTTTAGCTTGGCTATACCCATACTAAACAACGTGATGATCGCTTGAGAGGTTTTCCATCTGTTGATCGGGTAACAAAACAAATCTAATAGCCACCACCTCTGGCTAATTCAGCAAAATAATGGTGGAGTTCTTAAGCATGTCCTCAAAGCAAAAAATATCTTCTACGGTTCTAATCAATCACGCAGCAGGCTGCTTGGGGCCTCCCAAAAATCTACTGGTAACAGCCCGATTGACTCGTCAGCGCGTTTCCTGAAAAAAGCTATTTAGGGTCAGACGTTGACACCCTGAGTCTTCCTGCGAAGAAAGGTTTGATGGAATCATCCCGGAGTGGAGTAATTGCGAGCGGTATAGAACGGCGCGGTTAGGTTTTGCAGCGACATGGCCGATCAATTCAAATCGGTCGTCGGAGCCCCGCATATATCCTGGTTTGGGTGGGCCTTCGGCTTCGAGCGCGCGGGAATAGGCATCAAAGTCTTGGTCGTTGAGAACTTCATTGCGGGTTCCACGGTGGCGATAGAAGGCTGTGCCACCCGTCTCCTCTTCGGATAAATAATGCAGCAATGCAATTCGACCGGGGTCGGTTGTGTCAACATGCGGCAAGCGCTGAATAGGCAGGAGGTCCGCCTCCGCCGTGGTGACGATGGAGTAGCTGCATTGGATCAGCTTCACGCCGCGCTCGATCCCAAACACGGTCCTAAGAACATTTTTCAAAGTGCTGTGGACGGCCTGTAAATGGCGTGGATCAGCCTGTGCCTGAAGGCCCGGATAAAAGGGACCGAGTTTCGTAAATTTTACCCCCGCAGCGCTTTGTTTCAAGCGCGTAAAGTCCGGATGAAAATCGTCGATGATAACGACGGGATGGGCGCCGTCGCCGACCCTGAGAATTATGTCGCTATTCGTCACGATGATACACGGACCAGCCCCAAGCGGGCAGTGTCATGCGTTCCATGCCAATGGTTATTGCGGTGTCCGTCCGAAAGACGCGATAGGTCCCGCTGGGCAACGGGTCCGTGAACCTAAATGTCTGCGCAGCGTCAGACACATTCGCGACAACGAGCACGGCATTGCCGTCCTCGTTTTGGCGAATGAAACTGAAGACTTTATGCGGGTTGCTGTTTTCGACCTTTGTTGTCGTCGCGCCCCACGCGCCATTATGGAGAACAGGATTATCGGTTTTGAGTTGAACCAAGTCTTTGAACAAGGCGTTCAAAGGCGCATCACAGTTCCAGATGATGGGATCTTTCTCAAAGAACTCCAATCGGTTCGGGTTTGCGCATTCCTGCCCGGAGTAAATCAGCGGAATACCTTCGCCAGTAAATTGCAGAACAATCGCCGCTTCATAGGCGTCGCCATAAATGTCCGGCGGCAGACCATCCCACGAATTCTGGTCGTGATTATCCGTATAGGTCATGCGCATGGCGTCTTTGGGCCACGCCGATTCATTGGCGGAATAATAGCCATAAAGTGCGCTTGTGTCGGCTTTACCTTGGGCAATATTTTGCAGGGCCTCTTTCCATTCCCAAGCGTAAGTGGCGTCAAAGGCGTGCGCATGGAGGTCACGTGTCTGCCATTCCGCCAGCATAAATACAGGCTTGATCGCGTCTAAACGCGCCCGGAGACCGTCCCAAAATTCAAGCGGGACGTAACCGGCCACATCGGCGCGAAAGCCATCGATATTCATCTCCTCGACCCAATAGGTCATCGCGTCTGACATATAAGCACGAACGTCGGGGTTGGAGAAATCCAGGTCGATAATATCCGACCAATCCCACCACGGCGTCGGACGAAAATCGCCCTTCCAGTCCTTTTCATACCAATCCGGGTGATTAATCGCGAGGTCATTGTCCCACGCCGTGTGATTGGCGACCCAGTCCAGAATGACCTTAAAGCCCTGCGCATGGGCCGTTTCGACAAACCGCTTGAAGTCGGCCTTGGTGCCAAACTCTGGATTGATGCCATAATAATCTTTTACGGAATAATAGCTGCCGAGCGTCCCTTTGCGATTCAGCTCGCCGATCGGATGGATGGGCATGAGCCAAAGGATGTCGACGCCAAGCTCTTTCAGCCGGGGCAAATCCTCGCGCACCGCATCGAAGGTCCCTGCGTCAGAATATTGGCGCACATTAATTTCATAAATGACCGCGTCCCGGCTCCAATCGGGGTGTTGGAGTTTAACGTAAGGTGCTGACGTAAGCCCACCGGGCGCCGCAGTGGGTGTGGTTGCGGCGGTGCAAGCCGCCAAGAGTGCGGTGGCGATAAGAGTGAAGGGCTGAAATTTCATCGTTCTTCTCCCCCGGGAACGCTGCTTTTATTAAGCAGAAACTGTAGCGGCACGTGCACACGGTTTCGCCAAGCTCGTTCGGAATGATCATGGCCTTCATATTTTCGCGTGGTCCAATTCACGCCGCGCGTATAGCCAGTGGCTTCGACCGCCTGGTCCATCCGGTCCTGATAAGATTCGTAATTATGATCTAACGTCTCTGTGCCGAAATCGAAATAGAGGCGGTGCGTTGATGGGTCCGGTAATCGCGTCGCAAAGTAATCGACGAGAACCCCATCGGCGAGCGGGAAATGGGACGACACCATACCGGCTCCGCCGAATATCTCTGGATATTCGCTGATGGCGTAGAGTGAGATCAGCCCTCCCATGGACGATCCCATAACGAATGTCTCGTCGCGTTCGGGCTGCGTACGGTAGGTCACATCAATGCGCGGTTTAATTTCCGTGACGAGGAAGTCGAGGTAATTGTCGGCGTTTAAGCCTGCCGAGTCAAACTCACCGAAATCGCGTCGAAAAACTTCGGCATGATCGCCGCCCGCTTTTTGCGGGAAATAGTCAAAATTGCGGGTGGCCTCGTCACTATGGATCCCGACGACAATAACTTCGGGGACGCGCTTATCTATGATGAGTGCGCTCAGGGCTTCATCAATGCCCCAGTCCCATTTAGCATATTTGGACTGTTCCGGGTCAAATAAGTTTTGCCCATCATGCATGTAGAGCACAGGGTAATGACGGTCTGGGTTTGACGCATAGGATGGGGGCAACCAAACCTCGACGTCCCGGGTGGTGACGCGGGATGAGGTGACCGTAAAACGTTCAACAGCACCCGTTATTCCGCGGAAATCGCCGGCGACTGAATTTGGATCAACGGGAGTTTCGACGCTCTGCGTCTCGGCTTGAGCGCAAGCGGTGAGGGCGAATAGGGTTATTCCGATAAGGGCGGTCCTCATAGTTTTTCAAACCGGATTGCAGCACCTCCTGAGCGGGCCAAGACCAAGGCTAACGAGTCACCCGACGTAACTTTCCGGGTTTCGATCAACAAGTCGTAAGGGTCGATCTCATAATCCGCAGAGGGTCCATCCTGGTATATGTGAGCGACAAATGCGCCGTCTTCGAGGAAAGAAAGATCGATCTCGACGTCGCGCGCGTCTGCATCTGTCACCGCACCGAGATACCAATCCTCGCCCCCGCGTTCTTTGCGGGCAAAGATTGCAAATTCACCGACCTCTCCGGCCAGAGCGATCGTGTCCTCCCAATCGGTTGGAACATCTTTGATGAATTGGAAGGCGTCTGGCCGTTTGGCATATTCTTCCGGCGTATCGACAACCATTTGGATCGGCGAGTAGAGCACGACATAGAGTGCCAACTCCTTTGCCAGCGTATGCTCAATTCGCGAGGCTGCGCTATTGCGCGGAAAATCAGCGCGGACAGGCGCGACCTCATTCGGACGAAGGTTAAACGCACCCGCCGTATAATCCATCGGGCCGGAGAGCATGCGGGTAAAGATCAAATTGGGGACATGATCCGGTCCGTTGGGCGGCACCCCCCAGGCGTTAAATTCCTGACCACGCGCGCCTTCACGGCTGACCCAGTTGGGATAAGTCCGGCGGAGCCCCGTGTCCTTTACTGGCTCATGCGGGTTCATGGCGATTTGATGATCATGCGCGCGGCGCACGACTTTTAAGTGGTGGTCGACCTGATGTTGGCTGTCATGATATTCGTATCGGGCGACGCCGGTGTCATCGATGCGCTTAATATTGCCATCATCGGCCACATAGCCTGATTTAATCACGCGAACGCCGCTTTGCTGATAAAGGTCGAGCGCGTCTTCGAGTTGGGCCTCGTAATTCGAAATATTCCCGGACGTTTCGTGATGGCCGATCAGGCGCGTACCAACCTGTTCACCATAGGCCGCCACCGCTTTAATGTTGAAATCATCATAGGTTTCGGTGAATGAAAACACGTCACCGTTATTAAACCAGTCATCATCCCACCCGATGTTCCAGCCTTCGACTAGTACACCGACAAAGTCATTCTCAGCCGCAAAATCCATATAGGCTTTGGTGCGCTCTGTTGTGGCCGCGTGAAGGCCTTCAACGTCGCCCTGCTTCTGGCCCCATGTGCCATTGCGTATATGTTGATCCCACCAGATGCCGGCATATTTCCCGGGTTCAAAATAGGACACGTCACCCAGCGCATTGGGCTCATTGAGGTTCAGGATCAGATCCGAATTGAGCAGATCAACCGCCGTGTCGCCAATTTGAATCGTCCGCCAGGGCGTTATGAAGGGTGTCGCGACAACGACCTTTTTACCGTCAGAGCGCGGTGCCAAGCTGGCTTCCAAAACGCCTTCACGTTCCTGCTCCAGGCTCATCCCGGCGTAGTTGACAAGCGCCGCTTCGTGGATCGAAAAATGAACGCCCTTGTCTGTGCGGAGTGTTATCGGCGTGTGAACCATCTGAATCGCGTCCACAGGTGTGTTTTGATAAAGATATTCGTAGCGATTATATTGCCGTGACGGGATCCACCAACTCTCCGTGTCCGGCCCGACGTTAAACTCAGTCAGTTCATCCATGATTGAGACGGTCGCGGGAAGATTAGCTTGTTTTGGTATCTCGTAGCGAAACCCAAGGCCATCATTGAAAACGCGCACCCGGATATTGACGCGAATATCAGGCTCAGTACGACGGGCCATGATGATAAGTTCTTGATGATGGTCGCGCACAATCCGCCGTTCGCCCCACGGTTGTTCCCATGTCGTGTCGGCCACCCCCCGCTCTATGGCGATAATTTCTAACGCGTCGTCCAGTCCAAAGGTTTCTGCGAACCGTAAGCCGAGCTGCGAGGTGCCGATGACGGATTGGCCCTGAAATTGGACGTCATATTGCAGCAAGCCGTTTACTTCGCTGAGATTGAACGTGATGTCTCCGTTCGGGCTTTCGACGCTAGCGCGCTTCAAAGTCGTTGGGGCTGTCGTAGCAACTGCCGGAGCCACCTCACTTTTTGGTTTGACGGGAGCCTCAGCCGTGCAAGCAATAAGGGCCACTGCGCACAAATTCGAAAGTGCAATCAACCGAATGGACATGCTTATTTCCCCTGTATCTTTAAGATAATTCTTTTACATAAATTTGCGTTGACGGGAAGGTCTTTGGTAAGGAAACCAACAAATAAGGCGATTTTGTAATGCAAAATTTTGCGAGGTTATATGAGTGACAGACGACCAATCTCTCGCATTGTCATTGTTGGCGGTGGGTCCGCCGGGTGGATGAGCGCCGCTGGCTTGGTCAATGCCGTTGGCCCGAGCGTGCAAATCGATCTGATTGAAAGCGAAGCCATCGGCACGGTTGGTGTCGGCGAGGCGACAATTCCGCCGATCCGAACGTTTAACAAGCGGCTCGGCATTGATGAGGCTACATTTATGCGGAAGACGCAGGGCTCCTTTAAGCTCGGGATCGAATTTAAAGACTGGCAGCGGATCGGGCACAGTTATTTCCACCCCTTTGGACAGTATGGCGCAGAATTCGATTGGGTCCCATTTTATCAATATTGGATGCGTGAAAAATTGGCTGGAAACATAACCGGCGACATTCAGACCGACTGCATGGCGTGGGCGGCCGCCAAGGCCGGCAAGTTTGAGCCGCCGATGCGCGATCCCCGCAACATCCGCTCCCGGCACGATTATGCCTATCACTTTGACGCGACGCGTTATGCGCAATTTTTGCGCGGCTATGCGGAGGCCCGCGGCGTGACGCGCCATGAAGGCCGCATTGAGACGGTTACCCAAAATCCGGACACGGGATTTATCACATCGGTCGCGACCAATGACGGGCAGTCTTTCGAGGGCGATTTATTCATCGATTGTTCCGGGTTTTACGGCCTTCTGATTCAAGAAACGCTCAATGCCGGTTATGAGGATTGGTCTCATTGGTTACCGATGGACCGGGCCGTTGCCGTCGCGTGTAAGCCACATGGTCCCACCTTGCCGTACACGAAATCGACCGCTCACCAGGCTGGGTGGCAATGGCGTATTCCGTTGCAACACCGCACTGGTAACGGACATGTTTATTGCTCAGCCTATGAGACAAAGGACAAGGCGACACAGACTTTGTTAGACAATCTTGATGGTTCCCCATTGGCTGAGCCGAAGCATCTTCGCTTTGTCACGGGACGGCGCAAACAGAGTTGGTCGAAAAACTGTGTTGCGATTGGCCTGTCTGCGGGCTTCATGGAGCCGCTGGAATCGACGTCACTCCATATGATTCAATACGGAATTATGCGCCTGCTCGCGATGCTGCCAGATGCGGACATGAGCCCGCTGCTCGCGCAGGAATATAATGCGCTGACCCGCGCGGAATCTGAGCGTATTCGCGATTTTCTGATCTTGCATTATCACGCCACAGAGCGCGATGATTCCGAATTTTGGAATTATGTCCGCACCATGCCAATCCCGGATCGACTCGCTTATAAGATTGATCATTTTAAGCGCCATGGTTTGATCATTTCCGACGAGCGGGAGTTGTTCAATAACCCGAGCTGGATTGCCGTTTATACGGGGCAGGGGATCTGGCCCGAGCGTGCGCCTGTTCTGTCAACCATGCGGCTTGAGGTGCCCGTCAAGGAGCGTCTGGGACAGGTCCGAAGTGCGATCGATGAAGCGGCGGCGGCCATGCCGACCCATGATGATTATTTGCAGCAGATTTTGAAAACGTCCTAATCTGGTTTGCAAAGGTGGCGGATGAAATCTGCGTGGCTGGGTAAGGGGTCTACGGTCTTGGCAATGATTGCTTTGACATCCGCCATGAATTGATCAAGTTGGGCGTCGCTGATTTGGTCAATACGGCGGTGCCAGCTTTCAGGCCGCAGGCCCTGACCTACCATGACCTGCACCCAGCTGCTCTCACGAAACAGATCGTCAGGATCGCGGAACAAGTGTCCTGTCGCGCGAAACAGGTCAATTTTATGGGTGAGGCTATCCGGGATGTCCATGTTGGCGCAATGTCGCCAAAAAAGCGTATCATCCCGGTCTGTCCGGCAATAATGCAGGATCAGAAAGTCGCGGATGAGATCATATTCCTTGGTCACAACGCGGTTATATTCGGCGATATTTGCATCTGAAAATCCCCTGTCCGGGAACAGCTCAATCAGGCGGGAGACGTTGCTTTGAATGATGTGAATGGAGGTTGATTCTAGCGGCTCCAGGAAACCAGACGCCAGGCCTAGGCTGACAACATTCTTATGCCAGAGACGGTCACGCCGCCCGGTTTTGAATGTCAGCGTTCTCGGATCGGCTGTCGCCGGCGCGTCGAGATGATCGAGCAGGATTTGCGTCGCTTCATCTTCACTCATGAATTCAGATGCAAACACATGGCCGTTGCCCGTGCGGTGCTGCAACGGAATGCGCCATTGCCACCCGGCCCCATGTGCTGTGGCTTTTGTATAGGGAAGAAGCGGGTCGGTCCGTTCACAGGCCACTGTGACGGCACGGTCTGCAGGCAACCAATGGCTCCAATCCTGCCACCGCACATTCAAGGCCCCGCCGATCAACAGCCCCCGAAAACCTGTGCAGTCTATGAATAAATCGCCCGCGATACGCTCGCCGGACTCGAGCGTGACGGAGGCGACATGCCCGATTTCCGTGTCGAGCGTAACATCGACAACCTTGCCCTCTGTCCTGATCACGCCGCGCGGTTCAGAGATCTGTCGCAGGAACATCGCATAGGCCGTCGCATCGAAGTGATAGGCGTAGGCCAGTCCCGTCATGGATGTTTGCCCAACGCGCTCGACTTGGCCGAATTTATGCGCGTAGGCGGCGCGGTGGTGGAGGGAGTAATCCCACAGGCTGGGGCCGTCATGGCGATCCGCATATCGTCGCCAATAATGATGGAAGAGCTGGCCCTGCAAATTTATGCCGGCATCGCCAAACGTATGGAGGTAGCTATCGCCATGTTGACCCCAGTTATTAAACTCAATACCGAGTTTAAAAGATCCATTCGTCGCGCGTATAAATTCGCGCTCATCAATACCCAGAATGCCGTTCAATCGCCGAATTTGCGGAATTGTAGCTTCGCCCACACCAACCGTGCCGATTTGCTCTGATTCAATCAGGCGGATGGTGATGGTCTGGCCCATTAATTTGGAAAGGGCGGCCGCCGCAATCCATCCCGCCGTGCCACCGCCGACGATGACAACAGATTTAACGGGGTTATGAGAACGCGAAGTCATGGTTACATCCTAGCGAAAAATAACGGCGCTGTCACAGCGGCAATGGCGCATAAAAAAGCCCGCCGGGATGCGGCGGGCTTTTAATGTCAGGTCTAAAAACCGACCTAGAACTTTTTGGCGACCGTGAAGTTGTAGGTCGTGCCATAATCTTCGCGAATAGAGACGAACGAACCGCCCGTTGCGTAAGTGTTCTTGGTTCGGAACGGCTCGTCATTGAGGTTGTATGCCTCGATGTTGACCGACAGCCCTTCCAATGGCCCGCTCTGGAACTCATAGCCAATTTGCGCATCAACTGTCGTGCGGGACAGAGCTTCTGCGCCAATCGGATTGGCGCCAAAGTCGATCAGAGCCGCGACATAGCCGGAGCGATAGGCCGTATTCACGCGGGCTCTCCAGCCATTATTTTCATAATAGAACTCACCGGATGCGGTCGTATCAGAATAGCCCGGAATATCGACGGTGACGACATCGCCGTTCTGGCGTGTGAAATCGACTTCCGCATCGGTATACCCGAAGCTGCCGTTGAAGCCGAAACCTTTAATTGGCATGTCAATAACGTCGTCAAATGGTAGGCGCAACGATACTTCTACGCCTGTCAGAGAGCCAGTCCCGGTATTGGTTGGGCCGCCGATGCTGAACGTCGCCACATCAGGGTTTGCGGAAACGAAACCCGGGTCACCAATAAGCCCGCTGATGAAATCAGCATCAGTGATGATCGCTGTCGAGCCCTGTACATATTCATCGAGAGATTTGTGGAAGACAGCAATGCTGATCGCGCCCGCATCAGAGAAATACCATTCACCTGATGCATCATAATTGGTGGATTCGTAAGGACGCAGGAACGGGTTGCCGCCGCCGCCGCCAATACACACTTGCCCAGGTGGGTTGAAAGCTGCCGCGACGAATTGGTCCGGCAACTGATCCAAATTGCTGTCAGGACAGACAATCGGGTTAAAGCCGAAGTTAACATTTGCGGCCAAATCGTCCAAACGTGGTCGGGTCACGGATTTTCCGAGACCACCGCGGATCAGAACATCATCGACAATTTCGTAAGATAGGTTCAGCGATGGAAGCACGTGATCGTAGCTTTCTTCGACTTCCTGCGTGATGCTGCCACCGACAAGACGGCCTAGCAGGCCAGTAGACCCCTGGGTGACATCAACATATTGAATACCAAGATTACCGTTTAGGCGGCCATTCTCATTGCCCAGCAGAACTTTAGCAAACAGTGTGTTGATGGACTCGTCGATTGAGTAGAACGGTCCTTGTGCTGACTCAACAATATAGGTCCCGTTTGTCAGGAATGAGGAGGAGTCGTAAGCAACAATATCGAGGCCGATAGAACCGGAATCGGTCGTGCCCAAAATCGTATCCTGCGGTAACGCAAATTCGCCATTAACAAAGCCAGCACCGGGACGCAGGAAGGCGCGCTCGTTGCGGAAGCCTTTTTCCCGGCCCGTATGAACAATACCGACTTGAATCCCTTCGATGAAAGGAAGCTCATCAACACGATATTCTGCTTCTGCGCGAAGCTGGCGAAGCTCATCGTCAACGATTGGTTGGTTGACGAAGCCAACTTGGCCCCACCCGCCCGGATCAGTCAGGACGACATTCGCGGGGTTTGAATAATCAATGGATGACTGGATCTGATATTCACCGGATTCAGGTGTTATATAGGTGAATGCGCCGCGCTCGGTTGGGTCATTACTGTTTAATGAGCCGAATGCCGTGCCAGCATAGCTTTCATAATCAATATCTTCGCGGTCCAGCTCTGAATAAGAGACATCGGCTTTCAATGTCAGGCGCTCTGACACATCCAATTCGAAATTCGCGCCAAAAGCAAAAATTTCGGTTTCCGCGCCTTCAATATCGGTTCGAAGGATGGCGCCGGCTGGTGAGTATGTAGCGCTTTCGACGAAGGTTCCGGTTCCGGTGCTAGCAATCAGGTTCGCGCCCGACCACGAGGCAATTGGTGTTTCGAGGCCGCGGAAAACACCGGCGTCAGAAAAATCGCTGTAGAAACCATCGAATGTCGCCGTGAAGGCGTCTGTGGGCTCGAACTGTAATGCGCCTGCGACGGATGTGCGGTTAAATTCGCGCGAAACAACACCTGTGCGTGGGTTGTCAGACGCGTAATATGTGCCGTTTGGCAGAGCGCTGATCTGACCGCCTGTAAAATTGCCGTTTGTGTCGAAATTACCCGACGTTTTAAGCTCACGTGACTGATATTGGGTTGGGTTAGACTGATGGGTCACGCCTATCGAAAGACCAACAGTGCCTGCATCATTCTGGGTCACATAGCTGCCAAACAAACGATAACCGTCATCACCGAAGTCGGGGTTCATCTGACCATTGTCGTTTAGGACATATTTTGCCGATACATTGAGCTGCGAGCCGTTGAAATCTAATGGCTTGATCGTACGCAGATCGACTGCGCCTGCGATACCTATGGCGGACAGGCTGGCATCCGGTGTTTTGTAAACAACACCCTGATTAATCAGCTCGGACGGGAACTGGTCAAATTCGATCCCGCGGTTAGATCCCGCAGAGACGATCTCGCGGCCATTCAACAACGCAAGCGAGAAGTCAGGTCCGAGGCCTCGGATCGAGATTTGCTGCGCACGACCCCGAACACGCTGTGCCGTGACACCAGGAAGACGGGCGAGCGAGTCAGCGATCGACACGTCCGGCAATTTACCAATATCTTCGGCTGTGATCGCTTCAATAATCGAGTCGCTACCGCGCTTTAGATCGAGACTGGCTTTTATAGACTGGCGGATACCCGTTGCGATAATTTCGTCTTCGACGACATCTTCATCGGTATCCTGCGCAAATGTCGGCGAGGCCGCCATTAATAGAGCGAACGTGGCGACGCCGAGCAAAAGCTGGCGTTCTAAGGTTGACGAGTTGGTCATGTGTTTCCCTTCGTGAGCGCCGGTCTGTGCGGACGCAATCGTTGTTTTTGAGTTCAGAAAGCACGATGGACTCCCTCCCCAAAACCACTTTACACAAATTTGCAGAGAATTTGCAAATAGTTTCGTAAATCAGGACGGTTTTTGTGCGAAATCGTTGCGAATGTGCCACAAATCGCGACTTTGGCGACCTGGGTCGTCGCTTTTCTTCAATATTTAATGCAAAACTTTGCATAATCTCTTGCGTTTTTCTGTTCAATCACTTTATGTCTAACGAAATGGCAGAGACTCAAGAGAGATGCCGGACACTGTACATTGCGGGATAAGCACATGATTGAAACAATGCTCGGGCGGTTGAAGTCATCGGTTTTGCCGTCTGCGATCTTGTTGGGGTGCGCCGCGCTTACCCTCACGGCCTGCTCTGCAGTTTTGGCAAGCAATGATGCTGAGAATACAGTCATATCGGCGGAAGTTCTTCGGAGTGCGGACAGACTCCCTGTCGATGAAATCGTCTATTTCATGCTGCCGGACCGGTTTGAGAATGGTGACATGGCCAATGACACAGGCGGGTTTCCGGGCGGAAAATTGGATCATGGCTTCGATCCGACGGATAAAGCCTTTTACCAGGGCGGTGATTTAAAGGGGCTCACCTCGCGGCTTGACTATATTCAAGGGATGGGCGCGACGGCGATCTGGCTCGGCCCTATCTATAAGAATAAACCCGTTCAAGGCGGGCCGGGCCAAGAAAGCTCTGGTTATCATGGCTATTGGATCACGGATTTCACAGATGTCGACCCCCATCTTGGGACGAAGGCGGACCTGAAAGCGTTCGTCAGTGGCGCGCATGAGCGGGGCATGAAAGTCTATTTGGATATTATCACCAACCACACGGCCGACGTAATCAGCTACCGCGAATGTCATGACCCCGACTTTACGAGTCCAACGAAGGTAGAGGGTGGCTGCGCTTATCGATCAATCGCGGACTACCCTTACTCGACAGAGGGTGGCCCAGAAGGCACGCCTATCAATGCGGGCTTTCTCGGCGATGCGCCGCATGTCCAGACCTATGAGAATTTCGAAAAACTGACCCATCAGAACTATGCCTACACGCCCTACATTCCAGCCGGCGAAGAGGATGTTAAGACACCAGTCTGGCTCAATGATTTACAATATTACAGCAATCGTGGGGAAACGACCTGGTCCGGTGAAAGCTCTCTTTACGGCGATTTTTCGGGGCTGGATGATTTATTGACGACGCATCCGGTTGTGGTCGACGGCATGATCAACATCTTTAAAGATTGGATCACCGAATATCGGATAGACGGATTTCGAATTGATACGACACGACATGTAAATCCGGAATTCTGGGCGGCGTTCCTGCCCGCGATGAAAAACCATGCGGCGTCTATTGGGATCCCGCATTTCTATCAATTTGGTGAAGTCTATGATCCGGACCCGGGCGCACTCGCGCGTTTTACCCGCGTAGACGGATTTGATCAGGTTCTGGACTTTGGTTTCCAATCCGCCGTATTTGCGGTGGTCTCTGGCCAAGAGCCGACCGCCCGGTTGGATCAGTTCTTGCGGGGCGATGACCTGTATGGAGACACGACATGGAAGGGCCTGACCCAGCCGACATTTCTCGGTAATCACGATATGGGCCGGTTTTCAGGGATGCTAAAATCAGCCATCCCCGGCATCAGTCAAGACGAGCTGTTGGCTCGGACGAAACTCGCGCACGGCATGATGATGTTCATGCGCGGCGTTCCGGTTATTTATTCCGGTGATGAGCAGGGCTTTGTCTCCGACGGCAATGATCAGCTTGCGCGCGAACCGCTCTTTCCGAGCCAGACGGCGGTTTACAATGACAATGATTTGATCGGGACGGACGCGACCACGGCTGAGAGCAATTTTGATATGAACCATCCGATGTATACCTATATCGCGAAAACAGCCGCGATCCGTCAGTCTCATGCCGCGTTCCGGCGCGGGGCGATGGAAACCCGACTGTTTGAAGTCGGGACGAATACGGACACAGGTGCAGGCATGAATGTCGGTCAATTTGATGCGGCGACAGGAACCGCTTTCGCTTTTTCCCGTTTCGATCCGGTCACCGGGCAAGAATATTTGGTTGCCGTCAACACGGCCCCCACCGCGCAGCAGACCAATGTTCGGGTTGAACCCAATACTCAGGGATTCACGTCGCTCATGGGCGTATGCCCCGCAACGGTCGCAACAATGGCGACCGCGCAGCTGGACGTGCCGGCCTTTGGAATCGTGGTGTGTCAGGCAGACGGACGCGCAGACCGGCACGTTCGATGACCTTGCCAATGACTACCGCAACCGCGCAGAGTTCGACTGTGAAAGATAAATCCATTATGTCTGAAAGCGAGCCTCGCGCGCCCTGGTGGAAGGGGGCGGTAATTTATCAAATCTATCCGCGCAGCTTTCAGGACACTACGGGTGACGGCGTCGGTGATTTGCGCGGTATTACGCAACGCCTCGACTATATTGCCTCCTTGGGCGTCCAAGCGATTTGGATATCGCCGTTTTTTACCTCGCCCATGGCGGACTTCGGCTATGATGTTGCAGACTTTTGTGATGTCGATCCGATCTTCGGAACGCTGGCTGACTTTGACGCGCTTGTCACGAAAGCCCATGCGCTGGGCCTGAAAGTCACGATTGATCAGGTTTATTCGCACACATCGGATCAACACCCTTGGTTTGAGCAAAGCCGCGCGTCGCGGGACAATGAAAAGGCCGATTGGTATGTTTGGGCCGACGCTCATCCAGACGGCACGCCGCCGAATAATTGGCAATCGGTTTTTGGGATGGGCGCATGGGAATGGGATGCGCGCCGCGGGCAATATTATCTGCATAATTTTTTGCGTGAGCAGCCAGACCTTAACCTTCATAATCCCGCCGTTCGGGCCTCGATTTTAGACGTCACGCGGTTTTGGCTGGATCGCGGTGTGGATGGATTCCGGATCGATGCGCTGAACTTTGGTATGCATAATCGGGATCTCACTGACAATCCCGTTGAGACCAATTTTAAACGCCCGCCAACGCGTCCGTTCGACTTTCAACGTCATACAGAAAATATGAGCCAGCCCGAAATCGTGCCTTTCATCGAAGACTTGCGCGCCGTGATTGATAGCTATGGTCCCGACAAATTTACTGTGGCCGAAGTCGGAGGGGCGCGTCCGTTGGCGGAAATGAAAGCCTTTACCCACGGCGAAACGCGGCTGAGTTCCGCCTATGCGTTTGATTTCTTGTATGCAGAGACGTTGCACGCGGATCTCATCCGTAAGACACAACGCGAATGGCCGGGCGAGGCGGGTGAAGGCTGGCCAAGCTGGGCCTTTGAAAACCACGATGCCCCGCGCGCCGCATCGCGGTGGCGCGGCAATTGCGCGCCAGACCTATTCGCAAAACTGCTGGGTCTTTTGCTGATGAGCCTGCGCGGCAATGCTTTTGTTTATTACGGCGAAGAATTGGGATTAGAGCAAGGGGACATTGCGTTTGAAGATTTGCGTGACCCCGAAGCCATCACAAATTGGCCCCAAACCTTGGGCAGGGACGGGGCGCGAACGCCCATGCCGTGGGCGGGATTGGGCAATGATTTCGGTGGATTTTCAGACGCTAAACCGTGGTTGCCGATGCAGGAGGCGCACCGCGCGGCCAATGTGTCTGACCAAGAGGATGACCCTTTGTCTGTCCTCAATTTCTACCGCGCAGCGATCGCGCTTCGAAACGGTTGTCGCATCTTAAGAGAGGGTGATATCATCTTTGTTGGCAATGATGAATGTTTGGTGTTTGACCGGCTGCTCAACGGCCGATCCCGACGTTGTGTGTTTAACATTGGCGCCGTTGCCTTGCCATATAACGGACCGACTGATGCTGAACTTTGTATTGGTGAGCGTCCATCAAATGGGGTCATCCCCCCTTATTCGGGTTTCATCTCGCCTCTGCTTTAAGCGCCGCAGCTTTCTCGCTGAATAAGCTCCGTCGGCAGGCGTTCTGAGCGCATATCGCTCGGGTCGCTCGCATTGAGGAGCTTCATTACCATGAGGCGCCCCGCGAGTGTCATATCCTGCCCAACAGTGGTCAGGGGCGGATCGAAGTAGCGCGCCAGTTGAATGTCATCATAGCCAACGATGGAGACGTCCTCGGGAACGGACCGCCCATGCTCCCGCAGGGCGCGGATAACGCCAATGGCGATCAGGTCAGACGCGCACACGACACCGTCAAAATCTTTGCCGCGCGATATCAGCGAGTGCATCGAATTGGCGGCACTTTCGATTTCGAAATGTGCGGGAAAAACAAGGTCGGAATCGGGCGTTAGGTTAAACCGTTCCAAGGCCCGGCAATAACCCTGGTACCGTTGATTAATCTCTGGGGCATCTGTATCTCCGAAAAACGCGATTTTTGTGCGTCCCATTCGGGCCAAATGGGCGGCCGCCATTTCACCGCCGCGCTGATTATCCGATCCGACCGACGCATAGTCTTGTCCTGGTAGCTCACCGCCCCAAACAATGAATTTCATCGGATGGCCAACCAATCGGTTCAATCGCTCGTGAAGAAAGCTCTGTCCGAGGAAGATGATTCCTGACGCGCGCGAGCTGTCGAGCAGGCGCGATAAATCTGCATAGTTTTGCGGATCCGCATGGGAGACAAGATAGTCGCAGCTGAGCGACCGCGCCGCTTCACCAATTCCGCCCAAAAGGCCTTGAAAGAACGGGTCTAACATCCACCCATCACGGCCCTGCGGCTTTGGCACGACGATGGATAAAGTCGTGACGGCAGCGTCTCCTGCACCGGGGAGGTTCCGCAGGCTATAGCCCTGCCGGCGCGCCAAATCCCAGATACGTCGTTTCGTTTGATCACTGACGGCCGGATTATCGGACAGAGCGCGCGATACCGTTGCAATTGAGACGCCTGCTTCTTTCGCAATATCCTCTAACCTAACTTTCTTCGTCATCAATCAGCTTTCGAAATAGTGTCCAGCGGTTTTTCATACGGAACGAAAATCAGCAACACGGCGCCTGACATCATAACGCCTCCGGCGATCACAAGGGTCAAGACAGTTTGCCCGCCTAAAAGGCCCGTTAGCACGCTACCCATAATTGTGCCGACTACCAATTGTGGAATGACGATGAAATAGTTGAAAATGCCCATATAAGTGCCCATTCGCCCTGCGGGCAACGCATCGGCCAGTAATGCATAGGGCAAGGTCAGTATGCACGCCCAAACGACCCCGATCCCAACCGCTGATAGCCAGAACAGGCTCGGCGGGAACAACCAGATCGAAATGAATGAGAACCCGCCGATCAAGAGTGACAGCGCATAGAACGGCTTGAGGCCAATCCCGCGGGTTCCGATCGGGATCAGTAGCGAAAACCCCCACGCAACAAGCGAGTAAATGGCGAAAATATTATTGACCGCCAGTGAGCCGACACCAAACGCTTCGGACGTTGGATCCGTCGTGCCAAAATGATGGGAGGTAACGGCGGAGTTGAGATAGACCCACAGGGTAAAAAAGGCGAACCAGCTGGTGAATTGGACGAGCGCGAGCCGCTTCATCAGGAGGGGCATTGTCGCCAGATCATCCATCAGCGAGCCGATCATACCTGCGGCCCGCGCGCCTTTTAACCGCCATGCATTGTAAACGAGCAAAAGCCCCAGAACGACGACCATAACTGCAAAAACCGCCAGCTGTTTTTCCGCGGAACCAAAGGCGACCAGCGCAAGCAGGCCGCCGCCAATAAATAAGGCAATAAGCCCGCGCGATGAAAACCAGGCTGCGGGGGGAACGGTCGGCGTTTCGCGCCGCGCGTGGGCGAGGGCACTATTGTCTGCAGCTTCGAAAGCATGGAGGGTATCCGGGTCGTATTCTTTTGACGTGACAACGGTATAGAGAACGCTGGCGAATAAAATGGCTGCGCCAAGCAGAAAGGCGAGTTTCACAGAGTCTGGAACGATATTGGCGTCCGCCGTATTCGCGGCCCCTAACGCCGTTGCCCATTCCGGCAGTTTTGATCCGACATAGCCGCCTGCGCCAATGAAAAACCCCTGGATGGCATAGCCCAATGTGCGCTGTTTGGTGTTGAGGTTATCTCCGACAAAAGCCCGAAAGGGTTCCATCGAAATGTTCAGCGACGCATCCAAAATCCACAGGGAACTGGCCGCAATCCAAAGCGCCGGCGAATTGGGCATGAAGATCAGCGCAAAGCTGGCCAAGAGCGCACCCAGCAGGAAGTAGGGCCGCCTGCGCCCAAACCGTGTCCATGTCTGGTCAGACAAATATCCGACAATCGGCTGCATAATCAGCCCGGTGACTGGGCCCGCCAACCAGTAAAGCGCAAGCGTGTCAGTATTGGAGCCCAGTGTTGAAAAGATACGCGATGCGTTGGCATTTTGCAGGGCAAACCCGATTTGAAGACCAAAGAAACCCACCGCCATATTGATAATCGACAAGATCGGTAGGTTAGGTTTCAATTGTAAGAGACCCGATGGGGCAGGTGCAATTTCGTGTGTATTAGACAATGCCATGAACGGTCTGACCCCGAGAGTGTGCAAATATTTGCATCATATTCTGTAAATATGTGCAACTTTTTTCAATTGATCGCAAGGTCAGAACTGATGCGTCTCACGTCTCAGGGTGCAATCACTTCATCCATCAGATACATTTCGAAAGCTGCGCCCGTTTTAAGTCTCTGAGAGATAGGTCATCCGCTGAATTGACGAGCCTCAAACGTCGACTGTCTTAAAGTTTCTTGGTGGAGCGCCGATCGTACCGTCGAGTTTTGACTCGAGGGCTATGGAGGGCATTGTCAGCGGAACACGTGCTTGAATCTATGTACTAAGTTGGCCGCATGATCCAAAATCCGTTTCGATACTTCAAGACGTCTCGCGAAGTCATCCAAC
>NZ_BMZH01000020.1 GCF_014652695.1 Algimonas arctica
AGGCTTTGATCGGATGCGCCCCCAAGCGCGCGGGCTCTGCCTTCGTGTAAATCGGTTCTCTATTGCTCTACCCGTCACGGGGGAGCGCCCGCGCTCGTGTCACCTCATGACACTTTCGCTAATGGCCGACCCCCCGATGGGCGGTGGGACGTGAGCGTATGTTCCGGGGTCAACGACCTCTCACGCCAGAACCACCAAGCCTTTACAAATACGGGTTGTTGGTCTTTCATAAAACTTAACATTGAAGGTTGCTCGCTTGATCGTTGAAATTATAGCGATCTGAGGAGAGGTGGGGCTCAAGAGGGCCTACAAAGGACGGTGTGTTATGATAGGGCGAACACGCGTCGCAGGGCTCATCGTGAGCGGGCTATTCGTCTTGGCTCCGCAGGCCAAGGCGCAAGCAACGGACGTTGACCCTCAAGCCAATCATTGGGTGTCGCAAAAAACGGTCATGTCCTACGGCGAGGGTTATTCGGATAAACGCAAAGCAAATAAGGAATTTGGCGAAACGCTCTTCACGTCATCGACGACGGCGCCCGGGATTTACTTTAGCTGCCTCGATACAAAATTTCGTGTTGGCGTGGTTTATGAGGCGCAAGGCGTGTCGGATGCTTTTCGAAATTTGGAAATTTACGGCATCAGCGGAAACGGTGCCTTCGTGCCGACGCCGAAGTCGCTTGCGTATGTTTCGGCGCGTTTTGATGGTCAGGAAAAGGTCGCGCTTGGCCAGTGGCTCTATTTTGAAGACACGTCATCGGCCCTCTCACGCGACAATAAAGCCGCACAGAAACTGTATAATGCCATCGTTCGGGGTCAAAGAATTGAAGTTACGATCAGGTCCAGCAACCATGTGACGCTAGTGGTGCCAAAATTTTCTGCGACCTTCGCCGACTTTGGCGCAGAATGCGGGATTGGTCGGCTGAGAAATCGGTAAATAGGGCGACACATAAAGCCCAAGGGCAAACTCCGTCGTTCGGAGCTGCCACCATTTCATAGCATTGTCTTACGCCGTCCCGCCCACGGTAATCTGTTCGACATAGAGGCTCGGTTGGCCGACGCCGACGGGGACGCCTTGTCCGGCTTTACCGCAGACGCCAATGCCGGGGTCGAGCGCCATATCGTCGCCAACGTGACGGATTTGGCCGAGCACTTTGGGGCCATCGCCGATCAGGGTGACACCTTTGAGCGGCTCTCCTATTTTGCCGTTCCGGACGCGGTAGGCTTCCGTGCATTGGAAGACGAATTTGCCGGACGTGATATCGACCTGACCGCCGCCGAAGTTGGACGCGAAGATACCGTCTTTCAGCTCAGCGATCATTTGGGCTTGGGGAATGTCGCCCCCGAGCATGAACGTATTGGTCATGCGAGGCATTGGCGCGTAGGCGTAGTTTTCGCGGCGGCCATTGCCCGTCGGGGCACTATTCATCAGGCGCGCGTTGAGGCGGTCTTGCATAAATCCAACCAGCCGGCCGTCTTCGATCAATGTGGTCCGTTCCGTGGGCGTGCCTTCATCATCGACGGTGAGTGAGCCGCGCCGACCGGGCAGGGTCCCATCATCGACAATGGTGACGCCTTTGGACGCGACTTGATCGCCCAACCGACCGGAAAAAGCGCTCGTGCCTTTGCGGATGAAGTCGCCTTCTAAGCCGTGACCCATGGCTTCGTGTAATAAAATTCCGGGCCAGCCAGGGCCAAGCACAACGTCGAACTGCCCGGCTGGGGCATCGACGCTGATAAGGTTGACTTGGGCTTGGCGCAGGGCTTCGCGCGCCATCGGTTGCCAAACTTCGGGTGTGATAATCTCGTCATAGGGGCGGCGTCCGCCCATGCCGACATAGCCGGACTCGCGGCGACCCTTGCGTTCGGCGATGACCATAATGTTGAGACGGACGAGGGGGCGAACATCATTGATGCGCGCGCCGTCTTGTTTGAGGATAGCAATCTCGCGGCGGGACCCGGCGAGGGTCACAGTGACTTGCACGACTTCGGGGTCGAGCGCGCGACAGAAGCCGTCGATCTGCTGCAACAGGCTGACTTTATCCGCAAAACCAGGGTCTTCTGTCGGATCAATGTTCGGATAAAGCGACGCATTGGTCCGGCGCGGTAAAGCGCTCATCACGCCGTCATGTCCAACTTTGACCAATTGCACCGCGTCCGAGGCCCGTGTGAGCGATTCGGGGGATAATTCTGAACTTTGCGCAAAACCGGAGGCTTCGCCTGCGACACAACGTAGCCCAAAGCCGCGCGATGTGTCGAAGCTCGCTGTCTTTAAGCGGCCATCATCAAAAGAGAGGGCCTCAGATGAAGATCGCTCGACGAAAAGCTCTCCATCGTCCGATCCACGCAGGGTTTCGTTCAGAATCCGTTGCGCCGCTGCGGCGTCCAGATCGCTATCATCAAATACAAAATCAGCCATGAGGCTCCCAATTGTCAAAGATTGGGCGGATCAATATCCGCCTTTTCGGGATTGGGGGAGGTAACAGGGGTTTATTCCGACAACAAGGCGGGATAAGAGCCAACGCAACTGCTGCGATGTCTGCGACAATCCGCGTCCTATAGGATAGTCGGAATGACGCACTATTGTGGCTACATAGACAACGGACGGGTCATCTTGATCCCTCCTAAGCATAGAATGAGGGTTTCATGCGCGCGATAAACGCCATGCTGAGCACAATGGGAGCCGGGGCTGTGTCTCTGGTCGCTGCCACTGTTGCTTTTGCTCAAGATAAACAAGTCGGCCCAGAGCCGGGCGGCTGGTTCTTCCAAGAAGCTGCGACGCCAGTCATGACGGATCTGATCTGGGTCCATAATATGGTTCAGATCATCATCACGGCGATTGTAATTTTCGTTGTTGTTTTGATGGGCTACATTTGCATCCGCTTCCGGGAGAGTAAAAACCCCGTGCCGAGCAAGACGTCACACAATACGTTGATCGAAATCATCTGGACCGTTGTGCCTGTGATCTTACTGGTCATCATTGCGATCCCGTCGATGAACCTTCTTTATAAGCAGGACCGCTTGCCGGAGACAGAAATGACCGTGAAGGTCGTTGGGAACACATGGAACTGGCTCTACAGCTATCCAGATTATGAAAATGTCGAAGAATGGGTGTCTAGCCCACTCGACAAAACGCAAGCCGAAACCGTTGGGCAACCTTATTTGCTCGCAACGGACGCGCCGCTCGTCGTTCCGGTCGGAACGAAAGTCAAAGTATTGGTCACGTCCGTGAATAATATGCACAGCTGGGCGATGCCTAGCTTTGGTGTGAAAATGGACGCCGTGCCGGGGATCATCAATGAAACTTGGTTTGAGGTCTATGAAGAGGGCACGTATTACGGTCAGTGTTCAGAGATCTGCGGAATTAATCACTACTATATGCCAATTGAGGTCAAAGTAGTGAGTAAAGCGGAATTTGCGCGCTTTATTGCGGCGGGTGGAGAGCCTGCGGATAAATTTGCAGCCCTAAATATTGATGATGCGAATGGCGGCGCAGCTATTATCGCGGCCAACGAGTAGAGAGACGGACAATGGTTGCTATTCACGGCGAAGATATTCCGGTCGCACACGACCACGATGAGAAACCCGCCTTTTTTGAGCGCTGGTTTTATTCAACGAACCACAAAGACATTGGTACGCTCTATCTGATCTTCGGGATGTTCTCGGGTCTGATCGGGGGCTTCTTGTCCTTTATGATGCGGATGGAACTGGCGTCGCCAGGTATCGACATCTTTACAAACGAGCATACATATTTGGTGTTTGTGACCATGCACGGTCTGATCATGATCTTCTTCATGGTCATGCCCGCGCTGATTGGCGGATTTGGTAACTGGTTCATTCCGATTATGATCGGTGCACCGGATATGGCGTTCCCGCGGATGAATAATCTGTCGTTCTGGCTTCTGCCCGTTGCGTTGATTTGTTTGATGGTGAGTTTCTTTGTGCCCGGGGCGGCCGAAGGGAATGGATTTGGCGGTGCGTGGGTCATGTATCCGCCGCTATCGACCACCGGGTCTCCGGGACCCGCATTTGACTTCATCATTATTGGTCTTTTGGCAGCGGGCTTCAGCTCGATCTTCGGGGCCATCAACTTCATTACGACCATTCTGAATATGCGCGCGCCGGGTATGACGATGCACAAAATGCCCCTGTTTGCGTGGTCCGTACTTGTCACAGCCTTCCTGCTCTTACTGGCCCTACCTGTTTTGGCCGCGGCTCTGTTCATGTTGCTCACAGACCGGATTGAAGGCGGCACAGCCTTCTTCGACCCGGCGCGGGGCGGTGATCCGCAAATGTTCCAGCACTTGTTCTGGTTCTTCGGGCACCCTGAAGTTTACATCATGATCTTGCCTGCCTTTGGGATTGTGTCTCACATTATCTCGACCTTCTCCAAGAAACCGATCTTCGGTTATCTCGGCATGGCTTACGCGATGGTCTCTATCGGTGTTGTCGGCTTCGTTGTCTGGGCACACCACATGTACACCATTGGTATGGATGTGAATGTGAAGGCCTACTTCGTGCTTGCAACCCTTGTGATTGCAGTGCCAACGGGCGTGAAAGTCTTTTCATGGCTTGCGACAATGTGGGGAGGATCAATCAGGTTCTCAGTGCCAATGTTGTGGGCGCTCGGCTTTATCTTCCTGTTCGTCATTGGCGGCGTCACAGGTGTTGTTCTCGCGAATGCGGGCGTCGATACCTACCTGCATGACACCTATTATGTCGTTGCGCACTTCCACTATGTTCTGTCCATGGGAGCCGTCTTCGGTATCTTTGCGGGCTGGTACTATTGGTTCGGCAAGATGTTTGGCTTCCACTACAGTGGTTTTCTCGCCCGTCTTCACTTCTGGCTGTTCTTCGTCGGCGTGAACGTGATCTTCTTCCCGCAGCACTTCCTCGGGCTGAACGCTATGCCGCGTCGTTATATCGATTATCCGGAAGAGTTCGCGATGTGGAACGAGATCAGTTCCTATGGCGCATGGATCACGCTGGCGTCTGTTGCGGTGTTCTTCATCATGCTCACTGAAGCCTTCTTGAAGCGCAATAAGCGTCGGGTCGGAAACAATTACTGGGGTGAAGGAGCGACAACGTTAGAATGGACTATTTCTAGCCCGCCTCCCTATCACCAGTTCAGCGTCCTGCCGCGTATCGATGGCGGTGACGAGGGTCATGATCACTAACGCCGTGGTCGCCTCATCTGACACTCCTCAAGGGGCCGCCGGCGATAATCCGGCGGCCTTTTCTGCAACGCCAAATGGCGCGGGCCTGTCGCTGGCCGGGCCGGGCGATTACTTTGCGTTGATGAAGCCACGCGTGATGAGCATTGTGATTTTCACGGCCATTTGCGGGCTTTTGCTGGCGCCAGGATCTGTGTTCGAAACAATTGGTTTGGGGTCGGCCCTCATCTCTATTTTTTGCATCGCGCTTGGCGCGGGGGCGTCGGGCGCGCTGAACATGTGGTATGATAGCGATATTGACGGCGCGATGGCGCGAACGTCGCAACGGCCTATTCCCAAAGGTGTCCTCACCGCGAAAGCCGCGCTTGGCTTTGGTATGGTCATGTCGATCGCGGCGGTGTGGTTGCTTCTTGTCGCGTCCAATTGGGTCGCGGCCAGCTTGCTCGCCTTTACAATCTTTTTCTACCTCGTGATCTACACGATCTGGCTGAAACGCAGGACACCGCAAAATATCGTCATTGGCGGCGCGGCGGGAGCCTTCCCACCGATGGTTGCCTACGCGGCTGTCACGGGGACCGTGACGCTCGACAGCCTTGTGTTGTTCTTAATTATTTTCTTCTGGACGCCGCCACATTTCTGGGCGCTCGCACTGTATAAGCAGACGGATTACGGTCGTGTGGGCATTCCCATGATGCCGAATGTAAAAGGGGCTCCGCGGACCCGCCTTGAGATCATCATTTACAGCGTTCTGCTGTTTGGTTTGACACAATTGCCCCTCGTCACAGGCTTGGGCGGCGTTGTGTACGGCGTCGCGAACCTGCTGCTGAGTGGCACATTCCTTGTCTTGGCGTGGCGCGTCTTCAGGTCGCAGGCAGGGGACAAGCCTTCCGATGCGGATGCAGGTACACTCTATGCGGTGAGAGCCGGAAATCAGGCGGCGCGGAATCTCTTCGCCTATTCTATCCTGTATCTCTTTGCCATTTTCGCTGTCTTGACGGTGGATCATTTGTTCTTTGTAGGAGCGTAAATTATGCCCGAATATAGGAATGAACCAACTGAATTTGCGGAACCTACGCAGGCCGAAATTCGGGCGAGAACGGGTCGCAACATCGCGATTGCCTTAGGTCTTGTCATTTTCTTGATTTTGATCGCCGTCTCCATCGTTCTCCGGCAACCTGTATAAAGGAGGCTGACGCATGACCCGTAACACCACGACTCAGATTCTGCTTGTTGGCATCGCCATTGGCATGCTCAGCCTCGGATTTTATTCTAAGACAATTTACGATACATTTTGTCGGATTACGGGCTTTGGCGGCACGCCGCAGATCGCCATGAACGAAGATAACCTCTCCGTCGTTTTGGACCGAACGATCACTGTGAACTTTGACAGCAATGTCAGCCCGTTCTTGCCGTGGGAGTTTAAACCCGCGCAACGATCGATGGAGGTTCAGCTTGGACAGACGGCATTGGCATCTTACACCGCGAAAAACACCTCGGATGAAGCCGTGACGGGCGTCGCGACTTTTAATGTCACACCCATGAAAGCGGCCCTTTATTTTGTGAAAACCGAGTGTTTTTGCTTTACCGATCAGACGTTACAGCCCGGGGAAGAAATGACCATGCCGGTCCTATTCTTCGTTGATCCGGAAATGGATGCGAGCGATCGTCATAAGGATGTGACGGAAGTTGTCCTTAGCTACACATTTTTCGTCGCGGAGGATCAACCCGAAGCGACGGTGGCCACCGACAAAGCACTGCCATAAAGGCAACAAGCGCAATCGCCGTGGTTGCGAAGCAAACAGGCCGTCGGTATAGGCGGTTAAACTAGATAAGAGTATCGTGCTGATTGCACACAGGATTAAGGGAAACGCTCATGGCTGGCGCCGTTGAACACGACTATCACATTCTACCGCCGAGCCCGTGGCCGTTCCTGTCGGGCATAGCGTGCCTGGTCTGGGGCACCGGCATGGTGACCTTATTCACAGGTCTTGTGTCACGTACTGGCGAAAGTCCGATGATGGAGTTTTTCTTCGCCCGGGGTCTCGATACAATTCAAGGCCGTGAAGGCTCAGGTGGCGGGTGGATCATCCTCCTGATTGGCACATTGATGGCCGCTTACTGCATGTTTGGTTGGTGGCGCGATGTGGCCGCAGAATCTTCGCGCGGTGAACATACGCCCGTGATTGATCTGGGTCTGCGCTACGGCATGATCATGTTTATCATGCAGGAAGCGATGTTCTTCGTCGGTTGGTTCTGGATGTTCTTCGAACTGGGTCTGTTCCATAAATCCCGCGCGGGCTGGAACCCGGATGTACTTGAAAACGCAGAAGCCTATGCGTCTTGGCCTCCGCCCTCCATCGAAACAGTTCCTGCGTTCGAGCTGCCGCTCATGAACACATTGATTCTGCTTCTGTCGGGCACGACTGTGACATGGGCGCACCATGCCCTGATCCATGGCGACCGTAGGGGCGCGAAATGGGGCCTTGGCCTCACTGTTATCCTGGGGATTTTGTTCACGGCTGTGCAAGCTTACGAATATACGCACCTGTTCCATTATCGTCTGGAAGATGGGCTTCACGGTACATTCTGGCTCTCGACGAACGTCTATGGTTCAGCCTTCTTTATGGCGACGGGCTTCCACGGTTTGCATGTCTTGATCGGGACAATCTTCCTGTTCGCGATGTGGGCCCGGTTAATGAGCGGTGGACTGACACCAGAGAAGCACTTTGGTCTCGAAGCGGCCGCTTGGTATTGGCACTTTGTCGATGTGGTTTGGTTGTTCTTGTTTGCTTTCGTCTACGTCGCCTTCGCTTGATTATTTGACATGGCCGCACGATGTCCAGTCTGTGGTCGCGGTAAGCTTTTTGCGGGTGTCCTAAAATTCAGAGAACGCTGTGATGTCTGCGATGCAGATTTCACAGCGCTCGAAGCTGCAGACGACGGCCCCGCCATCATCGTCATCTTTCTTGTCGGGATATTTATTGTCCCGTTTCCTGTCCTCTTAAGCGTGCTTAAGGGCTGGCCAACATGGCTGTCGCTGGGCCTGTTCATCCCGATTATCATTTTTGTCTCAGTCGGGCTTTTACGCGTTCTGCGCGGCGTCATGTTTACGCAGGCGTGGAATCGAAAAGCGATTGAGCGACGTTATAAGAACAAAAAATAAAATGGCCGTTCGTTTTCGACCCCTGCCGGGCCTCACTGTTGCTGTTCTTATTTGCCTCCCGATCTTGCTGGGTTTGGGGGTGTGGCAATATCAACGGTGGCAATGGAAAACGGACGTGCTGTCTGAAATCGACACCGCCGTTTCAGCGCAACCTTTACAAGGGGGCGTTGACTTGGCGTCCCTCGCAGACGGCACCCCGATCGATTTTCGGCGCATTCAAATTGACGGTATTGCGACAGGGCCAACATGGCATGTTTACCGGCCCGACGGCGCTATACAGTGGCAACCCTTTCGAATTGTTGAGACCGAAGGGCAGACTATATTGCTGGGTTTCCCATCCTTTGATGATCGTGTGAAAGAGACTGTATCCGGCCCAGTTTTGGACGGGAAACGGGCCGGGTATGTTCGCCGCATTCGTCCGGCAACGGGATTTGGCAAATGGCTGGGCGCGGATAATAGCCCTGAAACGAACCGATGGTTTGAGATCAATCCTGACGGCGCGTGGTTAGCGGGGTCGGATATATATATCGACCTACACCCGACGGAACGTGATGCCACAGCCCTGCCTATTCGGCGGCCAGACATCGCAAACAATCATGTCAGCTATATGCTGACGTGGTGGTCGTTTGCCATCATCTTGCTGGTTATCTACGCGATATTGCATCAACGGGCGGGTCGATTGTCTTGGTCATGAGTCGGTTCGGACAACGAGTTACGACGGACACAGACATTACTGTCCCCGGTTCCGGGGCCATGTTGGTGCTGCGTCATCCGCGCTGGACCGATTTTGAGGAATGGGTCGATATTCGCCGTCGTGACGCGGACTATCTGCGTCCGTGGGAACCGGATTGGGCGGAGGGGCATTTGTCACGCGCCAGCTATAAGACCCGCCTGACAGTCTTTAAAAAACTGGTCGCGACGGACAAAGCCTATCCGTTTCATATCGTGCGGTCCGATACGGGGGGGCTTATCGGGGCCGCCAATCTAACCCATGTTGAACGCGGCGCAGCCCAGTCGGCCAAACTTGGCTATTGGGTGTCCCGAACGGAAATGAACCGCGGTCATGGGCGCGCCGCCGTGAAAGCGCTGACAGGCTTTGCTTTCGACACGCTCTCGCTGCACCGTGTGGAAGCGGCCGTGAAGGCTGATAATACGCCGTCCGTTCGTGTCTTGGAAAGCAATGGCTACGTCTACGAAGGGACGGGGCGGGGTCTATTGAGGATTAATGGGGAATGGGCAGATCACGCGATATATGCGCGCTTGCGAACCGATTAGAATGTATCGCTGAGAACAAATGAGAGGCGACGACCCCGCTGTCGTTCAAACTGCTCAGTTCGCGTCAAATCTCCCATTCGTCGATCCGCGCCAAGGTACCGATCACGGCTTTGAATGACCGTATTGTCGAGCAAATTAGTCCCTGTGATAGAAAGCCGCATCCCGAAAAAGTTTTTGTGGATGATACCCGCTGACAGGAAAGGTTTGCGTACATCAACAATTCTAACTTCGTCGAGCCGGAAAAACGGGCTCGATTCATCATTGTCGATCTGGCTTGTCAGCGCCCAATCTGAGCTTGGAATATCATATCGTGCGAACAGGCTGTAACGATATTCTTCGTTGAAATTGACCTGACGGGACACCCCGCTCAACGGATCATCAATATTAGAATCCCCAATGCCGACGTCCATTTCCAAGCGTAAACCGGGCAGGCCGAGTGTATCGAACAGCAAGGTCGCATGGGCATCAATCCCGTAGCGCACGGCGGAGTCCAAATTACCGGGCCCTTCAGCCGTATTGCCGATGAGAACCCGGTCAATCGGATCTTCGATCAATTCCAGGTAAGGACGAATACGTCCGGAGAGAAGTTTGTCATCTGTGCGCTCAAATTCCACAGACAGGTCCCAGCTTTGGGAAGGTTTGATCTGGGCATTTCCTGCGGTCATAAGACTGTCCGCTAAATTCCGGTCAGACACAAAAGTGCTGAAATCTAATTGCCCGACACTACGTTCAATATTGGCGCGAACAGAATAGCGGTTTGAGACTTTATAGCTCATCGCGGCAAACCCTTTCGGCCGCAAAAAGTCACGCGCAGCACTGCGCGGAGTCACGACTTGCAAACTCGAATATTCAGCCCCGATGGAGGCTTGAAGCGAAAGATCGGGTTTAATCTGCCAACTGTCGGTCATGCGCGCATTGAAACGGTTTTCTTCGACACGGACAGTATCATAAACGGGTGAAACGAAATTGCTTTCAAACCGAGTTTCGGATTCAAGGAAATTAAAGGCATATTCTGCGGACAGTTGCACATCATGACGGTCATTGGATTTAAACCCATACTCGGCCCGCGCAATCGTTTCGCCCTGTTTGATGTCTTCAGCGAAGGCCGTTCGAACGGCAGGCTGTCCCGCTGGCGCGAGCACAAATATCGTTTCGCTTTCACTGTCGCTGATGGTGTTTAAACCGATTAGCTTCAACGTCCCGTCAAATGATCCTAGGTTGAACGGGACAGCGTAATCGCCGCTGATTTCAAACTCCACTTCGTCTTCGCCGGCCTGAGCAAAGCTCTCTCCGGATGTCCGGTTCGGATCAATGGCAGTAAAAACTTCTCGGACCCCGCTATTATTATTGTCCAATTCAAAGGACGCATTGAGATTTGCGACATGATTGGCAAACCGGCCCGTTGTTGGTGTCCACGTTAACGCGAGGTTTGCGCCGGGGGCGGCGTTGCGCAGGAAGACGTCTTCAGTACGGTCTTCGATGACAGTTCGAGAGGCGTCGAAATATGTTTCGACTGAATCTTCGGTCAAAGTGAATTGTCCAAGCTCAAGACCGACGGTGAATCCAATATCGCCCCGTGTCCCAGACAGGTTGATTTCACCTTCTAGGAGTTGCGGTTCAGTGCCATCCTCAAACCGGGCCGCGTATCGCCAGTTGCCCGACAGATCGACGGCGCGGGCGACAATATTGACAACTTGCCCGGACAGACCGGGTATATCTAAGGACGCTCCGTCCAATAACTCAATCCGCACAACAGTTTTGGCGGAGATTCTTGACAAGATATCATCTGAATTTTGGGCTTTGGTGGACGGGCGCCGTCCATTAATGAGAACATTAGTTCCGGCTTCGCCAAAGCCGCGTTCTGTATCGCTACTGCGTAAAGAAAAGCCCGGAATACGATCAACCATATCAAGAGCTGTATTCGGATTAAATTGACTAAAGAACGCAGGCGAGTAGATTTCTAGCGTTTTCGCGTGAGTGTCATTTTCGGTCACGGGTTGTTGAGCCAGAGCAGGTCCGGAAAAGCAGACCCATGCAATGGCAACAATAGCTGACGGCCTGCGAATCAAATCATGTCCTGTCATGCCGAAAATATCGACATTACCCTAAAGCCGACAATATTCCATTATCTGCCGTATTCTGGAAGGTCTAGAGCACAATCGAATGTTTTATAAGAATATTTGTCCTTTCTTACTTCGGGGTTAATTACGCCAAAGCCTCAACGCTCGCGGACCGTAACATCAAGGGTTTGCGCTCTAGCGGATTGTTGAGGCGTTGATTGATCACCTTAAACGCGGCACCAACAGACGACGCGCTCAATATATCCGCCGCCATGTCTTCACCGGCGAAACCTTCATTGATGAGGCGATTAAACTCGCTGAGCAGACCATCCCAAAAGCCTGTATCAGACAGAAAGAGTATGGGTTTTTCATGCAGGTTGAGGCGTTGCCAGGACAAAACTTCGATAGCTTCTTCTAATGTACCAATCCCACCGGGAAGGATGATAAAGGCGTCGGCTTCGTTATACATACGGATTTTCCGAGTGTGCATATCCGGCACAATTTCATGTTCAATGTCTGGAAATAAGGCCTCAACTTCGCAGAGGACTTCGGGAATAACGCCGAGGACGTTGCCGCCACTTGTGTGGGTTGCGCGGGCGACAGCTCCCATTAAGCCCAATCCGCCGCCGCCATAAACGAGCCTTAGTCCCCGTTGTGCGATGGCATTACCGAGACGCGTCGCAAGGGCCAGATGTTCGGGTGCATGGCCGGGTGATGAGCCACAAAAGACCGCTACAGATTTAAAATTCAAGTCCATTTCCGTCTCACTCACGTTCAAGTCTGTGTCTGTCATTCTGTCATCTCTTCTTATCATTCGTCGCCGTCACGGGCATGAGTATCATCTTTGAATATAACGCACCCCTAGCGGATGTGTTGCGATGACCAAGGATGAAAATGAAACAGACGCGTGTCCTCGGCATGATCATTGGCGGATTAGTGCTTGCGCTCATCCTCTTTGCAGGCGTGAGCTTAAGCGGCCGGTGGGGCGTTTCGACGGGCGGCGGGAGCGAGGCCGTGGCGCCCATCGCGGCGTCCTTGACGCCCGTCACGTTCACGCGAGTGTCGGAAATAACGGTAGACGGCCGAGCCGTTTTGCAATTGTCAGGTTTAGCGGAGCCGTCATCTGTCATAGCTTTACTGGACCGAGGGGATCGTCTCTTGCAAGTACGCGCGACCCCGCAGGGAGTCTGGTCGGCCCGATTGAATGTCACAGGCCCCGGTATGGCGGTGGAAGCAATCCTTTTCGATACGCCCCCATCTGACGCACAATCTGATACGAGCCAAATCACGTCCGACGAAGACCTGGAAGCGATGACAAGTATACGTGGGGTAGAAACCATTTTTCGAATTCACAGGGCGACTGATGGCGATGGGACAGAGTCTGCGCTCATTATGATTAGCACGCCTGGCGCTCCAACCCGGTTGGTCCAGAGCCCATTCAATGGTTTGCCAAGCAATGGCCCGTTGGCGATGGGGGCGATTGATTATGACGATAAAGGCGGCGTTATTTTTTCGGGTGTGTCAGAGGTTGAAGGGCGTGTGCGCCTCTATGTCGCGAATGCGGCCATAGGCGAAACGCGGGTTGGGGCGGATGGTCGCTGGACATATATTGCCAGCTCAGTGATGCCCCTCGGCGAATACGAAGTCCGCGCCGAGCTCCTCGACGGTGTCGGAAACCCCGTTGTTTCCGTGCCGTTCGAAAGATTACCGCCCCTGCCACCATCGGGGTCGGATGACGGATCATTGTCAGTCAGTTTCTCGTCTTATCGATGGCAGATCCGCCGCTCACTTGTCGGCGGCGGAACGCAGAGCACAGTAATTTTTGCGCCTGAATAGGCCCGAATAATTACTCTGCGGGCGCTGGGACACGGTCAATAATTTCCTGATCTAGACCACGCCATCGTTGGATGCGTTGTTTCCAGACGTAAGGCGCAGCCAGTAGGGCAGGTGTTAAGACTAGCGTCAGAACGGTGGCAAAAGAGAGCCCACAAACCAAAGCGTAAGACAAGGGCTTCCAAATGTCGGAGGTCCCTGACCCGCGCATATCAAAGGCCCCTGTTAGGACATTGGCATCAAATCCGATCACGAGGGGCATCAACCCGACGACTGTTGTGACGGTCGTCAACACGACCGGGCGTAAGCGCTGCGCGGCTGTGCGGATGGCGGCGTCGACAGGGTCAGATCCACTTTCCAACAGGCGCTGATAGGTGTCGATCAAAACGATATTATTATTCACGACAATCCCCATCAAAGCGATGACACCCGTCATGGTGAGAACCATCGAGACATAAGGGTAAAAGGTCAAACCAAGAAGCACGCCGAAGACGGAGAGAACGACGGCCGATAGCGTGAGGAAGACGTGATAGAAACTGTTGAACTGCAACAGTAAAATCACGCTCATCATGAACATAATCGCAACCAAGGCGGCCATGCCGAACGCGGCGGCTTCGGCGTTTTCTTCTTGTTGTCCGAGGAACTTCCAATCGACATCTAGCGGCAGGTTCGCTTGTGTATCCAGCCATTCGCGTAATTCTTCGACTTGAACATTCGGGGCATAACCGTCCGCAGTGTTGGCTTTTACCTCGTAGACGGAGGCTTGGTTCCGCCGCGAAATACTATCTTCCCGTGGACGGGCCGTCCGTTCAACGACCGCAGAAAGCGGAATGGCGCCGGCAGGCGTCTGGACCCGCAATTGATCGAGCGCGCGAATGTCGCGGGCATTTTCTGGCAGGCGAATGCGAATATCGACTTCTTCGTCATTATCCAGCGGGCGGTAATAGCCGACCAGCGCTCCTTCCGTCACGAATTGCACGGTCTGTCCAATTTTATTGATGTCGAGGCCGAGGCGTCCCGCTTCTTCGCGGTTCACATTGAGCTGCCATTCCACACCAGGGAGGGGCAGGGTGGTTTCGACATCCTCAACGCCGTCCATTTGGCTGAGGTAAGCCTCGGCAATGCGTGTCGCGTTCGCGACCGCCATCCGGTCACGTCCGGTAAATTCGATCCCAATATCCTTACCGACAGGCGGCCCATTACTGGCGGCTGTGACTTCCGGAATGACGCCGGGCATGTCGGCCACGGCAAGTCGGATGTCTTCGAGAATTGTTTTCACGCCGCGACGATCCGAAAAATCCTCCAACTGGAAGAATATTTTCACGACCGAGTCACCCGGCGTGTCCGAAAGGCCGTCCATCTGTGCGCCGTTGCCAGCGCTTGTTCCCGCGACAGAATATACGCCTTCGATACCTTCGATTTGGGCCTCGTTAAGGCGACGTTCGACTTCCAAAGCCAAAGCCAGCTTCGCCTCGGGGGTGGAGTTACCGCGCGCCCGGATGAAGACATAAATTTGATCGGACGGCGTTTGCGTAAAGAACTCGACGGGTTTGGGCGGTGGGCCCGTCATTGCGGCCCCGAAGGAGATGAATATGACCGCACAGAGCGCAATGACACAGGCGAGAAGCGCCAGCGGGAAGCGGATCAGTTTCGCGACCAAACGAACATACATGCCTGTCAGCCCGGTGAGTTTCGTCGGGTCGCCGCTGTTTCCGGCCAAGGCTAAGGCTTGATCTGAAATTTCGGGCGGAGGTCCACGGCGAAGACGCTCACGCAGATCGCCAATCACTGCGCCAATCGTCGGCAGGAATATCAGGGCCATGAGGACTGACGCGCTGAGCACATAGATCATCGTGAGCGGGAAATAGGCCATGAACTTGCCGGTAATGGTTTCCCAGAAAAGCAAGGGGAGGAACGCCGCGAGAGTGGTCGCGGTGGAACTAATGATCGGCCAGAACATACGTTCGCCCGCCATTTGGTACGCCGCTTTCGCTTTCATGCCTTCCGCCATTTTGCGGTCGGCATATTCGATAATGACGATCGCGCTATCGACCAGAACCCCGACCGAGAGGATCAAGCCGAACAAGATCATCATATTTATGGTCTCGCCTTGGACCCACATAATGAACAGTGCGATCAGGAAACTGCCCGGGATCGCGAAGCCGACGAAGAGCGCCGACCGCACACCCAGGGCAATCAAGCAGACAATGAAGACCAACAGAATCGCGTTGATAATGGAGCTAGATAGCGAGCGCACCATTTCCAAAATGTAGCGCGACTTATCTTGACTATACTCGACCTGAATTGTTTGCGGCCACACGTCGCTGGCTTGATACTCCTCCACGACGCTGCGCACGGCATTGATTGTGTCGAGAATATTCTCGCCATTTCTTTTGGTGATTTCAATCGAAACGGAGCGGTTGTTATTGTAACGCGCATAGCTCTGCGGATCTTTGTAGGTTCGGCGCACAATGGCGATGTCCGACATTCTGACGACGGCGCCCGATGCGTCAGATCGCACGACCAGCTCTGCCAGATCATTGGCATCTTCGATGAGGCCCGGTAATTTGACATTGAACTGTCCGTTGCTGGTTTCCAGTGCCCCGGCCGTGACAAGTTGATTGTTGCGCGAAATCGCGGCGGCCAGTTCGTCGAACGTAATCCCAGCGGATTCTAATAAGGTTGGATCGACGACCGCCTCAAGCACATCTGTACGCTCGCCACTAATGTCGGCGGCGAGGATCGACGCGATCCCTTCGATCCGTTGCTGCAATTCCTTGGCCGTATTTTGCAAAGTGCGTTCCGGCACATCGCCAAACAGGTTGACGACAAAGATCGGCATGCTGGACGTATCGACTTCCTGAACAACGGGCTCTTTGGCTTCTTCGGGGAATTCGGCGCGCGCGCGATTGACGGCTTCTTGGACGTCGAGAACCGCTTGGGCTTGATCAAAGGACGGCGTAAATTCCAGCACGATATAGGCGACATTATTGGCCGCAACGGCGTCCATACGCTTTAACCCGTCGACCGATTTCAATTCGGCTTCGAGGGGGCGGACGAGTAAGCGTTCGGCATCGCCGGGCGAAACACCGGGCAGGACCACGCGCACATTGACATAGGGCACCGGTATATCCGGCTCGGCATCAAGCGGCAAATTACTCACCGCGACGAGCCCGCCGACAATGATGAACAACATAATGCCAAGCGTCACCCGCCAGGATTGTATGGCAAATCCGACGATTTTTTCCATGACGGTTAGTCCAACTTCCGATTGGACGACAGTCCAGCGGTCGAAGCACCGTCTCGGCTTGAAGCGCTTTCAACCCTCGGATCAACTTTGGACCCGATAGTGACGTAATCTTGGCCTTCGATAATGACGCGACTGCGGGCCGGAATGCCCATGACCCAAATGCCGCCTTGCGTTTCATCGACCTGCTTAATCGTTGCGAAGCGCACAATATCAGATGCATCGACATAGCGGATGCCTGTTGCACCGTTTTCATCAAGCGCCATCACGCCGGACGGGACAAGGCTCGCCATCGCTTCGCCGATCTTGAGGTTCAAGGTCGCCGACACGCCCGCTTTGAGGGCGTAGTCCGGGTTCGGGACGCTCATTTCCATCTCAAAAGTCCGGGTCGCCGGATTGGCAACGGATTCGATGAAAGACACCGTACCCGTCACAGTTTGACCCGTTGCGAGCTGGATATCGACCGTTTGACCGATTTCGACCTGACCCACTTGCGTTTCTGTCAGTTCGGCTTCGAGCTTAAGCGGGTCCAGCTCAACAATTGCGGCGCAGGGCATACCGGGGGAGAGATAATCCCCCACTTCCGCCAAGCGGTTTTCGTAAATGCCGGAGAACGGGGCGCGCAGCACGACATTGCCGAGTTCAATTTGGGCCTGTTTCAAGGACGCTCGCGCGCCATCAACGGCGGCGCGGTCCCCATTGAGGGACGTCGGGGCGCGGTAGCCTTTTTCAACCAGTGTCGTGGTCGCGCTCAAATCCGCTTCGGCTTTGGCGAGTTGCGCTTTGGCCTGATCAACCAGCGCTTGGCGCGCATCGACATCTTGACGACAGATAATATCGCCGCGTTTGACACGAGTGCCTTCGCGAACAGGCGTGGATACAAGCGAGGCCGGCGTCTTGGCTTTCACTTCGACGCGGCGGTTGGGCAGCGTGCGGCCATAGCTGGTCAAGCGGATCGGGTGGACTTCGGACGTGACGGTCCGAACCACGACGGTTGGCAATTGCGTTTCCGTCGGTTGGTTGCGGGCATCAATATCGGCATAAATGTCGCGGTCTTTCCCCGCGGAGCCAATAAAGAACCACGCGCCAACGATCAGAATCGCCGCACCCGCGAGGAGATAGGATGAATTGAGTTTCATAACGGCCTTTATACGTCCCAAACCTGTCCCGGGACGCTTAAATCTGGGCTATACAGTTAAATCTGGCGAATGCAGCCCATCTTTGGCCCGTTCATTATTGCATGAAAACGACATGGCAACGCCTATTGCTGCAAGTCCAGCGCACAATAACGCATAGCCCCGCCCCTTTGACGGATAAAGGCAATATTTTCGACAAAACAAGCTTGCACCATCGCGCGCGCCTCGTCAGGTTGTCGGGATGCAAGCGCCGGCGTAAAAGACAGGCGTAAACAGACGGATGCCAAAGTTTTGGGTGGGATAATCGTATGAGCTCCATTCTGGATCAACTCCAAGAACGACGCGCAGTCGCGCGCGCGGGCGGCGGACAGAAACGCATTGATGCGCAGCATGCCAAAGGCAAGCTGACGGCGCGCGAACGGCTATCCCTGCTACTCGACCCCGGATCATTCGAAGAATTCGACATGTTCGTCACGCACCGCAGCACAGATTTCGGCATGGACAGCAATAAACCCGCCGGAGACGGCGTGGTCACGGGCTGGGGCACGATTAATGGGCGCAAGACCTTCGTCTTTGCGCAGGACTTCACCGTCTTTGGGGGCTCGCTGTCCGAAACCCACGCGCAGAAAATCAACAAGGTGCAGGAAATGGCGATGCGCCACGGCGCGCCGATCATCGGTCTGCAAGATTCCGGCGGCGCGCGTATCCAAGAAGGTGTCGCGGCGCTGGCGGGTTACACGTCGGTCTTTCAGAACAATATCCTCGCGTCGGGCGTGATCCCACAGATCAGCGTCATCATGGGGCCAAGCGCGGGCGGGGCGGTTTACTCGCCAGCCCTCACCGACTTTGTCTTTATGGTGCGCGACACAAGCTATATGTTCCTGACTGGGCCGGACGTGCTCAAGACGGTGACGAATGAAGTCGTGACAGCGGAAGAACTCGGCGGGGCGAAAACGCACACAACCAAATCGTCGGTCGCCGACGGCGCGTTTGATAATGATATGGAAGCGCTGGCGGAAATCCGCCGCCTGTTCGACTTCCTCCCGCTTAACAATCAAGCCGAGGTTCCGGTCCGTCCGTTCTTTGATAAACATGACCGTTTGGATGCCTCGCTGGATACGCTTGTACCGGACAATCCGAACCTGCCCTATGATATGCATGAGCTGGTGCGAAAAATCGCGGACGAAGGCGACTTTTTCGAAATTCAAAAGGACTTCGCCAAGAATATCCTGTGCGGCTTTATCCGTCTCGAAGGCCGCACCGTCGGCGTCGTCGCCAATCAACCGATGGTCCTCGCGGGCTGCCTTGATAGTGACGCCTCGCGCAAAGCCGGACGGTTTGTGCGCTTCTGCGACTGTTTCGATATTCCGATCCTGACCCTCGTTGACGTTCCCGGCTTCCTGCCCGGCACGTCACAGGAATATGGCGGCGTCATCAAACACGGCGCGAAATTGCTCTACGCTTACGGCGAAGCGACCGTCCCCAAAGTCACCGTCATCACCCGCAAAGCTTACGGCGGCGCCTATTGCGTGATGAGCCCGAAACATCTGCGCGGCGACATCAACTACGCGTGGCCCACCGCCCAAATCGCCGTCATGGGCGCCAAAGGCGCGGTCGAAATCCTGCACCGCAAAGACTTAGGCGACGCGGAAAAAACCGCCGCCCACGTCGCGGATTACGAAGAGAAGTTCCTGTCACCGTTCCGCGCGGCCGAACGCGGCTACATCGACGAAGTCATCCAGCCGCAATCAACGCGGAAACGGGTCGCGAGGGCGTTCGCGCTGGCAAAGGATAAGCAGCTTGAGAACCCGTGGAAGAAGCATGGGAACTTGCCGCTGTGAGTGACAAGATAAGGAAAATTCTTGTGTTTGAGGATAACTGCTTTGGGGACAGAGAAGTTAAGCTAACAAATATAGCTATATCCGCAGATCGTGAAAGAGATCATTTAGATGATGAAGATGCCGAGCAGCTAATTGCGGCGATAGCACGCTCTGAATCTAGCACATTAGGTTACGCCGCAGCTGGGTTTGCGCCTGTATTACTATTGCTGAATTCTCTTCCTTATATTGATGGACTTAACGATGCGTGGGCTTCGATTTTAACTCTTTCTGCGACAATAACTCTTGGTTTTGCTGGCAGTTATTACGCTGTTTATAAGGCAATATTTCTTTCACCCCGAAGAATATTTGTTGAGGCATACCGCGTGAAGTTGATGAATGCATTCCAGGTAAATCTCTTCCCAATGGGTAAATGGCAGAAACTTAATTATCTTGCTTTGGGTTGCGTTCCGTTCGGATACTTTCTTATCTTTGCACTTATTCTTAGGGTGCTATTAACATGACCATCTCGAAAATCCTCATCGCTAACCGTGGCGAAATTGCTTGCCGCGTCATAAAGACCGCGCGGCGCATGGGCATCAAAACCGTGGCGGTCTATTCCGATGCTGACCGGAATGCGCTGCATGTGAAAATGGCGGATGAAGCCGTTCATATCGGCCCGTCGGCGGCGAACCAATCCTATCTGATCCAAGACAAGATCATTGACGCCGTGAAACAGACGGGCGCGGACGCCGTGCATCCGGGCTATGGGTTTCTGTCGGAAAATCCGGAATTTGCCGAACGGCTTAAGGCCGAAGGCGTCGTTTTTATCGGCCCGAACCCGCACGCCGTCGTGTCGATGGGTGATAAAATTACGTCCAAGAAATTGGCGATGGAAGCGGGCGTCTCAACCGTGCCGGGCCACATGGGCTTGATTGAGGACGCGGATGACGCGGTCAAAATCTCCAACAAAGTCGGTTATCCGGTGATGATCAAAGCCTCCGCCGGTGGCGGCGGCAAAGGCATGCGGATCGCGTGGAATGACGAAGAAGCCCGCGAAGGATTTGCCGCCTCAAAAAACGAAGCCGCCAACAGCTTTGGCGATGATCGTATCTTTATCGAAAAATTCGTCACCTCGCCGCGCCACATCGAAATCCAAGTGTTGGGCGATAAGCATGGCAACATCATCTATCTGGGTGAACGCGAATGTTCGATCCAGCGCCGCAACCAAAAAGTGATCGAAGAAGCGCCGTCACCCTTCCTCGACGAAGCCACCCGCGCCGCGATGGGCGCTGAGTCCGTCGCGCTGGCCAAAGCCGTTGATTACGATAGCGCCGGCACGGTCGAATTCATCGTCGATGGCGACCGCAATTTCTACTTCTTGGAAATGAACACGCGCCTACAGGTCGAACATCCGGTGACAGAATTGATCACAGGCGTCGATCTGGTCGAACAAATGATCCGCTCCGCACAGGGCGAAAAATTGTCCATGACGCAGGACGATGTTAAATTGACAGGCTGGGCGCTCGAGAGCCGCATCTATGCCGAAGACCCGTTCCGCAATTTCTTGCCATCCATTGGCCGTTTGACCCGCTACCGCCCGCCCGTCGAAGGCAAGCGTGAAAACGGCGCCATTGTCCGCAATGATACCGGCGTGTTTGAGGGCGGTGAGATCAGCATGTTTTACGATCCGATGATCGCCAAGCTCTGTACGTGGGGGCCAGATCGCGGCGTGGCGCTGGACGCCATGCGCGACGCGCTCGACGTGTTTGAACTTGAGGGGATTGGCCATAATATCCCGTTCCTCCAAGCCGTCTATGATCATGACCGTTTCATTCGCGGCGATATTACGACGGGCTTTATTGCTGAGGAATATCCCGACGGCTTTATGGGGGCTGAGCCAAACGCAGGCGTGATGCGCAAACTCGCGGCGGTCTGCGCGTTGATGCATGATGTGTCGGAAACCCGCGCAGCGGATATTTCCGGTAGCCTGCCGAACCATACGCGCCACGTTCCGGATACATGGTGCGTTGAAATTGGCGATAGTCATTATCGCGCCGATATTCGCGGCGAGAAGGGCCTGCGCACCATCATCATGGATGATGATAGCGACAAGGCCGCGATTGAGATGGAAGTGCTGATTAACTGGTTGCCGGGTCAATCGCTCGTCCGCGCGTTGATTGATAATAAGCCGGTTAATTTCCACGCCGCGCCGCGCCCCGAAGGCTATGCCGTTCGTCACCGCGGCTGCGCGTTTAATGTCAAAGTCCGCACCCCCGAAGCGGGTCAGCTGGCAAGCCATATGCCGATTAAAGTCGCGCCCGACACGTCCAACCTGCTGCTCTGTCCCATGCCCGGCGTGATTGTCAAAGTCATGGTCGAGGTTGGCGATATTGTCGAAGACGGGCAGGCGCTGGCCGTGGTTGAGGCCATGAAAATGGAAAACACGCTCCGCGCCGAGAACCGCGCCCGCGTGTCCGAGATTAAAGCGGCGGCGGGCGATAACCTCGCCGTTGATGCCGTGATTATGGAGTTTGAGGCGGTTTAATTTAAGGGCGCTCATTCACCGCATTTCGGGCACGTCGCGAAAAAGGCTTAAACGGACCTTTCCTTTTTCGCGTTGTGCCCCATATCCTCGCTAATGCGACCTGCCTCCCACCCTGATGCTGCCGAGACCGAAGAACGCGGCCTGATTGAGCAACTGTCTGCGCTGCGGAGCCTGATCCCTTATGTCCTCCCGCCCGGCGATATGTCGGCCAAGCTGCGGACGGGCATCGCGATTTTCTTGGTCGTGGTCAGCCAGTTTATTCTGGTCGGCGCGCCGTTCTTTTTGGGCAACGCGCAGGACGCGGTCGCGGACGCCGTGGGTCGCGGCGATGCGTTCGCACAGGTCGGATTATTTATCGCCTTTTTCGTGATGGGTTACGGCGCATTACGTCTGCTCTCGACCCTGTTTTCCGAAGCCCGCGAATATGTCTTTGCGCCCGTTGCGCAGCAAGCGCAGCGTAAAATCGCGACCGAGACGTTCGCGCATTTGCACCGCCTGTCCTTACGCTACCACCTCGCGAAACGCACGGGCGGACTGTCGCGGATCATTGAACGCGGCGTGCGCGCAATTGATTTCCTGTTCCGGTTTTTACTGTTCAATATTGGCCCGACATTACTCCAGCTCCTGATCGCGGGCGCGGCCTTTGCGATCGCCTATAATGGCTGGTTTGCCGTCATCGCGATTGTGGTGGTCGTGACCTATGTCGCCTTTACTGTGATGACGACGGAATGGCGGCTTAAGTTCCGGCGCGAAATGAACCGCCGCGATACGGAAAGCTGGGCACGGGCCGTGGATAGTTTGCTCAACTATGAAACGGTCAAATATTTCGATGCCGAAGGGCGCGAAGTGAAACGCTACGACGTCGCGATGGCCGCCTATGCCCAAGCGGCGATCCGGTCCAAAACGTCACTTGCCACGGTCAATATCGGGCAAAGCCTGCTGATGAATGCGGGGATTGTGGCCAGTATGGTTCTGGCGGCTTTCTATATTCTGGGCGGGGATATGAGCACGGGCGACATGCTCACCATCACGCTCGTCTTGAACCAACTCTATCGTCCGCTCAATATTCTCGGGTTTGCCTACCGCGAGATTAAACAGGCGCTGACCGATCTGGAGCGCATGTTCCAGCTATTGGAAGAGCCACCCGAAGTGATCGACGCGCCGCACGCGCAGCCGATCACGGATGTACGCGGACGGATCGAATTTGAAGATGTTGATTTTCATTATGACGACGACCGGCAAATTCTGTCGGGCCTCAGCTTTACAGCCGAGCCGGGGCAGACCGTCGCCGTGGTCGGGCCGACGGGGGCGGGTAAGTCCACACTCTCGCGTATTCTCTATCGGTTTTACGATATTGCGGGCGGGGCTGTGCGGATTGATGGGCACGATATTCGGGATATCACGCAGGCCTCCCTACGCGCGGCCATCGGTATGGTGCCGCAGGACACCGTTCTGTTTAACGACACGATTGGCTATAATATCGGTTACGCCAAACCCGATGCGAGCCAGTCAGAGATTGAACAGGCCGCCGCCGACGCGCAAATTCATGACTTCATTGCGACCTTACCCAAAGGGTACGATACGATGGTTGGCGAGCGCGGGTTGAAGCTCTCCGGCGGGGAAAAACAACGCGTGGCGATTGCCCGGACGTTGCTAAAAGATCCTGCGATTTTGATTTTGGATGAAGCCACAAGCGCGTTGGATAGCGCGACCGAAAAAGATATTCAGGTGGCTTTAAGCTTGGCGAGCGAAGGGCGCACGACGCTGGTCGTCGCGCACCGTCTTTCGACCGTTCAAGACGCTGACCTCATATTGGTCATGGACCAGGGTCGCATTGTCGAGCGCGGCACGCACGCTGAACTCTTGTCGCAAGCCGGGCTCTACGCCGAGTTATGGCACCGACAGGACACGGTCGACGCGTAAGCGGCCCTATTCTGAGGTAAAGCTCAGGCTCTCGGCATTTCTAACAGGTTGTCCGCGCGCGAGCAGGCTCATGCCGGTGGCGACGCGAACGATCTTCCAGATGAAGACAGCGAACGCGAGCAGGAAGCCGATTAAGACAAACATCAGAACCACAGAAACGAAATACCCAATTACGGTCAGCCAGAATATCCGGATTTGGTTATCATAATGGGACCGAAGGTCGGGGGCGGCAGTCGCGCGTGCAGAATAGGCCATGATCACGCCCACAAGGCCGAGGAACGGGACGGCGATATTCACGAGATAGAGGATATAGATCAGGTTGGCATTATCTTGCCCGCGTTGCGGCGTCAGGTCATGGCGCTGAGGGTCATCGCGATAGGACTCACCATGCGACGGAACATCCTGCCAATGTCCAGACGGCTCTCCGCCAATCGTATTCCGGTCGTTCGGCATATTGGCCTCTTCCTGCATCGCAAATCAATCGGGTCATCGTAGACGGGTGGGGTAAGGCCATAAAGCTTAAAAGCACGACCGAAGCCGTGCCTTTAATTGTCAGACGTCGTTTGTTTCTCCGAAGCCTCTAGAAGCGCCGCAAGTAGGCGAGGGACACGGAGTCGTTATCGGCCGTGTCGCTATCATAGCGCGTGAAGTCAGCGCGGATGGCGTCAACAGGGGTAATGTCCATTTGGATGCCTGCCCCATAAGCGATCCCATCCAGCGTTGTCGTTGTTTGCTGATCTGGATTGCTGTCGAAATCCACGTCAGCGAATGTTCGTGTTGTGTGATAGCCGACGCGGGCATGGGTCGAAATATTGCGTGAAAGCGGTAGGCGCGCCGTCGCAAAGGCTGCGGCAGAATAATCGACCCCATCTTTGAATTCACCGGACAAGATGACGCCGCCGCCGACATCTTGATTAAACGGGCTGACTTCGTTGATGACCCCGATAGAGCCTTCGATTTCGGCCCCTAGAATGGGGGTGGCCTGATAGCCAAGACGTCCTTGAAGACCCGCATATGGGCGTCCGACATCGTACCAAACGGCCCCGAGGGTTCCGTAAAAATGGGCATCATTCTGGCGCGTTACTGCGTGTGACCCATGACCAGCGGACGGGTAATATGACCCCGCCTGTGTGCCGTAGGCATAAGGGCTGGGTGTTTGAGGCGCGTAATTTGTTTGCCCGTAGGAATAGTCATGCGCTTCATGGCCACTATCATAGGCGTAGGGTGACACCGCATATTGGCTTGAACAGGCGCTAAGGCCGCAACCCGGCGCTTGTGGTTGACCATAATGTGCCGGCATTGGCGCAGTGGGGTATCCGTTCGGATAGCTAACCGGCTGAGGCGACACGTATTGAGCCGCGTAATTAATTGGTTGCGCTTGTGCCGCCGAGCAGGGTGTTTGTACGGGTTGATGGCACGGCGTGACGGGAGCGACGTAAGTCGGCGCGCCACAAGGATAGCTTTGTACCGGTGGGGCCACAGGGGCGGAGCATGGTGTTTGGCCGTAACCATATCCGCCCGCTTGAGCATAGCTAGTCTGAGCATAGCCAGCCTGATGACTGCCCTGCCAGTTGCCATATCCGACAGGGGGAGGGGCTTCATATCCGGTATGGCCAGACCCGAAACCGAGACCGCCCATCGAACAAGCACTGAGGGACAGTGCACAAACACTAAGAATGAGAAGACGCATCGTCTATCCTTTATCGTATCAACTTGACCTCTCTTTGGCAGAAGACGCTTAAGGCGCAGTTCAGAGGCATGGTTAATGGGATATGACTTTAGGGCAGTTGCGTGTGCGCTCGGGCTGTCATAACCCTGTGCAAATCTTTCGTTTCAAGGAGCCACCATTATGTCTTTCAAAGGACGCACTCTCATTATGTCTGGCGGATCGCGCGGGATTGGTTTGGCAATCGCCAAAAAAATCGCGGCCGACGGGGCTAATATTGTTATCTGCGCGAAGACGGCCGAGCCGCATCCGAAGTTGGCGGGCACGATCTACACAGCGGCCGCTGAAATTGAAGCGGTCGGCGGCCAATGTTTGCCGATTGTGTGTGACATCCGCGAAGAGGACATGGTCAAATCGGCTGTCGCGCAAACGGTTGAGCGTTTTGGTGGTCTTGATATCCTCGTCAATAATGCCTCCGCGATTTCGCTGACGCCGACGGTCAGCACCCCAATGAAACGCTATGACCTGATGAACGGCGTCAATGCGCGCGGCACCTTTATGATGAGCCAAGCGTGCCAGCCGCATTTGCGTCACGGCACCAATCCGCACATCCTGAATATCGCCCCTCCCTTGATCATGGAACCGCGGTGGTTTCGTAATCATGTCGCCTACACGATGGCAAAATACGGCATGAGCCTCTGCACGCTGGGTATGGCCGAAGAATTTCGCCGCGATAATATCGCGGTGAATTCGCTCTGGCCGATGACGTCCATCGACACCGCCGCCGTGCGCAATGTGTTGGGCGGCGACAGTATGGCGAAGATGAGCCGCGTGCCCGACATCATGGCCGACTCCGCTTATGAAGTCCTGTCGCGGCCGTCGACAGAGGCCACGGGCAATTTCTACATCGACGAATTTGTGTTGGCCGAAACCGGCATGACCGATTTCTCCCGTTATAATCAACCCGGCTATGATGGTCCGCTGGCGGCAGACTTTTTCGTCTCGTCAGAGATGGTCGCGCGCTCAGCCAGCACCGTGATGGAACACCCCGGATATAAGGCATAGACCATGACGACGTTAAACGCGGTCGAACCGACCCCAGACCAAATTAAAACCTTCCTCGCGAGTCATGAGGACGGGGTTCCGATTTATATGCTGAACCTGCTCAAGTTCAAACAGACCTCGACCTACAGTGAGGGCGAGCAGGTATCCGGTGCGCAGGCCTATGCCCGTTACGCCAAAGCGTTCGGTCAGATGCTCCGCGATCAGGGCCTTGTCGGTGTCGAGACAATCTTCGGCGGGAAGGTCGACCGTTTTCTGATTGGCGAAGGCGCAGACGCATGGGACGCCGTAGCCATCGTTCGCTATCCCGATAAAAAAAGCATGTTCGATGCCGTCTCGAATGAGACCTATCGGTCCTTTCACTTCCACCGCAAAGCGGGCCTCGAAGGCCAGCTGCTCATCGCGTGTGATGGCTCAGGCGTTTTTTAACGTATGGTGAAAACGCTCCTCTGCTGGCTCTTGGCCGTCTTCTTCCTGCTCGCCGGGATCGCGCATTTTACCCAAACCGCGAGTTTCGCCGCGATTGTGCCGCCCGTACTGCCGTTCAAACATTTGATCGTGCAGGTCACGGGCGCGATGGAGCTCGCCTTTGCGGTCGGCCTTGTCGTGCCGTCATGGCGCCGCGTGACGGGTTTGGCGCTGTCGGCATTCTTGCTCGCCGTTCTGCCCGCCAATATACATATGGCCATTGTCGGTATGCCGCTGGGCGAGATGTCCTCACCGATCGCGCTCTGGTTTCGTGTGTTTTTACAATTCCCGCTGATCGTGCTGGTCTTGTGGGCGTGCGGCAGTTTGCGCCGCACCGCGTGATCAATTTCAGCGTGATCCGATCGCCCGCCCCCGTGCGTCGGCTTTGGTCAACCAACGGTCGCGTGTCTTGGCCGCTGACTTGCGGACGGGCGCGAAGTAAAATTGTTTAATGGGTTTGAATCCCGAAAAGCCCAAGATTTGCCCCTTCATCGCCCGTAAAACGGGCGAGCGATGGACCAGCCGTAAATAGAATTTGGGCGTGTCGCCCGTAATAAACACATCGGCGCTCCGTCCGGCCAAGAGGCGGTCCCAGAACGGGTCGTCCTTGTGATATTTAAACGCAAATCCGGGGAGCAACACCCGGTCGAAAAATCTCTTAAGCAATGCCGGTTGCGACCCCCACCAGAGCGGGAACCCCACAACCAAATGATCGCAATCCGTGATGGCCGCTTGCGGCCGTTGCAAATCGGGCTCCAACGGTTGCTCCCCCTTATATCCGACATGCAGCACAGGATCGTAATCCAAGTCGCGGAGGTTCAGCCGCGTGACCGTGGCGCCCGCCGCGCCTGCCGCTGCGAGGTAGCGGTCGAGCAAGGCGCTGACTAATCTGTCTGTCCCTGGGTGCCCGTCAATGGCCGTAATTTTCATGGTGATATTCCTCTATGCGCTTCGCGCTGTGCGGTTCCTATTCGCGATGTTCTTCGCGAACGCAGGAATTCCCGATTCCAACCGTTTGACTGATAAATACTCTAAGGATTTTTCATGAAACGTCTCTCTCTCCTTTGCCTGAGCGCGGCGACCCTCACCATTGGGGTCTATGTGTCCCAAAGTGTGGCGCAATCCACGACTGTTATGGCGCAGACCGACAATCTCGTTTCCGTCTCCTTCACCGAGACAGAGCGCTGCTTCGCCGCGAACGGTTTGCCTGATCACGCAACGGGCACATTTCCTAATCGCGGCAACCCCAACGCCATCGCGCCGCAGACCGTCAATGTTTGCATTCCGTTGAACCCGATGACGGCAAACCAGATTACACCGATCCGGGGTACGATGGGCATTGCCATTAATGGCGTGCAGTTTCGTCCCAATACGGCGGGGTTCTACGACCCCAACGGGCGACGCGGACATAGCCGCAATGGCGATCCGAATTGGAGCGTCGATATTCACGGCGCGCCCGGCAAGCTCGGCCTTGATTTCAATAATGCCCATGTCGGTCGCGGTGGGCTCTATCACTATCACGGTATTGCCAATTCCTTGACCGAGACGTCCGGTTCGACCCTTGTTGGCTATGCGGGTGACGGGTTTCCAATCCGCTATGTGGGTGAGGCGGCCACCTCGGGCTGGAATCTCAAACCCGGTACGCGCCCCGATAATCCCGGCCCCGGCGGGTCCTATGACGGCACCTATAATGAGGATTATGTCTATGTCGGTGGCGAGGGCCGTTTGGACGAATGTAACGGCGGGATGTTCGAGGGCGCCTACAGCTATTTCGTCACGGACAGCTACCCGTTTGTCTCGCGTTGCCTGACAGGTGTGGTGAGCGATGATTTCAATAAAGCCAACCACCGCGAGGAGGGGGCTGAGCGGGGTCAGCGCCGCCAACGTGGTGAGGGGCGGGGTGGAGAGTAGCGGGGTGGAGAGGGGCGTCGCCCCCGTCGCGATTAATCCGCGCCTTAGTCACCCTCAATATCCTCACGCCCGCCTTCCGCCTCCGCCCAGGCCTCAAACGCGGCCTCGATCTGGGCCACGCTGTGGCCGCCGCAATGGGGGCAGGGATCATCATCGCGCAGATAGGCGGGAAGGCAATTCCGCACCATCGTGCCGATTTTGCGAATTAAAACGGCGATTTCAGCGGGGGATAAATAATCGCGGCGCTCGGCTCCGTCACGGCGGGCTTTGCGTAGAATATTGATTTCGGCCCGCGCGCGGCGCAGCTCCCAATTCAAGGCGGACTCAGTCTCAGTGAGGATCGGACGGCGCGCGGTGGCGTGGGCTTTTCGGGGCATGGCTTTGGCTTTCAAAGGGGCGGGGAGTGCAGGCGGTCACGCAGGGGATAAGGCTGGCCGACGATCGCGCGTGCGGCGGGGCGGCTAGGCTCTTGATTAAGAGACACGAGCGCGGGCCTGTCCAACGATGGAACAGGGAATAAAATACCATTTTACGCTGGGCAAAACCCGCGCCCTGAGCGCATGGGAGGGTAAGCGGATCATCTCACAGGGCCCGCGATGAGCTCACCTGTTTAGACGCTCAGAGGCCGACCGGGCTTTCGACCCGATCGGCATAAACGTCTGACGTCCGGCAGGGCGCACCACGATAATCTGTAGCTCGTATCTCACAGCCTCACGCCGAATAACCGCCGCACACCCCAGACCCGCTCACGCCACGTTAATTCGCAAGCCAGTCATGGACGATGCCACAGAACTCAGGCCCACCGACCGAGATTAACGTAATCTCTCGTGTCTGGGGTGGGAGGGTATAAACTCGCAGGCTTTGGGTGAGGGGGGACACAAAAGCGGTTATAATTTTCAATCCCGGGGATTGAAAATAGCGCTGTGCCGAATTGCGCGTCCATTCGGGTTGTGAAGGCGGGGATGACTACAGGCGTGGGATAACGGCGATAGCGAGGGCCGAATGTGTAAACACAAATCTCTCGGCTCACTCCCGACGACTTGATCGGCGGGGCCATGGCCCAAGCCTTTCAACCATTGCATTCAGGTCGACATTTGCACCATGGATTGGCCCCCGGATCAGGTCCGGGGCAGGCTGTTCAAGTCGGCCAAAGGGATAGTTGAAAGGGCGTTGCCTTATCTCTGAGCTTCGCTCAAACCCAACCTATGCCCCATGGCTACCTTTATATTATGGCGAACCATAAAACGGGAACACTTTACGTCGGTTCCACAACCGACATTCAATCTCGCGTTTTTGAACATAAATCCAAAGCAAACCCGAATAGCTTCACGGCCAAATATGACTGCGACCGTCTCGTCTATCTTGAACATTATGACGACATCGGGGAGGCCCGCGCGAGAGAACGCGCCGTCAAACGTTACAAACGTCAATGGAAGATCGAAATGATTGAGGCCAAAAATCCTGAATGGCAGGATATTCCATTGCAGTGGGATGATTGAAGGGTAGGGAACAAACCTTTCAACGCGTCCTCAGGGGGCACGGACGCCGCCGCCCTTTCGGAGTACACCTATCTCGCCTTTCCCTCAGGCCGACTTGATCGGCCTGTCCATGGACCGAGATGCGCAAGTTTCGCATTCAGGGCGAGAGATCGCACCCTGGACCCGCCGATCAAGTCGGCGGGAGGGAGAGTGAAATAATACCATAACAATTTCGCTGTTGCAGAAAACTAGAATATACTTCTCTAAGAAGTGATTGTCAGAAGGTCAGTGAATGCTGAAAGTGGATAAACTTGGAGCTTAAAGTGCAGTCAATTTTCGGTCTAACGTTCGACTTGCAAGCCGTAATAGTTGATGTGCCCCTAGCTTTGTAGACACCTTGTTGGGTAAAACTGGAAGCAAGGAGAGTGTCTTATGGGCAGTCGCATTCGATATACAGAAGAGTTTAAATTAGGG
>NZ_BMZH01000021.1 GCF_014652695.1 Algimonas arctica
CACACTAACAGAGCGAGCAACCGTGGCCGCTGAAATCTCAGACGCGGAGGCATTCGCGCTTGACCTTAACTTCCAAATGGAAAGCGCATTGATTGAATTTGAACTTGCTACTGGGGCGTCACAAGCACCTTGCAATAAAACTTTTCAGCTTGCTGATACAATTCCATCCACCTTCCTCACGGACGATCAAATTTTGATGGAAAACCCAAACATTCAAGCACTCAGGGGGCAAGCGGACGCACTGGATGCTGAAACTATACGTCAAAAACGCTCTCGATTGCCGATCATATCGGTCGTCGCGACAGGGTCTTATGCGTCAGTCAGAGATTTTGATCAGTTCGAATATCAAGACCGTATCGGTGTTGATATAAGAGTGCCGCTCTATGAGGGTAATGGTCTTAAGGCGGCGACCCAACGTGCTAACGCGCGCGCTCAACAAGCGAAGGGTGAAGTGTTGATCGCGGAACGCGATTTGCGACGAGAATTACAAATTACCCGCAGCCACATTAAAATTTTACGTAGCCAACGTCGTATTCGCCAAGAGGCCACGTCACAAAACGCGATCTTACTTAAGGCAGCAGAAGATGAACGGACTGGTGGAACAATGACGTTTCGGCAGCTGACAGAGATACGTCTCGATTATGAGGCGTCCGTCTTAGAAGAAATATCGACGCGTTATGATTTGATCAGGCAGAGAATAAAGCTTGATTTACTGAGCGGACAAATCCCAAAGTTTTGATGTTTTATGCGTAGATTTGAGTGCTGATAACCAACCTAATCGTATCGCTCATATTCCTCACAGAAACGTCTCGTCACGCTTTTTTAAAGCAATCAAATGTGGGTCAGCAAAACAAACTTGTGGGATTTTGACTTTTCTTCGATCTTAACCGCCGTCGCAGTCTATAGTGGTATAGGGCGGGGTTGGCTTTTCAGTATCCAATTCTATGAATTTCGCTAATTGATGCATCACCGAAATTTACTACGTCTTCTGTTTGCATTGGCATCATCACTTCGCCTCGCCGTTAGAAGCCCACGATTCATTTCGCTGCGAAACTCATATCGTCGGGCGTCGATGCAGGACCGGTCGAGGGGCTTTACTATACCGTTAGCAAGTACTCATTGTCTCGGAGATTACCGTCTGCATCATTTAGTGAGACAGGTTCTGGGACGTTTCCGCCTCGGGATGACCCGCGATTAGCATTATTTGCTTGTGGCGGTGAAGACACCGTCCCAATCATCGTTGGGGGGTTCAGAAATATAGGTCGCGATGCGTGCAGCCATGATGTCGTAATAACCCGCTTGGTTGAAGGGGGCGGCCATCGTTTGAAGGATTTTTATCTGAGCGTTGGCGGCGTCCCAATTTTGGGCCCGATAATTGACTTGAAACGCATTATGCTCAGTCCGCAATTTAAGAAAATCATCAGATTTTGCCATATCCTCATTTCCAACGAGTATCCAAATGCGCTCAGGCGTTTGACGTCCGACAACCCGGATTAGGTCAGCTTCCAAAAGCGCGAAGTCTGAAGCCGCTTCAGCGGTGCTGTTGCCGATAAGCGATTCAGTTTTATATTGTTTCGTCAACCCTTCGACGCGAGACGCAAGGTTCGCTGCATCCCCGATCATTGAATAGGAAAAACGCTGTTCGGAGCCAAGGTTGCCGACGCAGCACACGCCCGTATTGAGCCCGATACCCATCGCCAATTCATCTGGCCACTTGATTTCGGTCTGATTTTCATACCGTGAACGCAAATCTTTCAACGTTTGGCTCATTGCAAGAACGGCCCGACAGGCGTTGCGTTCGTGATCGGGATCATCGAGAGGGGCGTTCCAAAACGCGACAATGGCATCGCCAATATATTTGTCGATCGTCGCGGAATGATTTTGCAACGTGTCGGTCATGGGCGTGAGAAACAGATTCAAAAATCCGACGATTTCTTGCGGTTCCATGCTTTCAGAAATCTTAGAAAAGCTCCGAACGTCTAAAAACAGGATTGTCATCGGGCGTTCTTCTCCGCCAAGCTTTAACAGGCCCGGGTCTTCGCTCACCTTCGACACCATTGTAGGCGAGAGATAACGAGAGAACGCGCCTCGAATTTCTGATCGTTCAGATTCCGTCAGCCAGAAGTTAATGGCATTCATGACTAGATAGGTCAGCCCAATTGATAGAATTGGGTAGACCGGATTAATCAGCAAAAGGTCGTTAGAAAATTTCAGCCATGAGTATGCGCCAATGCCCATGATCATGGCGATTGAAATCGCCGCGCCCCAACCAGCGCCGAAACGTGGGAGCAAAAGAATAAGTATGAGGCCAGAGATCAAGATGGCAAAAAGTTCTACGGTTTCAGCCCAATATGGCCGATTCAGTATTTGGTTGCCGTGAATTTCTTCACCGATAATTTGTTCTACGACCTCTGCGTGAACGCCAACGCCTTCATAAGATGGTGAAACGGGCGTGGCGACGAGGTCTTTCAGTCCCTCGGCACTTGTACCAATGAAAACAATGTTGCCCGCAATTTTGTCTGCCCAAGTGTCCATGGGTATGGACTCATCCAAAATTTCCCATGCAGAGACCAGTCGCTTCTCACGAATTTCAAGAGTTGCCGGAGCGAAATAAACGGGGAAGCGCCCACGCGCATCTGTTGCAACGGTGAATTGTCCTACTCTAGCGGCGGCCAGACCATTACCACCGCCAAGTTCTTGCGTGCCGTCACTTGATCGTAACACGTAACTTTGCGCTCCTTGAATAGTCCTCAAGGCTTCAACACTTAAGGCAGGGAAGATACGATTTCCGATCCTTTGAAACAGCGGCGCCGTTCTGACGATCCCGTCTCCCTCAGGGGAGAAACTCACAAACCCTTCTCCGCTGGCGCTGGATGAAAAAGCTGCCAGAGACGGAAGAGTACCATAATAGCCAATCAGAAAATCTGTCGGGTCGCTGCCGCCAAAAGCGAAGCTATGCGCTGTTTTAGGGAGCGCTTCAGTTTTTGAACTCAGCAGAAAAAACCCGAGCACGGTATTTGTTGTTGCGATAGAGTGTTTAAACAACTCATCATGGTCAATGAGCCCTGACAAGGACTCAGGATTAAAACTTCCTGATGGGTTAGCGCTCAAAAGCGGGACTAAGTTGACGGGGGATGTTCTGTCTGCCTCAGAGAAAATGATATCGTAGGCAACAACGCCGGCGCCTGCTTCGGCAAGGCGATCATTCAATTTGGCCATCGTCAAACGTGACCATGGCCATTGTCCGATCTTTTCGATCGACTCATTGTCAATGTCGACAACGCGCACCGGAACATCGTCATGATAAACGCGCGGTTGCCAAACCTGATACCGATCAAAGAGCAAGCTGCCGAGTTGTGCAATGACACTGGGTTGGGTTGTGCTCAGCCCGATTGAGGCAACAATCACTAAAATTCCGGCGACCCTTGGTAGCCATAATTTTTTTGTCTTACGTCCAAAACGAGTAAGGGAAAATTTTATCAATGGTAACCAATTAGTTTGCGAATATTGAGACTTCAATGACGTTAATTACCTAACGCTTATCATGTTGATATTATTGACCTGATCTCTTCGTTCTGGCAATGATTGATTTGAAATCACGACAACGAAACATTTCCTGAATTTTTTCAAACGAACGCGATTGAGTTTTTTTTAGATCGCAGATTGAATGTTTGACTGGATGAAATGGCATTTGGCAGAAAGAGGCATAAATGCTTCATGACATCAATCGGCCCTGCCGACAGCTTGCAGCAATAATGTCGGTGGTAATGCTTGGCGCGTCCGGGCCAGTCTTTGCGCAAGGCTCAGAAATTGGCACGGAAATTCGTGAGTCAGGACGAATTACATTCCAAGATATTTATGATAATCCAGACGATGCGGATTTAAATTTGGCTTATGCAAAACAGCAGGCTGAGTCAGGGGATCTCATCGATGCGGCGTCAACACTTGAACGCCTGTTGATACAAGATGGAAATTGGGATTCTGCGCGTCTTTTTTACGCTGTCGTTCTCTATAACTTGGATGACCGTAAAGCCGCGGATCGAGAGTTTACGTTGCTCGAAACGCGTGATTTGACGGCCGAACAGCTGGACACTGTCGGGAATTACCGTCAGGCAATTCAGGACGATGCCGACTCCGCAGGTGGGTATAAGCGAACCGTTATGTATACTCGGGTCCTTTTCACGAGCCGATATGATGACAATGCGGGGGCGGTGGTCGCAGATACCGTGATCGGAAACCGGGGGCGAGGTGACGAGTCATTTGGTTTGACATTGCAGACAGGTATTCAACATGAGCTCAAGGCTTTGCCTGATGTCAAAATATTTGCGTCTGGAACATTTCAAAATCGTCGTCATGAAGACTTCAGCGAGGCCGATTATGACGTTTACGGTGTTAGCCTTGGTGTCCGAGGAATTAAGGACAAACATAGTTGGTCCCTATCTGGCAATGTTCGATCGATTGATATCAATAGTCGAAACTTTGTTGATCAATTGGAGGGCTCAGCCTCTTATGGTTTGCAAGCATCGCAGAAACTCAGGCTCCGCGCTTTTGGTCGATACGCGGACCAATCCTACAAAAACACAGAAACAAATCTTTCAGCGAGTGATCGGTCAGGCCATTTCATAGATACGGGTGCCGGGTTAGATTTCAAATTCTCTGAAAAGTTAAGTGCGACAGCCGAAGCCGCCTATCAGACCGTGTCAGCTAAGGTTGATAAGTTTAATTATGAGGGTCCACGGTTGACGGTCCGGTCACGATATAACGTCAATACTACTGTATATTTGGATGCGTCCGGCACTTACCGAAAGCTGGATTATGACCTGGCTGATGGCGAGACGGTTGCTCGGGAAGACAAATTTTTACGGTTACGGGGGGCTTTAGGCGTAAATCCCGCTATGTTGTTAGCCCCGCGTTATGCTGACGGCCTTCTTGGCAAGGTTACTGTCGAAATTGCGGGACATCACTCCGAACGTCTGACCAATTCTGGACCGGATTTCGAGAATACTGGTGGAGAAATCCGTCTTATTCTCGATTTTTAGGAGGTATTATATCATGATTACTTCACTGAAAATAAGCTCCGCAGCTACGGTTCTTGCTTTGTTGTCGACATTCGTTTGCACAGCCCCGTCTTACGCGCAGGACACCGTAGGTCGAAACTCTGCGATTAAGGGATCCGTGACGATTCAGAGTGTTGGGGAAGATATCCGCTCAGCGGCCGTTAAAGATGATATTTTTCTGGGCGATGATATCGGCTCTGCGGCTGATTCAAGCCTCCAAATTCTGCTTCTGGATGAAACTGTCTTTACAGTGGGAGCGTCCGCGCAATTGACGATCGACGAATTTGTCTATGATCCCAGTTCTAACGGCAATAAAATGTCTGCGAGCATCAAGAAGGGCATGTTTAGATTCATGTCTGGTAATATTTCCAAGACGGACCCACAAAATGTGGAGTTAAACACGCCAGTCGCATCACTTGGAATTCGCGGCACTATTGTCGAAGGTTTTGTCGGTCCTGAGGCGGTTAAGCTGGCTATTTTCCTTGGAATTATTGACCCCAGCGACCTTACCGGAACAGACGGGGCTTCAATTATCGTGCTGAGAGGCCCCGGTCCACGGAATGGTGGATCAGATGCTGAAGGTGTCGTTGAGGTTATCACAAATAAGGGAACTGTTCTTCTCGACTCCCCCGGAGAGTCGGTTTTTGTTCCTGGTGTGGATGTTGAGCCTAAAATTTTCGAGCTTCCGCAGGCTGGCTTTGCGGCCTTTAGTGCACAAATTCGGAATGAGCCTAAGGGGTCACCACCGCCAAAACCATCGTTCTCAGTGCCGGCGATGCCACCAGCTTCGCCTCCGCCGCCTCCTGCTGTGGATATTGGTGTTGGGCCGAGCCGTGGGGGGCCTGTCGGACGGGGGGGCGAACCCATTGGAAATGAAGACTTTGATCCACTCATCGATATTGATGGCGCGATAGAAGAGCCTGAAGATGAAGGCGGTTGCACCTTTATATTTGAATGTAGCGAAAATCCTGATCCTAATTAAGAACCAAAATAATGGCAGCGCAGGTGAGTTGCACCTTCATGCCGCAGGTTTAGTTGTAAGCCTGCGGTTGTTCGCCAAAGCGAGCTAGGCTAGGGGGGCTTCATGCTTCCTGAAACTGGCCAAATCGCTCTCGCTCTCGCCTTAGCGGTTGCCTTATTTCAAGGGATATTGCCGTTGGTTGGGAGCCAATTAAACCGAACCCGCTGGATGTTGTTCGCAGACCGTGCGGCGATCCTTCAGGCGGTTCTCTTGATCTACGCCTTCGCGGCTCTAACAATAGTATTCATCCAATCCGACTTTTCAGTGAAGTTGGCGGCCATGCATAGCCACACGGCAAAACCCTTGGTTTATAAGATCACAGGGGTGTGGGCGAACCATGAGGGCTCTATCCTCCTTTGGGTGTTAATTCTAGCGCTCTATGGTGCCGCTATCTCCATGTTTGGGCGGTCATTGCCATTGTCCCTCAGGGCGCGCGCATTGGCAGTTCAAGGGATGCTAGGGTCTGGATTTCTGGCTTTTGTTATTTTTACGTCCAATCCATTTGAGCGACTCTTTCCCGTTCCAGCCGATGGGCTGGGGTTGAACCCGCTATTACAAGACCCTGGTTTGGCGATTCATCCGCCGCTTTTATACATTGGCTATGTTGGTTTTTCTGTCGCGTTTTCGTTTGCGGTTGCCGCTCTCCTAGAAGGACGTGTTGACGCGGTGTGGGCGAGGTGGCTCAGGCCTTGGGTGATTTTCGCATGGTCATTCCTGACACTTGGCATCACGATAGGATCTATTTGGGCCTATTATGAACTCGGCTGGGGTGGATGGTGGATGTGGGATCCCGTTGAGAATGTGTCTTTTCTTCCATGGTTGGCGGGCACAGCACTCCTCCATTCTATTTTGACATTACAGCAACGCCACAGCTTTGCGCACTGGACAGTTCTGCTTGCGATATCGACCTTTTCATTGGCAATGATTGGCACGTTTGTTGTGCGCTCTGGTGTTTTGGTTAGCGTTCATGCTTTCGCTGTAGATCCTGCACGCGGGGTGGTTATACTTGCCTTGTTGTTGTTCTTCACTGGCGCGGCCTTGTCACTTTACGCGTTCCGATCGGGGACGATAATTCGACGAACTCAGCTAAATATCGTGTCGCGAGAAAGTGGTTTGGTTATCAATAACCTGTTCCTTATTGCGGCAACAGTGACAGTATTTTTAGGGACGTTTTACCCATTGCTTATCGATGCAATTACAGGCGAAAAAATTAGCGTTGGCGCACCCTATTTCGATCTTGTCTTTGCCCCGATGATGGTTGCTTTGATCGCCGTCATGGCGATAGCCCCCATGTTGAAATGGCGCGAAGATAGTTTGTCACGCTACAGAAAGATCATTTTTCGGGCGGGATTATTCGTTCTCGCCGCGATTTTCCTTTCGCTCCTTATTGGACGTTCTGTCCTTGGCGCGATTGCGATCGGATTTGCGGCTTGGCTTATCGCAGGGACTATGATCACACTCTTCCGGCGTACGGGTGGGAAATTCTCTCGCCTTCGCCGTCAGCCGGCAGGGACTTGGGGATTTGTTATCAGTCACATCAGTGTCGCCATTTTCACGATTGGCGTAACGGCCATGAGTATAGGCGCGAAAGAAGACGTCGGTCGACTTTTACCTGGTGAGAATCTGACCGTTGCGGGGTATACGTTCACCTTGGGTGAGCTGGGGCAGGGCACCCGCGATAATTATGAATTTATGGGCGCAAATATCGCGGTTACGAAAAACAGCCGAGCCGTCACGACTCTTTGGGCAGAGCAAAGATTTTATCCGGTCCGTGGAATGGTCACGTCTGAAGCAGGTTTTCGTCCGTCCTTCGGCGCAACTTTATTCGCCGCGATTGGTGATGGTGGTACAGGGGCCGATGTTTCAAAGGGCATCATAGTCCGTGCATACTATCAACCCGGTGTGGTCTGGATTTGGATTGCAGCTCTGATGATGGCCTTCGCTGGTTTCATAAGTATGGCCGACCAACGTTTGAGGCTTCCGAACGGAAACGAACGCTCAGCCCCCATTGGCTTGGGTTCTGGAACATTGGTTGCTGTCGAATGAATAATGTAATGAAATTGATTGGTTCGCTGATCTTTGCGGCGACCCTCTCTTCGCCTTCCCTAGGGCAGTCTCAGATTGAGTATCCGGATGCGATTGAAATAAGGGCTCGCGATGTTGGAAGGCAATTGCGTTGCGTTGTCTGTCAAAACCAGAGCATAGAGGAATCAGATGCTGCACTCGCTGCGGATATGCGCAGGCTTGTGCGGGACCGTCTGCTTGCAGGGAATAGCGAAGACGACATCATTTCGCTCATGCGGGACCGCTATGGGGATTATGTTCTATTAATGCCACCCGTCCAAGGAAATACAATTGTTCTTTGGGCTGGGCCCGCAGCAATGATTTTTCTGTTTCTGCTGTGGTGGGTTGTCTCAGTCCGAGCAAAACCCGTTCAACCAAGTGTATCGACGTTATCAGACCATGATGCTGCGAAACTTGCCGCGCTTAGGAATGCAGACCTGTGACATTGATATGGATACTTTTCGCTATAATGGCGCTGGGTGTAGTTCTGTTTTTAGCACCGACATTTTTCTCTGAGGTCGCCCCAGAAAAAGATACGGAACTAAGTAGTTACTTTGAGCAAATCGATGCGTTGAAATCGAATAATGATCTCGACCCCGAAGAAGCCAATGTCGCAATATCAGGATTACAACGCCAAATTTTGGAAAAGCGGGATGGACTGTCTGGCCGATCACCGACAATCGTGAACGGTCTTCTATTGCTGATGGTCGCGGTCATCGGCGGGGGCGTTTATTTAGTGCAAGGACAGCCTGACTTCATCGATACCGACCAAAGCGCAGGAGTTTTAAACCCAGCCCAAGCCTTGGCGCAAGCCGAACCGCCGGAGCATGATCGCGGAACGCAATTGGCCGATCTGGTTGATCAGCTTGAAAAGCGCCTAAAGGACGGTCGTGCTGAAGATCCAAATGGATGGCTGCTTTATGCCCGTAGCCTGATGAACTTAGGCCGTTTCGACGAAGCCGTTGCGGCCTATGATAAGGTAGTCGATCTTACGGATGATAACCCGGATGCATTGGATGAGCGCACGCGCGCAAAGGCATTTATCGCACAGCGCGGTGGTCAAACGTCACCAACGCCGCCAGCGATTGATGCGAGACCACAAAGAGGGCCGACTGAAGCAGATGTGCGTGAGGCGCAAACGATGACTGACGGTGACCGCCAGGCTATGATTCAAGGTATGGTTGACGGTTTAGCGGCCCGTCTTGAAGACAATCCAGACGATGCATCCGGGTGGGCTCGCTTAATTCGCGCCCGTCAGGTTTTAGGGCAGTCAGAACAAGCTACCGTTGATGTTGCTCGCATGCGAAGTGCGTTCGCGGACGATACCGAAACAGCCCAGCAAATTCTCAACAGTATAGGTTGGGTTGAATAGCGATTTCGATATCGCTTCGTATAGCTCATTGACCTTCTGAATAGGTGTGGTCGGTCGCGGAGTGAACTTGGGTTGCACTCAAGCAGGCTGGAGCCCTTGAGGTCAGGGGAGACCCGCTCTACTCGACACGTTTTGATTGGCATGAATTATATTTGGGTCCAATCATTAACGGCTATGATCATTGAAAAGTTTTCTTTCCTGAAGCTTGCAAAATAGTGCGGAAAATATTTTACTGTTTCGCTTTAAATACAATCGTCAGATTTTTTCGTGGTAACCAACGCGCTTCAGGGATTGCCGTCTTGCGGCTTGTAGTGTGGACCATCATGGAAACCATGACAGGTCAGGCAGTTGGTAGGGTATTTCCCCGCGGCAATGTCTCCGCCCGCTTTCCAACTGGCCTGACCAATATGGCAATCACGACAGACTGCGATTTTAGGAAGCAGGATATCACTGGACGATGCTGACGTTTCTGCAGCGTGACAGCTTGAACATTCGACTCCTTCAATTTCATGAACCTCATGATTGAACGGCGAGCGTCGATAAAAGCTGTCAGCGACACTGATGGGCAGAACTTTGAAGTCCATTGTCCGAATGTCCACCGGGCGTTCAATTTCGTGACAATCATAACAGGCGCCGCCTTCAGAAAAAATGGCGTCGACTTTTCCAATTGTCACTTCTTCGGAGCGTTTGAAGGCCAGTTCCCGTCTGTTAGAGTTCCGAATTTCTGCAGCGGCACCTGGACGGCGGCGAGTCCTCGAGTCAGTCGCGGTATCGCGAATGTTCGCTAGCGCTTTTGCATCGTAAAAGTCTCGCATGGAGGCGATAACTTCGTCAGGTTCGCCGTGGCGCAACGTGCGTTCATAGCCGTCGGCTTCGATTTCAAATGTGAGGGAGTGGCACATTGCGCAATCTTGTTCCATTCTCACAGGCTCGAACAGTGCTCCTCCGGCTTCCTCCGAATGGCAATCATCACACGTGACTCCATCGTCAAAACCATATCGGCCGGGCAGGGTGTTGGCCATTTTTGCGACGGCGTTATTGTCAGCCATATGTAAGTCATGCGGGAATTTGAGTCCGGAATTTCCTTTGGGGATAAGGTCCAGTGAAATCCGTTGGGTCAAAGGCTGAGCGAGAGCTGGGGCGACAATGACATAAGGTCGGAACTCTGGGTGATCTGTTCCAAAATCGGAGACATTCATGATATCGGTATTGGGCAAGCGTTTATCGAGCTCTGCATGGCAATCCGAACAGATTGCATCAGAACTTTTGATGATATGTGATGATGCGTTATGTTCGATATGGCAGGAACTACAACGATCCGCCGGTCGACCGAAGGCTTCGCTTGTCTTCGTTAGAAATGCGTTGAAGCCCTCAACTGGGCGTTCCGCCTTTTTTAGGTCGAGCGGTTCAGCATGACGTTCCAAATCCGTGTGGCATGACAAGCATGTGTCGTCTGTGACCGCTTCAAAGGCATTCACATGACAGGATGCGCAGTCATTTTTGAGGTTAGAGTGGAGAAGGGATAGCTCACCACTATTCCATGATACATCGGCTTGAACAGGGGAGGCTTTAACGATTGGGTGCGCTGGTGAACGGTCTGCTAGGATGGGAAGCGCTAAGAAAAAGCCGAGAACGATGAGCGCGCTCATCCAAGAAATAATGCGCTTGGAGGGTAGCACCGAGCGTGTCGCGAAGACAGCATCTTCATCGTCACGGGATATTGCCTCTGTACGGGTTTCGACAGATTCTACAGCTAAGGTTATTGTCTCGTCGACTGTATTGTTTTCGACCGTGATTTGAACGGGGCCGAGCCGTAGGATTGTCCCTGGCTTAATGACTGATTTTCCATTGGTGACGACCCTGCCATCTGCCAGTGCTGTTGCATTCCCGTGAAGCCTAAGCAGAGCATCACCTTCGCTAGGAACTGAAATTTCAGCATGGTCAAGTTGGATCGAAAGGGCATCGATTTGAATATCGGATCCCTTGCGTCGACCGATCGAAATTGTTTCCGCTTCGACCTTCCGTTCTCGGATGGACGTTCTCGTCGCGTCGCCAGTTCCGATGCGTTTTATGTCTCGGATTAAAATTGTCATTGATAATAGAACACGGCAATTATGTGGACAATGAGCAACGCGATCAAAGTGATGGTGGCGGGGATGTGTATCCAAAGCCATAATTCGAGCAGAGCGCGGTAACGTTGATGGCGGCGAATGCGCCCAAGAAGGCTATCCCGTCTTTCCAAAACTGAAATTACGTCGAACATACCGCGTTGCACATCGCCCTCTATCGTTCGGACAGCGACCTTAAAGTCTTTCAAAGCGCGGGCATTCGGGCATCTCACGTGGCTGTCGCGCAGTCGTGTCATAACGCCGCTTTTCAGAGTCGTTTTAGCCAGCATATCTAGGATGCGCTGTGTGTCGGCGTCTTGAAGAGAGAGTGAGGTTTCTCGGAGTAAACGAGAGACATTTTCTAATTCGTCGAGCATTTCAACTTGCGACGCCTCAGCCCGATTGTCGCTCATCCGGCGAGGGACTGTGATGTAAAAGTAGACCCCGAACATACCCGAGAGAATGACCAATACCATGAGGGCGTAAGCCAATGTGTGGACGTTCCAGCCAAACTGTAAGCCCGTATGTAATGTCCCAATCACAAGCAGTGAGAGTCCAAGGTAAACGTGCGCTGATGTCCACGCCTTCAATGACCAATTTCCTGGATTATAACGCCTCTTTCGAACTCCGAGCCAAGCCAACCAAAGGATCAAAAGCGCGCCAATCGTACCAAGTGTATAGCCATACCAGCTTCCGCCATTTCTCACCGGTTCGAAATCAAATGCGAAGTAAAGACCGATACAAATTACGCTGAATACCAACGCAAATTTCGCCCATCGACCGCCGCGATATGTCAGAAAGCTGCTATGTTTGGCCTGTGCCATTTCTAGCGAACTTTCGATCTTGAGGCGTCGAGAAATTCTTCTGGTGAGACGCGGATAGCTGCGCCCGTCGGGCAGGCTCGCACGCAGGCAGCGCCGCCCGTTATTCCTTTGCACATATCGCATTTCACCGCTTGTTTTGGGCCTGATGGAGCCTTTCCTTTTGCCTTTTTCTTAATCCAGGCTTTTGGCGGCTGGCCAGGACCAGGACCGGCCCCCATCGCGATCCAACTAAAGAGGCTGGGTTTACTGGGTGCAGGGCGGGCCATTTGTATTACGCCGTATGGGCAGTAACGTTCACAATTGCCGCAACCAATGCAGGAATCATCAATAAAAACTTCGCCGTCAGGCGCCCGCCGAATAGCGTTGGGCGGACAATCGCTCATACAATGGGGATGTTCACAATGTCGGCAACTGGTCGGAACATGAAGATGATCGAAAGTTGTGCCAGCTTCACGGTTGAGCCGTGAAATGCCATCGTGGCTTTCCGCGCAAGCGACCTCACAGTTATCACAGCCAATACAGAGTTTTTCGTCAATTAATAAAGCATCCGTGGCTTCGCCAAGTCCTTGCTTCATTAAGAAATTGGCTCGTGCAGTGAACATATCTGCAACACCGCCAAAACTGTCTTTATTGGCTTCGATGTAGGAATTGAGTGCGCGTCTGTCGGCGAATTTTTCTATGACTGACGCGCGAAGCTTAGGTTTCGCAGCAAGTAGGGTTTTGAACGCCTCGCCTTTAAGGCGGATGACTTCAGACTTCACAGCGGCTTTTACCGACGCGGTTCTGCGTCCATCTTCTAACATCGCCATTTCTCCGACATAAGCGCCAGCAGGAACATAGGCGAGGAAGACATTATTTCCCGCCACTTCTTTCTCGACGACCATAGAGCCGACACGAATGATGAAAACATCAGCATCCTCAGCATCTTCTTCGATGAGATATTCGTTTGCTTGAATGGTCTCTAAGGTGGCTGTCTCCATGATCTCTGACAGGTCCTCCTTCTGGAGACCTTGGCCCAGAATGGCGAGCAGGAGACGTTCTGTTGCGGTTCTATCCACCGAGGCTTGGACAGCGGGAACTGTCGCCAGAAGTTTACGGGCTGCATTGCGCGGGACTTCAACGAGAATCGATCGAGTTTCGGCAAAAATAGACGCATTGCGACGTCGACCGGAGATCAAGCCCGCCTCACCAAAAATTTCGCCTTCAGGGATCGTAATTGTTTTGGACAAATCATTCGGATCAATCCGAACGGCCACAGCGCCCTCTGCAATGCAGAAGAGCGAATCCCCGACATCGTTTCGGCGGAAAACCATCTTTTTTGGGTCAAAGACGTGCACCTTGGAATCCAGCATGAATTCACGCATTTGCAATGGTGTTAAGCCGTTGAAAATTTTAATTTTTGTACGAAGAAATTCGAGCCATTCAGACACGGCTTCTGGATTTGGAAGGGCTCTAAAGAGATGTATGAGCAGGGGTTCGTCTGCAGGCTTCAAGTCGGTGTTGCCATTAATGTTTTCAATAACATCATAGCCCTGATTCATGCAGTGTTTGATGAGCGGATAACCCGCCAGAGCCCCGATCACATACAGTCCCGGAACTGATGTTTCAAATTTGGGTGATAATGTTGGATATGCAAGTCGATCAGTCGATGCGAACTCGACGCCGCATGATTCAATGAACTTACGCGGTGGAGCGGAGCCAAGTCGCGCAATAATTCGGTCTGCGGCAACCGTACGAATTCCATCTTTCGTCGATACATCGGCCTGCTTGTCGTAAACTTCTTGAGTTTCCGATTCCGTCATAATTGTCATACGCCCGTCAGCCGCTGCGCTCATCAGAGCTTTCACGTTGGCATCCTTTGCGCGTGAAAATTCAGCGCGTCTGTTCATTATGATGACCCGGTTTTCGAGCTCAGGGCGGCGGATGAGGCCGAGCGCGTTTTCAATTCCTGCGTCACCTGCGCCAATCACAATGATGTCCTCATCGAAATATGCGTCCGGATCATCCAGAGAATATTGGATATGTGCCTTATCACCGCCGGGGCAACGCATTGTGTTGGGGTTGCCCTGTGTCCCGATGCCGAGAATGACATGGCGGGCTTCGATCGTGTCGCCCGCCTTTGTTTTAATTATGAAGTTTTCTTTTTTACCTTTTATTTCAATCACTTCAGCGTTTAAACTAACGTTGATGGATTCGGCTTTGCTATTCCATCGATCAAGAATATCTTCTCGTGAGCCCGCTTCAAATTCAAATTCAGACCTGAGAACTAACGCATCAGGTGTCGCCATGATGTGCTTGCCCTTCTGATAGCAAAAAATGGTGTCTGAGAGATGGTCAGTCTTTTCCAACAGGACATGACTCATACCGAGTTCAGCTGCCCGCCCTGCAGCAGACAACCCCGCCGGCCCCGATCCTATGATCGCGACGTCGAACTTAATATCCGATTGTTTTACCATTTTTCCCCTAAGCACTTGTCATACCCACCGAACTATTCGAGTAAAGGACCTAATTGGTGGCATTCCTAGAAAACGTTTGGATCGACGCTCGTCGTTATGGTCGCACATTTTTTTGAATTGCAAGCTTAGGGGGAGTCGCGTTTCGTGAGATCCGTAGCTAAACAGGCTGTGATATTATTCGGGGTGCTTGCCATGGTGGCGGCTCCAGTAGCCTTGGCGCGGGTTCTCGGCAGTGCAACTCCAATGACAGACGGTGTCCCACATCTTGGAGTCACGAGTTGCTCCGGCTCGACCTGTCATTCCCGTCAAGAGGCAACAGGCGTAGTTGTCCAGCAAAACGAAATATCTCTTTGGCAAGATCAAACATCGACAAGCGGAGCTCATCTTCGCGCATATCGAGTATTATCCTCCGAACGATCTATGTCTATTGCCAAGCGACTCGGAATTAGTGAACCAAACCAAGCTATTGAATGTCTGTCTTGCCACGCTGACAATATCCCATCTGATCTACGCAAGGCGAAATTTCAATTTGATGACGGTATAGGTTGCGAGTCCTGTCACGGTGGCTCTGAGCCTTGGCTGGCGGCCCATTATTCAACAGATGCTACGCATAGTCAGATGGTCTCATTGGGGCTTTATGCGCTAGAAAAACCCGATGTACGCGCTAATGTTTGTCTGTCTTGCCACGTTGGATCCGATGCCCCTGGGCAATTTGTTGATCACCGGCTAATGGCCGCAGGTCACCCTCGGATGAGCTTCGAGCTCGATCTTTTCACCGCTCTTCAACGACACCACGATGAGGATGTAGATTATTTTTTGCGTAAAGAGGTATCAACAGGGGCCCAAGTTTGGGCCGTAGGGCAAGCACGTGCATTGGAGCGACAGCTTACGCTATTTTCAAACCCAAACCTGAATATGGACGGGATTTTCCCGGAACCCGTTTTTTTCGATTGCCAATCCTGTCATCAAGATATTTCGGATGACCCCAACTACCGTCCGAATGCGGTTTTGAATCCTGTGCGTCCCGTGACCCCAGGACAGGTACGCTTCAATGACGCCCATATGATTATGTTGCTCGCGATTGCAGAGCAAATTGCGCCGAATGAAGCCGACGCGTTACGGCAAGAGATCAAAGCTTTTCATGCGTCACTTTCAGGTCATGGCGATCGATCTGAAGCCTCTGAAGCGCTGCAATTAACGGCGAGTCGATTTGCGACATTCGCGGGGAGTGCTGATTTTAATCGAGAACGCACGCTCGGGCTCATTGAGCGGATTGCAGACGATGTCGTCACAGATCGCTATACAGATTATGCGGCAGCAGAGCAGGCGGTCATGGCGATCGACACGCTCTTGTCATCCATGGTTGCTGCCGATCAGGTCGCGCTAAGCGAGGTCGACGCTATTCGCGGCGGGGTTGAGCTGGCTTATGATGCGGTTTCTGACAGCAATCGATATAGCCAATTAGCTCTTGCTAATGCCTTGCGCGACCTACGTGCCGATGTGACGGGGCTTAGATGAAGCGTCTGCCTCTGTTCCTCGGAGCATCTATATTATGGTCCTGTGGTGGAAGTGGTTCGTCTGGCACGTCTGCACCCATTGTGGGTCCGCCACCAAACCAGCCTATCGCCACCCGAAATTACTCAGATCCTGCGATTGAAAAACTAACTATAAGCGATGTCCAGACCATTATCGCTCAGGCTGTTTTCGAAGCGAGCCAGCGAAATCAGTTTGCGACTATTTCAGTCACGGACCGAGTTGGAAATGTCCTCGCCGTTTTTCAAATGAACGGTGCGGATATGACGACTCGCATTCGCGATAAAGATGTAGGGAATCCGTCCGGCAATATTGGCCTGCAAGGGGTCGATGTTCCAGCGACGCTTGCGGCAATTTCTAAAGCCTTAACGGGGGCCTATTTATCATCGACGGGCAACGCGTTTTCCTCCCGGACTGCGAGTCAGATTGTACAAGAGCACTTTCCACCTGCGCCAAACACGGCGGGTCTCGAAAGCGGCCCGCTTTTTGGGGTCCAATTTTCTCAACTGCCGTGTTCAGATTTGTCGACCCGCGCGCCTTTGACAGCGGGGCCGCACCGAGCGCCCTTGGGGCTCTCAGCCGATCCGGGTGGGCTTCCCCTCTATAAAAACGGTGTGGTCGTTGGCGGCATTGGTGTCGTTAGCGACGGAGATTACGGATTTGATCCTGATGTCAGCGACGTCGATACGGATGTTGAAGAGCTGATTGCCGTTGCGGGTGCCACGAACTACGCAGCGCCGATTTCAATTCGCGCTGACCGTGTATCAGTCGATGGATCCACGCTTCGCTACATTGACCGCGATGAAGACGCGTTGCTTTCAACTCCCTCGAACGCTCCGTCCTTTACGTCTTTGCAAGGGACGACGGGGTCACTGGTTTTTGTAAGGAGTTACACGCCGGGAACGATTCAAGCAGGGCAGGCATACGGGACTGAGACGTCCGGAATTCGGCGTTCCACAATAGCTGAATTCTCTAACGCGGATGCTTACGTCCTTTCCGATGGTGCCGGACAGAATCGTTTTCCAATTCGGGGCGCCTTGGACGGCGGCGATGTCACGGTTCCTCTCACTGAGGTCGAAGTCCGCGCTGTCATTGAAGAAGCCTTCGGTATCATGAGTAGAGCCCGAGGCCAGATCAGACGCCCCTTGGAATCACGCGCTCAAGTCTCCATCACAGTGGTCGACACGCGCGGCAATGTACTCGGCCTCGTTCGTGGTCCTGACGCCCCAATTTTTGGTACTGATGTGGCGCTTCAGAAAGCGCGAACCGCGACGTTTTTCTCAAGTGCATCCGCTGCGGCTGACCTATCAGCGACGCGACGTAGCCCGGTTTTGACAGCTCCAGCAACGCTGGACCCTAAGATAAACGGACGAGTCCAACAGGTGCGAGATTTTATTGGCGACCAACAGGCGCTTCTCGGGACTGTTGCTTTCGCGGATCGCAGCGGCGGGAATTTATCCCGACCATACTTCCCTGACGGAGAAGTCGGTCGTCCACCCGGACCGCTATCTGTCCCGATATCGCAGTTTAATCCGTTCTCTACGGGTCTTCAGGAAGAGCTGATTGAAGATAATATCATTGAGCACGTAACCCATGTCTCTACGGGCAGTCCAGATACGGCTGTGGGATGCACCTTTATGCCAGATGCTGGAAATGGCCCGCGTCTTCGTAATGGAATGCAGATATTTCCGGGTAGTGTTCCGATTTATCGTGGCGACACTTTGATCGGTGGCGTTGGGGTCTCTGGAGATGGGATCGATCAGGATGATATGATCTCACTGCTGGGCCTTGCCGAAGCTGGCCGTAGAACAGGGACAATTAATAACGCGCCCGTCGATATCCGAGCGGACCAGATTCTTGTTCCTCTCGGCGACACAAATGTCAGACTTAGATATGTGTCGTGCCCGTTTAGCCCTTTCCTTGATTCAGATGAGCAGAACCCATGCGCTGGGGAGTGATGCTGGCGACAGGGATCGCATTATGCCTCCCTCACGACGGGTTCGCGCAAGCGTCTGATGATACTCTATCTACGCCGGAAGAGCGCAAACCCATTGATGTGCGTCGGAGCCCTGAGAGCATTCCGGGACGCCGTCGGCCACGACCCGTTGAGGCGTTGCCGGAAAGAGTTCGTCTGTTCGATCCCATGGCCGTTCCGTCGCCACAAAGTTTTGATCCAAGCGATGTTTTTATTCCGGTTCCTGACCGTTGGCGTTTGATTGAAAACCTCGGCGTGAATGAGAAATGGTGGGATCCGTATAATCAAAACACCCTCAAAGGGGATCGGCCTCTCCCAGGGACGAAGGATTGGTTTTTTGTTGCGACCGCTGTGTCTGACACAGTGTTGGAACCTCGTAATTTCCCAATTCCGGTCGGTGTGCAGACGACAGAAGAGCCGAGCTTGGATTTGTTCGGAGATCCAGACAGTCTTGTGTTTTCGCAAACTTTCATTGCGAGTGGTGCGCTTATTAAAGGCAATACTGTCTTCAAGCCGCAAGACTATGAATATCGCCTAACGCTCGCCCTCAACATCAACCATGTTACCGTTGAAGAGCGACGTATCCTCTTTGTTGAACCATCGAAGGGCACCGAACGCACGGATGCGTTTCTGGGAGTGCAAGAAGCCTTCTTTGATTATCATATTCGCAATGTCTCAGAACGCTATGATTTCGACTCCCTTCGCGTCGGAATTCAGCCATTCTCGAGCGATTTTAGAGGGTTCTTATTCCAAGACTTGCAACCAGGAATTCGTTTCTTTGGTAATCGTGATAATAATCGTTGGCAGTATAATTTGGCTGTCTTTGGTCGTTTGGAAAAGGACACAAACTCAGGCTTGAATTCCATCGTTGATACGCCGCGGGACGATTATATTCTCCTCGCCAATGCCTATCGTCAGGATTTCCCTATTCCTGCCCTAACCAGTCAAGTCACAGCGGTTTTGAACATTAACCGAGAAGGGGATAGTGTTGAGATTGATGATAATGGCTTCCCCGTTCGTCCGGCCCTATTGGGAGACCTTCGCGGACGGGATTATGATGTTCTCTATCTCGGCTATAATGCTGATGGTCGGATTGGTCGAATTAATGTCACGGGGTCGACCTATCTGGCGATTGGTGAAGATCGTAACAGCATTTTCACCAACGAACCGACCACTATTATGGCGGGGTTTGGCGCTGTAGAGGCGTCTTATGATTATGATTGGGTCCGTGTCCGGTTATCAGGTCTGTACGCGACGGGAGATTCTGATCCGTACGACGACATTGAGACAGGCTTTGATTCAATTTTTGAGAATCCCCAATTTGCTGGTGCGGACACGTCCTATTGGGTTCGTCAAAATGTGCCTTTCATCGGGGGGGGACGCGCGATTGGTCTCTCGGGCCGGAACGGAATTTTGAATAGTCTCCGAAGCTCAAAAGAGCAGGGACAAAGCAATTTCAACAATCCGGGGACGATGCTCATCGGAGTTGGCGCCGATTTAGATATCCTGCCAGAGCTCCGTGTCTCATTGAATGCAAATTACCTCGCTTTCGCGCAAACAGAAATATTACAGACCGCTCGACAGCAGGCTAATATTGCCCGAGGAATCGGGTTTGATCTGTCTGCATCAGCGATTTACCGCCCGAAATTCACACAAAATATTGTCTTTCGGGGATCCGTTGCGTCACTGGAACCGACCGGTGGTTTTCGTCAATTGTTCGATAATAATCGTGACCGTTCTCGCTATCTTTCGGTCCTTCTAAACGCTACTTTGTCGTACTAATGGTGAACCTCATAAATTTCTTTCGTTTCGTTTGGGTGATCGCTTTTCTCGGTATCGTTGGCTTTTCTTACGCTGCGACAAAGGAGAAAAAGGTTGAGCGCGAATACGACTTTGCGCCAAATGCGCCACGCTCACAAACCTGGGCCGCCGCCAACGAAAAATCAGATGGTTGCATCAGTTGCCATACGGATAGCGATGCTAAAACAATGCATTTGTTGGACTCAGTTGTACTGGGCTGTTCCGATTGCCATGGAGGCGACGCCTCTGTGACGCTTACCGAAGCGTCCTTGGATCCAAAAAGTGAAGAATACGCCAAAATTCGGGATTCCGCGCATGTCCTGCCGACTTATCCGGGAAGTTGGCATTATCCGCATTCTGCGAATCCAAAACAGTCCTACACCTTACTGAATAAAGAGAGCCCGGAATTTGTTCGCTTTGTTAACCCGTCTGACTATCGCGTTGCGCGGGAAGCCTGCGGGTCATGCCACCTAGATCAAATCGTTGCGTCGGAACGCTCACTTATGGCGACAGGGGCGATGTTGTGGGGCGGTGCAGCCTATAATAATGGAGTTTTGCCTTTCAAAAACTACATCGTAGGAGAGGCGTATACGAGAGAGGGGAAACCCGCGTCTCTCACAAGTCCTGGCGCTGAGGCTGGATTGCCGCAGGCTTTACTGGACTCAGGAATAATTGAAACATTGCTGCCTCTACCAGTTTGGAACGTCATACCGCCAGCTGATGTCTTTCGCGTATTTGAACGCGGAGGCCGCAATAATAATACCCAGTTCCCTGAAATCGGTCTACCGAATGCCGTTGGTCAGCTACAAAGACTTGAAGAGCCAGGCCGTCCCGACATTCGCCAGTCAAACCGGGGCCCAGCGACTGGCCTTCGCGTCGCCATTCCAGTTTTGAACATTCACAAAACGCGGTTGAACGACCCCTTTACATGGTTCTTGGGAACGAATGACCAGCCAGGTGATTATCGATCATCCGGGTGTGCCTCTTGCCACGTTATTTACGCTAATGATCGTGAACCGCGTCATTCCGGCCCCTATGCAAAGTTTGGTCGCGATGGTGAGTCTGTGACCGTCGACCCAACCATCCCAAAAAATGAACCCGGTCATCCTCTTCAGCACGTTTTTACCCGCGCTATTCCAACCAGCCAATGCATGAATTGTCACATGCATCAGCCAAATATTTTCTTAAACAGCTATCTTGGTTACACAATGTGGGATTACGAATCCGACGCCCCAACAATGTGGCCCGAAGAACAAAAATATCCGACGATGGAAGAGCAGCGGAAAGTTCTTGATCGCAACCCGGAAGGGGCTGCGCCTCGCGGGCTTTGGTCTGACCTCGATTTTACGCGCAATGTCTATGACTTGAATGAATATCTTAAGGACACGCAATTCGCCGATTATCACGGACACGGTTGGAATTTCCGCGGCGTATTTAAGCGGGACCGCAAAGGTAACCTTTTGGACGAAGATGATAATATTGTTGATCCAGATGATCCGGAGAAGTTCCGTAAGGAAGGCGAAGAAAAGTTTGTTCCCATCGGTACAAACCCAGGGAAAACTGTTCATATGATGAGTATTCATGCCGAAAAGGGCATGCAGTGCGCGGACTGTCACTATGCTCAAGACAGCCACGGTAACGGTTACATTCATGGAGAGGTCGCAAACGCAATCGAAATTCAGTGTGTGGATTGCCACGGCACGACTGATGATTACCCTTCTTTGTATACATCGGGCCCAGCCGCTCGCCCTGGTGGCATGGACATGACATTGCTACGGAACCCCGATGGTCGTCGTCGTTTTGAGTGGGTTGAGAAAGATGGGCAGGATGTCCTTTTGCAACGCTCCATCATCGATCCTGAAATGGAATGGGAGATGAGCCTCGTAAAGGATTCTGTTACGCCGGGTCATCCAGAATTCAGTGAAAAATCCGCTCGTGCTAAAACGGTTTCGGCTGAGCGTACCCTTCTTGGCGATTATCGCTACGGTCTAGATGTCGATCCCTCCAAACGGGCCCATGACGATGAGAAGATGGAATGTTTCACCTGTCACCTTTCATGGACAACGAGTTGTGGCGGCTGCCACCTGCCAATTGAGGCGAATTCGAAAACTGAATCACACAAATATGAAGGTGGGGAGAGCCGAAATTACGCGACCTACAATCCTCAGGTCGCTCGTGATCAGATGTTCCAGCTCGGCAAACATCAGACGACAAAGGACAACACGGTTGCTCCGATCCGCTCAACGTCTGCTCTGGTCCTATCATCGACAAATATTAACCGCGAACGGCTCTATGTGCAGCAGCCGCCGATCAGTTCAGCTGGTTTCAGCTCACAGGCATTTGCGCCGCATTTCCCGCATACGGTCCGCTTGACTGAAACAAAGGATTGCGAGGATTGTCACGTCAGTGAAGCCAACGACAATAACGCGATCATGTCACAGCTACTGTTGCTTGGTACGAACTTCGTAAATTTCGTTGGAATGCATGCCTATACAGGTCTTGATGGCGGCATTGAAGCTGTGCGCGTCACGGAATGGGACGAACCCCAATCTGTCTTTGGGTCATATCTTCACAAATATGCTTACCCAGATTACTACCGTTCTCATGTTGAAGATAATGGCCGAGAGCTTATCAATTGGGTCAGGGGAGATATTTTCGACAAAGAGAATGGTTATTCCGGTGAAACGGGAGCTCTTGAAGAAATCGCCAACGTGTTTCAGAAAAGCCAGGGTGCCGTCACCTGTTTACAGTTACGCGGCGAATATCTCTTTGCGGCCGAAGGTGCCGGCGGATTTGTTGCCTATGATGTCGCCTCGATCGCCAACAAAGGGGTTTCGGAGCGATTTATCGAACGACCATTCTCGGCTCTTGGTCATAATACGCGTGTAAAATCTGAAAACGCGTCTTGTATGGCGTTGGCAACCACACAGCCAATTGACCCTATTCGGAACACAGAAGACCTCCGTAATGCCAATCAAGAACAAGCGTTTCATCCGATCTATAGTTATGCTGTGATCACGGACCGCGAAGAAGGCTTGATACTCGTGAATATCAACACGCTTGCAGACGGTGAAGCGCGGAATAATTTCTTTGAACGTGAGCAGTTTTCAGACGGATCAAACGCATGGACTGGTGGTGTTTTACGTGATGCCCGGCACGTCACTTTGGTTGGGCGCTATGCCTATATCACGACGGCTGACGGCCTCGTTGTTATTGATTTGAACGATCCATTATCGCCGAAACATACAGCAACAGTGCCTCTCACAGATGCGCGGCAATCGGATGTCCAATTCCGATACGCTTATGTGACAACGGCCAGGGGCCTTGAAGTACTCGACATCACAGACATGAGCACTCCGACGCACCTGCCAGACGCCGTAATCCCTTTAAACGATGCCCGGGGCCTCTATCTTGCGCGCACCTATGCTTATGTTGCAGCTGGTCCCCAAGGCTTGGCCATAATCGACATTGAAAAGCCGCACCAACCAGAAGTGTTCCTTAAGGAAAACTTTGACGGTCAAATGAAGGATGCAACAGATGTGATAGTGGGTACGACGAATGCGTCACTCTTTGCGTATGTGGCAGATGGGGTAGGGGGCTTGAAAGTCATCCAACTGACGAGTCCATCAAGCCAGCCAAATTTTTACGGCTTCTCTCCAGAACCTAAGCCAGAATTAATTGCCTTCCGACAAACGCCACGTCCGGCATTAGCTCTCTCAAAAGGTATTGATCGAGACAGGGCCGTGGATGAATCGGGCAATCAAATGGCTGTGTTCGGGCGTTTGGGCTCCAGACCGTTCACACGGGATGAAATGGAACGCTTGTTCATTGATGATGCTGGTGAATTATTCCAGGTGAGTAATAAATAAACCACGATGAACCCGGCGTTCACCTTCATTGGCGGGAGCTGCTGGTGGGCTTGGGAGGGGAGAAACAATGCTGATAGCTCAGGTTAGCGATATTCATCTCGGATTTGGGCTCCCCCAGGCGCCGACGGATGGGAACGTACCTAATTTGAACCGGTTCCGCCGTGTGATGGCTGCTGTGACATCTTTGCGGCAAAAACCTGACTTAATTTTATTCACCGGCGACCTTGTCGAAGGGGGGTCAAATTGGGCTTACCCCATCTTAAAAGACGAAATCTCGAGCATTGATATTCCGATTTATAATGTTTTAGGGAACCACGACTGTCGGGACTCTTATAAAGCTGTGTTTGGAGGTACTGATTTTATCAATGGAAAACTGGCTTACACGATCGAGGATTTGCCGGTAAGAATTGTCATTCTTGATACACTTCAAATTGGTCGCCATCACGGCGAATTCAATAAAAGTGACTCTGAATGGTTAGAGAAAACTCTTTCAGGGGCGCCGAGTAAGCCAACTATATTGGTGCTTCACCACCCTCCAATTGAAACCGGAATTGGCTGGATGACACCCAAAGACAACGATCCCTGGATCGTTCGGTTGAAAGCCGTGATTGAGCGGCACAAGCAAGTGGTTCATATACTCGCGGGTCATATTCATTGTCATATTAGCGGTACATTCGCCGGGCGACCGATTACGGTCAGCCGTTCCGTAGCGCCGTCGGTCGCTCTTGAATTCGAGGAAATCGACCCGTCGATTCCGGATGGGAGGACAATGATCGTCGATGACGCACCAGGTTATACGTTACACCAATGGACCGGGAAAGAGCTGCGGAGTTATTCGCAGACAGCAACATCCGGGGACATTCTAGTCAAGTATGATGCAAACCACGCCTTCATTCCAAGCGTGACTCTCGATCTTTTAGATTAGGGAACAAGACCCTGCGCCGACAATTTGGCGGCTCGACATCGCCCAGCAAACTACGGCGCCTGGATGATCTTGACCTGGAACCCTGTCGCAGGGACATTTTGAAAGAAAGCATATGCCGCAAAATGATGATCCGGATACGCTGTTGGCGGCGCAAAGTGAAATCCAAAACCTCAAAGACATCATCGTGGCCTTGCGCGAAAAATTGGAAAAATCACACTTACAAGCTGAGAAAGCCACTCAAGAAGTTATCGCCAATTATCAGGGTCAAGTCCGGCAAATGCACGAAACTGCCCAAGCATTGCGAGATTCGCTTGATGAGTTGAACCACGAAAAAAATAGAGTAGCCCAAGAAATTGTTGCGACTAATCGTGACGAAATCATTCAACTTACTCGCACGACCCAAGCTCTTCGTGAAGAGTTGGACAATCTGAACCTTGATAAGAACGAAGTAATTCAGAAAATGCTGCAAGAAAGTCGAAAAGAAGCCAAAGAGTTGCAGGATACGGCTCAAGCGTTGCGTGATGAACTAGACGAGATCAAATATCGCCATGACGGTAAAATTAAAGATATAGAGCACGCAGCAAACCTGAATTGTCGACAATTACAGGCCACCATTGCTGTGCTCAGAGGGAAGTTGGATATTAATCATGGCAAGTGAAATGCTGGGCGGCTTGTCCGAAACCCGATCACAACCCCTGACAGATTCCCAACGATACGCCGAGACGCTGAAAAGTCTACGTCGAGCGGAAATGCTGCTAACCGTATCCCGTAAAATTGCTGCGATCGACAGCCTTGACGAAGCTTTGATAACCCTAGTTGATCTCATCTCAAAAGAACTGGGAGCTGAACGCAGTACTCTCTTTTTAAACGATCCATTGAGCGGCGAGCTTTATTCACGTGTGGCGCAGCAAACATTGTCGCGCGAAATACGAATGCTCAACAACACCGGTCTTGCCGGAGCCGTCTTTGAAAGCGGTATCGGCGAAATCATTCATGATCCCTATGCTGACCCACGGTTTAATTCCGACGTCGACGAACAGACGGGGTTTATAACACAATCTATAATCTGCGCCCCAGTTAAAACGGTGAACGGGGAGGTGATCGGGGTCACTCAATCCCTCAACAAAAAACGGGGGGCTTTTACAGACGAGGATATGGAGTTGCTGGAAGCCATCACTTCACAGGCCGCTGTAACATTGCAGAGTCGACAATTTGTTGAACAGATGGAGAAAAACCGGATCAAGGAAAATGAATTCTTGAGTGTTGTTTCAGATGTTACCTCGGAACTGGAACTTGGTAGCTTGTTGACCAAAGTCATGGGGGAAGCGAGTCGGATGTTGAGTGCTGAGCGCTCGACACTATTTCTCAATGATGAAAAAACTGGCGAATTGTTTTCCCGGGTCGCCATGGGCAATACACTGGGTGAAATTAGACTTCCAAATCATTTGGGCATTGCTGGGGCAGTGTTTACGTCAGGCAAGACCGTCAACATCCCATATGCCTATGCGGATCTGCGTTTTAACCCGTCTTTCGACAAGCAAAGCGGTTTCTTTACGAGGTCAATACTTTGCGTTCCCGTTACCAATAAAGACGGTAAAATGATCGGCGTTACACAGGTTCTCAACAAGCGCGGGGGGGCATTTACCGATGATGACGAGAACAGACTGAGGGCCTTTACGGCTCAAGTTTCCATTGCTTTGGAAAATGCAAAACTGTTCGAAGACGTTCAGATGATGAAAAATTATAACGAAAGCATGCTGGAAAGCATGTCCAACGGCGTCATCACTGTGGACGAGGCCGGCAAGATTGTAACCTGTAATCGTGCCGGTCTACGGATCATGAATGTGGACTTTGTCGATGTAGTTGAAAGACCGATGCTTGAGTTTTTCACCGATGAAAACGCTTGGCTTCCTGACCGGATCAAAGCGGTCGAGGAACGCGGTGAAGCCGCCGTTCTTATTGATACGGAATTGGTGTTCGGAGACGATCCCATATCGGCCAATATTAATGTGCTTCCGTTACTAGGAGAGAAGGCCAAGAAACTTGGCGCAATGGTTATGATCGAAGATATCTCATCCGAGAAACGTATGAAGTCTACGATGTCCCGTTATATCGACCCCGGAATTGCTGACAAACTTCTAAGCGGGAATGGCGCTGATAATATTTTAGGTGGAAAAAGCAGCGAGATCACGGTCCTTTTTTCGGACATACGGAGCTTTACGACCTTAACCGAGTCGCTGGGCGCACAGGGAACCGTGGAGATGTTGAACGAGTATTTCACTATTATGGTGGAATGTATTTCACGTGAAGGCGGTATGCTCGACAAGTTTATTGGCGATGCCATCATGGCGGGCTTTGGGATTCCGATTTCTTATGATGACAATGAAGATCGTGCCGTGCGCGCCGCGATTGCTATGATTGTTGAGCTGCGGGACTGGAATATCTCACGCATAGCGGAGGGAAAGCTTCCCCTTGACCATGGTATTGGGCTCAACACGGGTATGGTTGTTTCCGGAAATATTGGTTCGCCGAAACGGATGGACTATACGATGATCGGCGATGGTGTAAATCTTGCCGCGCGTCTTGAATCCGCCTGTAAACAATATTCAGCCCACCTTCTGATCAGTGAATTTACCAAAGCCAAACTGAGGGGAACGTATAGATTGCGCGATGTCGATATGGTCGTTGTGAAAGGCAAAACCGAGCCTGTCAGAATTTTTGAGGTTCTTGATTATCATACCAGTGAAACATTTCCCAATTTGATGGATAATGTTGGGTATTTCAACGAAGCTATCGAGCTTTACCGGGACGGAAACTGGAATAAATCAATCTTGAACTTCAACAAGGCGCTTGAAGCAAACCCAGAAGACGAGCTCGCTCAGACCTATATTGGGCGGTGCAATTTACTTAAAGCTAATCCGCCTAAAAATTGGGACGGCGTCTGGGTCATGACGATTAAATAGACGATTCAATTATTGATTTGTTTGGCTTGAGAGAAGGGGCTCGCCCGGCCAATCGGGACGCCAGATATTGTTCCTAGAGTCGAATGTCAGTTTGTTTGGGTTTAACGGAGGATCAGTACCCGCTTTTACCAAATGCTCAAACCGAAAATCGGACGGTGGATAATGTGTAGGTGTCCTCTCTTATACTATGTTGGAGCAAAGATAAGGCAAGACACTTTCTGCAAAGTTCAAATGCGACAGTTCCGGTTGAGCCCCATAGGGGCTGACCGAAGAGTCAGAGCCCCGACCATGGG
>NZ_BMZH01000022.1 GCF_014652695.1 Algimonas arctica
ATCCGAAACGCAGGCATGCTAACAACGGGATGTTGTCACCCGTCGAATTTGAGATGACAGCAAAATGAAGTAGCAAGGTGTCTATAAAGCTAGGGGCACATCAGAACGCCTTTTTGCGTGATGTCGATGTTCTCATGGAGAACAAGTCAAACTTCAGCTTATGCAATGCTGCGGTAAAAGCCGTTTGATGACTAATATGGAGCTTAGCGGTCGTAAGACAATTATTAAACTCAGGGGAGCAGCCTTTTCACTTTCTCAAATCGTGTAGTGCCGTTCACGTGGATCAGCGTTCGCTGAAAAGAAGTTTCGAAGTTCGCTTTTGCAGTTTTTGAATGAATGGCTTCCCAAGGACGGAAGATGTTGTGCGGCACCTTTGTAATCATCCAATTCAATTTTTACTTCAACCGCTGGGTTTATTCGGCAAAGTGAGTCTTTACCGATCAATAGTCCGGCTTGCCCAAGGCAATCGTGGCTTTGGAGAGAACTAGCCGTACCAAGTAAATTCAAGGCCCAACTCCGAACGCCAGCGTCCGCTGCTGGAGTCTCCAATTTGGACTGGCCGCATCCAAGTGAGAGCACTTCAATATCCCCTCTATCGATATCGTAGCAAGCCAATGTATCCGCCAGCCCCATCATCAAAGGATTGTTAGCGTAAAGACCTCCATCCCATTGAACACGGTCTTCGGCCAAACTTGCTGCGAAATAGATCGGGGCTGCAGATGTCGCTGCCACAATCGCATTCGCGGGTAGGTCCCAGTCACGTTGATAATCTGGATGATGGTCTGTTTTCCAAACATTCGGTTCAACATTCTCGTCGAATGACGGAATAACTAGACGAGCCTTACTTTCCCCGTAACTTAGGCCTTCAAACTCACGAGCTAACTTTTCATCCAGCGGACGCCTGTCACGGAACGGAACGTCTCGCGCTGCACGGAGGGCTTTCTCTGAAAATCGCTGCAGCGGAAAAATTTCCTCTCCTTCATCAAGGTAAAGGGAAAGGATGCGATCGGCTGGAATACCCAATCCAAGACCTGCGGCAATGATACCTCCCGTGGACGTTCCGCATATCATTTCCACATGATCACATATCTTGCCACCGCCTAATAAATCGCTCTCTACTAATTTCAGGATCTGCGCTGGTAAAATACCACGTATGCCGCCACCGTCGATACTTAGGATCCGAAACGGCTTCCCATTCGGCCAATGCTGTGCCTCCCGTCGATGTGAAATAGCTCCGTCGGACCTCTTTTTTGAGTATTTTTTCAACATCGTGTTCTCTCCTATGTAAATCACCGCCGCCCATCCATTTTCCTGTCACCTTCCAAAATATGTAAGGTTCGAACCAAGACGCAGCTAATTTTGCGAACTCGAAATAGTTAAAGTCTGTTTCATGCAACGACTTAGGCCAAGCGCAGGCGCTTAGCTCTTGCGTACGCAGCAAGAGTGGTGAAACCTCGCAATTTTGGATCCAAAAAAGCAGGCGTTCTGTTGGGTTCGCAATACTTGGAAGATAGGTATGAGGTACAGAATAAATCCGCCAATCTGACCACCCGTAATGGCATTCCTGCCAAAATTTGACTAATGGCTTCGACCAATGGCGCGAAACAGGTTGGTCCATAGGTGCGAACCAACTGCTCGCAGCAACCAAATCTCCGTTTGGAAGCAACAATCTCTCGGCGGAGAACATTTGAAAACCGATAACCTCGCCGTGAATGACAATCGCGATTGATATGTAAACATGACTACCGTGGCGTTCGGCTTGAGAGAACTCAAAGTGTTGTCGAATGAGATCGAGCTGACGCTCGACCTCCTTATTGGTCGGGACCACCAAAGCGACGTGCAGACGATACAACGCCGAGACCTGTAGATGACCCTCTCGGCATAACCGATGTTGAGCCAAGACCGTTGATCATCATGCGACCTGCGTCACGTCCGGCCTGTTTGCGTTCCATAACGGCATCCAATGCCTTACGAGATACAGACTCTCCGAAAAGTGACTGTAAGAGTTTGTCTCGTTTTTTTAGATCCGTCGTATCGCGAAGTATCACTAAGCCCTCTTCCATTTTCTTCATATCTGAAAGGAATATAGCTTGATCGTCAGTTCCGCCTTCAGGCCAACGGTCAGTTAAAATATCTTGATTGTAGCCGGGGTTACGGACATCGATATTCATGCCCAAATTATGCGAGGTCTCAAGTTTGCCAATGATATAACGTACGACATGGAGGGTCTCCTCCATAAGACTGTTAGTATGAGTAAAGTTGGCCTCTAAGGCGAGCGTAGCTAAGACGACCGATGGAGGTTTTCGACGTTGCTTCCGAATTGTCGTCGAAAATTGGATGTCTCGGAAACGCTTAATCAGTTGCAGAGCTACAATACGGGGGGATTTGTCTTTAAATGCCTCTGGCTCGGGCAAGGACTCGACAGCCGCTTTTTCGAGTAAAAGTTGGCGGTCGCCAAATGCTTTTGCGAGCGTTTCGTTGATCAACCGCTTCGGTTCTTGCTCCAGACGGTCGTGCACAGCGGCCTTGAAACCAACGGGGCTGATTGTCTTATGATAGCTTTCGTCGTGTCCACTTTCAGCCTTGTAATGAAACAAGTTCATAATCGGATATTTTTCGTCATCGTGGGTGACTACAACGGGCATCAGGTCCACAGTCGAACCATCTTCATAGTGAACTGTGGCGCATCGTGAATTCGGCTCGACTTTACACCCGCGATAAGTTTCGTCGGAGTCATCGCCTCCACGCGTTAACGCCATAATTAATCTCTCTTGGACGACACGAGGGTTTTCGTCAGGTGCAATATCGAGGATAACGATGCCGTCGACGTCAGGCATATTTTCCAAGACTAGTCCACGGATCGCGGCGTGTATCGCGTTCGATCCAGATGGTTTGACGTCGCTGACTAAATCTTCGAACGGGGACCCGGGTCCGTCGACAAATTTAGCGAGACCTTCGTATCGACTCTTATTATTCTCGTTTTCGGTTTTTGTAAGTTGAAGTTGGCGAGCTACTTCGATCAGGTACTCGTCTTCAGCTTCTAAGCCATCAATAATTTGTAATCCCACGAGTAATGTTCCTTTCGACATATTTGAGAACGAAATGGGAACGAATTTCTCGAATTCAAGGGTTTACGCCCGCTAAGGCGATCAACCCAACAAGCCCGTCCCGTCCACGCACCTATCAGGTTAGCGACGCGGGTCCCCGGGACCCGACGCAGACATCCTTTTCCGGGCGGCGTTAATCTGATCTATTCCACTATCACACCCTACCCCTCGTGACCCGGTGAGAGACGCCCTAATGAGCGTGCAGAGATGGGGGTCAGCCTCTCTCGGGCGAGCTCGTCGACGCGCGCGCATAGAGGGGGCCTACCTATATGCGGAGGCGTCCCGTCCCGGGTACACGGGAGCGCGATGAGGCGATGCCGGGCGATGATCATAGCGGCGACGGCCCGATGCCCCTCCGTCGCCCGCTCCGCGCTCTCGGTGATTGGCTAGTCGAAGAAGTGTTCCAAAATGATTGGGATGACGATTCCCATCAGAATGAGCTGAATCATGCGCCTGCGCCACCAATGCGATAGGCCGCGTCCAGCTTCGCCACGGCATCGGCCCCGCCTCGCACGGCCTGCGTGTAGTGTCCCAGTGTCACTTGTGCGTTGGCATGACCGACGATTTTAGCGACCAGCCCGACTTCAACACCTTCCGCTTGAAGGTTCGATACAAAGGCATGGCGAGCGGAATGCGGCGTGACGTAAGGCACGCCTGCTGCCGTCAAACCCGGCTTCCAGAACCGTGTCAGCCAATTCGGGTAAAGTAGCTGCCCACCGCCGCCCATTCGAGGCCGTGGCCAAGGCTGCACCTTGCCAAGGCCCGGAAACACCAAGTCGAGCTTTCCGTCCTTGCGGGTGCAATTCAGGCGATGTTGCAATAGCATTGACCGCAGGCGCGGCGACATAGGCAGGTCACGGGTACCCGCGTCGGTCTTCGTAGTGGCGTAGATTTGGCCGGTCTGGTCCTGACTTCGATGAATACGGATGATGTTTTGATCGAAGTCCACGTCTTCCCAGCGTAGCGGCAGTTGTTCCGAAGGCCGTGTCCCCGAGAGGAAAGGAAAAGCATAATACATCCCGCGCACCGGGTCGCCGTCGGCGTGATCGAGCAACTGGGCAATATCATCCGGCTTGAGTAGCGTCTTCTTCGGCTTGGACCGGGCTTTAATGATCTTCGGCATGGCGGGCGGACGATAGTTATAGTCTTCTGCACCCAGCTCTAAAGCCGACCGCAGCATGAGCTTGGCGCGCTTGGCCGAATGAGCACCAACTTCCTTTTCAATGAGATTGTACCAGCGGCGGATTTCAGACGTCGAGAGGTCCTGAATTTTGATGTCGGCTAACAGAGGAATAAGCTTAGCCCCTTCCGGCATGATCCCGGACCGCGTGTGGTCCGACCTCTGGCGCGGCGTCGCGTGGCGCAGAAGGGGTCCGAGGATGAGCGGACGGACGCTCAGGTGGTGTCGCATCGAGTTTGGCCTGATCTTCCCCTCGCGTGCAGACAACCATAACTCGACGACATCCGCCACGGTGACATCTTCCCGCTGGGCAAAATACTCGCCGCTTCGGATGTCGACAATGAGGTTCTGTTTGAAGGCCTCCGCGTCGCGGCGCTTCTCAAAGAATTTCTGGGCGCGCTTACGGGTCTCGGGGTCGTTGAAATTGACCACGTAGCGGATTTGTTCTGTCGTTGATCCGTCCTTGAGCTTTCGCCTGCGCGTCCGGCGGGTGATGTTGATAGACTGGCTCATAATCGGGCTCCTATGATTATTAGCCCGCAGAAAAACACAGCGAAAATTGCCCCGCAATTATTCGCGGTAACCACGACTGTAACCGAGCGCAGCGACCATGCACTCCGACTATGTTTCAGATATTCTTGATATGATCGGACGGCCCCCTCGTGGATATTGAGGGCAGGGCGACGATCATCTTGCTTAGCTAAATATCGGGATTTCGAGCGGGATCGTGATAGTCGAACGGACTTGCCGTAACGCCCGTCTAAAACGACAACGAGCGCCGTCATAGCTTGCCGCCGGAAAACTGGCATCGACCCAGCGCCCGGCCTTTCGCCGCGCAATATACCCCATAGGGGACGAGGTATAAATGGTAGGGGTGCAATCAGGGACCCATCATTCCACGAAGTCGCATGTTCCGTTATGGTGTTAGTATGGAAGTTAGGCATGCCCATCCGGCTCCGCTGATCATAGGGTATTGAATGTAGAGGGTGTAGACAGTGTAGCTGCGGCACGGGATGCCATGCCGCGTGGCGCGCGCGCCAGTCGATGATGGAGAAGGTCGACATCCGCCTACACCGCCTACACTGTCTACATTTGACTAGAACTCACGGTTAGGCGCATCATCTTCATGATAGTCGACAGTACCGTCAAAGCGGATCTGAATGCGACTGCCTGTGTTTTGCCGTGGAAGTTTTTCAACGACGATCCCTGCTTTTTTCAGGGCAGGGGACAGTTTCGAAAGTTCAGATGACAATCGGCTGCTTGACGTTGGGAAAAATGGATCACGGCTTTCGTTCGCACCCACGTCAATCAGAGCTTGAAGAAGCTCCGCGTGTCCACCTGAGAATTGGCCGTCACTTTTTTTGAGAAGCTTGATTATGCCTTGTCCCAATGCCGAGTCGATAGCGACACGGCCCATTGTTTCGTTTTGACTCTGCCTCATCGCATTGACAAAAGTTCCCTCTACCAACCCGAACGCAGGTTCAGCGGCTGCCACCCATTTCGCGGCGTCAGACATGCGGATGCCTTTTGGCGTTGCGGTTGTGGAGTGATTTTTCAAAGCCATCACAACCGCGTCCATGAAAACTCCTAAAACGCCGGGGAGCATGGCTTCCAGCGCGGCGTTAAGTTCTTTCTCGGTTTTACGTTTATCCGGGTCCATCGCGGAAAGGCTCATATGGATACCGCGTTCCAACAAGTCGGGATTATAAGCAAACCCTCCAATTCCGTTGATGATGAAGGGGCGGCAGACATTGAAAATCATAAGATCGTCATCGGTATGAAGCATTCGCGTGGCAAACCCACCGCCAGTCGCAATTGAACACAGTGTATTTGACAGAGCCTGTTTCACACCGGACGCGTTGTCGAAGATGATAAGGAAGAACTTTGATGCTTGAATCATCAAGTCCCGATCGCTTCTCGGGAAGCGCAACTTTTCGACTTGGTTCGGGTCGGTGATGCGTTTGATGACCGTACTTAAGAAGCTCTTTCCGCTACCCTGCTCCCCGTCAATCATTAGGGAGAAGTATGGCCCATCGGGCCGAAATACATTCAAGATAAAGGCGAGAAAGCAATGCCAGACGTGATCCTCGCGGATGCCCAAAAGGTTTCTCAGGCCCTCTAAGTTCCCACCCTTCGTTGGCGTCGGCAACGCTCTATATCCCTCGCGGCGCAAAAACATGACTTGGCTTGAATAGCCAACGGTCCAACCATCCTTTGTGCAAATAATAATGGAACGCTTCTCATCACCTATATCGACGACGACATCCTCACCTTCCCAAGCAACCCGAAGCTTAAACTCGTGATGTTCGCCCTCAAATATGGCGATGGAATCGAGGGTGTTTACGAGATCTGAAAGGTCATTGCTTCTCGGGCTAGACTTGAACTGCTCATACAATACTCGCCGCACGAAGAGCTTGCCGCGTTTACTGTTAATGACAAAAACATCGTGGCCACCGTCCAGAATAGGTACTTGAAGGCAGCCCTTATCATCCTGATTTTTAATGAGGTTGATGTTGTTGGCGGTAAAAAATTCTATGAGCAAATCAAATTGCGTCTTCCTTTTTTGCTTGGGTGCGTCCGAATGTTCCAGTGCCCATTCAAGCATTCCTGGAACTTCGCGCAGAGTATCGCCGCCATAGTCGGGCGGTAGACAGGCCGCGACGATACTTACAACAAGGTCTGGGTCCTTCGTGTATTTCGATAGGTTGGCGACAAATTTTAACGCTGGATCATGCGTGTCTTCGCCTTTTAATAACGCGGGGACATGCTCACACGTGGCAATTTCTTTGATGAGTTTGATAGATGTTTGGGATTGCATTTTATGCTCCAATTCTGGGTAGTAGGCTGAAGTCGACCTCGTGAAGAGGTGTGCCGATCCAGCGGTAAGGTTGGTTAGTGTCGGGATGGATTGTTGGCGGGATGACGCAGAATGTTTTATTGAATAAACACTCAACGACCTGCCCGTACTCGGCCCCTGCTTCGCCTTTGACCTTGAACTTGCTATTAGGCAGATCGCCCATGACACGAACAAAGATGACCGCCCCTTTGGAACCTATTCGGCCCGAAACGATCTTGCCGAGAAGGCCCTCCATGGGGCGGACATAACTATCGTGGTCAATGTCCAGTGCGCCAAGACGACCCCCGCCGGGCAATGGAGTCCCCATGCGAAGGCCAATGCCAAAGGCTCGATACTTGTCGTCCCAACTCTCAACAATGCGTTGTCCGATCTCCGTGTCCGGCTTCTGCCATCCACGAAGTTTTGCCGCTTTAGTTCCCGGCGTAACGGGGCGAGGCTCAAGGCCTAGCGCCCGGTAAATGTGTGCCCATTCATTATATATACGGTCAGACATTGCGGCCCCCGGGGTTAAAATGGGGGCGGTCACCTATGTTGTCGTGACGGCAAAGATAAGGAAATCCCATTTCGTCATTACGAATAGGGAGTTGGCCGCTTATGAGTGCGTCATGGACCGCCCTTAGGGACACGCCTTTCATGTTTGCGAAGTCCTGGAGGGAGCAAGGGCTACACATCTGCGCCACCTCCAGTCTGGAGACGTTTAACTTCTGCGAGGACCTCAGACGGCCTCACGAGCCGCCGATTACCTACAAAAGTATAGGCTGGGACAAGGCCGTCCCGTATAGCTCGACGAACTGCATGAGGTTTTAACCCATGCTTTTCGCAAAATTTCGGAACCGTCATGAGACGTTCCGCTGATTTATCTTCGTATTTGGTCATAATTTTCTTTCTCAATTTAGAATTGAGATCGAAGGCCTTCGACCGTGGCCATGATTTAACTGATAGAGAATTTCAGCATAAGGTGATTGCTAGCCACCCTAGGGAGGAAATTTAGTAATAGTCCTTCAAATCGACGCTAGGTATCTGAATTCCATTAGAACTTTTCTCCAAGAACAAATTTTTTGCGCGAGGGTTCTTCTTAGTATTTGTATTCTTAGTGATAACGCTTGAGAACTTGAGCTCGTGATCAGAGGACCCGGTCACAGACAATCCTTGAAAAGATCGATTGCTCACTAGCGCCTTAAACCATGCGTGAGAAAACAGTTCTGGAGGCTCAATTTCCCCAGTCAGTATCATGGCGATCACCTTCAGGATTTCAGAGTTGGCCTCCTTAACACCGTGTTCGTAGTCTGCGCTCAGCTTTGCTTTAAAATGTAAATACCATTTCAATTGAGGGTCTTTACTTTTCTTTCGCCCAGCGATGGCTTGTTGATCCTGCACAACGTCATGACCCTGAGCAAAATAGGCAGAGCTGACAACGCCAGCACACTCGCAAAACATACCCCATTGTTGAAAGAACGAAGGCGAGAGCTCTTGCTTCTTTATACTATTATGAATGGCCTGTATGAGACCGCGTCCGCATTCAAATGCGCGTTCCAGTCCTTCATGGTCATCGGATTTTCTGAATTGGATTAGGTTCCAAGAGCGAACTTCAAAACCGATCTCTCGATCATGCCAACGAGGGTATGTTTCGTGTACAGCCTCGTCCCGGGTTTCCAAGCGCATGACTTCAAAATAATCTCTGAGGTCACTGAAGCGGTCTGAGATTTGCGACCAAATTTCATCGTCTGAGGGTGGTTGCAGATGATTCAGATAGTTCGGCGAGCCGTCAGCGTGTTTCATCCCTTCAATTTAGGCGTTTTGGCCGACAAGAATAGTCACTTTATTGACAAGAAGGCTCTATGATTTTCTATAAAGGCGATTGGGAGATGGTCAACGTGACGGCGGTGACGCTGGTGACGGCGTTTTTTTATCATTGCTTCGATGGCCGGGCGTTTCCTCGGGCCTCTATTCACTCCTAATTTTGTCGAGCAAAACGGTCGATAAGGTCAGGAGCAGGTCACTTTCCTGTTGGAGAAGATACAGATACACCGCAAGATGTAACTGAAAGGGCTGTTGAGTATCTAAATGGATAAGAAAAATAAATTAGGACTTTCAGAGGCTGATGTCCGCGCTCTGTTTATCACCCCCGCGATCCGCAATGCAGGGTGGGACGATGAGACCCAAGTTCGCCGTGAGGTAACGCTGACTCCCGGCCCAATTATCGTTCGTGGCAACCTATCTTCAAGAAACAAAAAGAAGAAGAAGTTTGCTGATTACGTTCTTTACAAGGATTTAGGCACGCCTATCGCCGTAGTTGAGGCTAAGGAAAACAAACACACTGTCAGTAGCGGAATGCAGCAGGCACTTGGCTATGCTGAGATAATGAATATTCCCAGTGCGTTTAGCTCAAACGGCGATGCCTTTGCGTCTCACAACAAGGTGCCCGCCGCAGGCAAGAACATCGAGACAGAGTTCGGTATGAGCGACTTTCCCGCACCACAAGAGCTTTGGAATCGCTATAAAAACTTTCGCGGCATTAAAGATGATCATAGCGAGCTAATCCAATCACCTTACTACGTGGACTCGTCGGGTAAAGAACCGCGCTACTATCAGACGGAAGCCATTAACCGCACGATTGAGGCCATAGCCAAAGAACAAAACCGCATATTGTTGGTTATGGCCACAGGGACCGGCAAGACATACACGACTTTTCAAATCATATACCGTCTGTGGAAGGCTCGCCGCGCAAAGCGGATATTATTCTTAGCTGACCGGAATATCTTAGTAGACCAAACGTTGGTGAACGACTTTAAGCCTTTTGGCAGCGCGATGACGAAGATTAAGAACCGTAAAATCGATCCGTCGTATGAAATTCACCTTGGCCTATACCAATCGCTTACAGGACCCGATGAGGCAGACAAGGCTTTCAAGACTGTGTCTCGGGACTTCTTCGATCTAATCGTTATCGATGAGTGCCATAGAGGCAGTGCCTCAGAAGACTCCGCCTGGCGGGAAATATTGGAGTATTTCGACAGCGCTATCCAACTCGGGTTAACCGCAACGCCGAAAGAAACAACATACGTCTCCAGCAGCACTTACTTCGGTGAGGCCATATACACTTACACCCTGAAAGAAGGCATACAGGACGGATTCTTAGCACCTTACAAGGTGGTGAAGATAGATATCGATAAAGACGTGCTGGGGTGGCTGCCTCCGCCGGGTATGAAAGACGATCTTGGTGAAGACGTCGAAAACCGCATTTACAATCAGAAAGATATGGACCGCATCTTGGTCTTAAACAAGCGCACTAAGTTGGTCGCCGAGACTGTGATTCAATTCTTGCGCGAGACTGATCCTTTCTCAAAGACGATCATATTCTGTGAAGATATCGATCACGCAGAGCGAATGCGCAAAGCCATTGTTAATGCGGCAGGTAAACTTGCCGTCGATAACCCTAAATATGTCATGCGAATCACCGGTGACAGTGTAGAGGGCAAGGCCGAGCTCGACAATTTCATCGATCCTGAGAGCAAGTTTCCGGTCATTGCGACCACATCGGAAATGCTCACGACTGGCGTAGATGCCAAAACGTGCAAGCTCATAGTCTTGGACAAAAACATCTCATCCATGACTAGCTTCAAGCAGATTATCGGACGGGGCACCCGTGTAGATGAAGAACACAACAAATGGTTCTTCACCATTATGGACTTCAAGAAAGCTACAGAGCTTTTCAAAGACTCTGATTTCGATGGCGAGCCGGTTGTTATATTTAAGCCTGAGGGTGGCGAGAGCCCGGTTCCACCAGATGGCACACCTCCGGATGACGGAGACGATGACGACGGAGATGACACACCCGGCGTTCGCAAAATCAGACTTGGGAAAGTCGAAGCGCGCATTATTGCTCGCCGTATTGAGTATTATGGCCCTGACGGAGAGCTCATCACAGAGTCCTATCGTGACTACGCCAAAGGTAAAATCACTGAAGAATATCAATCCCTCGATCAGTTCCTGAAACGATGGAGTGAAGCCGATAAGAAGACAGCCATCATCAAGGAACTTGAAGAGCACGGCATCATTTTGGAAAATCTCGCGGAAGAGTCGGGTCAAGACTTGGACGCCTTCGACCTCTTGGCGCATATTGCATATGATGCTCCGCCTTTGACCCGCAAAGAGCGCGCAGAAAACGTCAGAAAGAGGAATTATTTTGCCAAGTATGGCGATAAGGCAAGGGCTGTCTTAGAGGCGCTGCTGGAAAAATACGCGGACCAAGGCGTTCAAACTATCGAAAACACCAAGGTCCTAAAACTCGACCCCTTTGCAGATATTGGGACGCCCGTTGAGATCATTCGCGATGCCTTTGGAGGCAAATCAGGTTACGAAGATGCCATTCGCGATCTTGAAAACCAGATTTACAAAGAAGGCTGATTTATGAGCAATGTCTCCGGCATTATCAAAGCGATCCAAGACATCATGCGCAAAGACGCCGGTGTAGATGGTGATGCACAGCGTATCAGTCAGCTAACGTGGATGTTCTTTCTTAAAATTCTCGACGACCGCGAGGAAGAACTCGAAATCTTAGACGATGACGGCATGTTTAAATCCCCAATTCCGGAGCATCTACGCTGGCGAAATTGGGCGGCCGATAGTGAAGGCATCACAGGTGAAGCGCTGCTGGACTTTGTAAACGCGCAGCTTTTCCCAGCCTTACAAGACAAGATGCCAATTCAAGGCGATGTCGGCAGACGCGGACAAGTCATTCGCGACGTCTTTGAAGACACCTTTAATTATATGAAGTCCGGCCAATTGATGCGCCAGGTCGTCAACAAGATTAACGAGATTGATTTCAATAGCTCCAATGACCGTCACATGTTCGGCGACATCTATGAGCAAATTCTGCGCGATCTTCAAAGTGCAGGCAATGCAGGTGAGTTTTACACGCCGCGCGCCGTCACCCAATTTATCGTTGATCGGGTCAATCCACGCCTTGGTGAAAAAATCTTTGACCCCGCCTGCGGGACGGGCGGCTTCCTTGTGAATGCTATCGAGCATATCAGGGACAATGACGTTAAGTCCTCAGGTGATGAAGCCAAACTGGCCAAGTCGATTTCGGGCGTCGAGAAGAAACCGCTCCCCTATATGCTCTGCGTCACAAACGCGATTTTGCATGGAATCGACACACCAACAGGCATACGCCACGATAATACCCTGAAACGTCCCTACAAGGACTACAGCGACAAAGACCGCGTTGATGTTATCATCACCAACCCGCCCTTCGGCGGCATGGAAGAGGACGGGATAGAGAACAATTTCCCAACCACTTACCGTACGCGCGAGACGGCTGACTTGTTCATGGCTTTAATCATAAGGCTTTTGAGGAAACATGGCCGCGCAGCGGTTGTTTTGCCAGACGGTTTCTTCTTTGGTGAAGGCGTAAAAACTAGACTCAAAGAGGCGCTGCTGACGGAGTGTAATCTACATACAATCGTGCGCCTGCCCAACAGCGTCTTTGCGCCTTATACAAGCATTAAGACTAACATTCTGTTCTTCACTAAAGGCGAAGTAACCAAGGATATTTGGTTCTATGAGCACACCTTACCCAAGGGCGTGAAAGCCTATAATAAAACCAAGCCCATGAAGTTTGAAGAAATGAAGCCGTTGATCAAATGGTGGGGTGATGAGTCAGACGGGTTCAAGGACCGCAAAGAAACCGTGCATGCTTGGAAGGTCACGGCTGAGGACATTGAAAAACGAGGCTATAATCTAGATCTGTCAAACCCAAATAGAGTTGAAGCCCGCAAACGAACTCCTGATGAAATCCTACCTGAGTATAAACAGGCGCGAGAAAACATAGTAACCATTCAAGCACAACTGAAATCTATTTTAGCCGAAGCGTTGGCGACGTAATGGGGTTGGATGCGATTGATCACTTAGATGTTTGGGTGGGGGCAACGGAACATAAACCAAACCGTGGCCGAGGAGCGAAATCGAAAAAGTCTGACCTCGGTCTAAACGGAATGCGACAGTTATTAATTAGCTTAGCGGTCAGGGGAAAACTGACGCATTCTTTGCCGTCCGACAGCGATGCCGGGGCACTCTTAGCCTCAATAGGGGTTGAGCGACTAAACTATGATGAGTTCAAAATACAGAAGACCGCTACTACAAACATCGGCAGTGATCCTGGCCTTAAATCAACATGGTTGGCAACCAATTTGGGTAGTTGTATTCTCGGTCATTTAGGAGGTGGAACCCCCTCGAAAACCGTGTCTAAATACTGGAACGGAGATATCCCTTGGGCCAGCGTAAAAGATATTGGCAAGGAAAAATACGTTACATGCACTCAGGATAGCATTACATGCGAGGGTCTTGCGAACAGTTCCTCTAACTTAGTTCCTTCTGGCTGTTTGATAGTTGTTACGAGAATGGGTTTGGGCCAGCTTTCAATCAATAGGGTTGATTTGGCTATCAACCAAGATTTGAGAGCTCTTTTTTTGCCGAGCTCTATTGACTCAGAATTCATGTATTTATTGATGAAAGATCAAGTCATCACAGGCCAAGGGTTAACGGTTAAGGGGATTAAGTTGCCCGACCTGCTTGGACTGAAGTTTTCTCTTCCCCCGCTTGAAGAGCAACAACGAATCGTCGCTAAGGTCGATGAGTTGATGGGGTTGATTGATGATTTGGAGGCGCAGACAGAGACCGCGCGCGAAAGCCATGCTGAGCTCGTCGACGCGCTCCTTCGCACCCTAGTCGAAAGCAAGGACGCAAACGTCCTAACCCAAAACTGGACTGCCCTCAGCACCCATTTCGATGCACTGTTCACGACAGAGGGGAGTGTTTCGAAGTTGAAAGCAACCGTTCTCGACTTGTTAACGAAGGGATATTTTAGCAGAATTAACGATAGCACTTGGAAAACATGCCGGTTATCAGAAATCGCAGATTTACAGAGTGGAATGGCATTTAAAAGTTCTGTTTTTTTGAAACAGGGCAGCAATCAGGTAATCCGGATGAGTAATATGAGTCCTGGAAAATTACGCCTGAAAAACAATGCGGTTTTTATCTCTGAACCAGATGCAGATGAATCGAAAAAAGTAGAGCTGGCTACCGACGACATAATAATGTCAATGACAGGAACCAAAGGAAAACGAGACTACTTATACTCAGTAAAAATATCTGAAGAGGTATTGAATGATCGGAAATTGTTCCTGAATCAGCGCATTTGCAGGATACGCTCAAAGACTTGCCTGCCCGACTATTTGTTATTGTCATTAACCTCAAATTTTGTGCTCGATCCTGTCTTTGACAACTCTACCGGAACGGCTAATCAAGCAAATGCCAGCATGAAATCACTAGGCGGAATGACTATTCCTGTTCCTGAAGTGAGGGAACAGAAGCGACTGGTAGATATATTCGAGAACTTACTGGCTCTTTGCGATGACCTCCTCAAAAGCATCCGCACCTCAGAATCCCTTAAAGTCGAACTCGCCGAGAGTGTTGTGCACCATGTGAGTGTTTCTTAATGCGGCTCAAAAGCGTCAGAATTCAGGGGTATAAGAACCTTTCCGACCTAACCATAACCTTTGATGGCCCTGAGTTCATCGACATTTTGGTGGGAAAAAACGGCTCCGGGAAGTCCAACTTCCTCGAGGCTATCGTTGAGGCATTTGATCACCTCTATAATCTGAAAAAACACATCTCGCCGCCAACATTCTCGTATCATATTTCCTGGGAGATTGCGGGAGTCGAATACGACGTGAGTTGGGACGGCATTGAACTTCGCCCTTCAAAAGGCGGAAAAACCCTAAAGACTTTGCGGACGTTCCAGCTCCCCGACAACATCATTATCTACTACTCGGGTCAGAACGAGACGATTACGGATCTGATACGCCGCTACCGCAACGCCTATCGCCGCAGCGCCGGACGAAAAAGCGTGGCCAGCCTACCCAATTTCATCGGTATCGGGCCGGACTACAAATCGACATTGCTAGCGCAAATGCTTATGCTGCCCGAAGACAATCCTGCGCGCCAGATATTGTGTAAGAAGCTCGATATTCAAGAGATCATGGAGACGGCAACGCTTGTTTTAAGGCGTCCATCCAATGTCGCCAAAAAGAAATATTTTGACCCGTTTGAGGAAGATAACGCTTATTGGGGCGCAAAGGGCGTTACCTTCGACTTTTTGGAAAAACTTAAAGGCTGCATACTTAGCTTTGATACTCTTGGCTCTTTGTATGACCGAGAGGCGGACCAATACAATTTACCGATCAATATAGAAAAGTTCAGGCAGGTGTTCGCTGACACGACAGATGACGATGTTTTCTGTCTATTCAACACACTTCGGGCGTTTGATATGATCGAAGACATCTATATTCCAATCAGGCTTGCCCATGCTGCCGAAGTGTCTTCAAAGGCGTTCAGTGACGGTCAGTTCCAATCAGTCTACCTCTTCGCAATATCGGAGCTCTTCAAAAGCCGCGAATGCCTAACGCTGTTGGACGAGCCTGATTCTTTTCTACATCCTGAATGGCAGTTCGAATTTCTAGAGCAAATGAAGCAAATCTCGGACCAGGCCGCGTGTTCTAACCATTTCCTAATGAGCACACATAGCGCATCAACTATAGCCGCCAATGTCGAAACCCGCCTTAGGGTCTTAGAGCGCGGCGATGACGGTGTCGTGGCCAGCGAAAGAGATAAATCGGAGGTCATTACCGATCTATCAGCCGGGCTTATCACATTTACCGAAGACGAATTACGCCTCGATATAGAGCAAGTCATACTCCACCATGATAGCCCTATATTGTTCACTGAGGGTCCAACGGATAGGTTGATCCTTAAAACAGCATGGGCAAAACTCTTTCCGGACGAAAATATGCCATTCGTAATTGAAAGCGGCAACGGGTGTAAGTTCCTTCGGTTTCTATTCAAAGATGAAACCTTTAAAGAGGCGCATCACGGCCGCACTCTTTTTGCATTGTTTGATTTCGATAAAGCTTATGATGATTGGTTTCAGTTCGGCACGCTCATGCAGGAGGATTTGGCCGCAGGGTTGGTAAAACGTCGGGAAAACAGTCAGCACTACGGAATGCTACTACCGGTCCCGGACATTGAAATCGTCCGGCGTCAGGTCATCAACGATGCTGGCGACCACTATGGTAACCAATCTCTGATGACGATTGAGCACCTGTTTTATGCATGTCCTGAAGTTAAGGGGCGATTTCGCCAAGTGATGAATAGGCAGGGTAATTTGATTGAATTCACTGCGGCGGCAGGAAGAAAGCGTGAATTCGCGGAGGTGACTATTCCGACTATTGACAGGCTATATTTCGAACCACTCCGCCCTATATTCGATTTCATCTCAGATACTATTTCGCCGTGACCGTTTACGAAAGAGACTTAGTGGGAGATAAGTTTGTTTAAAGTTATTGATAAAAACTGGAAATCTGAGTTCACTAAGGTTGATTTGCAGGCTGAAGGTCGCCTCAGAATAGTCAGCCCCTTTGTAAAGCTGAAGGCTGCAAAGATTCTTATCGATGCCGTTCGCCCGTCGGATATTCAGGTCATCACAAGGTATAACCTTGAGGACTTCTACAAGGGCGTGAGCGACATTGAGGCTCTAGAGTTCTTAATATCCCAAGGTGCAGAAGTTCAGGGCATAAGCAAGCTACATTCTAAGCTCTACATTTACGGTGACAAACACGCCTTGGTGACGTCAGCAAACCTCACATGTGGTGGAATGCAGACTAATTTCGAATTCGGCTGCGGGTTAGATGATGGAGCCCTGATAGCGTCTTGCCACGACTACTTCGATTGTCTCTGGGACGAGAACGAACCCATCCTGTCGTATGACAATACGAATGAATGGAAAGACGTCGTCGAACGCAAAAAAGTCGCCGGGGGCAGCAAGAAGCCTGGCGACGGTGATGCCTTGCCGGATTTAGGTCGCCAGCTTACCACACAAAAACCCCCAAATCCCTCAGTGCCTACGTCCCAAAACGACCAACCGGAGTTTTTAGAAAACCCACTGGAATTTCAATCATTCGTAAAGTTTCTGGGCGAGGGGACCAACAGAGTGCTAAGGTCGCGAACGACATTTGAGGAGTTAGAAAGTTCCGGAGCGCATTGGTCCTTGGGATATCCGAACAGTAAAACACCGCGTCAACCACAAGACGGAGACGTAATGTTCGTCTCAAGGATGGTGTCTGATCCGAACGATATTATCATTTTCGGACGCGCCTTGAGTATAGCCCATGACGAAGTTCGGGACGTTGCCACGCCTGAAGACATTGCTGTTCATGACTGGCGGTCGATATGGGGCAAGTATATTCGTGTCTACGATGCGGAATTTCTTGACGGTGAAATAGGCGGTGGCGTTTCACTTCGTGAGTTAGAGGCAAAGTTTGGGCCAAATACCTATATGTCAACGCAACGGAACCTCATTGAGGGACATGGGAATCTCAACCCGTTAAAAGCTTACCAACAGGCTCCCGGAGTACAGCTAACGGATGTTGCCTATGAGTGGCTAAACCAAAGGTTCGAAGAGCAAAAAACACATCACGGAATTATCGGGGAAGAAGAGATTGCGACTTTGCACATTCCAACCAAACCACCCTCAAAATACCCAAGAGAATTCCAAATTGAGCTCAAGAAGACATACTACAAAAACTCTTACTTCAATCCGCCCGTTCAGCATGGCGTTGCTTTGGCAAGCAGCCCTATTGACTTGTTCTTAGGCACCACAAGAATTCATTCGAAAGCCAAATCGACGAGGTATGCCGCGAATAGAAATAACCCTAGGATTTTCACGGACGAAGTGTTTCAAGATTGGAAGTTTGCAAATTTCAAGGTTGGCGACGTTCTGCGAGCTACAATGGAGAGTTCTAATGCCATTTGGCTGAAGCAAGATAATTCTTCGCCTGCATGACAGGAGTTTTAGAAATTCCGTTTTGGAAAGCGTACCTAACGTACTTAGGCTGGGCTGGGGAACAATGGGTGATATAAAACTATTCGACGTTCAAGGGTTAAATGTAACGGCTTTGCCGTCGACGATTTTGAAACTTGAAAAGCGGTTGCAAACGATATTTGAACAAAATCTCGAAATATTGTTGGGCGTTCGATTTCTTGCCAGTGAGTTTCCAACTCAGGATGGGCGCATGGACACACTTGGTATCGATGAGAACGGCTATCCCGTGATCATAGAGTACAAGCGACAGAGTGATGAGAATGTTATCAATCAAGGTCTATTTTACCTCAATTGGTTGATGGATCACCAGGCAGCGTTTGAGCTAATGGTTCGAGATACACTAGGCACGGATGTAGCTAAAACGATCGACTGGTCCGAGCCACGGCTGATTTGCATTGCAGGTGATTTTAAAAAATATGATCTTTTCGCGGTAAAGCAGATGCCTCGAAATATTGAATTGATCCGTTTTGCATTATTTGATGACGATAAGCTTCTCCTTGATCAGCTCACATCCACGTCAGGGGAATCTGCAAACGCAAAAGCGAAGTCAACTATCGGGGTGACGCTATATAGGACTGTTTCTGAAGATCTTGCCGCGGCGAATGACACGCTGCGGAACCTCTATGCAGATGTCGACGCAGCTCTGATGTCTCTCGGCGATGATGTCCAACAACGAGCTACAAAATTCTATTTTGCGTATAAACGCATCCAGAATTTCGCTTGTATGGAAGTGAAACGTAATGTCGGCACTGGAGTTATTCGACTTTACTTAAAGGTCGACCCCGACACTGTCGAACAGAACAAAATCTTCCGAGATGTGCGTGAAGTTGGCCATTTTGGTACTGGAGATTTAGAAGTTACGATTACAAGTGTAGATGACATTGATATCGTGATGCCGTATATCAGAAAAAGTTACGAAGGTTCATGATGAGTTGAATTTTCGACAGTGGCCCTCAGTCAGGTAGTCTGATGTGCCCCTACCTTTGCAGCCACTTTGGTCCGTAAAAGTGGAAGCAAGGAGCATCCCATTGTGGTCCCCGACTTCATTTCCTCTAGTGAAAAATCACTAGCGGAGACGATCCTACGGTTACCTTGTGGTTACGAGTTCTTGAGCAATCTTAATTCAAGTGAATTTCACGATATTTCAGAAAATTTCAGGAATACCCTCGAGCACAACTCCCGGTTTTCGAGTGCGTATTTGCTTCAGTTTCGTTACCAATTGTCGATTGTAGTCCAGTAAGCAAACATCCCAATTTATCATTTCCCAAGCTGAATGTCGTGGGTTCGAATCCCATCGCCCGCTCCAGTTGTTTTGAAGAATATCAACCTTAAATCATTGATTATATTGGGTTCCTTAGGGAACCCTTTTCTTTTGACTTGAGATCACCTCAAAACTGAGTAACAAAACGGGATACTATTGCGACACTGAATGGAGCGGTCATGCGCGACGAGGACCGACACATCATGAACCGGCGTGGCCGGCTGTATTACATGCGCCGCGTCCCAAAGCGGTTCCAATCTTACGACTCCCGCACCTTCATTCGAACCTCTCTCAAGACAAAGAGCTGGGAAGTCGCCCGGATGCGGCGCGATGCCCTCGAAAAGGCTGATGACGACTTCTGGACAACGACCGCCTATTCGATGGGCGAGACCGATGATGCCGATACGCGTCGTCGGGTGCGCTCAGCGATAGACCGCCAGTATGCGGCGGCGTGTTCCCGCGCCATGGCGCGAGGCTTCGTCTACGCGCCCGTAGAGCGCCTTGTGGAGACTGTAGGGCTCAGCGAGCTCATGGACCGCATTGAAGCGGTTAGACAGGTCAGTCAGGGCACACCTGAGCCGTTTGTCAAAGCGGAGGCCGTAGCAATGTTGGGCGGTGTGCCTCTGCCAGCAGCCAAGGTCTCGGATGCCTTTGAGCGGTACTGCGATGAGATTGCGCTAGGAGATCTCGCAACAAAGTCCCCCTACCAGAAACAGCTTTGGCTTAAGACCAAGCGACGCGGGATTCAGTATTTCATTGATCTGGTTGGCGATAAGCCGATGCGAGAGATCGAACGGGCAGACGGTCTGGCTTACCGCAAGTGGTGGGCAGGACGGATTGCCCCAGCCAACGGGGCTAAGCCCGTCAAAGCAAACACGGCTAATCGCGATATCGGGAATATGCGTGTTTTATACTCATCCTACTTTAATCACATCGGTGAGGAGGATCGTCCAAACCCGTTCCGAGGATTGTCGTTTAAGGACGACGCCAAGAAGACGCGCCAGAATGCAACGCCGCCGTTCGAGACAGATTGGGTCCGTGACCGGATCCTGGTGCCTGGACTGTTTGACGATTTGAATGAGCAGGCACGCATGATCCTCTACGCGCTCATTGAGACAGGCTGCCGTCCCAGCGAAATTGCGAACCTCCAACCAGAGCATATTCGGCTTGATGTTGCGGTCCCCCACATTAGGATTACGCCGACGGATAGTCGCGAGATCAAAACCCTTTCGTCCATCCGTGAAATTCCTCTTGTGGGCGTCTCGTTGGACGCCATGCGGCAAGCGCCCAACGGGTTTCCACACTATTACGACCGCAATGATCTTCTTTCGCAGGCCTTGATGAAGGCGTTTCGAGCGCGGGATCTGTTTCCCACCAAACGTCACCGCATTTACTCGCTCCGTCATTCGTTTGAGAAGCGCATGATTGAGGCAGAGATTGATACAGAGCTCCGCAAGATCCTCATGGGTCATGCGGACGAGAGGCCTAAATATGGTGATGGGGGGTCGCTCGCCTTCAGGCGCGATCAGCTTCTGAAGATCGCGCATCCATATTCTGTGGGCGTCTTTCACAAAAAGAATTGATGGGAATAGGGCCCACGTTGAGGCTCTAACTTTCTATCGTGAGGAAGCCAGCTTCGGGGCAAAGCGGCCATCCCGCGAGAGGCTTAGAACGCTCAAAATAAGTCACTCGTTGAGTAATGAAAAATCAGTATTCGAAAGTTGCTTAATTTGCTTTTTTATTAGAACCCAGATGGAGTTGTGAATTCGCCCTACACCTTTCACCTAAGAACATTCTCAAATCGCTCTCATTGATCAAAATTCGAAAAGACCGCTATCTAAATAAAGTCTATGTGATATTCTATCAAAATGAAAAATGAAGACCAAGATCATCAGGAATGGACCCGCAAGAAAACATCGCAAATTATGATCGAGTTATCTGACCTTTCGCAAGAAGATGCCATATCACTAGAATTAATGCTGAGATATCTGCGCGGACGAGCATTTGGTATGGTAATGATATTGATGGCTATTCTTAGTCTTCTCCCCAATCTTTTTGGGCATGCGATTCTAACTGGATTATTACTCCTAATTTTAGGCGTGCAAATGGCAATGGGTTTATCAGAAGTAAAGTTACCTAAAAAGGTTTTGGCTTATTCGTTTTCAAGAACAAAGATAAAATCTGTCATGTATAAGACGGCCCCAAAAATTGCTAAGATAGAGGCGGTGTTAAAGCCTCGCTTCGTTTTCATGACAGAAGATTTAGGCCGAAGGCTAATTGGAGCCGTTATCATACCTTTATCTGTTCTTATTATGCTGCCTTTTCCGCTCACAAATTTTTGGCCAGCATTATGTATTTTGGTCTTATCCCTTGGCATCATTGAGAAAGACGGTTTAGCAGTTGCCATAGGACTGATAATGTCCCTTGGCGCTGTACTCGTTGTCAATCAGATAATAAAAATATTGATTAGTTGATGAGACCGCCACTGTGTCAGACGTCACCGACTGTGGCACAGAATTAGGGCGGGGCTAAGTGAGCCTTTTGGAATTACTAGACAAGTTACGCAAACGACTTATCTTGGCTGTTTTCTCTAACAACTATAACTTAGAAAAGTGTACGCGACGATGTTTGTAGATTTTGCATTTATTATCCTTGGACTTTTACTTCTCGTAGGCGGAGGAGAAGCCATTGTTCGCGGCTCGGTGTCTGTTGCCGACCGCTTTGGAATGTCAAAGGCGCTCATCGGTGCAACCTTAGTTGGATTCGGCACCTCACTACCAGAATTTGTTGCAACCTTTGGGGCGGCCGCTCAAGGCGCAGACGGAATAGCCTTTGGGAATGTGCTTGGGTCTGACATCGTCAACCTTCTGTTTATTCTGGGTCTTTGTTCACTTATCTACCCAATGGTAACACCGAAAGAGGGTCTCAAGCGCGATTTCTTTTTTGTTATGATAGCGAGTGTGGCTTGTTTGGTGGCCATTGTGCTAGGAGGTATTTCCCAGATATTCGCAGCCATTTTGTGTGTGCTGTTCTTGATTTATATCCTCAACATTTTTCGATCCGACCGTGAAGGCCTTGAAGGCGACATTCCAGAAGTGCGATACCCTCTGCCAATTGCTGCAATATTCGTCGTGATAGGCATAGCTTTACTGGTTGGTGGTGCGGGTGTTCTTATTAAAGGGTCCGTAGGTGTAGCGACAGCGTTTGGGGTTTCAGAAGCCATTATAGGAATTACAATCGTCGGTGTTGGCACGTCAGCACCTGAGCTTGCTGCATCTCTTGTGGCGAGCGTGAAGAAAGAAAATGCCATTGCATTCGGTAATATTGTGGGATCGAATATCTTCAATGTCTTTGCCGTTTTAGGTATTACGGGCCTGATATTCCCAATCACAGTAAGTTCCAATTTCTCGATATTTGATGGACTTGTGTTGGTTGCTGCGACTGCAGCCATGTTTGGTTTCGCTTTAACTAAAGGTAAAATCAGCCGCTTAGAAGGCGCGGCGTTGACTTCCGCATATATTGTCTATCTTGTCTGGCTAATTATTCGGGCAACAGCTGCTGCGTGATATAGTTTAAAGGCCCGGAATAATGGTTGACGTCAGCCTTGGCTTAGAGTTGAGGTTATAAACGCTCAAAGATAGTTTGAATTCCAGTGTCTTATAATCGCCCCACAGCGGCCCCTCAGTTCAGAGGCTTCAAACGCCCAGTTTAAGACAGTGAGCTAATTTTATTCACGCAATTTTTAACGAAGACTTGACGAAACGTGTTATCGAAAATTTCGATAAAAGGAAACGAAATGAAAAAAGTCGCGACTTTAACCCTAATATTGCTAATTTCAGCATGTTCTCAGGACCCTGTTTCAACCGCAACCGACCCCGACCCAATTAATGCCGTAAATAGCTCAACAACTGACTGGCTCTATCTCGGGCAAGAACCGCCGGGCTTGATTCCTGAAGCTTTCGCTCCCGGCATTGTTACGACAGAGGATTATGAATATAGCGGTGTCTTCACTCCTGATATGAAAGAGTTCTATCTCAGTAGAGAGGGCGGTAAATATGAAAAAATGACTTCTACCGTTTTTCAATACAAAAATAATCAGTGGCAGGAATCCGTTATATCGCCCAGGATGGGGCGACCCTTTTTCTCTCCTGATGGTAAGACCATGCACTTGGGTAAGCGGTATAAGGAGCGCACCGAAGCCGGATGGTCAGAGGTAAAAAGCCTTGGATCCCCTTTCAAAGACGTGCCGATCATGCGCCTTACGGCTTCCTCTAAAGGTACTTATTTTTTTGATGAGTTCAAACCTGATTTTACTGGTTCTATTCGTTATTCACGATTAATAGATGGAAAGCATGAAGAACCGAAACTGCTCAGCAAAAAAATTAATGGCGGAAGAAGCTTCCACCCCTTAATCGCGCCAGATGAATCCTACCTTATATTTGATGGTGAAAGAGAAGGCGGATATGGCGATTCTGACATCTATATTAGTTATCGACAGCAAGATGGCTCATGGGGCGATGCCATTAATATGGGTGACAAGATAAACACAGGAGCTTCGGAAGCGTTTGCGAGCGTGACGCCAGACGGAAAATATCTTTTTTTTACTCGGAATATGGGCTCTGACAAGTACGAAAATGTAGATATTTTCTGGGTGGATGCTCAGATTATTGAGAACCTCAGAAGCAAATAATAACCTGAGTACATTAAGCTAAGTGATATGTTTCATTCACTTGCGTCAAATTCACCGCCCAGCCAGTGTCTTAAAATCGCCTCAAAACGGCCTCCCATTATATTTCCAGGGCCTCCGAGATCTGCAGAGCATCTTCAAGTTCGATGCCGAGATAGCGGATAGTACTCTCAATCTTCGCGTGGCCTAGGAGCAATTGCACAGCCCTAAGATTGCCAGTTTTCCGATAGAGCTGTGCGACTTTGGTTCTGCGGAGTGAGTGTGTTCCATATTCAGAAGCCTTGAGCCCTATCTGACTGACCCAACTGTCGACAATGCGATGGTATTGCCGTGTGGAAAGATGATCACTTCCTTTATTGCGACTCGGGAATAGTGATCATCGTTGGAAAGCCCTACGGTTTGAACGTGAGAGATCAGCGACGCGGCTGTGAGCTTCGTGATTTCAAATTGAACAGGTCGCGAGGTTTTCCGTTGGATTACCATGGCTCGTTCGCGGATGGACCCTGCAGAGAAGACATCAGACACTTTAAGACTGACCAGATCACAACCCCGAAGTTTGCTATCAATGGCAAGGTTTAGGAGTGCGAGATTTCGTGCTTCCCCAAGCATTTCCAACCTTGCCCTAATTGCCCAAACTTCTCTCGGGCGGAGGGGACGTTTCTGACCTCTAGGGGCTCCGATCTGGCTATTACCAAAGATCTTGTTTGTTAGTGTCTGTGACATGGTTTTCTCCAAAATCCATGTCCATGCGACGCTTGGGCCACAAGCTTCCCAAACGTGATAAGTGGTGACACTGAGTGGTGAGTCAGCGGCCGTTCTGGGGCGATTTTAAGCCGCTCAGACGCTCTCCGAACGCCATATTTAGTCTGTCTCATGCTTCACTCCATAAGGATGGAGGTGAGCAAAGTCTCCCTTAGCCCTAGCTTAAATCTGTACCATGAGCGCTGACGTCAGACAGTGATACCTACCAGTTGGGAGGTTTGGAATGGCTAAAGGTATCGTTGCCATGTTGGTGGCGAATTGGGTCTTGAGCTTGGCGGACTAGGGTAAATGAAGTTATCTACCTAAGCGGAAGCAGTGACAACTTTATAGTATTTGTCGCCCCTGCAAGCAGACTGCAGAGAATTTTTTATCTCCAACCTAGAATTTACACGAATGGATATATATGCTTACGTCTATAAATGCTCTCTAAGCACGCGAAATATTGATGACAAGGTGATGATTTTCCGCACCATATTAAAGGCTATTTTATTAATTGCCTTTTTATACGGCATGTACTCTACGACAGCGGCTGCCCAGATCGGGTCCAGTGTCGCCTATAAAGAAGGCGGAAAATTCAACGCCGTCCTTTATCCTTTGATAGCCCCTCCCTCTGACGGCTTCATGCTTCAAGCCGAGCTCGACTTTACATGGTGGTCATTGCTGGGGCAGCCCGTCTATTATAATATTTTTACGTGGGAAATTCACGATACCATTCAAGTTGACTTGGGTGGAAACAATGATGTGCCCCTAGCTTTATAGACACCTTGCTACTTCATTTTGCTGTCATCTCAAATTCGACGGGTGACAACATCCCGTTGTTAGCATGCCTGCGTTTCGGA
>NZ_BMZH01000023.1 GCF_014652695.1 Algimonas arctica
GAATTCTGTCGGTGTGTTCGACCCGCTCACCCCCGTGTCGATCGTGTTCTGATCAACTCCACTGACCTTATAGTCGAGCGTGAATGTGTTTTGCACATTCGTTCCGGCGGTTGTGCCGTTTGCCAAAGCAATGGCAGGGACAGATAGCGCAACTATGGCTGATAAGGCCAACCGAAAACTGATTTGTGAGGCACGAAACATAATTAGAAGCCTTCTAAACCTAGGTCGAATGTCATCTCCGACTATTTCAAGACCGCTTTAAATTGAAGGATGCCATCTTCGTTCGAGGCCACGGTGATATTAGACACCCACCGGATATGCGTAATGTCTTCGGCGCTGGCCGGTACCATTACACCCTCGTCCGCATCTACCATCAGTGCGGGGCGAGCGAAGAAGGTCTGCCCCCCATCGCTTGAAAAAGATGTTTCCATACCCGCCTGTTCCGCGGACCCGTCTTGGAAAGTCACTTCGGCAGGCACAGGCATCGTCAGGACCATGTCTGTGACAGATTCCGCGCTATCATTCACATAGTCGAGGCGATAGACAATGGTTTCACCTGGTATGACAAGCTCTGCGGCGACATAACGGGTTGTAACGTCACCTGACGGGGTCGTCGTGCGGATCTCTTTGAGGACGGTCTGTGTCGCCGACAAAGCAAGAGCAGACGGAGCCGTTGCAAGTATAATCAAGGCGAGAGCAGTTGAAAGCGCTTTCATGGTTAATCTCCAATGAAGGTCCTCATAAAAGCGAAGCCTTAATAATCACCTAAACATAAGGCCCACAGCACTGACGAGAAAAGTTATGAAGTTCTGGGGGTGTAGTCGTCTGCTTTTGTAAAAGTGGGAGCAAAGGTAAGAAATCATCAGTTTTCTAAGCGGCTTCAACAGAGCGGCGGCATAATCTCTGCAACAAGTATGGAGCGGCTGTATATATTTTGAATTTGGCCATCATCCGGTCTGCCCCTTTAGCGGAAATAAATGAGTGTTTTATTTTGGGCAAAACCCACCCTTTTGACAAAACATTACCAGCGGCCGTTTTTGGGCGGAAATCGCCTCTAGTGTCAGCGGCTGTTATGAGGCGATTTTAAGCCGCTCATTTGGCGTGGCTTGAGCATTCAAAAGAAACGGGGAACGCGCGCCTTATACGCAGAGTAAGTATCGCCATATTCGCGTTCCAGCCAAGGTTCTTCGAATCGAGGTGCCGCCCAATACATAAGCCCCCACAAGGCTAACAAACACCATACCTGCCAGTCGTTTATTACCAGAGCCCAGCCGATTAGTCCGATCCATGTGAAAACATAGACAGGGTTCCGACTCCAACTAAACCATCCAGCTGTCTTTAGACCGCGTTTTTCTCCAAATGCGTTTCTCCATCCCATTTTGAACGTAATCCAAAAGGCAAGACCAAATCCGATGCCAAGCAGTGGCGTGCCGATTCCATATTGAAAAATGGTGGGCCTGTCTTGGAGAAGATTGATAACGCTCAAGGCGATTAGTGGGTAAAGGTAGAGGCGGAACAATACAATGAAAGCCTTGTGCTGCCAGCTTTGTTTACTTGGGGGTGGGAAGAATTGAAAATCATGCTTTACTGTTGCAAGTATTGACAACGCAAATATCGAAATCCCGCCAATCATCGATAAGCCGAATGCAATCCATCCCATAGTCGGCTGAATTTCGATCAACTGCCTACTCCTTCATTTATCCCCGAATATCATTCACTATTTTTAATAACCGACACTCTCTTTGTTAGCCGTAACAGGCTAAATATAGGCGACAACGGCCTCTGGCGTCAGCGGCTGTAATGAGGAGAGTTTAGGATACTTACCTTATCCCTGCCTTAGACAACACCTCATTAAGGATCGACAAATTTGGCTATGAGTCTTTTCGCGTAATCTATGGCTTGTCTCTCCATTTTTGAGAGTGGGTTCTTTGCCCCGCTTTTAGGCCCATTGAGGATAGATTGTGCAAATTCGATTGCATCCCATTCAATTTGCGTGAGCATTATATTCTCGGTGGGGTCAGTTTCGTTAGCTTTGGTCATGGCTTGCTCCTGTGCTAGAGTGCTGATGGACGTCTCAAATACAGCGGCAAGGCACTTTAGCGATACCAGTCCGGGTTTTTGGCCACTTTCGATGCGCTGGACTGTGCGCGTGCTTAAGCCCGTATGCCGAGCCAATTCCTCTTGGGACCACCCTTTGTCTAACCTTCGTTTTTGAATACTCATTTGTTTTGACCTTGTTAGCTGTACTCACCTTATGACACACTGCTGACTAACAAAACACGCCAGTGTCGCGATATGACGTGACACTGGCGCCATCAAATGAAGAGGTTTTTCGCAGGGACAGTCGAAAGCCAGTGTTTAGTTCAGGGCGCAGGTGAACGTACGCTTTTGGGCGACAATGGCCTCCGGCTTAAGCGACAGATTTGGGGCGATTTTAAGACACTGAATATTTGGTTGTCATGGCAGCATTCTAGGGTATTAACTCAACTTGGGAAGGCGTTGATCTAGGTGCAATCAGACCAACCACCACCGGAGTGGTTTAGTGTCGGAGCGTTTCAACACGCGCTTGGCTTCCAAATCCAGTTGAACAGTTTTGAACCACCAGCCCGACGTTGCGCCACCCGAAAACAGTTTTTCAGGGAGATGTTTTTTAACCTCGACTAAGGCTTCATTAAAATTTCTCCCCGGCGGCGCACTCGGCAAGGACGAAAGAATAGCTTTCTTCATTGCGCTATACTTTTCAGCATTAACGCTATGAAGCCTTCCGGGGGTGTTTATGTTTTCAACAAGGACTTTCTCATGTTTTGGCATAGGGATTCTCCAATAAATAAATCAATCTATTCGACACCGACAGTAGCAGAGAGAGACGCAAGCCCTGCGCTCACGCCAATGACGCAGGCGAATAAGACGAGGCTTCCAGTTTTAAATTCTAGGACAGCCGATTTTTCACTCATGGGGTGGCCTCATCCAATAGCGCGACGACGCGTGCGGGAGCGGCGGAGGATCATTCTTCAAATTCCATATTGCGAATGCTCAGTTCGTAATCGAGAGCTTGATGAAGGGCTCTAATCGCTTCCGCACTTTCCCTCATGCGATTTCCGGCGGTCGCATTCAAAGAGACGTTTTCTGCAAAATCGTTCAGAAAGGCCCGATCATTTTTCATGGCTTCGGGATCACATTCAAACGCTGGCACATTTCCGTCCTCGTCGGTTGGATCATTTGTGGGGATAAGACTGTAAGGCAGATAGTCCGGATATTTTCGCACAAGGCTAACCGTGCCCGTGAGATAGGTCTCAAATGCTGTGCGTCGGACGCGTTGCAATTGATTGAGCCTGCTGGCCCCGTGTCTAATATCGGCATTGCGAACGAGAGCCAGTCGGCCTGTGGCTATTAGTTCATCAATAATAGCCACAGTGACTTCCGGAAGTAATGTTGCGCTTGACCGACTAATCGCTGCGCATTCCTCAAGGGTAAAAGGTCTCAAAGGCTTAACGCCGAGAAGAACAAGCCTGACTTCATACAGTTGCTCTCGCGTGAGACGTTCTCTTTCAGAGATCCAAGCGTGCTCAAGGTCTAACGCTTCAACTTCGTCAAGCATACGTTCCAGAACAATCTGCTCCAGTCTACGTTCCTGTCGCGCCTCGTTCCAATTCGCGACCTGAATACCAATGAAAACGCCGGTCACGACGATGCAGAAGTCAATCCCGACGGCGAACCAGTTCTGATCATTGACGTGTTTTGTTATCCTGCGCAGCAGCACTTTCTGGCCTCGTAAATCCTTGGTCCCAATCTGTCGACGATAACGGAAAGCACAATCATGTCACTAGGCAGCTGGAAGATCGATTAGCGAGAGTCCGTTTTTGAGTGATAATGGCCTCCGGCTTGAGCGACAGGATTGAGGCGAGTTAAGGACGCTCAGATTTCAAATTTATTTAGCCTTCACCATTATCAGAGACTTGACATTATCCTCTTCATAAGGCCAGCCTTACTCAAAACAGGAGCGTTAAATGCAGGTAATAATAAAGATCTTGAAATGGATCGGCCTTCTGTTTCTTTCAAGCATTTTGTTAGTCATTGCGCTGCCTTGGTTTCCGGTCATCGCTGATAGCTTTACGGCGAAAACACAAAAAGACTATCTATCTGAAAACGAAGTTAGGCTAGACTTGACCCAAGCCGATGGAAACTTTGCCTTTGACGATGCTTTCTATGAAAATCGATTGTTTATGTTGGGAGAAATGCACGGGTATTCGCGAGTGCAATCTATCGATTTGGCCCTGCTGACTCACCTCAATCAACGCCTGGGCGTTCGCGACTATATGGCTGAAATCGACCCGGCCACTGCCATTATATTTAATCATTATCTGCGAACGGGACAAGATGAGGCCCTCATTAATGTGTTTAATGCCTGGCATGATGAACGACAATCCCAGTGGGGAAATTTGGACTTCTTAAAAAAAATTCGTTCTATCAGAGACTTAAATGTGTCTCTCCCTGACGACCAGAAGATTAGGTTTATTGGAGTAGACGGACCGTCGAAGGAGAAATTCGTTGCAATGGCTCAAACGCTCTCGGATGTAGACGATGACACAGCTTATGCTGTGAATAAGATGCTGCTGGAGGCCAATGCGTCACGTGTGGACGGCAGGTCTCGCTACCGTCATATCCTCTCAAATATTGCTTTAATGGATAAAGCTCTTCCCGAAGCGAAATTTTACGGTCTATGGGGCATATCTCATATCAATAAGGTTGGTACGAACGGTTCGCCCAGCCTAGCGGCTTATTTAAACAGCGGAACTGAGAAAGTCTCGCCGACATTCAAAGACGCTGTCGCGACGATAACAACTTTATGTGTAGGGGCATGTTCGAATATGATACCGTCGGGAGCATTTCCAGGCATACCAAATCCAAAGAATGGCGAGCTTTATACTGAGGCACCGATGAGCTTCGACAATGGCTGGATGTTTCGAACACGGGGCATTGGTGCAGCAAAGTCTGTGATGGGCGATGCGCCAAATATGCTTTTTGATATAAACAATCCGGGCTCACCATATATCAAGTCCCCGGCATTGGTGGGCAGCAGTGGTTATATGTCAATGATCCGAAGCTTCCACATTGATGGGCCTGCGGCGGAGAATTTTGACGCTGTAATATTAATGAACGGATCAAATGCACTCAAACCCATAAAAGGCGAGGCTTTCGTATTTACCAAGTAAATGCGCCGACGCGAGTCTCCTGAATAAAGTATATAACGGCCATATTCGCAAACATTACCAGCGGCCGGTTTTGAGCGAGAACGGCGTCTGGCCGGAACGCTTGGTTTGAGGCGAATGTCAGACTTTGATACTGCTGCTTGATGGACGCAAATCAAGTGAAGAAGCCTACCGCTAGCAGAACAATAACCGTGTACAAGGCAATGCCACCAGCAATTAAAAAGACACCGAAGTTCTTTGTTATTGTTGCAGTTGCAATCGATCTCATTTGATAGAGCAAATCGGGCCATGTGTAGGAAACAAAGTCACCTTGGGTAAAAACGGCCTTTATACGGCCTTGATCATCAACAACTGGTAGCCGTCGAAATCTTTCGTTAGACATAATCCGCAACCAATCAATTAAGTCGTCGGTTTCTTTTGCGGTTCGAGGGTTTTCAGTCATAATAGCTGAAAGCGCCGTCGTTTCAGCGTCTAAACCTGAGACGACAAGCTTATTCATCACGTCGCGTTCTGTAACGACGCCGATAACTCTGTTATCATCATCTACAACGATTACTGAACCATAATTCTTTTTGGTCATTGCGGCAGCAGCATCGAGGACTGTCGTGCTTTCAGTAAACGTCAAGGGTGTAAGTTTGGAGGCATATTCGGGCCGATCCATCAACCGATTGCCGGGTCTTGGGTTTGCTTTTTTCATTCGTTTCTGATCCTCTTCTAATTCTATGCTCTTGATACGTGATGGCATCACTTTCCGTTTCGATTGATGATATTAACTACCCGCCAGCGAGTTTTATATGTCAGGAGGCTGATCTTCCGATCGGAGAGGTCCGAACGGTCAAGTGCATCCTACTTATTGAGTGCGTAGGTGCGATCTACGATATCTAATCGTCTCATATATTTCATTGTTTAGTCGGATTTATCCCATAAAAGTTCTCGTCTGAGTACCTTTTAATCGCCTTGTTGTCCTCGTCGTCATTTGCACCCGTAAAAATCCATGGATCGTTATGTAAAACGACGTGTTTTAAGCGAGCATCGATCCCAATCAAAGAGATCGGAACATTTGCCGCTTTCGCGATACGCAGGTAGCCTTTCTTAAATTGCTGCACTTTGCTTCGCGTTCCCTCAGGCGTCATTCCAAGCCATACATTTTCATTATCGTTGAACCAAGTTACCATCTGCGACGTCACATCGTTTGAAGATGACCGTTCAATTGGGACCCCCCCGAGATACTTAAAAAAGCTCTCAAATGGCCAAGCGAAGGCTTCTTTTTTCATCATATAGGAGACTTTCAGGCCAACAGATTGCATACATGCCATTGCGAGGATGAAGTCCCAGTTTGATGTGTGTGGCATGCCGACGATGATGAGCTTTTTCTCGTTAGGAAGCTGACCAACCATCCTCCACCCCATACATCTCAACACAGATCTTCCGATAGCTCGGGTAATCCAGTTTCCCGAGCGAGGGCTGGTTTCTGAAAGAACGGCGTCCAATGATTTTGCTTCCACTTTCACCTCTAATTATGACGGAGAAGACGTAACGCCATCCCTGGAATACTTGCCAGCCTAAAATTCGACTTGGTCCGCATAGGCCGCCTAGATGGCCTTCCTGAAAAATTTCTGTAAATGCGAGCGAACCGGCAAGAACCAACCATAGGCCCGGTCTACCACCCACCTGATCCCTGGAAGGCTAAAGATTTTGCCTAACCAATTGAATGACGGCAATTGACACCAAAGCGCAACAAAGGCCATGCCTCCGTCTATAATGTTCCCGTCAATGGTTCGGACGTGAAACCGCGCCATAGCTTGCTCACACGTGAGATCCCGTGGAACATTGGACGGCTTAGATACATTGAACCAATTGATCGCGTCGGCACCAGACTTGTTCCGATAGAAGTTTATTTCTGAACGACACATTGGGCATGTGTTATCGTAGAATACGGAAAATCGGCCGGGAGTACTCACGGCGAAACCCAAGATAGGATAAAACTATTTACGTAGATCTTCATAGCGAGCTGAATAGACACGATGACGAGACGTATCTCTGCTAAGGTTGAGGTTGCCTCGCATGTACCGCTTTTGCCCAAATTAATGGTCTCCAATTTGCCTTTGCAATCTGGAAATTTGCCATCTCCTGACTGGTCTATAACCGCTGCCCGCTTCCATAATAACACTCCTGTTGTGTTTATGTTACGACTCAGGCTCAGTTACTGATCAGCTTAACCCTTCGATTCACGATAAAACAAGGATCGTGTCCACCGAGTCAGCGCTTGGCGGTTATGTCGCCAGATGTTGATTTAGCCTGTCTCATCTTTCTCTACATCAGAACTAAAACGAACGAAAAAGTCTATCTTAGCCCAGACTCAAATCTGTCTCATAGGCGCTGATGTCAGACGTCCTAAACTATTGAGAATGCCCAGACGCGACCTATCAGCTATCTCGCAATCATGGCTTCATGCACGACGAATACATTAAGCATTTCTATCCTCCTTTCCAACAACCAGAAACGTTCTGCTTTGTCTAAAGGAGCGTTATTCTGAGGGTGCGTAATCAGGCCAGATAGTATAGCACCCCTATTAGCCAACTTTAATTGAAGTAGCCTCATTATCGATCTTGAGACGATAAGGTATTTGCCATCGAACACGATATCACTCAGTGGTTACGCGAGTATCAGCAGTATGCACTAATGGCTGTGCCTCTGTTTGCTTTTCTTGAAGCATTCGTTGGCATTGGCTTGTTTATATCCGGTGCAATATTGTTATCGGTTTGTACTTTCCTATACGTTGAGCAGGTTGCTACTCTGCAAGAGATACTACCCTTGGCTTTTTTGGGAGCGCTCCTAAGTGATCATAGCGGGTACTACGTAGGGCGCTCTGTAGGCCCCCGGCTTCACCAGACCTCATTTGCGATAAATCGCGCTCGGCAGCTAAAGAAAGCTGAGCAGAGCATCACTAAATTTGGTGTGTTTGCGATATTTATTGGACGATTTTTGACACCTATTAGAAGTATAGTCCCATTAGTTACCGGCGTTAGCGGGATGGGGCGAGTAAGATATACTATCTTTGATTTTATTGCGTGCGCGACATGGACAGTTTGCTTAGGGTTGTTAGTTGTAGGGATCGATAAGCTTTGGAATTAGCAATGTCCGATGATTCCCTTTAGCAGAAATAAACGAGAGGCCTTCTTTGAGCGCTTTAAGCCGCTCGTCTGAGGTCAGTTTTACCCCCGAAGCTGAAGTCGCGAAAACCCTAGAGCCGATCTTTAAGTGAGACGATGATGCCGTTCCTGTGTCCTCATAACGACTGCCTTGGCAAAATCGAGGACAAACGGAAGCCCGGCCATTGTCTCGATTGTAGACGCCACCCTGACTATAAGCCGCCCGTGTTGCCGACGAGTTTTGACGTGATGAACCTCTAGGCCAGAAACCATCTTTCTTCTCTGTTTCTTCACTGCATTAACAGTAAGTCGCGGGCCCGTTCCAAAACCCTCACAAACCATTTGTCGCGCACTTAAGCGCCCCCTTGCTTAGGTTTATCCCCAACCTCGAGTGGTTCTCCGTTTTCATCGCCTTCAGTGACTTGCCAGCGGGCGCGTGTTTTTTCATCCGGACGAGCCGTCCAGCCTTCGCGCTGTTTAGATGGGATTCCGTCAAACTCTTCAGTTTGGTCATGAAACAGGTTTACAACGGTTTCATAAGGCATATCGACCCCTGCATTGTCCAAAGTGTCCTTTATCCCAATCATCACTTTTGATCTGACCTGAACCACATCAGCGCGATGGCTATCGGTCCACCACCGCAGCCGCAACGTGACCCAGCTTGCAGCCATGTCCCAAACAAGGACTTCAGGTGCCGGATCTTGCTCAACATCGCCAATCTCAATCAACATGTTCTGCAGAATAGCCATGGAACCGCGTAAATCGTCGCCATAGCCAATGCCAATATCATATTGGCTACGTCGTTTTTTATGAGCGGTTTTTACTAGAACAGCGTCAGTGTAGATTTCAGAATTTGGGATAACCGCGCGTTGTCCATCATAAGTTTTTATAATGGTAGAACGAGTTTCGATGCGCTCGACAGTGCCTTCGTATCCCGATGCCTCGATTTGGTCCCCAACCTCGAAAGGCTGTCTAAGCAGGATGAGAAGCCCCGCGAGCCAATTTTGCAAAATATCCTTGAAAGCGAAACCAATAGCCACTGATGAAACGCCTAGGCCCGCGATAAGGTCTCCGGGATTGAGCGAAGGTGCTACCAACGTCAGTGCGAACAATCCGGCAAGCAACACGATAGACCAACGAACGATGCCGCCCAACATAGAGCCTAAATCTCTACGATCCCGTTTTTTGGCTTGCTTTTGAATCAATGAGCCTACGTATTTCGCAGCAAAGTAGGCGAAGACAAATAGTAATATTGCAATTAGAAAGTTCGGAAATAGTCGGACAAACCCGTCCAGCCAACTGTCGACCTTTTGCAAAAACATTCCGGGATTCAAATCGATTTCGCCGGGCGTGTCATTAATCGCTGAGTTGTCCTGCATAGGAAGTGACCTTTCAATCATTGTCGGCAACGTGTCATACAGCGTCCAGTCAGCTCTTTCGTTCCATTCAATGGCAACTTTCAAGAACCGATTTAAGTCATAAGCCTGGACGATGGCCCAACTCATAGGTACGAATGTTTTAAAGTAATGAATCGGATTTTGGCTCATGCGAGGATCTTAGCACATCGATTTAAGCGCTAGTTCCCCTGACAATGCCCGCTGGAGAACTACAATCGTTGGTATTTGCGCGTCTCGATCACGATGATAGGGCCGCGCACCAAAGCGGCAGAAAACTTCAGTTTATTCGGGTGGGAAAGACAGGCGAGCTGGAAAATTTCCAATGCAAGTCATCATTCGTTTGAATTGACGATGTACTCAGGGAGCTTCACGCTCTACTCGAACACTGTCCAAAAATCGGCGAACGGCTCCAAGGTGTTCCGGTGTCGGTCCAGCGTGGGCGCAGTCGTAACCATGTTGTCCAGCGGGAATTGCAGCAAAGATAACTGTGTTCCGAGACACTCGATCCAGACTATCTGCGAAAGCTTGTGCACTGTCGAAATCGGCAAGCGCATCATGGCGGCCGTGTAGGAACAGCATAGGGGGTGCGTCCTGTCGTATATGGGTAATTGGTGATGCAAGGTCCCATGCGTATTTATGCGTTGTGACCGAACCCGGCATGACCAGCCGGGTCAGGAAATCCCTGAGCTCTGTCTTGCCGCCTTTCATGGCGCCATTTTCGTCGAGGAGATCATACAACCCATAGACCGGAACGCATGCGTCGACCGAACAGTCCGCATCCTCGAAGCCGGGCTTGAACGCTCGCAAATCAAACCCCAAACCCGCGAGGGCAACGAGATGCCCCCCTGCAGACCCGCCTGTCAGGGCAACAAAATCAGGGTCGCCATGATAGCCGCTAATGTTCGCTTTGACCCACGCGACAGACCGCAGCACATCCTGAACCATGGCGGGCATTCGCTTCCACGGTCCAAGGCTGTAGTTGATATCGACGACTAGCCAGCCGTTAGATGCCATGTAATGGATGAGAGGCCGGGCTTGAAAGCCTTTCCGGCCAATGACCCATCCGCCGCCATGCACGTTGATAAGAACTGGCATGGGAGACATCGGCCGCTTTCGGAAACTATGAATATCGAGTTGGTTCCTTCGACCATATGGACCGTAGGAAATGTTTTTAATCCTCTTCACGTTGCAGGGCCTCAAGCGTATTGGAAATAATGTGCCCAGAACAAAACGTCTGAAGGATGCGCTTGGCGATTCTGACGCGACTTGAGCGAGCTTGACACTCCCCAACCAAGACTGAACTAAAATGATGGCGAGCAACATCAGAGTAGCAATGTTGACGATCACGATCAGAGAGGACGGCGTGGGTCCAAACGACGCAAGATAGAGCGAAACAACAGTCATGAAGACCAATGGCCCCGCAAATATTTGACCTGTCAGGCCCCAGCCAAAGTAAAAGAAAGAGAGGTTGGGAACCTTACGCGGTAGTTTTGAGTGTACCGCTCCGGCAAAAGACGCTCCGAACAAATTTAGCGTTATCAGTGAGTGCGCAATCAACATGAAACTTGGCATGATAAGCCCCAGTCAGGCCGCTGTCGATGCAGAAGCCATTTAATGCATCACAATTCGTTTAATCGATATCGCAGCAATCCGAAACGAATTCTTTCTCCCTCAAGAACATTACACACCCTCCGGTTACAACCGAAATCACTGGAGAATCTAACGATGGGAAGTATGGAGAGAAGGCACTCGTCGCCAAAAGATACTGAGCGTGTCCGTCTTCACACTTGGAGGTTTGCCCAATTAGTATTTTAGCTCGAAAGCTAAAGAGGCGATTGATGCTGGGAAAGTAGGTGTGAAACTCTTAGTTTGTTATGATGGCAACCTGCTTTTTGGCAGCATTGAAGACAAAACTTTAGAAAGCCGGTCCTACAGGACTGAAGACGCGTTCCGGCATTGTCAGCCTAAAGGACGACAGTCTTGTTTTAACAGATGTGCCCAAACATAGACCTTAATGAACTCACGCCACTCATCAGGTGATACATTACCCACGGCTTTGAAAGGGGTCCGGTTTTCGGGATATTTCTGAGTGCGCGTGGCGAAGATGCTGTCTAATTGCATCGCTCAAACAGTGACGGCTACGTCCCCGGCTATTTTCAATACCAAGAGCTGAAGCACCCGCATTACTGATACGCATTAAACGGCGTCGCTAACGAACACCGCGACTTACACGCCGATCATATCATTCGCTGTTCCCCACATAACGAGCCCTGCAGTCCATCAAGTGACCCAAAATTCGTTTTGCGATCAAATCTGGCGTTTTAAGTTAATGTTCACGCTGGCAGCGCTAAAAAAAGAGTAATAAGCTGAAAAGATGCTATTTTGTGATGGCGCGGCATCCAAGCTTTAGGAGGTTGGTTATGATGGGATATTTGAGATTAATTGCGTTCTCCGGACTCGTGGCGCTCGCACTTTCAATGGTGTCGGCGGTCGCGGCCAGCGCCCAAGGGGCGACATGCGCCAATGTGCGTTGCGCCTCTGGATCTTGCATTGATACGCCGGGTGGGCCTGTCTGTCAGACGAACCAACTGAGCTGCGCGAGCGCTTTGTGCGTCCAAGGGACGACATGTGTGGAAACTCCGCGCGGGCCGACGTGCACGGCCAATACCGGCCAACCTTATACACCACGCCCCTACATTCATCCGCAGCCACAACCTTATCCTTATATGCGCCCTCATGTTCAACACCCACAAGGTGGTAACCATCAATCTTGTCGTTCCGTGCGAACGTCGCGATATGGACAAAATATCGCCAGCAGTGCCTGCGAGCCGATCCGCCAATATGTCCCGCATCGCCCCTGCACGCAGCCAAAACACCCATACGGATCAGGGATAAGCTCTGGACATTCGTCAAGTCATGCGAACCCATGCCCTGTTCCTCAACCCGTGCCGAACCCCGGCCGACTTTGCCCGCAAATTTACGCGCCCGTCTGCGCTCAAAGACAAGTGCAATGCGTCCGTGCGCCGTGCCCGCCCGTCACCCAAACCTTTGGTAATAGCTGCGAAGCGGCGAATGCGGGCTACCAGATTATCGGGAACGGCCCTTGCCGGTAGCAACGTTCATGATGCTCTGATCCCGCTTATACCCTGATGATCATTCTGGCGTTCCCTGCTCCCGTCAGACGCTTCCCTGCCCACAGGTCAAATTTCCATGTTAATATGAAGCAGGGAATTGATGAATTTCTGTCGTGAAATCAGTGTTCTATGCAGCCAAGATCGCGATATTCGGCGATATTTGAGCCAAAACCGCGAATTTTCCCTGTTAATTCCCTGATAAGCAGGGAAATTGGGTGTGAGACTAGCTCTCTTCAGACTGCGTCCACTACCACGCACTCAGCACTCTCGGACTCCGAGATGTGTGGAGTGAGAATAGCCCCTAGTATCAGAGGCTTAGCCCGATAAGACCTCACGGGAGAGGTCAAGAGAGACGTAAGAATCGGTTATTTTACGCCGATTATCTAAAGCGTCTCAGATCACGAATTTTTCCGCCGGAATATTTCTGTCAGGATGCAGTTAACATCTGTGGGGTTTTGAGATGTTAGTCTTCCATCCCAAGGAACGCTCGTTGGGCGGTCCAATCGAGGGGCAGGTTCGGGGACAGTCGGCGTAATTGGTCAACCGTCATATCGATAAGATGCTTCCCATCGATAATATCTCTCACGATGGACGGAGCTAAAAATGCCAACATAAGCGTCCGGCTAATATCGCCACGATGAACATTTTCAGTCGCGGCAATGCTCCCAATGGTCAGATACACACCTCTCTTCAATCCCTCGAACCAATACCGAGCTGTTGCTACAAGCTTGATAAGGTCGGGATCCGGCTCTCCAAGCGCTTGCCCACCAATAATGAGTTTCGTCTCAATTCCACGTCTTTTCATTCGAAGCGGATAGTTCAGTGTGATGACGGCATCCTCACAACCGTTGATTTGGGTTTGAGAGGCTTCGGCAGCTGGCACCAGCATGCTGCGACGGAGGGTCAATGTCATTTCGGTTTGGCTGATTTGAATACGACCAACCAGATCAATCAGCGCCACTCTCTGGGGTTCCGAACTCGCGCTAGTGAGGTGGCCAATCAACTCAGCGGCATAGGCTTCTAGACTGGAGACCTGATGTGGCGTGAGGTCTTTCAGGTCTGCAACATCTACGATGCGCGCCGTATCAGACAGAAGATCTGTGATCCGGTTTACGACAAGCTTCTCAATCTGTTTTGCGGGAAGCCGAAGGGCCGTTCCATCATCCATCTCGCCTTTCGCGAGCGAGGCCGAGATATAATAGCGATAGCGCCGACCATTGGGCTTCTTCGAGTGGATTGGTGAGAGCCGCTGATCGTTCTGGTCATAAAGCAGGCCCGTCAGCAGACTGTTAGACGCGATGTTGATTGAACGTCGCCGCTTGGGCGCATTGGTTTCTAATGTCGCCTGCACCGCTTTCCATAAGTCTATGTCGACAATGGCGGTATGCTGGCCTTTATAGACCTCATCCTTATGCCGGATCCTCCCGACGTAGACAGAGTTGGACAGAAGCTTATAGAGATGGCCTCGGCTGAAGGGCTTGCCGCCAAGTTGAGACTGCTTCTTTGTCGTGCGGAGCTTGGTAACGTAGCCATCTCGGTCCAGTTCATCCTTGAGCTTGCGGACGGAGCCGAGTTCCACATAGCGGGTCATAACATGCCGGACGGTCTCAGCCTCGCTCTCATTCACCACCAGCTGCTTGTTGATATTGTCATAGCCCAGGGGCGGTAGACCGCCCATCCACTGTCCGCGTTTCTTGGAGGCGGCGATCTTGTCCCGGATCCTCTCCGCTGTAACCTCCCTCTCGAACTGGGCGAAGGACAGCAGCACGTTCAGTGTCAGTCTCCCCATGCTGGTGGTCGTGTTAAAGGCTTGGGTAATAGAGACGAACGAGACCTCATGCCGATCGAAGACATCGACGAGCTTGGCAAAGTCTGCCAGTGAGCGTGTGAGTCTGTCGACCTTATAAACAACCACGATATCGATCTGACCTGCTTCGATATCGGCAATCATGGCTTGCAGCCCCGGCCTTTCCATATGCCCGCCCGATATGCCGCCGTCAGAATAAACCTGACCCGTGGGAGTCCAGCCCTCTCCGGCTTGAGACAGAATATAGGCGCCACAACTCTCCGCTTGGGCATCCAAAGAGTTGAAAGCTTGGTCTAAGCCTTCTTCCGTCGACTTGCGGGTATAGACTGCACAACGCTTCTTGTTCTGGGACATGAGCGACTCCCGTCTCAGCCCGATGCCTTGTTGAGCCCAAAGAAGCGTGGGCCTGACCAGTGCGCGCCTGTGATGTCCTTGGCGATGGCACTCAGGGAGCTCCAGACCTTGTCTTTATAGACAAAGCCCTCCTCGATCACCGAGACGGTATAGGAACGCCCATTCCATTCCCGCACAAGGCGTGATCCCGGCACGAGCGCTATGCGGGGTTTAGAGCGAGAGGGCTTAGGTGCCGCTTCCGCCGAGCACTTGGTTGCTGCAGATCCAGCTCCTTGATCACACAAAGCCTCCTGCAAAACTTTCAGGTCAACTTTAGAGAGCCCGGGCGCATGTTTGGACTGCAGCTCATAAGACAGCGCACGTAACAGAAACACACGGCTCGCAGACTTAGGCGGTGGTCGGTTTACGACTGCAGTCCAGCGGTCCCCTAGCTCTGCTCGGTTTAGAGCCTCCAGTTCGGCCAGACCCTCATGGACTTTGTCTCGACGGCTCATGCTTCGGTCTCATTCGCTTGGATGGCGTAGACGCTGTCTTTGTTCGGGCGCTCAATGCGGGTGATGTCGTAGCCGCGCTTGCGAAGGCCTGTCATTGTGGCGGACGTCGTATGGGGCAGCCATCCGAGCGCTTCACTGGCTTTTGCTAAGGTCACGCCGCTTTTGCGCGACAGCATTGCGACCAGCTTGGCTTGTTTGGTGGCCTCACGGGGTGGGTTGAGTTCTCGGGTCTTTATCTGAGTCTGAGTAGTCATACTGATCTCCGTAGTCTGCGCCCACACCGTGTGAGCGCTACTACCGAGATAAGGCCCTCTAAATGGGCCGCAGGACACTACCGCGTGCTTTGGGAGCGAAGTCCAGTGGTTTAACAAATTGTTCCAAGCCTAGAACTTGGATGACCCGCTTGTTTATAGTCAAACAGTATGAAGCATCGCCGGTTGCAATACCCCAAAGCCGTCGCCTAATATTAAACCAAATGATGAGCAAAATCTCTGTTAGCGTGGGCCGAAATTTGGGGCCTTTTTTATGATGACGGACAGCTCCATGAGCTCGTCGTCGCGGGTACGGATGAAGCTGTCGCCGCCACCGCTGACATGGCCATCAATCACAGCCCAAAACTCTGCCTCTCGGGCGACACTGGTGTGGTGCCCGTAGAGGGAGATTGAACGTTTAATCATTCCTTTTCTGAGGTCGCCGCTTTATTTGAGTCGAGATTAGCTTGAAGTTTTGCCAGCAATAAGGCCTTCTTGCTTTTTTCGGTTTCAGTTTCCCCGCTTACAGCTTTGTTTTCCGCCTCTAGCTGATCTTTTGCACCACGCGAAAGTGTATTTTTGGGCTTCCCAAAATTGGCGTTGTTACCGCGATGCTTGCTGAATTTGGAGGCATCTGGGGTAGAATTATCACCCATAATTTTGGCTCGCTTTTATGTTAGAGAGGCACAATTTTAACGACCGCCTCACTTGTGAAACCCAGCGAGATTTTCTTATCGCGCCAACCTGACATTACATCTTAGCAGGTTTTTGTTTTTATAATAGCCTCTTCCTGGGAGCATAACGGGGACGCGAATATTTGCGGCCAAATTGATCGACTTACGCAGACGTGATCTAACTCATAGACCGCGCGTTTAAGCCTTGTCTTCAGGAAATGTTTTGCCTTCATGCTTGTCGTCTGCTGGCGTTTCTAATTTGTGCGCGTTAAGTTTGGCCTGCAGTTTCGCTGTCAGCTCGGCCGCGCGTTCTTCTTGCGGTTTTGACGCGCCATATTTCAAGCGGTTATTCACGGCGAGTTTGACCTTGGCGTGACGCGCAGCCGCTTTTTTTGCCTTGTTGAAATTTACAATATCGCCAGCCATATCAGCGGGGCGCGATCATCAACTCAGGGCGGACGACTTCGTCGGGCATTGTCAGCTTAAACGGCTACGGCCGGATTTCTAACAAATTGGCCCGCGATTAGACGGCGATCAAATCACGCCACTCGCTGAGTGATGCATCACGCATCGCTTTGAAACGGGTCCGGCTTTCAAGATGTCCCTGATGGTTGTAGTGATTGTAGACTGAGGCTTGGATGGAAACGAACTTCTGAAGCGTTGAGGTCTGCCTAAACCGCGTCATGGCATGTTCTCGTCGCCGGAATGGGCGGTGTGAGTTCTCCGCTCTGTTGTTGGCATACTGCTCTGTGTTCTGGCGGCCCTGATTGCCAATATCGCGCATGGCTGCACCGTAAGACCGGAGCTTATCTGCGGACTTATGTAGCAGACGCACCAAGCGGTGTGACGCTTCATGCGGGCGGGCGCTAATATGAGTGCCCTTCTATGTAGCCTCATCTTTGCGGCGGTTTCTGATGGGCCCGTAGATTGTGCCATCCGGCCCGATCCTCACATGAACGTCGAAAGTCGCCACGGTCTCGAAGACAGATTCGCCGGAGAAACCGGAGTAGCGGACCCCCGCGTAGATTTCTGTTCTGTAACCATCTTTAATTTCAAGATGTTTGATGACGGTGACAGCCCCACTTTCTTCGTCAACACGAACGTCGACACCGGAGCCAGTGGAAAGTTCATAAGAGGTATCACCTCCAGCGCTCAAATGCCCGCAGATTTTGCTGAGCTCATTCTCTCGACTAAAAAGAGCGTCTCGACTGTGACTTGCGAAAAAAGAAATTTCGCGGGCGGGAAACCTGCCGATGTTCTCCACAACACAATCAATATTATAAGAAAGCCTGCCGTCTTTGATCCAGTCGCCATGAGGGTCAAGTTCGATGGACTTGAAGGTAAGGTAGGGGCGGATTTCGGCAGCGTTCGCCTTGCGGGATTCCGTCAAGGTTTTTTTAGCAAGTTTCAGGGTTTTGTTTGCCGCTCTCGCGGCTTCTTTTGTGTAGTAAACGGTGCAACCAACCAGACCCAAACCTATTACGGTCAAAACTACCGCAGCCACCGAAGCCTTGAACATACCTATTTGGGCTTGATGATCGCGTCTCTCCCACTCGTCCTTGCTAATGCCTTGATGGGCGGATGGGGCTTGTTCAGATTGGGAGAGCGGCGCTTCGGGCGAAGACCTCTCTACGCTTTGCTCGGGTCCATTGTCGGCGCTGTGACTTGGGCTTTGTTGTTCATGTTGAACATACCCTACGGCCCCTAAGCCAAACGCGAGGAAGGCAATAACTAGAATTGGCATCCATCTTTCGCGTATCCATGTCATTCACCTCTGCTAGAGGCGAATCGTCTCGACTCCAAGCGCTTCTAAAACTTGGACCATAAACGCCGCGCTAAACTTACCGCGTCCGATCTTGTTGCGGACGTTAGCCTCTTTCTCATTCACGCCCATCTCGTTTAGTTTTTCAGTCAGGCTGGCATAGGTATGCCCCGCCCGCTTAATCTCACCTTTGAGAATGGCTGAAATACGGCCTTCGTAAGTGTCTGTATCAGGCATTTGCACTCTTTATGATGTTATTTGCACTACATAACGTGCTTTTATGTTGCTTCTATAGTTCTTATGCACTATAAACAGTGCATATGCAACACTTCCTATTATCCGCCAAGTCCCGCTCATTGAGCCTCAAAGCCATCTACAAGATGGGCGAGGCGAAAGCGTATGAGACGTTCTGTCAGCTTCGCTGGCCTGAAACAGACGGTGAAGCCGTGTGTCCACGTTGCGGCTGCGTCGAGTCCTACAAGATCACCACGCGCCGCAAGTTCAAGTGCAAGGGCTGCCACCATCAATATAGCGTCGCGTCTGGCACGATCCTGCATAGCCGTAAGTTGGACTTCACAGACCTGCTCGCCGCTGTCTGCCTATTCGTGACAGGCTCCAAGGGCATGAGCGCCGTTCAATTCAGCCGCACAATGGACGTGCAATATAAGACAGCATGGGGGCATTGTCAGGGGAACTTTCGCTTGAAGCGATGTGATAGGGTTTGCGCATGACCCAGAACCCGTTCCGGTATTTCAAAACATCCCGCGAAGTAATCCAGCTGGCCGTGATGATGTATGTCCGTTTCCCGCTCTCGCTCAGAAACGTCGAAGATATGCTTCATGAGCGCGNTTTTGTAACCAAAAAACGGGATAAAAGCGCGGCCTTAAAGTTCTTGAAGAAGGCGATGAAGCGCTACGGTCCACCACGAATTGTCGTTACAGACAAGCTCCGGTCCTATGGCGCTGCTATGCGCGACATTGGTAATCAGAGCCGCCAGAACACCGAGCAATATGCCAACAACCGAGCGGAGAACTCGCATCGACCATTCCGACGACGAGAGCGAGGCATGACCCGGTTCAGGCGAACTTCTACCTTACAGAAGTTCGTTTCCACTCACGCCTCAGTCTATAATCACTTCAACCATCAGAGACATCTCGAAAGCCGGACCCGTTTCAAAGCGATGCGTGATGCATCCCTCAGCCAATGGCGTGAGTTGATAGCTGTCTAGCTGAGGGCTAACCTTATAGAAATCCGGCCGTAGCCGTTTAAGCTGACAATGCCACCATACGGGATGTGTCGCTCATGGAGTGGCGTGAGTTGGCAGTGGCCTAAGATCTGACGTCTTATGAAAATGCGGGCTTATCCAGTTTAAGCTGAAAATACCGACAATGCCCATAAAATAATTCTCTCTCCGGAATCTCTCAAAAAAAACTCTTTGGAACCGACCTGGGGTTTGACCGTTTAGATGACAGTCAGTCGTAAAGTTCTGGCACGAGAGCGACTCCTAAAGCAGTCGCGAAAATACGGAAAGTATGACTATGTTGGTTAAAGGAATGATCGCAGGCTTCGTTGGCACTGCCGTGATGTCTGCTATGATGGTTTTGAAATCAATGATGGGGATTGTACCCGAGCTTGATCCCGTCGCCATGTTGGCGGGGATGTTTGGCGGCCCTATGGCTTTGGGCTGGGTCATGCATTTTGTAATTGGCACAGTGGCTTGGGGTGGCGGTTATGCGCTTCTGTATAAAATTTTACCCTCCGACAGCAGCGTAATTAAAGGCATCACCTTCGCGCTAGCCGCGTGGATGGTCATGATGATCGTTGTCATGCCAATGGCCGGAAAAGGCTCCTTCGGTATGGAAATCGGAATCATTGCGCCGATTATGACAATGATGCTCCATGTCATTTTTGGCGCCGTTATGGGCTTAACGTTCTCCAAGCAGATCTCTAAAACGATGCCGGCTTAAGATGACCCGCGACTGACATGGTGGACGAACTCTCGTTCTCCATGAGCAATAAAAAGGGGCGTCAATATGGATCGTCCTGTAATCTGCAAATAGATTTGCAGGAGGCCTAATGACCAAGATGTTTTCCACCTCTCATGCCACCGCGCGACCCATATGGGAGACGAGCGACGGAACGCATTCCTTCGGCACCGTAGTTTTGCGATTACTCTACGGCGTCATGATTATCTTCAGTTTGGGTCTCGGACTAACGCTTGTTCTTGGCGGCAGTTATCTCGCCACACTCGGCGGCAGTTGGATGTACCTACTGTTTGGATTAGGATTCTTGGCCGCAGCCGTTCTGTTCTACAAGCAGCGCAGCGCAGGGGTTTATATTCTACTCTTTATGGCGCTCGTGTCTCTCGTCTGGGGCCTTATTGAAGCGGACGGAAACAGGTGGGCGATGATACCCCGGCTCGGCATACCGTTCGGATTTGCAGCCGTCGGCCTAATCCTTTTACCATTTTTAAGAGAGGTTTCTCTCAAAATGACCGCACTCGCGGCGGCTGTCTTGGTCCTGACGGCCGTTCTTGCAACCTTGATATTTGTACCTGACAATACATTCGAAAACGACTCTTTGATGTCGGAAGTGAATGCTCGCACACTGTCGCCTGTCGATGCTGATAGCCTAGATAGAGATTGGATTGCTTACGGTGGAACGCGCGGAGCCGTCCGATATTCAAGTTTAGCGTCGATAAATCCAGAAAATGTGAGGGATCTAGACGTCGCGTGGACCTTTAACACAGGCGACATGCCCGAGGACCCAGCTCACTCCAAATACGGATCTGAGGTCACACCGCTTAAAGTTGGAAATTCAATCTACATCTGTACACCGATGAATATAATCATTGCGCTGGATCCTGGCACTGGCGTTGAAAAATGGCGGTATGACCCAGGCGTCTCGTCGAATTCAATTCCCTATACGGCCGCTTGTAGAGCCGTAAGCTATTATAAAAAATCAGAAGCGCTCGGGCCGGATGGGCAAAGTGCTGATTTCCTCCAAAAAGAGGCGCTTGCGACGCCGCGTGACACATCAGCCGACTGTGCGGCCCGTATAATTGGCCCGACACTCGATGGGCGGATAATTGCTGTCGACGCTGAGACGGGTAAGCCTTGCTCCGGATTTGGAACCAATGGCCAGATCGATATGAAAATCGGCATGGGTGAGGTCAAAGATGGAATGGTTGCCTCCACGTCCCCTCATACCATTATCAATGGGGTGATCGTCACCAACCATCAGGTCAAAGATAATCTTGATCTTAATGCGCCGTCCGGTGTCATACGCGGATATTCCGCCGAGACCGGCGAGCTCCTGTGGGCTTGGGACATGAATGCTAGCGACATGCGCAGCGGACCCGACGACAAGGGCGAATATTCCCGCGGCACGCCAAACAGCTGGACCATCAGTTCCGGCGATCCTGAACTCGGCCTTGTTTATGTACCGCTCGGTAACAGCGCTGGTGATTATGTGTCTTATGATCGCAGCGATGAAGAATTGAAATACGGCACGGCGCTGGTCGCGCTAGATGTCTTCACGGGCGAACCCCGTTGGCATTTTCAGACTGTCAAGAATGACGTCTGGGATTACGACCTAGGCAGTCAGGCCTCGCTAGTCGACTTTCCTACGGCGAATGGGGTCGTGCCCGCGTTGATCCTGCCGTCCAAGCAAGGGGACATTTACGTTCTTGACCGTCGGACGGGACAATCCCTGTTCGAGGTTGAAAGCAGACCCGTGCCTCAGGGCGGTGTGGAGCCATGGCTTCGCACGGAAACCCAGCCGTTCTCTGCTTACCATACATTAGCCAAAGACCCGCTTAAGCCTCGCGACATGTGGGGTATGACGATGCTGGATCAGCTTTATTGCCGGATCAAGTTTCATCAGGCTGTCTATGACGGTATCTACACTCCGCCGACCGCCAAGACGCCGTGGATCCAATATCCAGGTTACAACGGCGGGTCAGATTGGGGCGGCGTCGCTGTTGATCCGAAACGCGGCCTTATTATTGCCAATTATAACGACATGCCGAATTACAACCAGTTGATTACTAAGGACCAAGAAATCGAGGGGTCCGGTGGCGGCGAAATGGGCCCTATGGAAGGCGCAACTTATGGCATTCAGGTCAATGCCGGGATGCGGAATACTGCGACCCAGCTTCTCTGCAAGGAACCTCCCTATGGCGGCATTCGAGCAATCGACATGCTGACAGGTGAAACTGTCTGGGATCGTCCGCTCGGCACAGCACGCGGTAACGGACCGTGGGGTATTAAATCCAAATTGCCGTTCAATATTGGAACGCCTAATAATGGTGGATCGGCTCTAACCGGTTCCGGCCTCGCCTTCATCGGTGCCGCGACGGATGATCTAGTTCGCGCAATCAATGTTTCGACGGGCGAGACTGTCTGGCAGAGCGTTTTGCCCGGTGGCGGACAGGCCGGCCCTATGACGTATGAGCATGAAGGACGGCAATATGTTGTCATCAGCGCCGGTGGTCATCATTTTATGAAGACGCCAATCTCAGATGCCATTGTTGCCTATGCGTTACCGGACGATACGAAAACACCGTGAGCGCCGCGTTCGCAGGGCCAGTTTATCTCTCTCATCTTCAGGCATAGTCAGCGGTGTCTGACGTCAGCGTATATGGAACAGGTTTGAGGCGCGGTTAAGCGAGGGACTGCTCATTTATTTGGTTGATATTAAGCGACGGTTTTGGAAGCTTGCTTGGTTAAATAGCCAAACCCGACAAATAAGCCATGAACGCTGGATATTCATAATTCAGATTATGCGTGCTTCGCGGTTCTATGCGCAAAGACAGCTAAGGGGGCGCAGCGGACATGAGCAAAAGTCTCTCTTAGCATGTGTAATTGGACGGACGGCTCAGGGCATTGTCAGGGGAACTTTCGCTTGAAGCGATGTGATAGGGTTTGCGCATGACCCAGAACCCGTTCCGGTATTTCAAAACATCCCGCGAAGTAATCCAGCTGG
>NZ_BMZH01000024.1 GCF_014652695.1 Algimonas arctica
GTCGTTACTGCCGGAGCCGTCCAAATAGACGTTTGAGCCGAGGATGACGAGTTGTCCCTCTCCCGCAATCGCGGTCGGCGCGAGATTGTCGCTGCTGACGCTCACGCTATCAGCGTCACTATTCAAACCGGCCTCATCCGTCACGACCAGTGAAACATCATAGGTGCCAGCCAGATCAGCGACAAAGCTCGGTGTGGCTGTCATGGCATCCGTTATCGTCGCGGTACTGCCCGTCGGTTGCGAAGCGAAACTCCAGCTATAGGCGAGCGCCGCCGAGTCTGTGTTGTCATCAAACGATGCGCTGCCGTCGAGGTTTACAGTATCCCCCGCGCGAATAGCCTGATCAACCCCAGCAGCGGCGGTGGGCTTTTCATTCGCGGCCTCAGGCCTGAAGGCAATGTCTCGAGGTTCCCCCCCGACAGCAACCGTTGTTGTGACGGTATTGGACGCAGTATTAATTACGGTAACAAAGTCCGAAAATATGTTGCTTACATAGAGGGAGCTGCCATTTGGGGTGAGCGAGAGACCAAAGGGTATTGGCACGCCTGATATCGTTGCGGTAACGGTGTTAGATGCCATATCAATCACAGAAACACTATTGCCACGCGTATTCAGAACATAAGCGAAATTGCCATCCGGTGTTATTGCAATATCTCTTGGGCTTACACCCACCGTAATAGTTCTGACAATCGTATTGGTCGCAGTATCTATCACGAAGACTTTGTTTGTGTCAGCGCTGGGTGCATAGGCTAAACTGCTGTCGGACGTGAACGCTAGATGCCTTGGTCTACCCCCAACATCAATCGTTGCGACGACATTGTTCGTCGAAGTATCTATGACCGTGATATCGCTAGAATTAACATTAGGCACATAGGCGAAATTGCCGTCCGGTGTAATCTCGACGCCAAAAGGGCCAGTTCCAGCGCCAACAGTCGCGACCACGCTGTTTGTTGCGGTCTCGATCACCGAAACATTCTCTGATCCGCGGTTGGAAACATAGGCGAAACTGTCATTAGGCGTAAACTCAACGTCAGACGGATTTAAGCCCACAGGAATAGTTGTAATAATTGTGCTGGTGGCAACGTCGAGCACTGAGACAGTGTTATCAGAAAAGTTAGCGATGTAAGCAATACTACCATCTTGTGTGAAGTCGATCGCAACCGAAGTGGTTGCCCCGACCCCTGCAATGGTTTCGACAACCGTGTTCGTCGCGGCGTCAATGACAGAGATGTTTTGTGTGGCACCATTAACGACATAGGCCAAAGGATCGGCATGCGCGGCTAAGGGGAGCATCAAGGCCGCCCCAGCGGTGGCGTAGAGAAATTTTTTGAAACTTCGGACCCCGAATAGGTTTCTGAAGTCATTATTTTCAGTCGATCTTAACATGGCGCCCCCTTGATTTCACAACAGTGGGCGGAGGAGGGAGTGGTGTCAAAACCATTATCAACTTAAGACGGTGAGAGGTTTTCAGACTCCTCAAAGGTGAAATTTATGGTGGTCGTAAATTTCAAGAAAATGACATCGTATCGAACGGGATGATGACCTTAGCTGTCATTATCATTTCTCTAACGTACGATTATGGATGTTATGAGTTTTGTCACCGCCTTGTCACCGGGTCCCTGTTTCACCTAGTTTCAGGAAGCTGAACCAAATTCGACATTGCGCCCCCAATTCCCCAGCCTCCGTCGACGTTGATTTTGGTGCACCCTGCTTCACTCCCCTTCAGTTTGCTTCATTTTCCTAACAACCCAATTTCGTCCATGGCATGCAAGAGGTCAGGGGTTCGACTCCCCTAGGCTCCACCAGTTCCTTCACAATTTTCGATATATAAAACAGGCCCTTGGGCCTGCTCGTCTGCAATCGGGACTGGTTGTCACCATTTTGCAAGAGGTCCGCTGTCACCGGCTTGTCACCTGGCTATGCCCCTGGGACACGCTCCTAAACGAACCTTGGTATTCCAACCCCGGCAAACGGCATCGCCCCGCCCCAAAAAATAAATGAGACACACCGAATCTTGATGTTTTGAAACGCAAGGTGTCCAAACACAAATGAAACGCAATACTGCCCCCCTCTCATCTCGCCCAAGGCGCTTTCTGGAACGGATCTGATATTTTCGTCATAGATATCTGTTATGATTAGGGTCTGTTGCGGCCAATTATGAAAACTGACCACGCAATCGTTCGTGAGAGACTAGCCCCTTGAAGGATTTAGATCCTGGAATTGCTGCAGTCGTTTTTCAAGCTCTTGTCGGTCCATATCGATAGCACGTTTGCCATCGAATCTTACTTCAATTGTTCTTCGGAGCCTAATAATTTGACCAACATTGAATGCTTCGCGAGCTTCCTCTCTGGCGAGAATATAATCTATGAAATCTAAAACAGTGGTTGGAGTTCCATCAGCTTCGACCTCTATAACATTCATATCTATCGGAAATTTTTTACTATCTGCCAAAAAGTATTGATTCAAAGCCTCACTATAGACCGCCATCAGGATAGCTCTCTTGAAAACGTGTTGTTGAGGATATAGCCCTGCAGTTGGTGGACAAGACATGCTTGGTGAATAAGCATTCCAAAAATTGGCTTTTTTGAGATCATGATTTTGAGCTGTTTCATCAAACTCCCCGTGCTCAGAGATCAACGTGTCTATTGTATCAGACAAGGACATTTGCTCGTCAGTTCGTGCAACGTTGAGAGCGAGACATATCCTATTTCTCATATTGTCTCTTTCCTGCTCGCTGAGGCTCTTAAAATCGTGTTCTGAGCTTTCGGAAAAAGGGTTCCTTTCACTATCAGCTTGAGCTTGCACGTTCATAGGGAACAAAAAAATCAAGGCAGCAAAAACAAATAAGCTTACCATAACCTCAGGTTGGCCGGATTTTCTCCATAGTGTCAAAACCATCTTCTTTTCCCTTCCTTGTTTGTAACTATATTAAGTTTGGTGACGATGAATAATCGGCTTGCGCCCGATTGTGCATGCTGACTTGGATTAGGATTTTACGCCGCCTTCACACACCGCATCTGAGCATCGTCACGGCAAACGCTTTCTTTTGCCACAAAAGTTGTGAATGATATCAAGAGGCCCGCTCAAGGTCTTCCTGAACTTAGAGGAACACAGTCTTCAACCGAAGGGAGATAAGCGTCCCTGATTACTCTCGACATTCTCCGCTCGCGTTCGCAGGGCCCCATTTCGTGAAGCCGTTTTCCATTGAACCGACTTTCAACGATGCGTCTGAGGCGGATTAATTGACCTAAATCATAAATTTCTTTTGCGTCAGAACGGGCTTGGATCATATCGATATAATCCAGTAATGTACTACCGGTTCCATCGAGGGCTATTTCAACGACACTAATGTCGATCAGAAACCCTTCAGGGTCTGAGAGTAGCCAATCTACGATGAATTCATCGTAGACACTAAGTTCAATTGCGCGTTTGTATACGTGTTGTGTCGGGTAAATACCTGATGTCGCCTGACATACAAACATTGGGGCATAAAAGTTCCAGGATTCAGCTAACAATTTTCTATTTCCTGGTGTATCACCTTTAATACCCATATAAAAAAATATAATTCCTTCAACCGTTTCAGATATCGAAAAATTTTCAGTATTTCCCGACTGATGAAGAGCGGTGCAAACCCTATCTTTCACGCTGTCCGCTTGTTGTTGGGTCAAAGCGACTATTCCCGGTGGGGGGTCAGGGTAAGGAACGTCACGCCCCCACCCTGGCGTCGATTGCGCCCGCGCAAATGAAGAGGTTAGCCCGGTGAGTAAGATTGCAAAAATGGCCACAGTGGGTTTCATGAAACAACTTTCCAAGGGTGTTCAAACGGATTACGTGTATTGAACTCTTCTAGCCGGTCTCATTTAACCAAGCCATCAGTCCTTGTCCTTATCTCTTGAGCACTCATTTCACTCACTCGCTTTCCCCCGAAGAAATCGACAATAATCTCCCCAAGTCCTGCTACCTGACCTATATTATACGTCGTTGAGGCATCAGGCCTCGACAGCATAGCGTCTATATAATCTAGGACTGTCGAGTAAGATCCGTCACCTTGAATTTCAATCGTATTAGGGTCGATCGGGAAAGCGATTTCGTCCGCGAAAAAGTACTCATCTAGAATGGGCGTATGAAAATTCATCGCGAGCGCCCTTTTGTATATATGCTGCGTTGGGTAGGTGCCGTTTGTCGCTCCGCAGATCATACTAGTGCTATAATAGTTCCAGTGTTGCGCAATTTTCAATTTATAGTCGGGCGCAGTGACATCGACCTTGAAATACCGCAATAATCTTTTTTCGATTTCTTTTGCCCCAACAAAGTTTGAGGATGCTGTCGGCATTCTAGCAAGAACCATACACAGTTCATTGCTAAGAGCGGTAATTTCTTGATCAGACAAATCAAAGTTATAGACGCCAGCGTCGGTACTCTCTGAAGCGTAACCACTAAATGAAAGCATAGTCAAAGCTATTAAAACAAGACACAGGCTCTTAAACTTTCTCGACATATCCAACCTTCAACTACCCGCCAGTGAGCACCCTCCTAGCTTAATGTGATACCTTCTCCGAAGTCCACTTAGAAGTGTCTTGTTAGGGCGCATCTATTTTTTCAAAGACATTGCCCTTTATAGTGCGTTCGCCAGTAAATGACCGCCAATACACGATTTGAAATTCACGTTTAGCTCTAGACCCATTGATCGACGTGTTTCTCACGACAGTAATTTTTTGACGAAATAATCTCTCAAAATCCGGATGCGAGAAACATTTCATTTCACTTGGAATGATATACTCCCTCTTGGGGATACTTATCGCATACTTATAGAAATGGGTTGCGAAAGCCAGTGTGAGACCGTTTATCAAAACGGCCGTAACCCACACTCAACGGTCGTATCACTCATGTCTGACGTCATAAGATCAATATAATTTGAACACGGGCTCAAATCTCTCCCTAGGCGCTGACAAAGCTGACCTAAGCCCAAAAACACAGCTAAGACGTTTTACGCTGTCAATGCCTGCGGGATACACCTAAGACGTATTCCGAAATCTATTTTGGAGAGGATGCGGGCATGAGAAGCGTAATTGGGGTGATAGCCATCCTTTTCCTGGCCACGCTTGGAAGCTCTCAAGCACAAGGTAATGCACCCCAGTCACACCCAAGCACATCCGCATCTTCAACCAGTGGCATCAAGGCACTCACTGTTGAAGAGTTTAACCCCATGAGACTAAGAATGTGCCTGGCGACGCATTTTCTCAGGAATGAAGAGGCCTATGACATAAACGAAGCTCTTGAATCTATTCTATTTGAATATTCTGACATCGACCCTGATGGTGTTGATAGTCAGATGAAGTTAGTCGAGTTTTGGAACCATTACGTGCCTGGAATGATATGCCCATCAACATCGAACCTATTCGATCAAAAGCATTTGTATAAACGCATTATTGACTTGGGTGTTCATCGACGTGTGCTTCCTGGATATTTTTTGAGAGATAATATCGAGTTTCCCGTTGATATAAACGTAGTCGAAATAGGAAAAGACGGGAAACCGACTACTGTTTTAGATTATCTCGATGAACTTTTGACGACTCCTGAACTACGAAGACTCTATAACGCTGGTCAACTTACCCGACTGCGTCGACTCATTGTGATGAGATTTGATGGCAAACGTGTGCACGAAATGTCTCCCCAGGAACTTGAAGAACGACTTGAACGGTTCCACAGTTTAAAAAAACTCACTCGTTAATTTGCGAGAATAATACAAAAATCGATCGCAGGTGAGGTGATATTACGATGAAAATAATGAATGTTCTTCTAAGTATATTTTTCCTTTTAAGTCCTAATCTAGCGCTTGCACAAACTCAAAATTTAAATTCTGATCCAATAGAAATTCCTCCAGAACAACTGCTTGAAGGAGGTATAATAACCAATGTAGTTCATATGAAAGAACGGATGTGCACCGCCTTGCATCAAGGCAGAAATACGGACTCCGTGAATATTGCCGAAAGGCTTCGGGGCATAGTCTTGTTTTCTTTTGACCTCAATGCTGATGATGAACGTCTTGAAGAACAAATTGCGGTAATATTCAATCGATATTCTTCTCGCATGGTTTGCCCTGCAACTAGTGGCATATACCCCAAACAACACTTGTTCAAAAGAGCTGTCGAATTGCACGTTTATCAAGATGCACTTGTTGAATTTTTCTTTGCAAACCCGATCACTTTCCCGATTGATCCTAACGTGATTGAACTATCGCCACTCGGCTCTGAAACAACTTTAATGGACTATATAAATAGAGAGCTTGCTGCCGACAACGCCAAAGACAAGCATAATGTAGGGAGGCTAATAAGATTGAGGCGACTATTGCAAATCAGGTTTAACGCAAAGACTGTCGCGGAAATGACACCTAATGAAATTGAGTTTCAACTCTCAAGGCACAAATACTAAGGCGTCTTGAGGTATGAAAATCTCATTCTTTGGGTCCCCGTGACCCCGTGGCAGAGATCCTTCTCCGGGCGGCGTTAATCTGAACTATTCCACCAGCACACACTACCCCTCGAGACCCGGTGAGCGATGCCTCAATGAGCGTGCAGAGAGTAGGGTCAGCCTCTCTCGGGCGAGCTCGGCGACGCGCGCGCATAGAGGGGGCCTACCTGTGCGCGGCGGCGTCCCGTCCCGGGTACACGGGGGCGCGGTGAGCCTATGCTGGGCGATGACCATAGCGGCGGCGGCGCGATGCCCCTCCCGCGCCCCTCCCGCGCCCGCTCCGGCCTCTAGCCGCAGAAGTGTTCCAGCATGATTGGGATGACGATGACCATCAGGATCAGCTTAATCATGTCCCTGTGCTCCCTACACGGTAGGCCGCATCGAGCTTTGCGATTGCCGCCTCCCCGCCGCGCGTGGCTTGAGTGTAATAACCCAGGGTCACCATGGGATTGGAATGACCTGTCATCTTGGCCACCAGCCCGACCTCAACGCCCTGCGCTTGGAGGTTGGACACGAAGGCATGGCGGGCGGAATGGTGGGTAACATAACGCACCCCGGCCCGGCTGAACGCGGGCTTCCAATATCGTTGCCGGAAGTTCGCATAGAGCAGCGGCCCGCCGCCGCCTTCGCGCGACATGTGCGGCCATGCGCGCTTGACCCCGCGACCCGGGAACACCCGGTAAAGCGAGCCATCAAGCCGGGGGCAAATCAGCTTCCATTGCAATAGAAACTGCCGCAGCGTCTTCGAGATGGGGATTTCGCGCGTCCCGGCTTCCGTTTTGGTGCGGTCGGTCAATGTCCCATCCCGTTCCAGCACGCGCCGGATGTGGATGACGCCCGCCTCTAGGTCGACGTCGCTCCACAGAAGACCCAGCTGCTCTGAGATGCGAACGCCTGTGAGGAAGGGGAAGACGTAATAGATGCCCCGATCAAAGTCGGTCTCGGCATAATCAATGAGCTGGGCCACCTCCTCGGCAGTCAGGATGTCCTTCTTGGGCTTGGATTTACGCCGAGCCAGATTGGTCGGCGTTTTACAAACCCGGACGCCGAAGTCTTCCTCGGCCATGGAGAAAATGGACCGCAGCATCGACATGCAGCGGTTCGCCGTGTGGGCCCCGACTTCCTTGCGGACGAGGTTATGCCACTGCCGGAGCTGGGCTGTCGTCAGCGCGGATATTTTGTGCTCACCCAACATGAGCAGCAGCTTGGTATCGCGGCCGGGCTTCTCGCCCGTCAAAGCATGGTGGGCCCGTTCTTGCGGCGTCCCTTGCAGCAGGGGCCCATTGATGATCTTGAGCAGCGGTTGATAGCCTTTGATCGTCTGGGCTTTTACGGAGCCGCGTTTGGCGTCGAGCCAATGGGCGGCCACCTCAGCGACACTGGGATTGATGTTAGGATTAAAATAGCGCTCCCCGGCCAAGCTCGCGAGGACCTCCTCCTGCTTGGCTTCAGCCTCGTGCTTGGTCTTGAACGACAGGCGGCGCTTCTTCCCGGTCTCGGGGCACCGCCAATTGACGGTATGGAAGCGCTTTTTTTGGCGGTTCCACGTGCCCAAGGTGACTTTGGGTGGGTTGGGTCTTCGGGTCATGATCTGGCTCCTGTTGGATGACAGGAGAAGAAAAACATCCGGAATATTCGGCCACAATTATTCGAGGGTGTTCCGAATATGCGGCGCGGTGACACATGAGTGACAAAGGGCCATGATCGGCAGGGGTCGGAACGGTCCGAGGTATTCTCCGAGCATATTGCGAATAGTCGAGACGTGAAGGAGTGGGGGTTTCGCGCATATCGGGGGGTCGGGATAATGCCTTGGTGACGGAGCAAGAGTTCGGTTCCGGCAGCCCTGCGGAACGATGCCCCCGGGCCGACAGAACCCACGGCGCGACCCGCCTTGCAGGCGGGCCACCTGGACCCGGCGACCCTCCCCCATAGGGGCCAGCATGGTAATATGAGGGGGTGAACCAGGGACCCATTACCGCGCGAAGTCGCATTGCCGTAGATAGTGCTAGTATCGGCAAGGGGCTCCAAAGAACCAGACGCGCGCCACCTTACCGACCCCGTTCTGGCCGTTCTGGCCGTTCTATATCTCTCGGAGATCTGCCGGGGCATCGCCCCATCATAGGAGACCCTCGCCGGGATACCCGAACGACCAGAACGGCCAGAACAAGCCCGACAATGATCGCCCTGCGATGACGTCATCGCATTTCGAGTTGCGGGTGACGGTGTGACGGCGGTGACGGCGGTGACGGCGGTGACGGCGACATCGATATATCGTGCTGTGGGGATATAGCAGCCGCAGCCTTTTAGACAGAATAATACAAGTCCTACTAAAAAAACGGCTTATCAATACGCTTATTCTTGCGCAAATGAAGTTCAAACGCTCAAAATATGAAACTTTACTGCATCCTTCTGAGGTTAACGCTAGTATGGATCGTCATTAAGGAAAATCGCGTTGAACCATGAACTGAAAATATTACGGCGAAGTCTTTTTCTAATCTACATGCCGATGGTTTTCATTCTATTTGGCCTGCCACTGCGAGCTGAGGATTTAGGGGCCAGCGGGGTCGAAATTGGCATTTTGTTTTCAATTTTCACAATCGCCTTATTGGTCTTGCGGCCACTGGTTGGGATTGGCCTTGACCGTATTGGGCGCCGCTCATTCTTTATTGCGGCCATGGTTTTTTATCTACTCTCAAATTCGCTCTATGCGGTGGGTGATACCGTCAATGGGCTTTACTTTGCTCGCGCGTTCCACGGGATTGGATTTGCCATTTTATCCATTACGACCGAAACAATTACCGCTGATTTGACGCAGCAAAAGAACCGGGCCGAAGCAATGGGCGGTAATATCGCAAGCCAATCGCGCGGCGGCATGCTCGGAGCATTTATTGGGTTCTCTTTGGTCGGATTTTTGCCCGTTTATGCCTGGCAATATTCATTCGCGTTTTATGGGGTGGTCGCGGGTTTTGCTGTTGTTTTTGCAGTGCGCTATATTCCGGAAACTTTACCTGTTGGCACAAAAGGGAAGCCCAAAGTAAAGTTTAAATTTCCACCTAGATATTATGGCCTCCTCGCGGCAATTTTTCTTGCCGCTTTTGCTAGCGCGATCATCCAGCCTTATTACCTTATTTATTTACGCGGGCGTCTAGGGCTTGAGCTCCAAGCGCTTGCGGCGGTTTTCTTACCTATGGGTATCGCCTATGCGGTATTTCCGGGCATACTTGGCAGATGGGTTAGCGATTTAAACCGGGCTTTGGTCGTTAGCGCAGGATTTGTTATTGCTGCGATCCTATATGCAAGTGTTCCGCATATCGGTTCATTTATTTGGTTGATTGGCGCGTTTACCGGAGCGGCGATTGGCAGCGTGCTTGTCGACTTGAGCAAAAATGCTTGGCTTGGTGATATCGCTGATCCGGAAGCTGCGGGCAGAACCTTTGGTATGGGGGCACTCGCCACAGGCATAGGTGCCACTTTAGGACCGCTTGCGGGCGGCTACATTTTTGATGGTATCGGTAAAGCGTATATTTTTTATGCGGGGGCCGCCGTTCTTCTCTTAGCAGCGCTGACGGTAAGCACTTACGCGATAGCGGGTGTGACCCAAAAAGAGTAAGGTGGTTTTTAGCGGCAGCTGATGTGTCGCGGCAATTATTCAACTGAGTCTCCAAATGTGACCACATTTCTTCACCGGTCAACGGAAGTTAAGATTCTGTAGGAGTAGTTTTGGCGGTCTCATTCATTGCTAATCCATAACTGGTGTATCATGTAGCCCCGTCCATCTACGGCACCTGCAGTCACCGCCGTCACACCGTCACATTTCGACCGGCTCGTGACAGTGTGACGCCAGTGATGGCGACATCGGTATGTCGTACTGTGGGCAAAGCGAACATCCTTACACCAACATGGGTCACACCACTATCGAAGGACGATTGAATATTCTAATAAAGTTGGACAGCCAATTTCTTCAACCAAAGTCGATCAATCGTCGTTGCATTGAAGGTGTTCAACGAATACGGCAGCATCGGGATTTCGAGGTCTCACACCTCCCCTACCCGCACAGGCGCCTTCCTCTTGTTCTCGTCGCACTCTGTCCTGCTCTTGTCGTTTTTCCTCGTCAGCCCGTTGTTGTTCCCGTCTGCGGTCCGCAGCAGCCTGGAGTACTTCATCCCGTTCGCGCTGAGCTTCGCGCATGCGTGCATCATTCTCTCTCTGAACGCGCCTGTCGATCTCATCCTGGTTGGTCGACCGGATCGTCATACTCCCTGAAGACGATGAACTGTTGCTGCGATTGCTTGCGCGTGCTTCCGCGCGAACGCGATCGAGGTCCTCCCTAGCCCGTTCGAGCTTGCGAGATTCTACCGCCGCAGTGGCCCGGCGAAGCGCTTCGGCATTTTGCAATCTGCGTTCTCTATCCTGCTCAGCTCTTATCCTGTTAGTTTGTTGATTGAGTTGATCTGTCATTATATTCATGGCTTCATTTAACTTCCTTCTAGCCTCAAGCTTTTTTGCACGTTTTGCTTTCGCGGCGCTGATCTCCCGCCGTCTACGTTCTTCATATTCAAGAATGAGGACTCTTTCGCGAGCCGATGCCTCGGCAGCGCGGCGATCTCTTTCCGATTGGGCAATAGCTTTTTCGCGATTAACGGCGACGGATAACTCGTCCTTAATTTCGCTTTCATTCCAGCTGTTCCAGAAGTCATCGCCCTGTTCGAGGGGCATGTCTTGAGCTTTCGCGACAGTGCAAAATAGCGTCGAGGCTGCCAACGAGACCAAAACCGATTTGAACATGATGGGCTCCCCGCAAATTAATCACTCCACAACTTGTATAGTAAAATGCAAGAGATTAGCAAGTTTATGACAGCATCGAGAGGCTCAGAAACAGATGATCATTTATACGAAGGTGTTCAAGTCATTTAGATTGGCGTTTATTCTGTCAATTACAACGACCTTTAATGTCGCCCATGCGCAATCAACTGAACAAGCCACGGCACGAAATTATTATATCGAGGCGGAGGCGTCTCTCAAAATGAAAGACTATGACCGCGCAGAAGTCATGGCCAAGAGGGCGGTCGACGCACTCGGGGCGACCAACGCACGGTTAATTTCGATCCTCATGCGGGCGCAATGGGAACGGCACAATTATGAAAACGCCTATGCCGCAGCTCAACAATTCATGGAATATGATTTATCCTCTGACTTGCGCGTACAATTCAGCCCGCTCGTGGACAAAATTTATCAGTACCATGACTTCAGTAAAAATGGCGAAGACCTCTACGGCGCCCCCATAACAGTTAGGGTCGGCGGGAAAAGCGAACCTCAAATTGCCAGTAATTTTGATGGGTCATTTTCGCTCGCCCTCAATAAATATGGGGATGAGGTCCGGGAGGAACTTGTAAGAGTCGACGCGTCGGGTGCCATCTTAGACAACATAACACTTAAAACTCGGTATTTTAATTGGCAGACGACAGGCCTCGGCGGCGATGGGAGCCTGACGGCGCTGGCGGGAAAATCATTCGCTAAAGACAAAAATCTCGTTCGCGCAAACGCGAAGGGCAAGACGCTCTGGAGTAAAAGGCTAAAGGACACAACAGGGGGATATGCATCGGATAAAATAATTTCTCTGCCGGACGCAGGCGTGCTTGTGGTCGGAAAAACACGCAATCCCGCCGGGTATGATTTGAGACGATTTAGCGACCGCGGAAAGGAGATGTGGCGTCAAACCTATAGCGAAGTTACAGGAAACGGGACTGGATACGTCCATTATGTTGGACTGCCAGAGGGCACTATATTTCAGATGGGGTCAACAAAGCCGAAAGCCGGAATCCCAACAAAAATTTGGATAAGAAAAATTGACTTCACGGGGAAAAGTTTGTGGACACGGTTTATCGGTCCGCCCGATAGATATGCTTTCCCGATATTTGCGCTCTCCAATAAATATGGTGGCCTCACGGTTTTGTCTCGAAGTCCAGAGTTGAGACTGCAAGAACTAGGGCCTGAGGGAAGGATTATTTTGGAGCAAGTCCACGATAAATTACACCCCAGCCGTGCCGAATACCGAGGGATGGCCAGATTGCCCAATGGCGGTTTTGCGATTTTGAAAACGATCTCGACCCGTTCCACTTCTAATCGTTTACAATTGCGCGTAACCACCGTTGAACTGTTTAACGAGCAACTCAGGAGAACCGCACAACTCAACCTGCCGGAAAGCGCCTTCTATGGCCAAGGTATTTCAACAAATAAGGACGGCACTATCGCTATAGTAGGGTCAACGGTCACCGCCAGTACCTCGACCGCTCCACAACTAACTGACTTATATTTATTCAGACCTCGCTAAATTTTTGGAATTTTGGCAGTGGTTTCACATCTCCATCGATCGTATCAAACACGGCATTACCCGCAGTATAATGCAATCAGGACTTAGCATGAGACTTTATTTTCCCGGATTTCTTTGCATCATTTTCGGCTTAGCTTGGTCGCTAAACAGCAGCGCGCAAACTGTTTCTGACATCGCAAGGGCGGCCTATGTTGACGCAGAAGCCGCCTTGAAATTTTCTCAATATGACCGCGCAGAAGAGTTAGCGGAAAAAGCGATTGCCTATCTAGAAGCTCCCAACCCTAGAATTCTGTCGGTGATTCTTCGGGCCCGTTATTTTCGACAGGACTATATTGGCGCGACGGCGACAGCGGAACATTTCATAAGCCTCGAGCCAAGTTCCGAACTGTACGAAGAGTTTGCACCGATCATTGAAGATACTGCACGAATGTTAAATGCCGAAATTGCAGGCAACGCTCGCTTCGCTCTTGTCAAAAACATACGATTGCAGAAATGGGGTCAGCTTTTTACCAATAGGGGACCATCATTTACGTTGTTCCAGTCACAGGATGCGGGACGAAATGATTGGGCACATCGAATCCTAGAAATAGGGACGAACGGCCAAGTTATCAACGATAGCACAGTGTCATATAAACGTCGGTTAGCTCTCAACGATGTTGGCGGAGACGGTCAAGGCGGCGTGTTGGGAATCGCGAGTGACAAGAACAAACGAATCATAGCCAAATATAGTGCGAAGAAGGGTTATGATTGGAAACAATCCTATGAGGGACTCGAGATACATTGGAACTACAGCAAGGTCTTTGGCCTCAAGGATGGAAGTTTTTTGGTTATCGGCCCAGACAGTAAAAATAAACGTCTCACAATGGTTGCAAAATTAGATGCCAAAGGTAAAACTTTGTGGTCACAACATTTATCGCATCCGGACGGAATCAGCAGTACGACCTATCGCGATATTGCCGAAGATGCAGGCGGGAATATTTTACTCGCCGGAATCTTAACAAATCCAAAAAAGAGCCCAACATCAAGGGAGAAGCCTATAATAAGGTTGTTGGATAGTGCTGGCGGAACGCGTTGGAACATAATACTAAACCTGAACACAGGGCACAGCATAAGCGATGCGGTTGCTAACGATGACGGGAGTTTCGCGATTCGATTCTTTGGTAGGCTGACCATAGAAGGGTTGAAATTTGACCGGGCACGCTCTGGGTTTGCCCTGATTAGTCCCGAGGGTGAAATTTTAAAAGAACATCGGCTTGACGCCCCAATTGTTCTCCCGATGAATACTGAGGTATCCGGGTTGAAACCCCTCCCATCTGGCGGTTACGTAGGGGTTTGGAAGGCAATGGGCATTGAATCACCGTCGACCGGTCTGAGAGATCACCGGTCCGCTTTGATCGTCCTTGACGAAGATTTTCAGTTTACGGAATGGTTTCCCTTTGGCGGCGGTCACTTCAAGCCTAATGAATTAGTTTTGAACCCTGATAATACAATCGCCGTAAGCGGTTCAACAGAGGAGATGAACAGTAATGGCTATAGGAGCGCGCCCAATATTTATTTATTCCGAATAAAACCTGAATGATGAATATTGTAATGATATGGCAACGGCATAGTCCATAAAGTGGATACTTCGAACTTTTGTCACCGCCTTGTCACCGGGTCCCTATTTCACCTAATTTCATGAAATCCGACCAAAGTAGAACTTTCACTTCGGTTACCTCTGACCACCCAAACCTTGAATTTGGTGCAACCTGCATCACCCCCTTCAATTTGCCTCATTTTCCTAACAACCCAATTTCGGCCATGGCATGCAAGAGGTCAGGGGTTCGACTCCCCTAGGCTCCACCAGTTCCCTCACAATTTTCGATATATAAAACAGGCCCTTGGACCTGATCGACTGCAATCAGGACTGGTTGTCACCGTTTTGCAAGAGGTCTGCTGTCACCGGCTTGTCACCTAGCTATGGCCCGGGGACAGCCAAGGGGCCTTTTGGACGTCACGTCGCGGTCAAGGTAAGCGTTTAGTGAACCCCACTTTACGATTGAACGAGAGTACATCGTTTTCAGAAATCTTAATCGTGATCGTTCAAGGACCATCATCGTATGCGGCCTAATCAAAAATCGGCCAAGCCGATTAAGTGGACTTCGCCCTCTGGTCACGAAACAACGCCTAAAGACGTTGCTACTTATTGCGTCCTTTGGCTTTTCCGTTGGAACGCCCATTATGAATGACCTCAACCATATCCGGCTCCGAACTATCGGTTCCATCATAAACGGTCATTTCGAACTTTATCACCTGACTAGCGCGCCCAGGTGGATAAAAAAAGTACGGGCGATCGGTATCAGAATCAAATAAATCGACGGCTGGGCCGCTGACTTGTCGCCAATTGAAAGTCAAATCATCTAAGTCTTCGTCACTCGAAAGTGACCCGTCCAGATAAATCAACTTGTTAGGAATAGCGCCCGTGACGTCATCCCCGGCATGCGCGATCGGTGCTGTGTTAGATGCGTAATTTGCCCTTTCCGCACATATCCCGCCTGCCGCGAGTAGGACATCACGAGGAAATTCAATGGCCTCAGAAATCGGATCGTCGCGTCCTTTGCTATATGAAACAACAACATCAAAAAATTGAAGTGTGTACGGTCCGACAAGATAAATTGGTAGTTGGTATTCGAATGTCGTGAAGGCATCATAACGATTGACATCAAAACTGGGATCACCATCCTGATTTCCCTCAGGGTCGTCTATGGCAAAGAAAAAGTTATCTCGGCCATAGCCATATTCGTCGTCGTCGGTATCAGCACGGGCTTCGAATGTAATTTTCGCGAAACAAAAATCGCCAAATGGATAACTTTGGACCTCAGCGCCAAATTCAATACTGTCAGGATCAATCTCCGCCGCATTTGCAGGCAACGCCAATAGCGGTAACGCGCAGATAATTAGTGTGGATTTAAGTATATTATTCATTTGATTTCGCCCCCAAGATCGCGCTGACATAAACACATCTTGCCTATATACGCAAATGGAAATGAAAAGTCAGGGGTTCGACTCCCCTAGGCTCCACCAGTTCCCTCACAATTTTCGATATATAAAACAGTCCTTTGCGGCTGCGAGTCTGCAATTGGGACTGGTTGTCACCATTTTGCAAGAGGTCCGCTGTCACCGACTTGTCACCTCGGTATGGCCCGGGGACTTCCTCAAACTAAGCTTGATATCCAAATTAGGTTGCCTTGCACTCAAAACCCAATGCGGATTCCACTCAAGCCGTCTCGTACCGTCGCGTCTGAGGGCGAATTTAAGATCTACGCAGGACGTCCGCCATGGGGCTTAGCGGACGATGGCAAAATTCAAACTATAGGCCGCTGCTCTTTTCTTTCTCGAACTCGAAGGCGCGCACCTGTTTAACTTGACGAGAAATAGTGATGAAAACTGAAAATGGATTGAAAAAATTTTATAAAGAAGCTTTCGGTTAAAGGGCAGACTCAATTCACGAGCCTGACAGTGTCTTCCGGACCTGTATTTCCAGGGTCAGTCCCTTTTTCAAAAAGTATATCGGCAGTGCCCGCTGTTACTAACCGATTGGCGACAAAATAGCTGTAGCGCGGCGCGTCTACTGACGTGGCGGAATTGCCTGCCAATGTGAAATTCATAAGGGGAGTGTATACAGCCCCCGATATTTCAACGACGCCACCTCCAGCGATGCGGGACTGCAAATCAACGGGTGCAAAACGGGATTGAACGATTGAAAAACCTTCTAGCGGGCCGGATGTTGATGGCGACATAAATAATTCACCTTGTCCCGTGCGTTCGATTCTACCATCTCCCTCTAGGACCAAAGTGGACTGTTCTACGTGAACGATGGCGCGACCTTCTATTTCAAATTTACCATCGCGAATAAAATAAACCCCCGGATTTAACGTGACTTTACTTTGCGAATTTACGAAAATCCCACCGCAATATACACCAGGATTTAGAGTTCTATCGCCTTTAACTCTAAGGAAATTATAGTCACAATCTCCACCTTTCGGGATTGTCAAACTTGCATAGGGATCGGGATTCACTCTACACTGTGTAGTGATTTCTCCTTGAATAGCTGACCCGTAAGTATCGCCTGCAACGCAATAACTTTGAGCGATCATCCCGCTGTTGCCCGTCGCACTAACGGCGGGAGATGCGGTTGAATGGACATTTATGACGCATCCGGTCGCCACTATTGTAGATCGTCCCGTCGTCATAAGCGAATTCGTGGACTCTGGGTCTAATATATATAGGCAGCCATTATCGGTTTGACGCACGACTGTAGCAACAGCATTCGCCGAAACAGACAAATCTTTCTCCTGAAAAACTATTGCGAACATGGCTGGAAAGTCGACGGCCAACGCGACAGAGACAGTTTCTGAATTCGAGTCGACAACGATCGTACTCTCATAGCCAGCAAATGTATTATCATTTGGACCGTTAACGAGCTCTCTCACTAATTTCGATACTTTTTGTTTAATTTCCTCTTCGGGATTGTTGGTCTCTAAATCCCGAGTAAATAGCGCAGCGCCAGATAAAGCCGCAGCGTCAGCAGAATCTGTCTGACGTCAGCGCTCATGGCACAGATTTGAGCCTGGGCTAAGAGAGACTTTGCTCACCTCCATCCTTATGGAGTGAAGCATGAGACAGACTAAAACAAC
>NZ_BMZH01000025.1 GCF_014652695.1 Algimonas arctica
CCAACGCCTATATGTCTGGCTTACCTTCGGGCGACTTTACAACAGACGGCAATCGGAATGCCTTTGGTAATTTCCTACGGCAGGCCGCTTCGGCGATCCAGAAAGACAAGCCCTCATCGGCGATCAAAAAGCTCGAGAAAGCGATTGAACGTACGGACGGCTGTGCTTTGAACGGAACGCCCGATACACATAACAAGCGCGACTGGATCACCAGTTGCGACGCGCAGGCCGTCGTTCATGCCTGTCTCACGGAAGCCTTAGAGGCCCTTCAGAATGATACAGCCGGAACCGGTCAGGGGCATTCCAAGAAAGAGAAAAAAGCTAAAAAGGATAAAAAGGTCAAGAACTAGCCGGCCACTGTCAGCCAATGTATTGATGATCTGACGCCTGATAATTGCGGCGAGTAACCGTAATTATCAGGCGAAGGGTTTTTTGTATTTTGCGATCAATCGAAGAATTTTTCAGCACCAATCGTATGCGCTTTGACTTGAAGTAACGGCTTTTCTTAGGATGGTGCGAGGCTATTCGCTTGCCATTTTCATCGTTCCCTTAGCCTCCTGAGTAGAGATAAGTGAGCGGCCTATTTTGGGCGTTATAAGCCGCACGTCTAATGTACGCTCTGCCCCTACAGCGGATGTGCTGCGGATGTCTTGAGAACGTCCTCAGCGGGAGCAGAACGAGAAGCTTTAAGTGGAAACTGAACCGGGCTTTTGATGCTCGGTTCAACGTGAAACTTTTACCGTTTCAGTTTGAGGTCCGGTGTCCCCGGGCCATATCGAGGTGACAAGCGGGTGACAGCGGACCTCTTGTAAAACGGTGACAACCAGTCCTGATTGCAGTCGATCAGGTCCAAGGGCCTGTTTTATATATCGAAAATTGTGAGGGAACTGGTGGTGGGGGTAGTCATTGGCGAACCAGTCTCGGGCCAAATTCCCTGATATACAGGGAATTTACAGGGAAAATGCGCGACTTTGGTTCTTCATGCGCTCCAAGTGACGTCGACAGCCCGGATAAATGTACGTTTTTGTGTTTAATTCCCTAAAAATTTAACAGGGAATTATTAGGAGATTACTTCGGTTTTTTTGCGCAGATCAGGGATAGCTAATAGGTCGGTCGAATGTTGTCGGATTAGCGTTGTTTTTCAGTCTTTATTGGCAATGGCGTCAATCCAATACCTTGATCGGTCAATGAAAGTCCCGACTCGGAAACAATGCTTTTGCTTGATCTCTCGGATGCCTCCCTCCGCCTGCCGCATAATAGGCAGTGACCGTTTTTGGCCCGCCTCGCGCTTCGTCGAACTTGCGCTCCTCTCGCTCCTGCCGTGTCTCTGCTTTCGGATTATCCAGCGCATGACGCTTCGTCCCTCCGCTCCGCGCGGACTCCTTTGCGGGAATAGGCCGTTTGGCTTCGTCGGCGTTGCCCTCGGTCGGAGCAATCCCGTCGCGGCTGCCTTGATAGCCAAGCGAGTTGAGCAAGTGGGACATGTCTTCAATTCGTTCCGCGATGACATGATGGACAATGCCTTCGCGTTGTAGCTTGCCGCTTATCCGCAAGAGCCGTCCGGCCATGACCGGACCTCTATTCTTCTGAAACAGCTTGTTCCAGACGACGACATTTACTGCGCCTGTTTCATCTTCCAAAGTGATGAAGACGACCCCGCTGGCCGCGCCGGGTTTCTGGCGCGTGACGACTAGGCCGGACACAGTAATGCGCCGTCCATTCGGGGCGTCTCGTAAGTCGGACGATTTGAGTGTCCTGCCTAGTGCGTCATTTAGAAATCGCATCGGATGATCCCGCAATGTCAGGCGGGTTGCCAAATAGTCTTCATAGACTTCTTCAGACGCTCGCATCAGCGGCAGGTTGATAACTTCGTCTTCTATGCCTTCACCGTGGTCTGCGAAGAGGGGTAATGGGTTATCACCACCCAGCCCTTTGACCGCCCAAAGCGCTTCCCTGCGGTTTAAGCCGGAACGATGGAATGCGTCGGCTTCCGACAGTTTCGATAGAGCGCGTTTCGATAACCCCGCCTTCCGCCACACAGCGTCCACAGAGCGGTAGCCATTGCCCCGGGCTAAGGCGACCCAGTTGCCATCTTCTTGGCGTAGCCCCTTGATTAACCTGAACCCCAAGCGAACAGCCAAATGGCCATCCCGACCCGGCTCTAGTATATTGTCCCAATAGCTGTTTTCGACACAGATGGGACGGACTTCAACATTATGGCGTCTCGCGTCTTGGACGATCTGCGCCGGGGCATAAAATCCCATCGGTTGGGAGTTGAGCAGGGCGCAACAGAACACATCGGGATGGTGGCACTTGAGCCAACAGGACGCATAGACGAGTAGGGCAAAGCTCGCAGAATGGCTCTCTGGAAAGCCGTAACCTGAGAAGCCTTCCAACTGACTGAACACCGCTTCCGCAAAGTCTTTCTTGTAGCCCTTGGATAGACAGCCGGAAATAAAACGGTCCTTAAAATCGGTGATTTTACCGGGCGAACGAAACGCTCCCAACGCACGGCGAAGCTGATCGGCTTCGGACGGCGTGAAACCCGCCGCGACCACGGCAATTTGCATCGCCTGTTCCTGAAACAGGGGAACGCCCAAAGTTTTTTCCAATACAGGGACAAGTTCCTTGGACGGGTAGTGGACAGGCTCATCGCCGCGTCGCCGTTTCAAATAGGGGTGGATCATGTCCCCTTGAATAGGTCCGGGCCGCACAATGGCGACTTCCACGACCAAATCATAGAAGGTTCGCGGACGCATACGCGGGAGGAAATTCATCTGCGCACGGGATTCAATCTGAAATACGCCGAGCGTGTCCGCCTGACAAATCATGTCATAGGTCGCTTTGTCCTCCGCCGGGATATTGGCGATGGTGTGATGCAGCCCTTTCCAATCAGAGAGCAACCGGAATGACTTGCGAATAGCGGTCAACATGCCGAGCGCCAGCACGTCTATTTTGAGCATGCCGATGACGTCGATGTCGTCTTTGTCCCACTCGATAATCGTCCGGTCCGCCATCGCCGCGTTTTCGACCGGACACATTTCGTCCAAGCGGTCCTGCGTGATGACGAAGCCGCCAACATGCTGCGACAAGTGACGGGGAAAGCCCGTGATTTCAGCGGCCAGTTCCAAAGTCAGTTTGAAGCGGCGATCCATCTGATTGAAGCCCAGAGCGTCCGCGTCGGTTTCCTTGACGCCTTTGTTGGATGACCCCCAAATCGTGCCCGACAGACGCGCGATGGCGTCTTGGCTTAGCCCCATTGCTTTACCGACCTGACGAATGGCCGAGCGTGATCGGAAGTGGATAACCGTGGAGCAAATGCCCGCGCGGTGACGGCCATACTTGCTATAGAGATATTGGATCACTTCTTCGCGGCGTTCATGTTCAAAATCGACATCAATGTCGGGCGGTTCGTCTCGCGCCTCTGAGACAAAACGTTCAAACACCATCGAGATGGTTTCAGGCGAGGCTTCGGTAATGCCGAGGGCGTAGCAAACGACAGAGTTCGCTGCCGATCCGCGTCCTTGGCAGAGAATGCCTTTGGACCGTGCAAACCGCACCACGTCTTCAACCGTCAGAAAGTAAGCGGCGTAGTTTTTCTTCGCGATGAGGGCGAGTTCTTTGGCCACGAGCTGTTGGTTCTTCAGGCTAACCCCTTCGGGATAGCGCCAGCGTAACCCTTCGTCCGTCAAGCGGGTCAGACGATCTTGCGGTTCTTCGCCGTTCATCACTTCATCAGGATATTGATAGGCGAGTTCTTTGAGTGAAAAACGGGACATGTCCGCAACCTTGGCTGCCGCGACTAACGCGTCTTCATATCCGGCGAAGACGCGTTTCAACTCAAACGGTGACCGTAGTCGGCGTTCCGCATTTAACTGCGCGCGACGGCCTAATTGGTCGATGGTGCAGGTCTCGCGGATGCAAGACAGAATATCTGCCAAGGGGCGACGGTTAGCGCGGTGCATCATGACATTGCCGAGGGCGCACAGCGGCAACGCGTGTTGGTCTGATAGCTCACGGATGGCGGCAAACCGTGTCGCGTCCTGCCCATCAAAATGCGGGGCGAGGCCGAGATGGAAGTCCGGGAGGTCAGACAGTTCTGCGATGTGGTCTAGATGGCTGTCCGCGTCACGCATGACCCAAATGATTTTATCTTGCCATTCGATGAGGTCTTCAATGCCGAGGTCGCATTGGCCTTTTTTAGTCGCCCGCTTTCCTTTGGTCAGAAGGCGGCAGAGGTTGGCGTAGCCCTGTTTTGTCTTTGGGTAGGCAAGTAGCGTTATACCTTCACGGGTCACAATTCGCGTCGCAATGATAAAACGAATAGAGTGGGCTTCAGCCAGTTCCAGTGCCGCTTCGAAGCCACGGACGACGCCTGCAAATGTGTTCACGTCCGCAATGGCGATGGATGACAGGCCAAGCTCGACGGCACGTTCAACCAGTTCACGCGGATGGCTCGCCCCTGTCAGGAAGGTGAAATTGCTAATCGTGTCGAGCTCTGTTCTCACCTTACGCGAAAACCCCTGCGACTGACCATTCGTGATCATCGATCATAGGTAATCTTCGAAGCCAGAGTTTTGGGCCTTCTTCCGTCGTCACCGTGTAATAGTCAGACAGCCGCCCCGGATTTTCCGCCCACCATTGAGGCGCGACACGTTCAGGCCCTTCGATCTCCCGCGTCCGGTAAGCCTGCCGCCGCCATTCAAACCGTGCAGGCGGACGCCCTTCCTCAAGTATATGAAGGTGTTCAGGCTTAAGTATCTGCAAAGGGCGATGATGCCGTGGCGACGGCCACACATATGCGGTCTTATTGTCCGCAATCTGTTCAGACACGCATTCCCATTCCGCCCGATGCGAGAATGACGGGGCCGGACGCCGGATACGATCAAAGCCAAGACGGTTGCCCACAACTGTGATCAGCCGCTCCATTGAGTCCTCAATGACGGCTTCTGTGCCCAGATGGATTTGGCGTGTCTGGATCGGCTGCACGCCTGTTGCTTCAAGTCGAAAGCGGTCCGCGCCAAAGGCAAGGGACAGCGTTTCGATCTTCGGGCGCATTTGCCTGACAAGGGCGCGGATTTCCCGCGTCGGGCGCGAAAAGCCAACTTGTAACCTGTGCGCGCCTTTATCGGGGCACGTGACCGCCAGCGTGAAGCCAAGCGCCCCGAGCCCGTCTTTTTCAAGCCGTGTCATCAAGGGCGCGGCGATCCGCTCCAAAACGGACAGCACATCATCAATCAAGCCAATCGGGTCTGGCAAAGTCATACGCGTCGCAAAAGGCCGCGTTGGCGTTTCCGCCCGCATAGGTTCAGGGCGTCTGCCAATTAGGCGGTCAATGGCGTCCGTCAGGCGAAGTCCGAAACGCTTGGCCAGTTCTGCGCTCGGTCTTCGGCGTAGTGCGCCAACCGTTCTCAGTCCCAAAAGATGCAGGGCTTCCGTCGCGTCTGTTTCTAGCGCCTCCACAGGCAACGCATCGCAAGCGGTGATCGCCTCTCCAACTGGCAGAATGGATTGGAACGGATGGTTGGGTGGACGGTATTGCGCCCATGCCCGCGCCGCCATCGGCGTGTCCGCTAGGGCGTAGCGAGCCGTGACGTGGAGGTCGGTCAGGCTGTTATGTATCGCCGTCGTCAGTTCAGCTTCGCCGCCATAGAGGTGGGCGATCCCAGACACATCGAGAATAAGCGCATCCGGTTGGACGATTTCAACTTTGGGACTAAATTGGTCGGCCCAGCGTCTCAGCGCGGACAGCAGCAGCGAGTCGCGAACCGCATTCTGCGGCTCACTCAAAAGGTCGGGACATATCGCGCGGGCGTCAGCCAGACTTTGGTCCGGCAATAATCCGGCGTCTCTCGCCTGTCGGTTGACCACGAGAATCCGATGCGCGCCTTTTTGTTCATGGGTCACAACAAAAGGCCCCTCAAGGCGAAGGTCTTGCGCCCGCTGGAGACGATCCAAGGGGAGGCAGGGAAACCACAGATGAAGAATGCGTCGTTGGTTCATGGAACGGGGTAGCGGTCTTTGTGACGAGGCGAGAAAGCGGAAGGGGTTCTAACAACTGACCCTTCGGACCGGCCCGAATGCGCCATTGCCCCACGGGTCCGGTCTTGTTCTTTACGACCTCCCAATCCCATCCGTTTGGGACAGGGTTGCAGTCCCAGCGTGTCTGACAGGCCGAACTTCGCGCCTGTCTGGAAATCAGGATAATGCCGAGGCTTCCGCCCTGTTCAGCCGCGATTTGCAGCGAGCGGCTTTCCGATAGGGTCGGGCCTTGGTCGATCTGGACTAAGACAATGGCCTGCGCCTTCGCCGCCAGAGCCTGCTCCGCCGTCCACAGAATGTCGTCGCGTCGTCCCGCCTCGATCATCGTGACAGAGGCTGGCGGAACATAGGCGCCTAAGCCTTCAGGGCGCAGCGCGTGAACATCGCGGCCCGTGCCGATGATGACCACGGGATGCGCGCTTGAGACCGCCTTTGCTTGCTTCGCAACGGTCAGACCAAAATGAAGCGCTCCACGTCCAACAACTTCGTGAACCCGTTGCCACTGCAAGCTGGGAAGGCCAGCGGCGATACTGAGCACATCGCTGGATCGGAATGCGTCTTGTTGATCGGCTAGATGAACCTGACGCCGTAAGCCCGCTGGAAGTGAGTGGAGAACCTGCAAAGACGGACGCTTGCCAGCGGGCGATGCAAACACGCGGCCAGCGCCATCATCAAATGCAATGCCTCCAGCCATGTGTCACTCCCAAGAACAATAAGACCAAGGGTAGCCCACTGCATGTTCTTATATTGTTCTCATCTTAACTGGGGAGTCAATACACTAGGAACATTGTCCTATTCACAACTTGTCTGACGCCGGCGTTTTCGAGGGTATTGTCATGGGAACCTCTTATTAAATTGATGTGATAGGGTTGTTTCATGGCCCAGAATCCGTTTCGCCACTTCAAAACGCCTCGCGAGATCATCCAACCTGCCATGATGATGCATGGTTGCCTTTCGCTCTCGCTTCGTAACGTCGAAGGTCCGCTCCATGAGCGCGGGATAGATATCTGCTACAAGAATGTCCGGCTTTGGGTAGACCGTTTTGGCCCGGCCTTCACCGATCAGGTCCAATCGCTACGCTCAGCTTATCTTTGCCAGCAAAGCCATTGGCAATGGCACCTCGGTTGAGGCCTTTGTGAAGATCTACGGAACTCAGCATTACCTATGGCGGGCCGTCGATCATCAAGGCGAGGTTTTGGAGTGTTACGTCTTTGGGCAGAGTCGTCAGAACACAGAGAATTACGCAAACAATCGCGTAGTGTCTGACGTCAGAGCCTATGAGACAGATTTGAGTCTGGGCTAAGCGAGAGTTTTTGTTCATCTTCATCCTTATGGAGTGAAGCATGAGACAGACTAAAACGACGTCCGGAGAGCGGGAAGCGGACGTACATCATCACGGCCAGTTGGATGACTTCGCGAGACGTCTTGAAGTATCGAAACGGATTTTGGATCATGCGGCCAACTTAGCACATAGACTCAAGCAAGTGTTCCGCTGAAAATGCCATCCAGCATCCTCTTTCCGTCTGCGGCCACGGCTATTATGAAATCAAAGTGCCGTTTTGTCTCGGCGTCAAAACTCTCGGCATTTTGACTCGCGATAATTTCAGAAAATGCCGACATAGTCCGGAGCGGGCCAGCAATGTCATGGGAGATGGCTGAAAGATACTCTTGATATTCCGCCCGCACAAAAGCCAGTTCTCGTTCTACAAGGTGAAGTTTTTGCTCAGACGTCATAATTCTCTCATCGGCTAGGCCGAGAGCACGCATGAACCCAAATGTTTTCTTATTGCTTACGATACGCTGGGTTTTGCAGTTGTATCCGTGTGAAAGTGACTATCACGGGCATGGTCAGCTTTGAAGGATACAGCCCCCTTCTGACGGGGCCCAGGTTTTATAGGGCAATCTGCTGACGCCATTCATATTCACGATGACGTCGCCGAGATGCCATCTTCATGGCATGTTATGAGGAAGTAAAACTTTCTCGCACCCATTTTGTGATGGCATGCTCTGGCAAGGCGCCCGATTTTTGCGAAACGAGCTTTCCTCCGTTAAAGAAAAATAACGCGGGAATACCTCGTACATTCAGACGCGCTGATCCCTGTGGGTGCTCTTCTGAATTGAGTTTGAAAAACCGAATATCGCCGTCAAATTTTTTAGCCGACTCGGCATAGCTGGGCGCCATCATTCGGCACGGCTCACACCACGGCGCCCAAACATCCAATACATAAGCCCCTTGGTCACGGGATTGGAGTTTCGCAAATATCTTATCGGAAATATCAACAGGCCGGGGCTCTCCCAAGACAGATTTGCATTTTGCGCATTTGCCGTCCGACAATTTACGGTCCGTCGGCATGCGGTTTATTGTTGCACACTGCGAGCACACAATGAGCCTTGTATCCTTAGCCATAACCATCGCTTTCTAAGAGTTCTGATCGGATACAAGGCGCAACTGTCGCTTTAGAGCCTCGACCTCATTCATGAGTTCAAATACCAAAATAGCGCCGGCAGGGTTCAACCGTAAGTCCTGTTCTAATCGTACCACTTTTTGAAAATGAATAAGATGCATCTCAGAAAATCGCCAATGCTGTTCATCGTCTCCGCACACCTCAAAAAAACCCTCTTGAACATACTCTGTGATTTGCACCACTGACAGACCAGAGCTTTTACTCAAGTCTGCGAGGGTCAGATCTACTTCGCTATCTCGATCGGTTTCACTCATTCCAGTCTTCTTTCTCGCGCATGTTTACCCCTATCTCTATTAGCGACTGGTCGCCAAATTGTCTCTGGGATTGAAGTCAAAAACGGTCGCCATATTCTTATAAATCTCTTTTTGGGCCTCCGTGTCAGCCGGTGGATTAACGACATTGAGGATGACGTATAAGTGCCCGGGCGTTTTCGAAGGCAAGCCCCGTCCTTTAAGGCGTAGCTTTTTTCCAGACTGTGAGTTCTTAGGTATCTTCATGCCCACATCGCCGGTGAGGGTCGGCACAGTCACCTGCCCGCCTAACGCCGCTTCCCAAGGCGTAATCGGAAGGGTCAGAAGGATGTCTTTGCCATCTGTTTGATACAGCGGATGCGGCGCAAAACCAATTTCCAGATAGAGGTCACCGGGTCCACCCTCTCCGACCCCCGGCATGCCTTTCCCTTTTAAGCGAATATGCTTGCCTTGTTGTATGCCCTTGGGAATTTTCACCCGAAGCGTTCGCTCTTTCAGGTAAGTGTGTCCATCAGGCTCAAGTTCGGGCGATTTCATCACAATAGATTTTTGATTCCCCTTAAACGAGTCCTCTAAATCAATGATGATGCGCGCATGATGGTCTTGCCCTTTTTCATTATATTGGCGGGCATAAGGATGCTGCGGCCGCTGCGCACCCCCACCAAATAAGCTCTCAAAGAAGGCTGAAAAGTCCTGCTCTTGGTTGCCTTCGGTTTGACCCGAAAACTCAAAGCCCGCGTCCCAATTGGGAGGGGCACGAAACGGCTGCCCGCCCTGATTCCCTTTGCCGATTTGGTCGTAAGCCGTCCGTTTTTCAACATCGCTTAAGACGTCATTCGCCTCACCAATTTCTTTGAACTTGTCTTCGGCCCCGGCGTCTTTATTCACATCTGGATGATATTTCCGAGCCAGTTTCCGATAGGCTCTTTTAATATCATCCTGCGTGGCCGTTTTATCAACGCCGAGAACTTTGTAATAATCTTTATATTCCACGGACTTTATACCACGTCGACTTGAGACGCCCGATGGGCGAAGAGAACAATCACTTACTCAGCCTCAAGCGCAGCAATTGCGTTTTCTATTTCTTGAAGCTTGTCACCGTTAAATGAACTGGTCATGCCGTCATCTGAGGCCATTTCCAGTTCCTTTTCGTTATAAGCCCACCGATGTAAAAGCTCTATCTTCGTGCGCTTGCTAAGCGTGGAGTCTATGAGTTCAGACACTGTTTCATAAACATCCGGTGGATCAATCATGGCCTCTTTAAGGTTGAGGTTAGCCTCACGTGAGCTTTCATAGCGAGCCGTGAGCTGCGCAACGCGGTCAATATAGGCTTTTGCCTCATCTTCGCCTGAAAAGATTTTTCCTGATGTATAATAAGCCCCCCGATCAGACCTGACGATATGCGCTCCATTGTAGAGCCCGTCCTGCGCGTTCTGGAGACGCCCGAGATAAACGTCATCAAGCTCAGATTGAACATCCGGCAAACCGTGAATGTGGACGTCATGTGCCGAATGTTTGGACAGAATTTTTATCGCCATTTGCTCATCATCAAGCGTGAATGTTCGCACCCATAATAGCAATCCGCCATGCTGAAGCTGCTCAGAAATATAATTAGAATGATGGTGGTCTATGGAGCGAGACAGGATGGATCCAATGGCTGTGCCAACACCGCCACCAATGGCGGCCGCCGTTAAAACGGCCGCTAAAGCTCCACCGGAAATCACGATGGGGACGAGACCGATCATCGCGCCGACATATAAAAAACCGCTAATGACGGCGCCTTTCGCATCCCCTATATCTTCTTTAGCAATATAGGACACGCGCGGAGTCTCTGCATTGTCTTCAAGGTGGGACACCTTATCAAACACGCCGCGCATTTTATCCTCGATGGCCTCAACGGACGCTAAAACACTAATTTCTGCGCGGTCAAAACCCTGCGATAGAAGATCATCGATGGCCTCCTGTAGAGATTTTTCTGTATCGAAAAACCCAACCGCCTCACGGACACCCTTGATAGTTTCAGAGGTGTTATCAGCCTCAGATATTCCTGTCATAAATAACCTCCTTCTTAGTCAAACGCACTCTGACAAAGTTACATCGCGAAATAATGACGTCCATCACAAAACCTCCTATCTTATCGTGTAGTCGCACCGTCACCTCAGCAATTACGATAGGAAATTGATATGGTGACCTCCCCTCATTTACATAGCCAAACTGAATGGCTTGAAGCCCGCCTTGATGAGATAGATGATTCAATCGCTCACTTTGAGACGAGCGTTAAATACGTCACGTCTAACACGCGTTCAAAAGCCGATGCTGCCATGGAAGACATGCGGCAGAGGCGGGATTCCTTCAAACAGTGGGTCGATCAAAAAGAAGATCAGGGCGAGCAAACTTGGCTGGCCAACAAGACCAAATTTGAAAAGGAATGGGATTTTTTTGAAGAGAGTGTTGAGACCTTTCTTGAGGCAACCCAAGATAAGGCGAAAGCCTCCGCCGATATATTCAAGGCTCGGGCCGCGTCCCAAAAACTAGCTTGGGATAAAACCGTTGGACGGCTCAAAAAATCCGCCGATAAGTTTAATGATCGACGTAAGGCGGACGTCGATAAGGCCACGGCCACATTGAAAGCGGAAACTGACAAGGCCGGTGATACGCTCAAAGGCATCAATGCCGCTGGACATGAAAGCTGGCCTGCCTTGCGCAAAGCTTTGTCAAAATCCCGTAACGCGTTCGATGACGCACTTGCGGACACAAAGGCGGCTTTCAAACGCGCCGAAAAGGACTGAATTATGACCTTACACATTGGGGATACCGCTCCTAATTTTTCAGTGGGGTCAACCCAAGGACAAATAAACCTACATGACTGGGCGGAAGACTCTTGGGTGTTTTTTTCAGTCACCCTGCTGACTTCACGCCTGTCTGCACAACCGAAATGGGGCGCACAGCGCAACTCTCAGGCGCGTTCAAAGCCCGCAATACCAAGCCGCTCGGTCTCTCCACGGATACAGTTGCAGAGCACATGTCCTGGATCAAAGATGTCAATGAAACGCAGAATACGGATTTGCAGTTTCCGATCTTGGCGGATGCTGATCTCGAGATTTCGCGACTGTATGACATGATCCACCCTTCGGAAAGCACGACCGAAGCCGTGCGGTCCGTATTCATTATCGATCCTCTCAAAAAGATTCGATTGATGCTGACTTATCCGATGAATGTCGGACGTAATTTCGATGAGATTCTCCGCGTGATTGATGCGCTTCAACTAGCCGACGCGCAGTCCATCGCAACGCCTGCGGATTGGCAAGTAGGTGACCCCGTCATTATTCCACCGTCTATTAATAATGAAAAAGCCAAATCTTTATTTCCGCAAGGGTGGACCGAAGTGCGCCCTTATCTTCGCCTGACCGATATCGCTTAGGCGAAAACCTTGAAAAGAGACTGTTATGACGATTAATGTTGGAACAATAGACCGCCTCGCGCGGGCCGTGATTGGCCTCGCATGTATTGCCCTTGTCTTCATTGGCCCGTTTGCCACCGCCGGATGGCCCCGTTATGTGCTCGGTGTTGTTGGAGCCATCATGCTCCTGACCGCCGCTATAAAATTCTGTCCGCTCTACCGGGCGCTTGGCCTAAGTACTGGCTCGCCAAAAAGCTAAATGAATTGTGGGTAATAATTGGCTAGGGGAAACCTGATAGTCTCTACGCAGAGAAGGCTGTCCGTCTGACAGGCCTTCTCTGTGTGAACATCTATGCTTGCGTTTCGAGGGAAGTCGCTGGCTCCGCGTCAGGGTTCAGTCCTAGCCCATCGATACGACCGCATTTCCCTCTGGCAACGGTTTGCGAGGGTTATGAAATCGCAAATAATTTATTTGGCATTTGCGGCATGCTATGGAGCATCCTGTATTTATGGACGAATTTTTTAAATCCATTCTTAAGGTTAGAGAGTTCTTTTTTGGGCATTGTCAGCGGAACACGTGCTTGAATCTATGTGCTAAGTTGGCCGCATGATCCAAAATCCGTTTCGATACTTCAAGACGTCTCGCGAAGTCATCCAACTGGCCGTGATGATGTATGTCCGCTTCCCGCTCTCGTTCCGTAATGTGGAAGACCTACTGCATGAGCGCGGGATAGACGTCTGCCACGAGAGCATCCGTCTCTGGGTCGACCGGTTTGGCCCTGTCTTCGCAAAGGAGATCCGGTCTAAGCGCTCAGCTTACCTTCGCCGTCATACCCAATGGCAGTGGCATCTTGATGAGGTGTTCGTGAAGATCAACGGGGTCCAGCTTTATCTCTGGCGGGCTGTGGGTCATAAAGGCGAAGTCCTGGAGTGTTTTGTCACCAAGAAGCGCGATAAACTCGCGGCGTTACGGTTCTTGAAGAAAGCCATGAAACGCTACGGTCCGCCTCAAACTATCGTCACAGACAGGCTCCGCTATTACGGCGCTGCCATGCGCGATGTTGGCAACCCAGAACGACAGAACACGGATCAATATGCCAATAATCGCGCCGAGAATTCCCATCTCCCGTTTCGACGAAGAGAGCGCGGCATGACGCGCTTCAGGAGACCCGCGACGCTCCAGAAATTCACTTCAACCCACGCCTCAGTCTACAATCACTTCAACCATCAGCGACATCTTGAAAGCCGGGCCCGTTTCAAAACCATGCGGGATGTGTCGCTCATGGAGTGGCGGCAGTTGGTCGTGGCCTAAGACCTGACGTCTCGTGAAAATCCGGGCTCATCCAATTTAAGCTGACAATGCCACCTAAACAGATCATCGCAATGCTGAGATAAGCCGAGGTTCGGCAGGCTCAAGGCGAGATGGCAGGGACCATCTGTCGAACACTAGAGGTTTCAGAACAAAGCTACTGTCTGACGTCTTGAATTAACGGAACGGGTTGTGGCTCATGATTGAAACCTAACACATTTCAGCCGACGAGACAGTTTCCCCTGACAATACCATAGATCATTTTGACCGCGTCAGAAGCGGCATTTTGTGTAAGGTTAAGCTCCAAGCGTCTAAGGTTAGACACCAGGGCTAATAGAAAAAGAGATTCCCATGCGCCGCACTATCATCATCATTGCATCGTTATTTGCGGCAGCCTGCGCCACGCAGTCTGGGTCTCTCATGACAGCAGAGGAGGTTGTTGCATCCGCGCAAGACGGCGTCACCTTCGTCCAAAATGAGTATGTGGAAAGCAGAATGGACCAAAACCCAGATCTTTTGCTGCTGGACGTCAGAACCGAAGCCGAATTCAAGGCGGGGCACATTCCCGGCGCCCAGTGGGTTCCCCGCGGGAAAGTCGAATTTCATTTAGCCCAAAGCGTTCGCGACGCCGATGCTGAAATCATCGTCTATTGCCGGACCGGCAGCCGCGCCGCTCTGGTGAAGAAAGCATTGGACTCGCAAGGCTATAAGAATGTGTCCGCACACCGGGGATTTGAAACCTGGTCGGAGGCCGGTAAATCAGTCGTTGTCGAATAAGAGGTTAAGTGGGATCCCAAATGTGCGCTCAGAAACGTTTAAGCTGACAATGCCCTAAATCTCGCTCACGCATGCGCGAGCGCGAAGTCCAGAGCTGCGCACACGGCGGTTACTTGCGCGTCGTTGCATACTGCAGATGTGGCGCGCGGGCTGTCCGGATAGACCTCGGTGGTTGTTGTAAACCGCGCGCCGGTCATGGAGGCGCACATAGCGTATTTGGCTTGCGGATATTCGATCACTCCGTGCGCGACGACAGGCGCGCCTATGATTTTTCTATCATCATCCGGCGGGGCGATATGAGTGACCTGTTCGACGGCTTTAATAATAGCTGTTTGGAAGGCAGGCTGTGAATTTCCACTGTCATCAACCAGATAGAAACCATCGGGAATAGCGCCCGGAACAAAATCTTCGCCGTCACGCGCAGCTAAAGCCGGGCGAAACTCGCTCTCGTCGCTGTCGGTCGTTTCATGGAGGTCGATATGCAGTAAGAACGATCCGGCTTGTGCCGCCACCAGCTCCATGAGTGCCGCGCATTCGATGGCTGGGCTGTCGGGATAGAAGCTGCGATTAGGGTCGATTGCATCATAACTCCAGCGATTGACCCGCTCGTAAGCCCATGGGCTGACACAAGGGACTACTAAAAGGTTTGCCTTGCCTGCATATTCGGCAGCGCGGGTTTCCAAGAATTGAAGCGCGCCCATCACTCCGCTTGTTTCATATCCGTGGACGCCGCCCGTTATCAGAGCCGTCGGCAAATTCTGGTCGGGTATGCCGTTACGCAAGGCGTAGAGGGTATAGGCCTCGCCAGCGTAATTGAGCTGGCCATAGGTACGGATTTCGAACCGGTCAGCCAAGGCCATAATACGGGGCAATACATCGTCCCCGTAAAGGCGCTGCTGAGATTGACTTGCTCGCCACTGGTTACGCTCGTTCTCGGTCCAGGCTTTCCCGGACAGGCCGATTGGATAGAATGAATTGCTAGTCATATTGCTCTCATTACTGGGGTAACACGAGGCGCCGCAGAAGCCACCGATCCGCATGATCGAATTGAGGACGACAAATGTCTGTATTTTTAAAGGGTCTAAATCAGGCAATCTTTAGTTCAAAGAGGCATTTACCTTCGAAAAACGACTTCTGTCCTTGCCGAACCCGTTTCAACGCCATGCGAGCTGCGTCACTCATCGAGTGGCGGCAGCTGTTAGGGGCAGGTCAACATTTCCAAACATCTCGCGAGATCATCCAGATAGCCGTGATGATCTCTGTTTGGATTTCTGTTGGAGCAAAGATAAGGCAAGACACTTTCTGCAAAGTTCAAATGCGACAGTTCCGGTTGAGCCCCATAGGGGCTGACCGAAGAGTCAGAGCCCCGACCATGGG
>NZ_BMZH01000026.1 GCF_014652695.1 Algimonas arctica
TTTCGAGATGCCCTCCGATGCCGGCGGCAACAACGTCTATGACATTGTCGTCACCGCCAATGATGGCGTCACCACAACGGACCAAGCGGTCGCGATTACGGTGACTGATAGTTTGACTGAGCCCACTTTCAGTCTGGCTTCATTGGACGGCACCAATGGCTTCCGGATCGACGGGATTGACGTCGGAGACCAGTCCGGTATCTCAGTGAGTTCCGCGGGCGACGTCAATGGCGACGGTTTTGATGATCTCATCATCGGGGCAACCAACGGTGACCCCAATGGTGTTAGCGGTGCGGGAGAGAGCTATGTCGTCTTTGGCGGGGCGGCAGCGGTGGCGGGCGGCGCACTGGATCTGTCCACGCTTGACGGCACGAATGGCTTCCGCATCGACGGGATTGATGTGAGTGACTACTCTGGCTATTCCGTCAGCTCGGCGGGCGACGTCAATGGTGACGGTTTTGATGATCTCATCATCGGGGCATGGCGGGCAGACCCCAATGGCGATAGCAGTGCGGGCGAAAGTTATGTTGTCTTTGGCGGGGCAACGGCGGTGGCCGGCGGCGCGCTGGATCTCTCAACCCTCGACGGCACGAATGGCTTCCGCATCGACGGGATCGATGCGTATGACTACTCCGGCAGAACCATCAGTTCTGCGGGCGACGTCAATGGCGACGGTTTCGACGATCTGATCGTTGCAGCACTTTCTGGCGACCCGAACGCCGCTCATGGCGCCGGGGAAAGCTACGTTATCTTTGGCGGGGTAGCGGTGGTGGCGGGCGGCGCGCTGGATCTCTCAACGCTCGACGGGACCAATGGCTTCCGGATCGACGGGATCGATGCGTATGACTACTCCGGCAGTTCCGTCAGTTCGGCAGGCGACGTCAATGGTGATGGCTTCGATGATCTCATCATCGGCGCCCTTCGCGCTGACCCCAATGGCGCTGGCGATGCGGGTGAGAGCTATGTTGTCTTTGGCGGGTCAGCGGCTGTTGCGGGCGGCGCGCTGGATCTCTCAACGCTCGACGGGACCAATGGCTTCCGGATCGACGGGATTGATACCAATGACTTCTTCGGCCGGTCTGTGAGTGCAGCGGGTGATGTCAATGGCGACGGCTTTGATGATCTCATCATCGGGGCAACCAACGGTGACCCCAATGGTGTTAGCGGTGCGGGCGAGAGCTATGTCGTCTTTGGCGGGGCGGCAGCGGTGGCGGGCGGCGCACTGGATCTGTCCACGCTTGACGGCACCAATGGCTTCCGCATCGACGGGATTGATGTCAGTGACTTCTCCGGCAGTTCCGTCAGTTCTGCGGGCGACGTCAATGGTGACGGCTTTGATGATCTCATCATTGGCGCCTTTTTTGCTGACCCCAATGGCGAAAATAGCGCGGGTGAAAGCTATGTCGTCTTTGGCGGGGCGGCGGCGGTGGCCGGCGGCGCGCTGGACCTGTCCACGCTCGACGGCACCAATGGCTTCCGCCTCGACGGGATTGACGTCGGAGACCAGTCCGGTATCTCTGTGAGTTCCGCGGGCGACGTCAATGGCGACGGCTTTGATGATCTCATAATCGGAGCACGTTATGCAGACCCTAATGGCGATAGCGGTGCGGGCGAAAGTTATGTCATCTTTGGCGGGGCAACGGGCACGGAAAACACGACAGTTGTCACGTCCGCTGGGACAATAGCCGCCGATAATTTTACCGGCAATGCCGGCAATGATAGCTTCACGGGTATCGCGACAGACGACGTTGTCCGCGGCGGCGCGGGCGATGACACCATCACCGTGACCAGCCTCGACTTCGCCGATATTCGCGGCGGGACCGGGCGTGACACGCTGGTGCTGGACGGTGCGGGGCTGAGTCTGGATGCGACGACGGCGGGCAATGCCGGCCTCGGCAGTATCGAAGTCATCGATATCACAGGGTCAGGCGACAATACGCTGACGCTCGACGCGCAGGCTGTGTTCGACCTGACGGAAGAGCGCTCGGGCGGAANCAGTGTCGACCTCAGTAGCGGCAGCTTCACGGCGGGCACGCAGGTTACCGATGGCGGCGTGACTTACAATGTCTACACCGACGGCAATGCGACTGTGCGCGTGCAAGACAGTGTGGCGGTCAACGCCCCGGTTTCTGTCGTCAATCTCGCCGGACTCGACGGGATTAACGGTTTCCAAATCAACGGTATCGCCGCGAATGACCAGGCAGGCTTTTCTGTCTCTTCTGCGGGCGACGTCAATGGCGACGGCTTTGATGATCTGATTGTCGGGGCTTATGGCGCCGATAGCTATACTGGGCAAAGCTATGTCATCTTTGGCGGGGCGACCGCGCCGGGCACGAACGGGGTGCTGGATCTCTCGACGCTGGACGGGACCAACGGCTTCCGTCTTGACGGCATCGACGCAGATGACGAGTCAGGCAGTTCTGTATCTTCGGCGGGGGACGTCAATGGCGACGGGTTTGATGACCTCATCATTGGGGCGAGATTCTCAGACCCCAATGGCAATAACACGGCCGGTGAGAGCTATGTCGTCTTTGGCGGGGCGACCGCGCCCGGCACCAACGGGGTGTTTGATCTCTCGACGCTGGACGGAACCAACGGCTTCGTGATCAACGGTGTTAAGGCGGGAGACGAGTCAGGCCGTTCTGTTTCTTCTGCGGGCGACGTCAATGGTGACGGCTTTGATGATCTCATCATCGCGACTCATCGTGCTGACACAAATGGCAATAATTATACCGGTGAGAGCTATGTTATCTTTGGCGGGGCGACGGCGCCCGGGACCAATGGCGTGTTTGATCTCTCGACGCTGGACGGAACCAACGGCTTCCGTATCGAAGGCTTAGACGCGTATGACTATTCGGGCGAGACAGTGTCGTCTGCGGGCGATGTCAATGGCGACGGCTTTGATGATCTGATCATAGGCGCTAGAGGTGGCGACCCTAATGGCGACAGCTCTGCGGGTGAGAGCTATGTTATCTTTGGCGGGGCGACGGCGCCCGGGACCAATGGCGTGTTTGATCTCTCGACGCTGGACGGGACCAACGGCTTCCGTCTTGACGGCATCGACGCAGATGACCAGTCTGGCAGAACCATCAGTTCTGCGGGCGACGTCAATGGAGACGGCTTTGATGATCTGATCGTTGCAGCAGTTTCTGGCGATCCAAACGGCGTTAATGGCGCCGGGGAAAGCTACGTTGTGTTTGGCGGGGCAACGGCGCCCGGCACCAACGGGGTGTTTGATCTTTCGACGCTGGACGGGACCAATGGCTTCGTGATCAACGGCATTAATGCGAACGACTACTCTGGCTTTTCTGTCAGTTCCGCGGGTGACGTCAATGGCGACGGTTTCGATGATCTGATTGTCGGGGCTGCGGGAGCTGATGCCTTTGCCGGGGAAACCTATGTCATCTTTGGCGGGGCGACGGCACCCGGTACGGCGGGCGTGTTTAATCTCTCAACGTTGGACGGGACCAATGGTTTCCGTCTTGATGGCATTGACGGGATGGACCTTTCGGGTCGTTCTGTGAGTTCTGCGGGTGACGTTAATGGCGACGGGTTCGATGATTTAATCATTGGAGCAAGCTTAGCCGAATCCCGTGCTGGCGAGAGTTATGTCGTCTTTGGCGGGGCAACGGGCACGGAAAACACGACAATTGTCACATCCGCTGGGACAGGCGCGGCCGATAATTTCACGGGTAATGCCGGCAATGATAGCTTCACGGATATCGCGATAGACGACGTTGTCCGCGGCGGCGCGGGCGATGACACCATTACCGCGACCAGCCTCGACTTCGCCGATATTCGCGGCGGGACCGGGCGTGACACGCTGGTGCTGGACGGTGCGGGGCTTAGTCTGGATGCGACGACGGTGGGCAATGCCGGCCTCGGCAGTATCGAAGTCATCGATATCACAGGGTCAGGCGACAATACGCTGACGCTCGACGCGCAGGCTGTGTTCGACCTGACGGAAGAGCGCTCGGGCGGAACGACCACGATCGATGTGCGCGGGAATGCGGGCGATACGATCAATCTTCAGGGTTGGACATCGGCAGGGCAAGTCACTGACGGCGGCGTCACCTATAATATCTTTACCGACGGCAATGCGACCGTGCGCGTGCAAGACGGGGTGACAGTTGCGACGACCGTCTCCGTCATCGACTTATCCACGCTCGATGGCACCAATGGCTTCCGGATCGACGGCATCGATATCACTGACTTCTCCGGCCAGTCTGTGAGTTCTGCGGGCGACGTCAATGGTGACGGCTTTGATGACCTCATCATTGGCGCCTATAGCGCTGACCCCAATGGCGATAGCGCTGCGGGCGAGAGTTATGTCGTCTTTGGCGGGGCGGCGGCGGTGGCCGGCGGCGCGCTGGATCTCTCGACGCTCGACGGCACCAATGGCTTCCGCCTCGACGGGATTGATGCGTTTGACTTATCCGGCCAGTCTGTGAGTTCTGCGGGCGACGTCAATGGCGACGGCTTTGATGATCTGATCATAGGCGCCAGAGCTGGCGACCCTAATGGCGACAATTTTGCGGGTGAGAGTTATGTTATCTTTGGCGGGGCAGCGGTGGTGGCCGGCGGCGCACTGGACCTGTCCACGCTGGACGGCACGAATGGCTTCCGGATCGACGGGATTGACGCCAGTGACAACTCTGGCTTTTCCGTCAGTTCTGCGGGCGACGTCAATGGTGATGGCTTTGATGACCTCATCATCGGCGCCTTTCGTGCTGACCCCAATGGCGATATCAAAGCGGGTGAGAGCTATGTCGTCTTTGGTGGGGTCGCGGCTGTTGCCGGCGGCGCGCTGGATCTCTCGACGCTCGACGGGACCAATGGCTTCCGTCTTGACGGCATCGATGCGTATGACCAGTCTGGCTATTCCGTCAGCTCGGCGGGCGACGTCAATGGTGACGGCTTTGATGATCTGATCATAGGCGCCAGAGGTGGCGCCCCCAATGGCGATAGCTATGCGGGTGAGAGCTATGTCGTCTTTGGTGGGGCCGCGGCTGTTGCCGGCGGCGCGCTGGATCTCTCGACGCTCGACGGGACCAATGGCTTCCGGATCGACGGGATCGATGCGTATGACCAGTCTGGCTATTCCGTCAGCTCGGCGGGCGACGTCAATGGCGACGGTTTTGATGATCTCATCATAGGCGCCAGAGGTGGCGACCCCAATGGCGATAGCGATGCGGGCGAAAGTTATGTGGTCTTTGGCGGGGCAGCCTCGGTGGCCGGCGGCGCGCTGGACCTGTCCACGCTCGACGGGACGAATGGCTTCCGGATCAACGGTATTGATGTTGGCGACTTCTCTGGCTTTTCCGTCAGTTCGGCGGGCGATGTCAATGGCGACGGCTTTGATGATCTGATCATCGGTGCTTGGCGCGGTGACCCCAATGGCGAATATTCTGCGGGTGAGAGCTATGTCGTCTTTGGCGGGACGGCGGCGGTGGCCGGCGGCGCGCTGGACCTGTCGACCCTCGACGGCACGAATGGCTTCCGCCTCGACGGGATTGATGTGGAAGACCAGTCTGGTCGATCCGTTTCCAGCGCGGGCGACGTCAATGGCGACGGCTATGATGATCTCATCATCGGGGCCCGGGATGCCGACCCGAATGGAAACGGGAGAGCCGGGGAGAGCTATGTCGTCTTTGGCGGGGCAACGGGCACGGAAAACACGGCAGTTGTCACGTCCGCTGGGACGGGCGCTGCGGACAATTTCACCGGTAATGCCGGCAATGATAGCTTCACGGGTATCGCGACAGGCGACGTTGTCCGCGGCGGCGCGGGCGATGACACCATCACCGTGACCAGCCTCGACTTCGCCGATATTCGCGGCGGGACCGGGCGTGACACGATCGTCTTGGACGGTTCGGGGCTTAGTCTGGATGCGACGACGGTGGGCAATGCCGGCCTCGGCAGTATCGAAGTCATCGATATCACAGGGTCAGGCGACAATACGCTGACGCTCGACGCGCAGGCTGTGTTCGACCTGACGGAAGAGCGCTCGGGCGGAACGACCACGATCGATGTGCGCGGGAATGCGGGCGATACGGTTACCCTCATAGGCTGGACACCGGGCGCGCAGGTCACTGACGGCGGCGTCACCTATAATATCTTTACCGACGGCAATGCGACCGTGCGCGTGCAAGACGGGGTGACAGTTGCGACAACGGTCTCCGTTATCGACTTATCCACGCTCGACGGCACGAATGGCTTCCGGATCGACGGGATCGATGCGAGCGATTACTCTGGCCAGTCTGTGAGTTCGGCGGGCGACGTCAATGGTGATGGCTTCGATGATTTCATCATCGGCGCCTATCGCGCTGACCCCAATGGCGATAGCGGTGCGGGCGAAAGTTATGTCGTCTTTGGCGGGTCAGAGGCTGTCGCGGGTGGCGCGCTGGATCTCTCGACGCTCGACGGGACCAATGGCTTCCGGATCGACGGGATCGATGCGAACGACATCTCTGGCTATTCCGTCAGCTCGGCGGGCGACGTCAATGGTGACGGCTTTGATGACCTCATTATCGGGGCTTATCAGTCTGACCCTAATGGCAATGGCGGTGCGGGTGAGAGCTATGTCGTCTTTGGCGGGGTGGCGGCAGTGGCCGGCGGCGCGCTGGACCTGTCCACGCTGGACGGCACGAATGGCTTCCGCCTCGACGGGATTGATGTCGGAGACCAGTCCGGTATCTCTGTGAGTTCCGCGGGCGACGTCAATGGCGACGGCTTTGATGATCTTATCATTGGGGCGAGGTGGGCAGACCCCAATGGCGATAGCGGTGCGGGCGAAAGTTATGTCGTCTTTGGCGGGTCGGCGGCGGTGGCCGGCGGCGCGCTGGATCTCTCGACGCTCGACGGGACCAATGGCTTCCGGATCGACGGGATCGATGCGAGCGATTACTCTGGCCGGTCTGTGAGTTCCGCGGGCGACGTCAATGGCGATGGCTTTGATGATCTCATCATTGGCGCCTATCGCGCTGACCCCAATGGCAAATATGCCGCGGGTGAGAGCTATGTTGTCTTTGGTGGGGCGGCGGCGGTGGCCGGCGGCGCGCTGGACCTGTCCACGCTCGACGGCACGAATGGCTTCCGGATCGACGGGATTGATGCTGGTGACTTCTCTGGCCGGTCTGTGAGTTCCGCGGGCGACGTCAATGGTGACGGCTTTGATGATCTCATCATCGGCGCCTATCGCGCTGACCCCAGTGGTGGCAGCGATGCGGGTGAGAGCTATGTTGTCTTTGGCGGGTCGGCGGCGGTGGCCGGCGGCGCGCTGGATCTCTCGACGCTCGACGGCACCAATGGCTTCCGGATCAACGGGATCGATACGTTCGACTTCTCTGGCCGGTTTGTGAGTTCTGCGGGCGACGTCAATGGTGACGGCTTTGATGATCTCATCATCGGCGCCCCTCGCGCTGACCCCAATGGCGATAGCTATGCGGGCGAGAGCTATGTCGTCTTTGGCGGGGCGGCGGCGGTGGCCGGCGGCGCGCTGGATCTCTCGACGCTCGACGGCACCAATGGCTTCCGGATCGACGGGATCGATGCGAACGACATCTCTGGCCGGTCTGTGAGTTCGGCGGGCGACGTCAATGGCGACGGCTTTGACGATCTGATCATAGGCGCCAGAGTTGGCGACCCCAATGGCGATGGCGGTGCTGGCGAGAGTTATGTCATCTTTGGCGGGGCAACGGGCACGGAAAACACGACAATTGTCACATCCGCTGGGACAGGCGCGGCCGATAATTTCACCGGTAATGCCGGCAATGATAGCTTCACGGGTATCTCGACAGACGACGTTGTCCGCGGCGGCGCGGGCGATGATAGCATCACTGTGACCAGCCTCGATTTCGCCGATATTCGCGGCGGGACCGGGCGTGACACGATCGTCTTGGACGGTGCGGGGCTGAGTCTGGATGCGACGACGGCGGGCAATGCCGGCCTCGGCAGTATCGAAGTCATCGACATCACAGGCTCAGGCGACAACACGCTGACGCTCGACGCGCAGGCTGTATTCGACCTGACGGAAGAGCGCTCGGGCGGAATGACCACGATCGATGTGCGCGGCAATGCGGGCGACAGTGTCGATCTCAGTAGCGGGACCTTCACAGCGGGCACCCAAATCGACGACGGGAACGGCTTCATCTATACGGCCTATACGGACGGCAACGCCGTGGTGCGGGTTGAACAGGGTGTCACCGTGATCCTTGATACAGGGTCTGTGACCGCGAAAACCGCGCGTCAGAGTGTAGAGTCTGATTTCGGCGGCACGATTAAGCTATCCGATGACATCAGTTTTGATCCGCGAGAAAACCTGATGGATGGGCAGAGGGTTTTGATTGATCCTGCCGAGCTCCACATGATCCCCGTTGAGGGAACGGGATCGGCTAATGGAACAGCTCCTCTAGGCTTGATGATGGATCCGTTCGAGGCCTTGATGGCCGCTGGTACGGCCCGTTTTATTGGAACGGGCGAACCGGAGACCTACAGCACCATTAAGCTGTTCGATGATGTCAGTTCAGATCCGCGGGAGGGTCTTATAGAGGGACCGAGGGCTCTGACTGATCCGGCTGCGTTCGACATGATCGTTGATGAGAGCACGGGGTCCGCTGATGGGACAGGTCCTCTAGGTTTGACGACCGATCAGATTGACGCGTGGATGACCCTCGGTCCTGCCAGTGTGTTTGAACCCGGTACGCCGGACAATGACGTGACAATTGCGCTGTCTGATAATGTCATTTCAGAAACGACGACGGAGGTTCCCTTCGAACTCGCAACGATAAGAAGTAACGCCCTGATCGCTCCGACCCCTATCCCGGTCAAAGATGGTCTGGAGAGAGCAGACCTGATCTTTGCGATTTATCCTCCGAACACCCCTTTATTCAGAGACGATTTGCTGGCGTTCAGGCCCGTCGAGGATGGGCCGATCAGCTTCAACGAGGATAGGGTCTTGTTATTGGACCGCTACGAAGCGACAGCAACGACGGACGTTCCCTACGAGTTCACCACCATCAAGAGTAACGTCCCTGTTGCTCCAACCCCCGTTCCTGCGGAGGATGGTGTCTTGCGAGCAGACCTGGTCTTTGCGATTGAGCCTCCGAACAATCTGTTGAGCTGGGACGATATGTTGGCGTTCACTACTTTCGAGGATCAGCCGATCGATGCCGACGACGATGCGGTCCTGTTCACAAGCCTCTCCGAGCCGACGGTAACGACGGAGGTTCTCTTTGATGAGCTTACCACCATCAAGACTGACGTCCCTGTTGATCTGACTCTGGAGGCTGACGTCGAAAGCACGGGAGGCGACACAACGGATATAACCCCGATCACAGAGCTGTCGCTCGAGGCGGATACGCTGATCGACAATCTCTTGATCTGGGACGATGCGTTTTCCCTCACGGCATTCGATGATGAGTCGATCAACTCTCGCGAAGACGCGGTGGGTGTCACAGACCTTGGGGAGGACACCTTCCAAAGCCTCTCGGTTGACTCCGGTGATGGTATCCAAAATCATTTGGGTGTCTTCCAGTCCCTGGGCGTTGATGACTTTGGCGTCGTGCGCCCCACGGAGCCGCCAGCCCCGTACGAAGCCATGCCTCCAGAACTCCTCGACTTTATGGATGATCTGATGCTCTTCGCCGACGATGGTCAAATTATCGATACAGGGATATCGTACGATGCTTGATGGACAAACGTCTCAAACTGAAAAGTCAGATTCCCCCGGTTCACGGGAGGTCGCGTTTTCGGTTGATTGCTCGCGCGGCTTCGTCGAATGGTTGGACTCTAAATCGCTCAGCCTTGGCGTAACGACCTATCAGGTCGGGAAGGTCATCCTGTTCGGGGTGGATCGACAGGCTGACACCACACCCAAGCTTTGGAGCTTCAATCGCAACATTGGCCGATGTTTAGGCATGGCCACGGATGATCGAGGTTTCTGGGTGACCAGTGATACGCAGCTGATCCGGTTCGATAATTTGCTGGTCGACGGTCAAATAGGGTCTCAGCAAACGGATGCGCTTTATGCGCCCCGCTTCTCCTATTTTACCGGGGATCTTGATGCGCATGATCTCGCTATTCAAGGCGATGGCGACCTCTTGTTTGCGAATACCTTGTTCAATTGCGTCGCAAGGCCCAGCCGAAGCCATAGTTTTGAGCCGGTCTGGCGCCCGGACTTTATATCGCGTCTGGCGGCGGAAGACCGGTGTCATCTCAATGGCGTCGCGATACGCGATGGTAAACTCCGCTACGTCACCCTCATCAGTCAGACCGACGTGTTCGACGGTTGGCGCGAGCACCGAGACAAGGGCGGCGTGGTGATCGACGTCCAAACGGGCGAGACGATCTGTTCGGGCCTGTCCATGCCGCACTCGCCGCGGTGGCATGCCGGTCGACTATGGCTCAATAATAGTGGAACGGGGGAGTTCGGGTATGTGGATGAAGAGAAGAAATGCTTCGTACCGGTCACCTTCTGTCCTGGTTATCTCCGGGGGCTTAGCTTCATAGACGACACAACGGCTGTCGTTGGCTTGTCTTTACCACGCGACAATAAGACCTTTAGTGGTCTCGCCTTGGATGACAGATTGAAAGAGGCTGGCGTGTCTGCCCGCTGCGGCCTCTATTTTGTTGATCTGGCAAGCGGGGATGTCATTCATTCCATGGTGTTTCATGGCCTCGTGACCGAGCTTTATGACGTTGTGACTTTCCCCGGCATCAAGAAGCCGTCGATGATTGGGCCCAACACCCCGGATATCAAACGGACTCTGTCAGTTCCGCCTGAGAGCAGCCATGCGTGACACGCCGTCACTCAGCATGATGGGTTGGCTTAAGTCGCTGGCGGCCGCAATTCCGACCTATATTGCACCGATCTTAGGGTTTACGATTGTTGCCAACTTACTTCTCTTAGTCTCACCCTTCTATATGCTTCAGGTCTATGACCGGATCCTGACCTCAGGGTCCATCGACACGCTGATTTGGCTGACAGTTATCTCCATATTCCTGCTCGGAATATACGCCGCTGCAGAAGTCGGGCGTCGTCGTTTGGCAACCCTTGCATCCGTCGAGCTCGATACAATCATTTCGGACAATATGTTCACGCATTTCTGCGATGACCCTCAGGAGGCCGTCGCGATTCCGTCGCGATTACGCTACACCGCCCGCGTCAAAGGGTTTCTGTCCAACCAGGCGATTTTACCGTTCTTTGATCTTCCTTTCGCCCCGTTTTTCATCGCGATCCTCTTCGTTATTCATCCGTTGATCGGAACGATCGGCCTCATCGGCGCCCTCTTGATGGTCGTCATCGCCGTGACGGCTGAGGGCGCGACTCGCGCGACACTTCTCGCCGCGAGCCAAAAGGATAGCCAGGCTTTCGAGCTCGCTTTGGGCCTTAGTCGACAACGCTCAGCAATCGTGTCCATGGGGCTGACCGAAGGGGCGTTATCGCGCTGGAAGTCCATCCGAGAAGACGCGCATGGCACCGCACTGAACGGTGGCAAAACTGAGGTCAGTTTCGCATCGTCAGCAAAGTCCGTGAGGCAGATGCTACAGATTCTTGTCCTGGGCGCGGGGGGCGCGCTGGCGGTCAGGCAACAAGTCTCTCCCGGAGCCATCGTTGCAGGCTCGATCATTCTTGGGCGTGCACTCGCTCCCATTGATCAGATTGTGGGGGGCTGGAAAAACATCACCTCAATCCGTGAAGCCTGGGATGACCTCGGTGAACGGTTCATTCGCGTGGACGACGCGCGCACTGACACGCCTCTCCCTCGCCCAGAGCCCATTCTAGTGCTGGACCGGCTCGCGATAGCCCCCCCGGCCAGTGAGGAGGCGTTGATCCGTCCCTTCCGGCTGCAGGTACAGGGCGGCGCATTAGTGACGCTGCTGGGACCCATCGGCAGTGGCAAAACCAGTCTCCTGCAGACAGTTGTCGGGGCTTGGCGCCCGTTTTCTGGGAAAGTCGTCCTAGGCGGTCGGGATGTTCACGCGTGGGCCAGCGACGACCGAGGACCTTATGTTGGCTATGTCCCGCAGGGCGTTGAGCTTCTGCCAGGATCGATAGCCCAGAATATTGCCAGAATGGGGAAGGCGGAACCCGAAGCGATTATCTTGGCGGCACAAGAGGCCGGCGCTCATGACATGATCCTGTCGTTGAAGGACGGCTATGACACGCTGATCGGACCGTCTGCAGCGGTGCCTCTGTCAGCCGGACAGACACAGTTGATTGGTTATGCCAGAGCGCTCTTTGGCGAGCCAGTCCTGCTGGTTCTGGATGAGCCGACAGCCAACCTCGACAAAGGCTCAGCACAGCATGTCATCGCCTCTCTTAAAGCGAAGGCGGACCGCGGGGCGATCGTTATCGTTGCCACACACGATCGGGCCGTGATTGAGCAGTCTGATACCGTTCTCGCTATCCGCGAAGGCGGTGTGGTGACAGCAGATGCACAGCGTTATCTGGCTAGTCTCGTGCCCTCGGCAGGACCAGAACCCCAGCGACTTTCGACAGTTCAGGGGAAAACCGCATGACGGTTAGATCCAAGACTCGGACCCCGCGTGATCCTCTGGTGCGCAAGATGTCTTTAATTTGCGTGCTTGGCTTCGGCGGGTTCATTCTGTGGGCGGGACTAGCGCCACTGGAAGAGGGCGTCGCGGCGGTCGGAAAGATCATCGTTGAAAATGATCGTCAACAGGTTCAACATTTTGAAGGCGGGATCATTGAACAGCTGATGGTCAGAGAAGGCAGCCTAGTCGAGGCCGGCGACACGCTTGTCGTGCTCAAATCAACCGCCTCGCGGTCCAACCGCAATCAAGTCATTCAGCAATATGCCGCCAAGTCCGCGACAATTGACCGTCTGGAAGCGCTTAACGAAAATCTGCCCAAACTATCTTTCTCGGACCTTGATGATCTGGCACTGGACCCCGTTGAACGCGCGTCGATCATGCAGCGTGAAACGACATCCTTTGATCAGGAGCGTCTTGCGCTATCCTCGGATATTGCGGTCCTGAATGCACGGATCAATACGGCGCAACAGCTACAACGCTCACGCTCCGATGAAATTGAGATCGGCAAGAGAGCCTTGACTTCGGCGAGGTCCGAGCGGGAGGTTATTGCCGCGATGGTTGCCGAACAGTTGGCACGGCGGGACCGCTTAACGGAGGTGGAGCGTCTTGTTGCCTCTCTCGAAGGGGATGTCTCGCGGCTGGAAGGCGAGCGCGCCGACGCGCTGGCCAATGAACGGGATCTGCGCGCTCAGATCGGTCAAGCCAGAGCCCGAACGGCGCAGCGGTGGGCGACTGAGATTTTGCAGGCCAGCTCCGATCTTCAAGTGGCTAGAGAGCAATTGGAGGCCGCTCAGGATGTGGTCGAACGATCCGTGATCACGGCGCCTGTTTCGGGTGAGGTTCTCAATCTAAAAGCATCGACGATCGGCGGTGTTATTCGACCGGGCGATACACTCATGGAAATCGTCCCGGCCCTATTCGATGTTACGGCCTCCGTTCAAATTATGCCGGCTGACAGGCCGACCGTCTATGAGGGCCTCTTGGTTCGA
>NZ_BMZH01000027.1 GCF_014652695.1 Algimonas arctica
ACGTTGTTTTAGTCTGTCTCATGCTTCACTCCATAAGGATGGAGGTGAGCAAAGTCTCTCTTAGCCCAGGCTCAAATCTGTGCCATGAGCGCTGACGTCAGACAAGGCGGACTGGTTGAAGATCACCGGAACAGGGACGGACGAAGGCAACAGCCAATCCCAAGGACAAATTGTTCAATCGTGGGATACGGCCATCAAAACGGGGGGCGCGAATGACTATTCTGTCTGCATCACGGCGCGCATCTGGCGCAAAGACATTCATATCATTGATGTTTGGCGGGGGCGGGTGGAGTTTCCGGCGCTGCTTCGTAAAACCGTTGAGCTCGCAAGGATCCATGAAGCCAAGACCCTTCTGATAGAAGACAAGGCGTCAGGGTCCCAATTGATCCAGTCGATACGCGCAGGAAGTGAGCGAGGCGTTCCCAATCCGATTGCGCGGACACCAGAAGCAGACAAGTTCACGCGCGCAGCGGGCGTAAGTTCAATGGTGGAGGCTGGCCAGTTATTCTTACCTGAAGAGGCGCATTGGCTCGCGGGATTTAAGAAAGAACTGCTCGCCTTTCCAAGTTCACGTCATGACGATCAGGTGGATGCCTTCTCCCAGCTGCTCGAATGGAGCCGGACGGCGTGGAAGCGCAGAAGTTGTTTGGGGGGGACGCCGATCCTGTTTTGGATCGATGGAAATGGGGAGTCCCGACATTCAGGCGATGACAAACCAGGAGGCCTTTTTAGCGGGCTTTAAGAGGGTTTTGTTCGACGTTAGGCACATCATAACGACTAGTTGGATCATTTGACGGGGTGTTTTGAAGTATTGGAACGGGTATTTGGTCATGAGCCGACCCTAGAGCATCGCTTCAAAATCATTTTTCCCTGACAATGCTCCCCTTAGAGTAGCCAAGCTTCACTCCAATTTCAAAGTCACGGGATGGACGAAAGCTTAGTTTCTCTTGGGGTGTCGGTCTGGTGGTCGATGCTGCCCGTGTATCATTCTTGGTGTTCTTTCGACGCTTTCATATGCGGTCAGCATTGTTTTGAACTGCGTTTAGCGTTTGAGCTTGTCAAAAAGATCAACGAGCTCTCCAACCTTAACTCTCTGCTCATCTTCGTTTCCGGAAGAGATAGCGTGTTCGATACACGTTGCAGCGTGTTCTTTAAGAATTTGGGATTCTGCGCGTGCGATAGCAGCCTTAACTGCTTGAATTTGGGTTAAAATATCAATGCAATAGCGGTCGTCTTCTAGCATTTTGATAATGCCTCGGATTTGTCCTTCGGATCGCTTGAGGCGGTTTATTGTTTTTTGCGACACATCTTACTTTCCAGTCGAAAACATCCAATGCTCTAGATTTAGATGTGTCGACCCGATTTTCAAGGTGTGAGACGTGATGCCGTGGGGAATAGGATGATTAGTCGTCTCATTGCCTCGTTTAATGATTTACCCGCCGTAAGCGAGCCGTGAAGAAGCAACGATAAAAGCGACGCGGGTCTAATTTCGTATGGCCCCGAGTATTTTCCATCCGGCCTTTATCCATTGTTGAAGCCTCCATATTGTTATGGTCTATGCTGTTATGGATGTCTCCGCAGTAAGCTGCGAGGTCGACTGGTGAAAGCAGGCAAAGCGGTCGTTGTGAGATGTGTCATGCTGTGCCTCTTTCAAGGATTGCATGTGATGGGCTTTTAGACTTGTCGTAACTCACGCTGATGGCGCGCTTCTTCACAAAGGGCTCAATTGACAAATACCGTATCGGGGTATAGCGATTCTGTCGGAAGGACGTTTCACCGAATGGTTAGCGGATATATCAAATCAGGCTTTGTGCTCGCCTTTGCCATTATGTTCGGCATTGCGCATCTCATATGTCCATGTCTGCCAGACGCTTCAAGCGCAAGTACTGTTCCGACGTCTTTGTCTGCTGTTCATCAGATGAGCAATATGGACGAGCACGATCTGCCAGAACCGTCTTACCATGACATGATTAAGCAGAGCGATCCAGAACATGATCACGGCGAACATGACCATCAGGCTGATTGTTCACATTGTGACGGTGCCGTTGTTTTGGTTTTCAGTGCCGATGTCAGTCCATCAGCCTTCACCAGCGCTAGCGAATATACGCCTACTCATGTCATGCCATCCAGCACCCACCGCGCAAATATGGCGGGGACTAACCTTGCCGCGCTCAGGTGGCTAGATCCGCCAAGGCAACTCACGAGCCAAACGCCTGTTTCCCTCCATACCCGCTCTTTAATTTAGAAGCGCCCGTTTGCGATTGCGTGAGGCTCTGAGCCTTTACGCGGTTGCGGCTGTGCGCGATTTGCCTTTCCCCCAATGGCAGACCCGCGACCAGCCTTGGTAATGCCAAGGTCACATCGGCGCGTGTTCATACACCCTCCCATCACTGTTTCCTTGGCATTGCCGCTTTTACGCAAGCGACCTTGAGGCCGTCTAACGCCCTCAGGCTTTCCAAACCAGACCCAAGGAAAACGACATGAGTATGAGTACGCGCCTATTGGCACCCGCTCTTTTGGCAACGCTGTTAAGCGCTCCAGCCTTTGCCCAAACAACCGCCCATTCCGGCCATGATATGAGCCAGATGAACCATGAAACTATGATGAGTGATCGCGCTGAGCATATGATTGAGGCCACGGGTATCATTGACCGCATTGATATGAGCGGTCGGGGCGTCAGCCTTTCTCACAATGCTATTCCCGCCATTCGCTGGCCGGCCATGACGATGATGTTCCCCGTCGGAGACAATGTTAATTTGAATGATCTGCAAAAAGGCCAGCGCGTTCAGTTCACGCTGCACCGTGCCGAAGACGGCAGCTTACCCCTTGTCGAGCTGTGTCCGACTGTCAGCGAGACCGTGATTGCAGGCCTCTGCGCCCCCCGCATGAACCACGGCGAACCGGGCCGTCACGGGATGAAACCCTAAGCGGCTCCCTCTTTATGTTTCTAGATTTTCAAATGGATTTCATCATGTTTGACCGCCGTAAATTTCTCACGACGTCCCTCGGGGCCGGCGCAGCGCTCGGCGTTTCGGGGCTCGTTCCCACTTGGGCGCGGCCCGCGTCGATGGGCAATATGGGCATCCCCGCACTGACGGGAACAGATTTTGATTTGGCAGTGTCCAAGTTTAAAACCCGCATCAATGGCCGCGTGGCAATGGCTGTGGGCGTGAACGGTAGCGTCCCCGCGCCGCTGATCCGCTTCCGCGAAGGCGACGATATAACGCTCAATGTTACAAACACTTTGGACACCGACACGTCGATCCATTGGCACGGGCTGTTAGTGCCGTTTCAAATGGACGGCGTTCCCGGCGTCACCTTCCCTGGCATTAAGCCGAACGAGACCTTCCAGTATAAATTTTCGGTCCCGCAGAACGGCACATATTGGTATCACTCCCATAGCGGATTGCAGGAACAAAGTGGCCATTACGGGCCCATCATTATTGATCCAAAAGGCGCTGATTCTGTCAAATATGACCGTGAATATGTGTTGGTATTGGGCGACTGGACGTTCACCGACCCGCACCGTATTTTTGCCAAGCTGAAGAAGAACGCCGAGAGCCTGAATTTCAATCAATCTACGGTTAGCGATACCAAAGGCCTGACAGGCATGTGGGGCGCGATGCGGATGTCGCCCAATGACCTCGCGGACGTTACTGGCGAAACCTACACCTATGTGATCAACGGTCACAGCACGGCTGATAACTTCAACATGGTGTTTAATCCCGGTGAACGTGTGAGGCTCCGCATCATTAACGCGGCCGCGATGACACTGTTCAATGTGCGTATGCCTGGGCTGCCGATGACCGTGGTTCAGGCCGACGGCCTGAACGTGCGTCCGATTGAGACCGATGAATTTCAGATGGGTGTCGCGGAAACCTATGACGTGATTGTCGAGCCGACCGAGGCCAAACCTTTTGCCTTTGTCGCTGAGTCGATTGACCGCTCCGGTCAGGTCGTTGCCACGCTGGGTCCAAAGCCCGGCATGCGCGCGCAAGCCCCAAGGCTTCGCGCCGTTCCCGTCCTGACTATGAAAGACATGGGCATGGATCATTCGTCTATGGGCGGGATGAGCGGCATGGATAACGGCAGTATGGAGGGCATGAACGCCAAACCAGCCGCTGAGATGGACCATTCGGCCATGGGCCATGATATGGGCAGCGGTGATATGGCGGGTAGGAAGTCTGACACAATGGGGCAGGGCTCAATGAGCCATGGCCCCAATCCGAATGGACCGCCCGTGCAACTCGCAAAAATTGAGGCTGATATTGAGGTTGGCCCCGGTGTGGTGAATGTTGCGGCCATGCCAACCAACCGTCTGAATGAACCCGGCATCGGGCTCTCGGACGTGCCGCACCGCGTTCTGACTTATAGCCAGCTTCGCAGCCTTGAGCCCAACCCGGACATGCGAAAGCCGGGCCGCGAGGTCGTTGTGCACCTCACGTCGAATATGGAACGCTACATGTGGTCCTTTGACGGCGTGAAGTTCTCGGAAGTCACGGAGTCGATCAAATTCATGGAAGGCGAACGCGTTCGCCTGACCCTCGTGAATAACACAATGATGCCCCACCCGATCCATTTGCACGGCATGTTTTTTGATGTCGTCATTCCTGATTATGATGACGGCTATGGCACTCACAGGCCGCGCAAGCATACGATTGTGACGAAACCGGGCGAAAAATTATCCGTCGATATTAGCGCCGAGCATGTCGGAGACTGGGCGTTTCACTGCCACCTGATTTACCACATGCACGCCGGTATGATGCAGGTCGTCTCGGTCTTGCCCAACCCACAACAATCAGCCGCTGCGCCTAAAATGGATCATTCAAAGATGGATCACACCGGCATGAAAGGGATGAAGTAATGCGTCCGATCACATTCCTAACGACAAGCGCCTTCGCAATTGTAGCGCTTAGCACAACCGCGTTACCGGCATTTGCTGATGACACCGACAACCCTCCTTGGTCGATGGCAGATAAATATTGGGGCGCGGAAGAAATGGCCAAAGCCCGTGACCATGTTCAGAAAAACAACGGCGCAACGCCCAATTATATGATAATGGGCGACCGTCTGGAATGGCAGGGCACAGGAAGCGACGGCATATTTTTGTGGGACGCGCAGGGCTGGTATGGCGGCGATCTCAATAAATTTTGGATTAAAACCGAAGGCGAGTATTCCCTAGCAGATAATGAGATCGAAGACGCCGAAGTGCAGGCCATATGGTCGCGCGCGATATCGCCGTTTTGGGATGTCCAAGCCGGCGTTCGCTATGACTTGGCCCCTAAAGGCCGGACCCATGCGGTTTTGGGCGTACAAGGACTTGCGCCCTATTGGTTCGAAGTCGATGCCGCAGCATTTCTGTCTTCAGGCGGGGATCTATCTGCCTCCGTCGAGGCTGAATATGAGCTTCGGTTTTCGCAGCGGATCACCTTGCAGCCTCGCGCTGAAGTCGGGTTTTCGGCGTCCGATATTCCTGAATTGGGAATCGGCTCCGGTATCACCAATTTTGATACGGGCGTTCGTCTTCGCTACGAAATCAAACGCGAATTTGCGCCTTATATCGGCGTGGAGTGGCAAAAGAGCCTTGGTGACACGGCAGACTTCGTTCGCGCCGGTGGCGGTGATCCTGATGACATTGTGGCCGTGATCGGCCTGCGAACTTGGTACTAGGAGGTTATTATGGGAGGATTCCTCGAACCGAACATCCATCCGGTTTTGGTGCATTTTGCTTACGCACTAAGCTTGAGTTCACTCGCGGTCTATGTGTTGGGTCGCTTACTGCCGAACGGCCCCCGCAAAGATAGCACGCAATCCGCTGGGGACTGGATGCTGGCCTTTGGCGCTGTAGCGATTGTCGCGACAATCGCGGCTGGATTTTATGCTTATTACACTGTGGCCCATGACGGACCGTCCCACGCCGCGATGACCACGCATCGAAACTGGGCTGTTCCGTCCGGCACAGCCATCATTCTTCTGGCAATCTGGAGGTTGATGAAACGGGCGCGCCCGCCGAGCGGGATATTTCTCGCATTATTGGCGGCGGCAGCCTTATCGCTCTCTGTCACGGCATGGTGGGGCGGAAATATTGTTTTCAAATATGGTATTGGTGTTCAGAGCCTACCTACTGTCACCAGTGACGGACACGATCACGATCATGGCAATGTGTTAGCGTCACCCCGTGCAGACGCGCCAGGGTCAGAGTCCATGAGCAATGGTCATGACAATGCGGACGGCCACCACGATGCTGACGCAGCCTCTATCAACGTTCCCCCTGCACTAAACGGCTCCCCCGCTGCAGTCGCCGATCAATTCGGACAGGCTTTACGCGCACAAGACGCGGCGGGATTAAAAACCCTATTTGCTCCGGGCGCCATCATTGCCGAGGGCGGCGGCGCAGAGCGCTCATTTGCCGAATATGCCAGTCATCATATGAAGTCTGACATGGCCTATACAGCCAGCATTACCACTCAAACGATTAAGCGCGATGTGCTGGAAAGCGCCGATATGGCCACCGTCATTACTCAGTCAGAAATGGTCGGAAATTACAGAGGCAAAAACGTACATAACGCGATGATGGAAACCATGACCTTGCGCCGTGAGGGCAAGGACTGGAAAATTGTCCATATTCATTGGTCAAGCACGCCTCTGAAAGGCGGCGACGCCTCAATGCCTAAACCTGAGCCTGAAACACCAGTTTCCGCACCGGAGGTTCACGATAACTCGGACGGGCATCATGACCATGACCATGACGCGGACGGGGGGCGGTAAAATGGTTGCTGTCACACCGTTTAATATACCCCGCGATCCGCTCATGGGGTCCAACCACCTTACTGCCGTCAGGTGGTTACTCGCGAGCCTTGTCGCGCTCGGTCATGTCTATCTCTTGACGACGGCTTATGAGCCGGTCCGCGTTCATCAATGGACGGGCGGCTATATGGCCGTGAACGGTTTTTTCGTCCTGAGTGGGATGCTAATCGCAAAAAGCCTTGACTTGCGGCGGGACCTGAAAATGTATGCCATTTCACGGGCGTTGCGCATCTACCCGGCGTTGATCGTCCTGCTGCTGACCTTTGCTTTCGTGTTCTCAACGGTCTTCGCCCGTCCGGGGGGCATTGATAATGCATTGTCCGGCGATGTCTGGTCCTATGTTGTCCGTGTTCTATTCCTAGGCGATCCTCAAAATGCACCGAGCGGAATATTTGCGGGCAATCTAGAAGCGGATTTCAACGGGCCGCTCTGGACTATTCGCTATGAAATAGCCGCTTACATCATGGCCGCGATTGGGTTTGCAGCTGGAATCCTCAAAAGCCGCTTGATGACATTGGCAGCTTTCGTAATTGTGCAAATACTATATCTCGCGCTGCCTTTCATGATTGATTTCAGTGCACTGCCTCAGGGTTTATTGCCACTTCTTCGTCTGTCATCCGCCTTTTTGCTTGGCATGTGTCTCTGGCAATGGCCGCGTGCGCGCAGGCCGCATTGGCTCCTTGTGCTCGGCGCCATTGTCGCGTTTCTGTTTCTGGGTGGGGGATTTGGCGGCGAGCTGTTGGGAACTCTGGCTCTGACAGGGCTCATGCTTCGGATTGGTCTTTCGGACACCGCACACGGCTCGGTCGTGTCGTTGCCGGATTATTCCTACGGCATCTATATCTGGCATTATCCCGTCATGCAGGCCGTGATGTTTCTGCGGCCAGACACCGGACCGCTTGGTCTTGCGCTCATGTCCACGCCGATTTGGATCAGTATGTCAGCGGGAAGTTGGCATATGATCGAGAAGCCTGCTTTGCGGCTGAAGCCTAAAAAACGGCGAAAGGCGGCTGTTATGTCTGAAAATCAAGGAGCGGAACACCCTTAGTCTTGATATACCCCCTATAGGTATTATATCTAGGCTGACGAAACCCTTGAAAGGACGATGAAATGTCAGGCTCACAATCAAAAGCTGAAACGAAAGCGCCTGCTAACAAAAGCTGCTGCGCTCCAAAACCACAACGGTCGGCCAAGCGCGCTTGCTGCTGTGCGGGTAAAACCGCGCGTGCCGATTAATTGAGGACCGAGTTCGCACGACGCATCAAGACGCCACGCGAACTCAGAACATGAAGGCTCGCCTCTTGAAGGACCGGGTCGTGTTCAAAACAGAGAGAAGGAACCAAATATGACATACTCTCAAACGCGACGTAAACGGACAATTTTGATAGCTGGTGCAGGGTTACTCACGCTGCTCGCCGGATGTGCGACCACGACTACAAAGGGCGACGCGGCGTCTGCCAACACCCCTATGAATGCTGAAAAAATGGCGATGCACGCGGATTGCCAAGCCATGCACGACACGATGATGGCCGGTCATGGCGAAGCGATGGGCGACATGTCGAACCACAAAATGATGTCGCCTGAGATGATGGAAAAACATCAAGCCTGCATGGAAAAGATGCCAGACATGAAAGCCAAAATGCAGGAAAAATGTGACGCCCACAAAGCTGGAACTATGGACCACGACAAGATGGACCATGACATGATGGGCAAGGCCAAGATGGATCATGAGAAAATGGCGGGTCATTGCGCCATGATGCAAACCCAAGGTGACGGGGCAGGGCAATGAGAGTTTTTCCTGTCGGAGCCGCGCTTTCGCTGTTCTTTATCATCATCTTTACGGGCTGCGTCCTCTGGGGCCTCATTTTGCCCATGAGCCTTCATATGCACGAGATTTGGGAGCCGTTTTTACCCGGCTTTGAGTGGTCAATTATTGGCTATCTCATTGGCTTGGTTTGGGTCGCTTTTTATGGCTGGCTGACTGCCGTCATCTACGTGCCTCTCTACAACTTCTTTAACCGTCGGAGCGCCAAATGACCCAATCGCATCACTCCCATAAAGATCATGATAGCTGTCATTCCGGCGGCGATGTCCCTGCTGGGGATGATGCGAAATATGATCACGTCCCTGTAGGTCATTCGGGCATGGTTTATACCTGCCCCATGCACCCGCAGGTGCGGGAGGTCTCCAATACAGGATGCCCGATTTGCGGCATGGCGTTGGAGCCAGAGCACATCTCGCTGACTGATGAAGAAGACACCTCCGAGCTTGATGATATGACGCGGCGCTTTTGGGTGTCGGCGCTGCTTAGCCTTCCTCTATTCATCTATGCCATGAGTGACCTTATTCCGGGTCAGCCCTTAGACGGCCTTGTGCCGGACGCTTGGGCGCAATGGCTGCAAATTCCGCTCGCAGCGCCTGTCGTTCTCTGGGGTGGGTGGCCGTTTTTCAAACGCGGCTGGAAATCCCTTAAAACTCGTCACCTTAATATGTTCACGCTTATTTCCTTGGGCGTAGGCGTTGCCTTCATTTATTCTCTGATCGCAGTTTTCTTGCCTGACATTTTTCCGGATAATTTCCGGAGTGCATCGGGCCATGTCGCCGTCTATTTCGAAGCCGCCGCCGTGATTGTGACGCTTGTTCTGTTAGGTCAGGTTATGGAGCTGCGAGCCCGGTCAATGACGTCCGGGGCCATTCGCGCCCTCCTTGAACTCGCGCCCCCAACGGCAACACGGATTAAAGAGGACGGCACGGAAGAGGATATAGATCTCGGTCTTGTGGAAACCGGGGATCATCTTCGCGTTCGACCGGGAGAAAAAGTGCCTGTCGATGGTGAGGTTTTAGACGGCCATAGCAGCGTTGATGAGTCCATGGTCTCGGGCGAGCCCATCCCCGTTGAGAAACAGACCGGAGATCCTGTCACAGGCGGAACAGTCAACGGCACGGGCGGCCTTATTATGACCGCAACCCGTGTCGGCGACGCCACCTTGCTCGCGCAAATCGTGCGTATGGTCGCAGAAGCTCAACGGTCCCGCGCGCCGATTCAAAAATTAGTAGACACCGTGTCCGGTTACTTTGTTCCGGCGGTGATCCTGATTGCCCTTTTCACATTTGTTGTTTGGGCGGCACTTGGCCCTGACCCCGCCATGGCTTTTGCGATTGTCAACGCGGTCGCGGTGCTGATTATTGCGTGTCCTTGCGCCCTGGGGTTGGCGACACCGATGTCGATTATGGTTGGTACCGGTAAGGGCGCGCAGAATGGCATCCTGATCAAAAATGCTGAGGCGCTAGAGATCCTCGAAAAAGTAACAACAATCGTTGTCGATAAAACCGGGACGTTGACCGAAGGAAAACCGAAACTCATCACCGTCAAACCCAAAGGCGATCTGACTGAGGATACGCTGCTATCGTATGTGGCGGCTGTTGAGACAGCGAGTGAGCATCCTTTAGCCCAAGCCATTGTTGACGGGACTCGGGACCGCGGTGTGAGTTTCAACAATGCCACGGCGTTTGAGTCCGTGACAGGCGAAGGCGCGCTAGGCCTCTTTGGTGGCAAGCAGGTTGCGATCGGCAATCATAAAATGATGAAACGTATCGGGGCCTTTGATGCTGATTTGGCGAAGGCCGCAGAGGCATATCGATCAGAAGGTCAGACCGTGATGTTTGTCGCGCTCGACGGCCAGCCAGCGGGGCTCATTGGCGTCGCTGATCCGATTAAAGCGACAACGCCAGAGGCGATCAAACGTTTGCACGCCGACGGTTTGAAGGTCGTCATGCTAACGGGCGATAGTGCAGGGACGGCCCACGCGGTCGCTCGCCAAATTGGCATTGACGTCGTTCACGCAGATGTTTCGCCTGAAGATAAAAACCGGATTATTCGGGAACTTCAAAGCGCAGGTGAAATCGTCGCTATGGCTGGCGACGGAATCAATGATGCCCCAGCTTTGGCACAAGCTGATGTCGGGATCGCGATGGGCACCGGTACGGATGTGGCGATGGAGAGCGCCGGCGTCACGCTTGTCAAAGGCGACATTCTCGGCATTGCCAAAGCGAGGCACCTGTCCCGTGCGACCATGGGCAATATCCGCCAGAACCTGTTCTTTGCCTTCATTTATAATGCGCTCGGTGTTCCCGTCGCGGCAGGCATTTTGTTTCCGTTCTTCGGCATCCTTTTAAGCCCGATGATTGCCGCCGCAGCGATGAGCCTGTCTTCGGTGTCCGTCATTGCCAACGCGCTCCGCTTACGGCGCGTCCGTCTTTAGGGGCGGGTCCATGGAGATGAAGCAGGAGAGCTATAAAGCAGGGTCCCTCAGTTTGATGGGGGCTGTGGCGATGGGAACCGGCGTCATGATTGGCGCCGGGATATTCGCTCTGACCGGACAAATCGCAGAACTCGCGGGACCCGCCTTTCCAATCGCTTTTCTCATTGCGGCCTTCATTAGCGGTTTTAGCGCCTATTCTTACGTAAAGGTCTCCAATAAATATCCGTCGTCCGGCGGGATCGCGATGATCTTGAAAAAAGCCTATGGCCCGTCAACCATCACAGGTGCGGCCGCCTTGCTGATGGTCTCGTCCATGATCATCAATGAGAGCCTCGTGGCAAGAACCTTTGCGTCTTACAGCCTCCAAATATTCGACGTTGAGAAAACGGGTTTACTCCTTCCAGCTTTAGCCTTGGGCTTAATCTTTTTTGCTTTTCTGATGAACATAGCGGGCAATAAATTTATCGGTGGGATTTCCAAAATAACAGCCATAATAAAAATTGGCGGGATATTAGGGTTCGCCGTTTTAGTCTTATGGGGAACGGGCGGAACCATAGATTTGATGCCTAAATCAGACGGCACATCTATCTCCGCTCTAAGCTTTGTGGCGGGCATCGCTCTGGCAATTTTGGCTTTCAAAGGCTTTACAACGATTACAAATTCCGGGGGCGAAGTTAGCAATCCGCATAAGAATGTTGGTCGGGCGATCATCATATCTCTCGGTATTTGTCTGCTGGTCTATATGGCCGTGGCTTTTGCCGTTGGTAGCGCGCTTGATATAGAGGCGATCGTCGCCGCCAAGGATTTCGCGCTCGCGGAGGCGGCTCGCCCCACACTCGGGGATAAAGGGGTTTTGTTCACGGTCGTGATAGCCGTTATCGCAACGGCCTCCGGATTACTGGCGAGTGTTTTCGCGGTGTCCCGAATGTTGACGATGCTCACGCAAATGAAATTGATACCGCACCGACACTTTGGCTTGCCGGGGGACTTGCAAACGCACCTGTTGATATACACTGTCGTAATGGCAGGCCTTTTAGCAGCCTTTTTTGATCTCACCCGCATTGCCTCTCTCGGCGCAATTTTTTACTTACTGATGGATATTGTCATTCATTGGGGCGTATTCAAATACCTACGCTATGACGTCGGGGCTAAAGCGCCCATCCTACTGCTGGCGATTGTTTTTGATATTGTTGCGTTGGTGGCTTTTGTCTCTCTCAAAGCCATGACCGACCCATTCATCCTAGTCATCGCAGCCATAGGTCTCGTCGGCATTTATGCCTTGGAATTCTTCTATCTCAGAAAGAGACGGGACGAAGAGCTTGGCTCAGAAGGCCATGCGTTGGGGCCGGACGGGTGATCACAGCAATTCTCATAACTGTGGTCTTATTTATAGTATGCGGCGCCGTGCATTACGGCGTTATGTCCGCATTGCATAAATATCTACTCGCCTCAAATTTGTCCCAAGGCCTGCGCCTACAGATTGCCCTTCTCGGAGTGGCGTGCGCTCACATCTTTGAGACGGGGCTGTATGCCATCGGCTTTAAAGTTGGGCAAAGCGTTGGGCTTGGTAGCTTCAACGGCTTGGACGGTCCGATGACCTTTATGGACACGTTTTACTTCTCGCTTGTCAATTATACGTCCCTCGGTCTTGGTGACATTTACCCAACCGGACATCTAAGATTTATTGCTGGCGCGGAGTCGCTCAACGGGTTCTTACTAATCTCTTGCTCGGCGGCATTGCTGTTCATGTTAATGCAAAACAAAGATACACAAAACGCGGGTCGTTGACCCTAACGAGTATTGTTCGGTTTTGATGCGCCGAGGAACTTAAATATAGTGAACGCGTTGTAACACATACTGATCATGTCCGTCGTCATATAATTTGTCCCAGATTCTGGCCCGGGCTAAGAGAGACTTTGCTCATCGTGTGGGTTGATATTAGGCGACGGCTTTGCGGTATTGCCCCAAGGGATTTGCTACGCGGCACATGCGTCGGTGTTCGATAGTTTTAGCTTTGATCCTTTCTCTGCGGTTTAAAATGGATTGTGCCCGTCCGAAGTAGACATCGGCCGGCGTCACATTGCTCAGGCTCTCGTGATAACGCTCATGATTGTAGTGCTCCACGAAGCCCTCGATCTGACGCTCCAAGTCTCCCGGCAGAAAGTAATTTTCTAATAGGATCCTGTTCTTGAGCGTTTGATGCCAACGTTCGATCTTCCCCTGTGTCTGGGGATGGTAGGGTGCGCCTCTGACGTGGCTCATGTTGTTGTCTTTGATATAGTCCACGAGCTCATGGGAGGGCATTGTCAGCGGAACACGTGCTTGAATCTATGTACTAAGTTGGCCGCATGATCCAAAATCCGTTTCGATACTTCAAGACGTCTCGCGAAGTCATCCAAC
>NZ_BMZH01000028.1 GCF_014652695.1 Algimonas arctica
ACGTTGTTTTAGTCTGTCTCATGCTTCACTCCATAAGGATGGAGGTGAGCAAAGTCTCTCTTAGCCCAGGCTCAAATCTGTGCCATGAGCGCTGACGTCAGACACGTCAGTATGATTTATATTATGGTGGTACCGTTCTATGCCCACTTCGCTGTTTTACATTTTTTAGATGTTAGTGAACGGGTCGATATTCCCTTCTTAAATTTTGTATGGAAGGTTGTGAGTATCACTCTAATTCCAGCGACCTTGGGCCTGCTGGCCAACACTTTGTATCCTTCGATTGCAAATAAAGTAAAGGGCATCGTAAAAATCGGTGGCACATCTGTTCTGGTCGTCGCTTTTGGTGTTATCCTTGTGGATCAGATCCCGGTGTTGAAGCTACATTTTAGGGTGCTTTTCGGTATAACCTTAGCGATGAATTTGGTGACGCTAATTGCGGCAATCGCCTTGACAAGAATGATGAAGTTGGCCCCAAAGGAAAGAGTTGCTATTGGGATTGAGCATATTATGCGGCAAGAGGGAACCGCAATATATATTGCTGTCACCATCTTCGCTAGCCGTGAAATGTCATTGCCGATGATAATGAATACGCCCGTCGCGCTTATAGTGGGTATCGCCCTTGTTGTTGTGTCTCGGCGGTATTTGAATAGAAAACTTTCAGTATCAGTTTAATTATATTTATTTAAAATTGGGGCGACATCCTCTGATGGGACTGAGAATAAATATTAATATAGATGAGTTTGACGATGACATTACCTGATAAATACGACCCTGCGGAGACAGATTTTGATCTGTTTTCTTCTCCATTCTATCTAATTGCTCACGCCGACTTCAAGTATCATGAAGATCTCGATAAGGCGATTGCCAAACTTGGTGTGGACCGGGTCACTTATCGCTTATTAACGGTGTTAATGAGACAAAGCCCAATGAACATTAAGGAACTGTCAAAATTCGCTCTCCTTAAACGCTCTACAGCAAGCCGTGCATTAGTGCGATTGCGTAAAGAGGGGTGGATAAACCAATATCTTGAGGAGGCGGATAACCGAATAACGAATGTCGAATTAACTCTTTCTGGCCGTGATATGGCAGAGAAAGTAATGAGACTCGGTAGCCGACAATTGCATAGAGCCGTGCAGGGGTTGGATCAAGAAAACCTGAAAGAGTTGACAGGGTTGTTGAAGCATTTGGTGAATAATTTGAGTAAGTTATCGATAGAGTAATTTAGAGCTGCCGCCTCCCAGTCATAGGGTGAGGGATGATTCTATTATTATATCAGGGAAATTTTACTGCGGATCTAATTTCCTCAGGGCGTTGATAATCGACACTTAATACAACCGTGTTTGCGGGTATATATAGAAAATTTTAACATGGAATCTCACTCTCGCACTTTTGCCCGTGATACACTATGGGAGCACACGTCTCCCCCTGGTCCGAAGCTTGGCGTCTTAACTGAAAACATTAAATCAGATGTTGTAGTCATAGGGGGCGGTGTTGCTGGTTTATCTACGGCACTTCATTTGGCTGAAGCGGGCTGTTCTGTAACCGTAATTGAAGCGGCAGAAATAGGCGGCGGCGCAACGGGTAAAAGCGGTGGCTTGATGGCACCTGATTTTATCAGGCATGGGCCCGATGACATTGAAAAAGACCTTGGAGAGGAATGGGGGCAACGCCTCATTCAAATGGTTGGCCGATCTACCTTTCAATGCTTCGATCTCATCGAAAAGTATGGCATTTCCTGCGATCATACCCGTGACGGCTTTTGGACACCTGCACATAATTCAGCGGTAGCTGATCGATTAGAAGATAGAGTGCACCAGTGGAAGGTCAGAGGCTTTAACGTAGAATATAAGTCAAGAGTGGATACTTGTGAAAAGCTCGGAAGTACGAAGTATTGCGGCGCAATGTATTTTGCTGACGGGGGCGCAGTTAATCCTTTGGCTCTGGCTAGGGGGTTGGCAGACGTTGCGTTAGCTAAGGGAGCAAAAATCTATGCTCAGAGTCCTGTTACGCAGATAAAAAAGCAGCCCGGCGGGTGGCGTGTAATTACGAAGCACGGCGTCATTAACGCCAATAGAATTGTTCTTGCTGCTAATGGGGGGAATGCCGCATTGCACCATGCTTTGAAAAAGACCGTACTGCCACTTGATGTTTATGAGTATGCCAGTGCGCCTTTGAGTGACCTAACTCGCTCAAAAATTCTGCCTAAGGGCGGATCATATACAGATAAGCAGCCCTATATGTTCACCGCTCGCTATGATGCTTCTGGACGCCTCATCGCGGCACTGCCTGATTTCTTTATCAAACGTAGTGAGCGCGATCTTATTCAAGAGGCGAAGGAACGTTTGCAAGACCATTTCCCAATTTTAGAGGGTGTTTCCATAGAGTATATTTGGAAAGGTAGGGCGTGGTTGAACTCGTCGCTACTTCCAAAGGTATATGGATTGGAAGAAGGGGCTTATGCTATTCAGGCGTGCAACGGTCGAGGGCTGGCTAATAATATCGTTCTGGGCAAAGAGTTGGCCGCAGCGTTAACTTCCGGGGACATGAATGAACTGTCCGTCCGTGTCGAAACTGCGCGTGGAATAAGAGGCTTTTTCGTTGCCAAGTACACGCCGTCATTTTTAATGGCCTTAGCATATATGCGGCACAAATTATTGACCCTCCGGCAACGCCGGAAAGATAAGTAGTTTCGTCGTCATCAATGTATAAATAATGAGTACAAAAAGGTAGTAAAATGAATAAATTTCGTAAATTATTGGTTGCGGCTATGTTGCTGGCTAGTGTGATGCTTGTGGGGCAAGCCACAGAGAGCATGGCATCTGACCTCAAAGTTTCAGATAAAATGGTTGACGAGCGGGCGGATAGCGAGCTTGTTTCCATGTTTATGTGGTTGAATAAAGTGTATGTCAGTGATGAGGATTTCACTGAGGAGGGGTTTGCACAGTTTTTTACAAATGATATTTTGTTTGTTGTGAATGGGCAAAAACGGGAGCGCGGCATTCAAGCTCTGACCAAACGTTACAATGACTTAAAATCACGATATGCCTATATTGAAATTCTTTTTCCGTTCCAAGAAGAAGAGCGTGTTGGAAATAAAATTTATACTTATTACATTAATCGTGGTTGGGAAGATGATGCAAACCCGATCGAAATCACCACCCATGTCATGGGATATGTTGAGATTAAAGACAATAAAATTGCCGTGCTAAACTTCTTGTTTGCAGACCTCGAACCCGAAACGTAAAAGCCTTTTCTATCGCGTAACCACAAACGCAAACGTGTAGGAAAGCCCCATTTGTCTCTAATTCAATTTGGTGATTAATCAGTTTTAGCGACAAGTCTTCCGCTATTTCTATTGGGAATGTTTTGAATAAAGATGGAATATTGAAAAATGAAAAATATTTGGAAGTTAAGTCTTGCTGCCGTGCTAGTAATGGGCGTGCCAAGTATGGCTAATGCAGCAGAGCAGGCCACTGGGTTTGCAAATGAAAAGGTCGTTGAGCACGAAGCCAGCGTTCTTGCGGAAATGTTTAACTGATTGAATAAGGTTTATGCCAGTGAGCAGGATTTTACCGAAGAAGGATTTTCACAATTTCTCCCCGATGACATCCTTTTTATAGTAAACGGTAAAGAGAGCGAACATGGTATTGCTGCCGTGACGGAACGCTACAATAAATTAAAGGCACGTAAAGCTCATCTCGAAGTAATTCTTCCCTTTCAAGAAGAGGTGCGTGTTGGCAATAAAGTTTTTACTTACTATCTAAATCATGGATGGATGGATAGTGAAAAACCAGAGCTAATTGTTACTCATGTTGCAGGTTATATTGAATTGAATAGAAACAAAATTAACCTGCTAAATTTCATTTCCGTGGATGTTGAAACCCAAACGTAGTGCATTCAGATTAGGGATTAAATATTGGGATTTTCCAGTCAGCAAAACTTGATATGAAACTGGAAGTTTAGATCAGCGCGTTTTAGTCAACCTGCTCTTTCGGGGCGGTCAACCTCCTTTTTCCGTCACGCGTGAGGTGTATTAGGGGCATTGTCAGCTAAAATGTCTCTGAGTGTCCTTTAGAAATGAAGTCACATCTTACGCCACAATCATTTCACGCCATTCGGCGAGAGAGGCCTCGCGCAGTGCTTTGAAACGGAACCTGCTTTCGAGATGTCACTGGTGATTGAAGTGGTTGTAGATTGACGCGTGTGTTGAGGTGAACGTCTGTAGCGTCGAGGTTCGCCCAAACCGTATCATGGCTCGTTCTTGTCGTCTGAATGGTTGGTGCAAGTTCTCCGCTCGATTGTTCTCATATTGTTCGGTGTTTTGAGGTTCTTGATTGCCAATATCGCGCATGGCCTCACCGTAAGACCGGAGTTTATCTGTGACGACTATTCGGGGTCGTCCGTACCGTTTCATCGCCTTCTTCAAGAACCGAAGCGCCGCCAGTTTATCGCGTTTCTTGGTCACAAAACACGCCAGCACTTCGCCTTCATGGTCTACGGCCCTCCATAGATAATGCTGGCCCCCGTTGATTTTCACAAACACCTTATCGAGGTGCTATTTCTATTGCGTATGTCCACGCAGGTAGGCTGATCGTTTCGACCGGACCTGCTTTGCAAAGATTGGCGCGAACCGATCGACCCAAAGCCGGACGCTTTCATGCAAACGTCAATCCCGCGCTCATGAAGCAAATCTTCGACGTTTCTAACGGAGAGCGGGAACCTCACATAAATCATCACGCCCGCTGGATGATTTCCCGAGACGTTTTGAAGTAACGAAATGGGTTTTGGGTCATGGAGTGACCTTAGCACATCGCTTCAAGCGAAAGTTCCCCTGACAATGCCGTGACTAGGCTATTGCCCTAGAATTACTTCGCGAAGAACCTCAGTTAGCTCAGGCTCGAACATCTGCCATGAACGCTGACGACAGTCATTTCGCTGAATTGAAGATAACTTCCCGCAATAATGTCTGACACTTTTACTCTTCACGGAAAGTTCGACCTAGCGCAGTCGTAACGGGCTTGAGAATATAACGAAGAACCGTTGTTTCGCTGGTTTGAATAAAACTATCTGCGGGCATGCCGGAGAGAACCTGAACTGATTTAGCCCGCTCCATTTCTGACTGGGGCAGAGTGATTGAGACATTGAAATAGGGTTTTCCTGTTGCCGCATCCGTCAGCATATCGGCGGATATTTTTGTGATCTCTCCATTGAGCTGGGGCACGGTTGAGGGGTGAAATGCCGATAGGGTCACGACCGCTTTTTGTTGGAAACGGATTTGGTCAATATCTTTTGGGTCAACCCGCGCTTCCAAAATCAAATTCCCGCCAACAGGGATAATCTGCATAATTTCTTTGCCAGCCGGAATAACCCCGCTTTCCGTTGTAAATTGCAAATTGTGAACGACCCCATCTATTGTGGCGCGAATTTCTGAGCGTTGTTCAATATCTGCTGCCCGCGTATATTGCTCACGCACCCCGAAAAGTCGGTTTTGTGAGTCTGACAAAGCCTTTAGAATTTGCTCTTGGCGGTCTTTATCCAATTGATTTCGGCGTGACTCGGCTTCGACAATTTGTTCTTCATACCGTGAGAGTGTGGCTTGCAACGCGGCCATGCTTCCGCGGGCCGATGACAAGTCGCGCTCGACGGCCGTAACCCGTTGGATCGAAATTGCATTGGCTCGCTGAAGAATGCGGAGTCGGTCAAGATCTTGTGACAAAGACTGAATTTCAAATTCCTTTGCGTTGAGTTGGCTTTCCGCAGCTGTAATTTCATTCCGGCTTTGTTTAATCATTGAAACAGTTTCGCGAAGGCGGCTGTCAAACAACTCCCGACGTGCTCGGAACAATTCCGCCTGATCCGTCATAATCGAGCGGACATCGGGACGGGATCGATTGTCCCGGATTATTTTTGGCCATTGGATAGAATCGGTCCCGTTGCGCTCTGATTCTAGTCGCGCCACTTCCGCATGAAGGGAGACATCTTGATGGGTTAGGTTGATGATTTGTGCGTCGGCAATCGTACTATTCATCGATATCAGCAGATCGCCCGCCTTGACACGATCTCCATTGGAGACATGGATGGTCTTGATGATGCCACCATCCAAATGCTGGACGGATTTAGGTTTGCCTTCAACGACAAAGAACCCGCTCGCCACAACGGCGCCGTGAATATTGGTCAACGTGGCCCAAGCGCCTAATCCAAATACGAGCACGCCCAGAATGATGAAACCTTTGATCAAAGGTTTGCGGTAGCCTGTTAAGGCCGCCGCGGGTCTTGTGTAAGTTTCTCGAGGTTGCTGTTGAGGCTGATGTTGAGGTTGCCGTTCAGGCTGTGATTGAATTTGCTGCTGCGGGTGTGGATGTTGATGACGCGGCGGTCCCGGAGGCGTAGCATGATGCATCTCCCTTGCGGGCGCATAGGCCGAAAGGGGCCTGTACTGTCGTCGACCAAAGCTCATGACGCGCCGCTCGCGCGTTTCAAAGGTTGAGCCCGTGGAACATTGAGCGCGGTCGGGTACGGATTAGGTGCCAATCCATGCGGGAGGGGTTTAGATGGTTGCATGACTGCAAAATTTTGCGTCTCTGTTTGGGCTAATTGAGACGGGTGGGTCTGTCGTGCTAGCGGATGAGCTCGCGGAGTTGCGTCGGGTCGAAGAAGAGGTGCAGACGTGTTTTGTGATGGGTTCGTCGTCGCTTGAGAGGCTGGGCGGCTCGATTTTCCGCCTTTGCCATTCAGCGCCCCAAGAACACGACGCGTATCGCCAAACATTGCTTGCTGGCCCTGCTTAAGAACCAGAACCTTATTCATATCTTTGATCGCGCCAATGCGGTGGGTAATGACAATAACGGTATTGCCCCGTTCACGAATGCTTTTGATCGCATTGGAGAGGGCCGCCTCGCCTTCGTCGTCCAAGTTCGCGTTGGGTTCATCCAAGACGACGAGACATGGATCGCCATATAAGGCCCGAGCCAGGGCGATACGCTGTAACTGTCCCCCTGAAAGTACCGCGCCACCAGCGCCGACAATCGTTCCGTATCCCTGTGGAAGGGTAAGGATAAGCTCATGCACACCGGCCCGATAGGCCGCTTCGAGAACCTGATGTTCAGAAGCGTGAGGATCAAAACGCGAAATATTCTCTTTAATCGTGCCGTCAAACAATTCGATCGATTGGGGCAGGTAGCCAATATATTTTCCAACGCCCCCATGAGTTTGACTGGCATGCCATTGTTGGAATGTCGCGCCGTCTAAACGGACATCGCCCCGTTGAGGGATCCATATGCCGACTAAGAAATTCGCGAGGGATGATTTGCCAGACGCGCTGGGCCCGATAATCCCCAATCCATCCCCGGGGTAGAGCGTAAAATTCAACCCCATCACGATAGGGCTTTGTGACCCCGGCGGCCCTCCGGCCATGTTTTTAACCTCTAACCAACCTTTTGGCGCGGGTAGGTTCATATGGGCAGGTTTACTATCAAGCGCGCGGTGAACGTCATCCAGTCTCTGGTATGATGCGCGTGCAGCGATAATCAAGGGCCACTGCGAAATCAAAGTTTGGGCCGGCGTCAGCGCACGACCTAGAATTATCGATCCCGCAATCATCGACCCTGGCGAGACTACCTGATTGATCGCCAGCGCAGCTCCGATCCCTAAAATACTGGACTGAAGAAACAGACGAAAAGCTTTTGAGAAGGCCCGGACGCCACTCACGCGATCACTGCCAAGCGTGGCATGCGTCGTCGCCTCGGCATTTAATGTATTCCACCGATTATAAAGATGCCCCTCCATCCCCATCGCTTTGACCATTCCGGCGTTGCGCGCCGCTTGCTCCTCAATGGCCTGCCCTTTGATTTTACTATCGCGCTCATCCTGTTCGGGAGATTTACCCAAGATTTGCGCGTAGACAGCACAAGCGATGATCACGGCCGCGCCAAAAACGGCAAATAAGCCCATCGTCCAATGCAGCAGGAAAATAACGCCCAGATAGACTGGCACCCAAGGCATATCAAACATAGTAGCCATGGCGTTACTGGCGAAAAATGTTCGGATCGTTGACAAATCCCGGATCGGAACACTCGCTTGTGATTGACTGCGCCCCAGCCCCATCCGCATGGAAGCTTCGAATGTCCGTTCTGACAGTTTTTCTTCAACGCTGTTAGCAAAGCGAGATAGAACTTTGGACCGCACACTCTCAAGCAACCAGACAAAAATATACAATGTGCCCATCAGCAGAGACAGGGACACGAGCGTGGACATGCTCTGACTAGACAGGACGCGGTCATACACTTGAAGCATGTAAAGCGGGCCGGTCAGCATCAGCAGGTTAATGAAAAAGCTAAAGACGCCCACGCTAATGATCGCGTCCTTCATCGTCGCGATCTGCATTTTTATGGGAGACAGCTGGCTGATTTTGGGCTCTCAGAATCGTTCGCACGCTCGCCGTGCCAATAACGTCGATAAATTAACCAATAAGCTTAACGATCTATAAATATCGGTTAACGAATTCCCTAATGGACAGTAAACTTATCAATTATATCTGGGATCTTCATGGTTAGCCGATTGTTAACCGACGCAGCTTAGCGCGACTAAATCCGTCCGATAAAACAGGCTTCGTTAACGATCTTCTACAAAATGCCCAGCAAACCGTCTTTGAAATACGCACTCTGCTTTGCCATATTCACTGTTCCAGGATGTTCATATCTTGGTTTGGGTGGGCCTGAAACGACACGTCCACATGTGACCCCAGCACAACAGGGTCAATATTACCCTCAGCAGGCCCAGGTTTATGCGCCATGGGCCGTGCAATTCGGGGCCTATGCGTCTTACACCCCGAACCAAGGTCATTATCAGGCGCCTAGCCCTCGCATTTATGGGACATATCAATCGGGTCCCATTACACCAAGGTCACAACAAGCTGGCCCGTCCGCAGGGACCTATTACCATCCCCCCATCGCTCAAAATAGGGTGGCTCAGAACAGGCTGGTTCCGCCTGGATCATCAGCATTCACGTCGATGCAAAATGCGTTAGGCCAAAGCAATTTGATTGAATCCAAACGGCTTGAAATGCGGGAGGCCCAAGAAGAGTATACGCAAGCGCGCGCGGCGAGTTTACCACAGTTCAGTTTTAGCGGTTCTTTTGGCTATGCGAATCGCCAGTCAAACTCGTCAGTCGCCTCAATCAATGATGTGTCGACCAGTCAGGAAACGGGAGGCCTTCGGGCTGGCGTGAGCCAACCAATCTATACGGGCGGCCAGATTAAATCTCAAAAACGCCGGGCCAAAGCCGGTATTACTGCCGCAGAGCAGGATTTACGCGCGACAACATCTGACGTCGCTTTAAGCACAATACAAGCGCATTTGGACGTCATCCGTGCGAATAATGTACTCGCTATCTTCACGCGCAGCGTGGCGAATCTCGAAGCTCAGAAAACCACGACATCGTTATTATTTGATTATGGCGAAGCGACGATTGCTGATGCTTCGCTCGTCGAAGCGCGCCTTCAATCCACCAAGGTCGAAGCCGGGCAGGCCCGGTTGCGCTTGACGGAAAGCCTCACAAATTACCAATTTTTGACGGGGCAGAGGGCCAATAATTTGACCCCTCCACCCTTTGTCAATCTACCACCGACACTGGATCAGGCTGTCAACATTGCGCTGGTGAAAAACCCTGATGTTCTAAAAGCGCGCGCCGAATGGGATGTCGCGCAGAACAGCCTCAAAATTGCCAAGGCGCAACGGTTGCCGAGCCTGTCTCTGGATGGAGCTGTCTCTGAATCCTTGGGTCAAAGTGATTTTGTCGCCAGTAGTTCAGCTGCAACCCTGTCGATGAATTTGCGCGTCCCGTTCAGTCTGGGTGGGCAGTATAAATCACAGATAAAACAGGCCACACACGCCTTATCGCGGCGGAAATTCGACGAACGTCAAACGATGGTAGAGTTGCGACGAGAGATTACTTTGAAATGGAATGGGTTGCAGACTGCAAGTGACTCAATCAATCTTCGCCACCAAGAAATTGCAGCTAACGATGCGGCCTACAGGTCACTCCAAGAGCAATTTCAGTCCGGTGTGACGACACAATCAGAATTACTATCCGCCGAAAGTGATCTCCTCTCTGCCAATATCAAGCTTGAAGACGCAAAGTATCAAGAACAGTTTCTGCGCGCGGAACTATTGGCCTTGCTCGGAAATCTCGACATGGCCGGACATAATATCTCTACCTCGAATAGCTATGTTGAGGCTCCGTTGACCAATCATATACCCCGATCCCGTTATTAGGGTCTTCCTATATATTCAAATGTGAGCTTATAGAAAAAACCCACCGCCCTGAAGGACGATGGGTTTTTCTACTTATGTCCATATTTGGACTTGGGTCGAAGGACTTTATCCCAAATCGTCGGTTGGGAAAAAGTCATCTGCGTCGCTCAGATAGGCCGAGGCGTCATCATTCAGCTCATTCACGACGAACTCGCCTTCTGAGACCGTCAAAGATCCGTCATCAAGGAGTTCAACCTTACCGTTTGAACCGCCTTCACCAAATCCGCCATATCCATAGCCGTTTCCGCCATGCATATCGACCTGAACATCAGGAATCTGACTTGTCGAGATTTTACCGTCTCCATTGTCATCGAAGGCGTCTGAATACCAGGCATCTTCCGCGTGTGAAGCCGCCTCTCCATCTTTGCTCCATTTATCCGGCGCGGAATGATAGTCATCCGTGTGCGGATCCGTTGGATGCGGATCATGCTCGTAATCCCCTGAGCCGTTTCCAGACCCCTTGCCCGAGCCCTTACCGGAACCATAACCTGAGCCGTTTCCAGACCCTTTGCCTGAACCCTTACCGGAACCATGACCTGAGCCGTTTCCAGATCCTTTGCCTGAGCCCTTACCGGAACCATAACCTGAGCCGTTTCCAGATCCCTTACCGGAACCCTTACCCGAGCCCTTGCCTGAACCCTTACCAGACCCTTTGCCGGAGCCTTTGCCTGAACCCTTGCCTGAACCCTTGCCTGAACCCTTACCGGAACCTTTGCCTGAGCCCTTGCCC
>NZ_BMZH01000029.1 GCF_014652695.1 Algimonas arctica
AATAGGTTCGGGCACTGCCGTCGGCATCCGTCGTGGTGGCTGTGTAGGCCGCCGTCTGGTTCTCGGCGACAGACGCGGTCGCAGCCGACGTAAAGACAGGCGCGTCATTCAGGTCGACGGTAAGGCTTTGTTGAACCCGCACGGTACTCGTGCCGCTTGTGTAGAGCGTATAGTTCACCCCGTCTTCTGTGACCGTTACGCCCCGGACAAATAGCTCGGCGGTTAGATCGACAATATCCCCTTCGTCACCGCGAACCGTAATAATCGCGTTGCCGGAAACATCTTGCGAGACGGGTGCCTGGTCGCTGGCGTTAACCGATCCTTTCCGCGCCCCGTCTTGCTGATCAGTGAGAAAGGTGATCGCAGCCGCATCCAACACAAGGATATTATCGCCCGAACCAGTTAGGTCGATAATTTCGAAACCCGTGACCGTGCCCGCATTCGCGCCGCTCACGCTTAAATCAAGCGTCAACCCGGCGCCGTCTACAAAGAGAATGTCTGTACCCACTCCACCGTCAATCGACGTAAAATCCGTCGAGGACACCGACACGCGGTCATCGCCCGCGCCACTTGAAACACTGTCCCCGGAGGACACATCCGTGAAAACGTCATCAAGATCCGTGCCCTCGAAGCTGTCTGCGCTCGTTGTGCCCGCCGCGGTCACGGCTTCGACTTCATCGGTCACCGTCACGGCCACATCCTGCGTGACCGTTGCCGTTCCGTCGGTAACAGACACAGTCACGTCATAGACATTATTGGTGCCTGCATCGTCCGGCGTTTCAAAATTCGGTGCATCAACAAACGAGACTTCGCCAGTGCTTTGATCAATGGTAAACAAAGAGGCGTCTGTCCCGGACAAGCTGTAGGTGAGAGCGTCACCATCGGCATCCGTCGCCACCGCTGTAAACGCAGTCGTTTGATTTTCAAGAACAGAAACATCTGTCGAGAACGAGAAGACCGGCGTAACATTCGTGGGAGCGGGAATGGTCGGCGTTGCCTCACTGCCGCCACCTGCAGCAGCCCCAACGGTTCCGACAGCCCCGGCCAATACTCCTGCTAATAGCCCCGCACTGACACCGGATCCACCCTCAGCCATTACAACCGCGTCAACTGACAAACCTTCCGCCGTCGCCGCGGCTTCAGACATAAAGACCACCCCGTCGATAATCTGGAACGACCCTGCCGCAACCGTGATGACGTCACCCGACGCCATAGTCAGTTCGAGTGAACCCGAGGGCAGCACCGCGACCGATTCAATGCCTGCGAGCGTATCGGCTTGGATAAACCCTGATGGCGCGGCAGCCTGCGCAGCGGCGTTATCCGCAAGGATCATCAGCCCCAAAGCTAATCCCGCCGAAACCGCCCCTGATCGTGCAGACCTAGGCTGACGGGAAAAGGGTCCGTCGGTAGAGACTGCGTCGGACGTGGCGCGCTGATTGGACGGTTCGTCTTCGAAGAAAGCGGTCATGAAAAGGCTCGATTTAAAGTAAAACAGATAAATCGAGGGGGACACGTTCTTGCCAAGCAGCATCGTTCTGAGGATTAGCTCAGACGAAAGGCACTTTCAGAAAATCGTGGGATTAGATTTCAGATTAAATCTGAACCTCGACACGGCTTATATTTTTAATTATCGGGGCTTCGCTGCCGTCCAGACCAGTATTGATCCATCGACATTACGAAAGCAGGGCACGGCGACCGCTCGTAAAGGCATATATCACCCCAAAAAAAAGGGGTGCTAATCGGTCAGATTTAATGCGCTAATATTTTATTGAGAGTCACGACGATTCCATCTTTAAAGTATCCTAAAGACATGGAAGGCGCGATATAAGAAATGTCGTAACGCCTACAGATCTTATGTCAAGCATAACGATTTACGTCATTTTAACGTACCTAATGGCATTATCAGCTTAAACGTCTGTGCCCGTGTTTTGGAGATGAAGTCACACCTTACACGACAATCATTTGACGCGACTCAGCGAGAGACGCCTCTCGCATTGCCTTGAAACCGGTTCTGCTTTCGAGATGTCGCTGATGATTGAAGTGATTGTAAACTGAGGCATGAGATGAGGTGAACTTCTGGAGCGTCGACGCTTTCCTAAAGCTGGATCACTTCACGAGACATTTTGAAGTAGCGAAACGAATTCTGGTTCATCAGAGCTCCCTTAGACATCGCTTCAAGCACAGGTTTCCCTGACAATGCCCGCGTCGGTGCTGTTTTGTACCGCGGTATAGTCCTTCGGCGTAGTCTGGATGTTGACGATAGATAAACCCTTTGGCTCACGACGGGCCACCAATAAAGCGACTGCCGCCGTGCCCCCTAAACATTTAAGTCCTAAATTTCGAGACATTATCTTTTCTTCTCCCGCGTGTTGAATCTGTCATCGCGCAATCAACCACCTTGTCAGCTAAAACTGGCGACACCAAAGCCGCCCCATGATTGACTGGCAGCCGCGCTCTTAGTTGTGCCAGCCTTGACCTCCGGCGTTGAAGTTCACTTTCAAGCCGCTCGAAGATTGGCCAATACACATCTCCATACCATTCGATGAGACAGGCTAGCATCGCCAAGCCGTCTTCGATCTCTTGGTCGCTGATGTGGCGAGACCGCATCGTTTGACCTAAAAAGCTTTGTGCGCGACGTTCAGCAGGATATGACCTGCAGAACATCTCCTCAGATCGCTCAGAGGCACCCTCAGAGCCCTTTCGAAACATTCCCGAGCTATGAACATCAAACCACTCATGAGGCCCTGAAACGCCTGACAGGGTCCATGCGGCCAGTGGGGCCGGTTAGCGCACCGAATAGTTCTCTCAGAGCCCGCTTTTGGACCCCCAAGCCAACCCATACGCTGTCGACCGGTATGTCGGTGACGTCCCTGGGATGCGCCGATCGCCATCATCATTGAACCGGAGGGTCGCGATCTTTGAGAAGTCTTTGATCCCTCGGTTGAACCGCACCCATGATCACATTCTAGCTCGGCTCTCCTCGCCGCATTGACTCCAATGGCACCCCTGAACCTGAGTGCGGCCACCCCACCGTCCCAGACCCTCGTGCTGCGATCCAGCCTTCGAGTGCGGAAGTCCCAAGTGTCATTCGATCGATACCCGAGACGGTTTTTGTCACCGGCACGCCCAGCCTGAGTGACAACTCCGCATTTGTCACCTGTCACGTGTCCCCTGTCACCCATGTTTTTGACCTCGCATAAAAAAAACCCAACACGCCTTGCCAACCCGTATTGGCCAAGGCCCCAGGAAGGACCCCAAGTTTTGGAAGGGATGATCGCGATATTTTTCATGGGGAGAGGTTTAATCGAAAGCCGATACATGTGTCACACGCATCCCCGCCGAATTTTTGCGCCTCTCTCATCTCGAGGCGCCCAGGCTTTGGGGCGTCAGCCTCTCGGTCGCCCTGTGTGGCGATAGACGTTTGTTGGCATTGAGCAGCGGCAATCCCGGTCTCACCCGGGTTCAGGTCACCTCGCAGCCTCATTGAGCCTCAGCTCTGCGGCGTCGGTATCTGATCGAGCTGTCTAGACTCTCTCTTTCTTCTTTCTTCTTTCTTCTTTCTTCTTTCTTCTTTCTTCTTCCTCTAGGATAAACAGGATAGAAAATAGAAGAGTTACACCTACGCGCACGCGCCCGCGCATGGGGCTAACCCCGGGGAGTTTGCATCTTTTGCATGGCCTATCCTTAGCCATCTGTTTTCATTGAGGAAAACGGCCATGCAACCATATTGCGTTTGCATGCTTAATGCATTTGTTTGCATGCTTCTGCACGGCTTTTGACCGGCCTCCCTATGTAATCTCCTTTTTCCATAGCTTGTGCCAATGGTCGTGGGCGGGGTCTCTCCCTCCGGGACCGCCCTTATCCTGCCTGAGCGGCTCTGTTTGCCGCCGCTCATCCTGCCCGCGAGGAGAGTTGTGTTCGCGTTCATCTTGGCTCTTTCCGACCCTTGGGGCCATTGGGGCCATTGGGGTGTTTCAAGGCCACGCCCTTTCGCACAGCATCCCCCCCGCTCCTTTCAGCAGGGATGCCGCGCTTGGTCAGCGCCTGACCGAAGGCCCGGATCTTTAGAGGCGACAGGGTCTGACGCGCACACCACGCCTCATGGTTCTCATGGAGGTCTTTGAGAAAGATCATGTTCTCCTCGGCGAGGCCCGTCTGCAATCTCTCCTCAACCCAGCGCGCGACGGGGCTGGCCGTGCCTTTATAGCGCGACTTCGCGTCTCGCACGTTCTGAGGGGGAGCGAGGCCTTGCTCCGTATAGTCAATCAGTCCTTGGATCATCCAGTTCAGGACGCCGGCGCTTTCACGGGCTAACCTCTCTTTCATACGGGGGTCGCGCGCCTCTTTGGGAATAGAGGTCGTCCACTCAAGCACATGCACGCGCCGCCAGGTCGCCTCACTCCGGCCCCCAATACGCGGCAGCTTATTGCAAGGGATGATGAGCTTGAGTTGTGGTACAAACTCGCGGAGATCTTTATAGAGTTTCCGCCCCACCACGCGGTCCCCGCCTGTAAAGGTCTTGAGCCGGGCTTCGTTAAAACAGGCGCCGTCCTCAGGCTCAGAGGCGACCACCATGCGCGGCCCCTCGAGGCGGGCCAGTTGCGGTGTGGCTGCGCCCGGCGCCTGGCCTCCGCCCTTTAGGAAGGCCCCTACATCCACGCTCGCACCGTAATCGCCCAAAAGATCCTGCAAGACCCGGATGGTGGTGCTTTTACCGTTCGCGCCATCCCCCTGCAGGATCAGAAACGCCTGTTCGTCGCAACGTCCGGTCAGGCAGCTGCCCATATATCTCTGAAAGAAGCGCCGGTCTTCCGGGTCTGGCAGGCAGCGTTCCAGATGAGCCTCCCACAGTGGGGCCTTGGCGTCTGGGTCGTAGGCCACCTCGGCTATCTTCGTCATATAGTCGGAGGGTGTGTGTTTGTAGAACGCGGGCTCGCAACTGCGTCCAGTCTTACCATCTGCCCTGTCCCGGGAGTGGAACACCAACGAGCCGTTCTGCAGGTTAATCCGGTCTAGATCAGTGTCCCATCGGTGGTTGCGCTGGTCAGGTTGGCGCTTAGAGAGCTCCACCATTCTCTTCAGCATGACTAAACCACTACTATGGGCGATCCATTTTTCCAGGGCAGCCAGGCGGTTGACGTTACAGAAGGCTTTTTCGTGTTTCGTCAGGCTATCGTTGTTTTTCAGGTGTTTTTTCAGAACGGCAAGTTCATCCTCCATCGCCTCAACTGTTTTTTGCGCCAACACCATCGCGCTATCCCGACCGCGTTCACCGCCCACCCACTGTTTACCAGACCAACAATACCAGACGTCGCCGGGCCCATAGGCGAGCACGTCACCATATCGCGCCAGCAGGCGTTTCGTATTGCCGAACTCGGTGAGCGGCAGGGCCGCGAGCTCAAGCTCGTTCGGGGCGGGTAGATATATTTCTTCATTAAAGGGCATAAACGCCTCCAGTCTCATTATGGTTCATGATGAGATGGAGATATGCACAGACCCAGGAGAACCCCAACGCGATCCCCGCCGAATTATTTCACATGAGCACGCTAGACTGCCATGGTTCGGAATAATCGGTCATGATTTGAGGGGTCGAGAAAGTTGCAGGTTGTCAGAGCGGACCTTGGCTAGGCGTCTTTAAACGCCCAAAATAAGTCGCTCAGGTTTAGTCTGTTTTCAAATATATAGCGGGAAAAAACGAGTGCCTCAGTTGGGTTGAGCGTAAGGTTTCAAACCCCCTCCATATTTTTTTGGGCTCAAGGGCTTGATAGTCCGGTAAACCGGAAAGTGATAGATCGTATTGCCTCGCAATACTGACTTTGTGTCAAAGCTGATTTGGGCTTTGGAGCGGCGATGTCATGTTAATGTGAATTGCCTTCCTTAGGCCGAAAGAATTGGCGAAATGTAAGTTAAGGTAGAGTTGTGAGTGGAGCGCTATTTTCAAGACTCAATTAAATTAAAAGCGATCTGGAAAGAAGCATCGAGACAAGAGACTAGTGAGAACCCCGGCCTAAATAAAAGTTTCATTTGAGGCATAGAGATTACATTGGGCAGCCTTTAGCGCGACCGGGTCGTACGGCGTGAATTTTGAGTTACGCTCTCCTCACCTTGTCTTCGTGAGTGCTTCTTGAATCTTTTAGCCTTAGTTGAAAACGGGTAGTTCTTTCTTCAAGACCCTTTTTTTTACCTTAGGGTTTACTGAATCGTTCCAAAGTGGACAAATTTTAGAGTCGACCCAATCGCAGGCAAACTTCAGCACTCGGAGAGACGTGAGGTGTTTCTTATATTGATCCAATGCGACCGATGTATTGATATACTCGTAAAGCCCTAGACAGCTCCTCTTATGGTAGATCACACACCCGCGTTGATAATACTCGATTGACGTTTCTAGATCGACTCCAGCTTCGCTATCTTTCGCGGCATACATTTCCCCCACATTGGAACAAGCTCTTGGGTATCCGCTTTTACAGGCACGCATATAGTAAGTCACAGCCTCTTTATGGTCTTTTGGAAGACCTTGGCCCGTGCGCAGAAGAACCCCATAAATGTTGCAGCTTCTTGCTCGCCCAAGGTTGCAGCCCTTGAGAAAATAGCCCGCCGCGCGGGTATGATCGATATCGACACCGACCCCAATATCATACGCATCGCCCAATTTCTCGCAAGATTGGGCGTCATCAGCCTGACATTGCGCTTGGTATCCAGAGAAATGCGCGTCAACCTTGCTCTGGAGAGCTTCCTGCGCGTCGCACACGTTGAAGTTTTTACTACCAATGCAGGCCTTTTTATGGGCATCATATGCGCTGATAACAGTTGCGATTGATTCATCTTTTTTAGAAAGTAAATTGCCTAACGCGAAGCAACTTTTAAACTGATTTCCCTCGCATGCTTTCGAGAGGTATTTCTCAGCTTTTTCAGTGTCGACAGAGATTTTCTCGCCAGTTCCCCCACCAGAAATACTCGCCGCCAACCCATCATCAGACACGCTATGAACCAGAATGCCTGATGATAGATATGAATATCCGACCAACTGGCACTTCTCGAAGTCGCCTTTGCTGCATTCAGCCTCCCGAAGGACTAGCTGTTCACCCTGGTCTAATGGTAGGTTTCCGCTGGCTTCGCAGGCTCTTTCATAGCCCGCCGCGCATGATTTCTTGTACGCAGCCCTCGCCAGCTTATGACTTGGGGCCAAAATTATATTCGCTTCATAATGCAATCCATTTCTATGATAATCAGCTAATTTATGGCAGGCCCATCTATGATCGCTTAAAGATGGGGATCCGCACCCCATTTTATATAGGATAAGAGCTTCATGCTTCCCATCAGGGGATTTTATATCCTTCAAGTCATTTTCATAAATTGGAGCGACAAAGCGAAGGTTGGGGGCGATTTTTTTTGAGTCGTAAAGAGAGGCTAAAAATCCGCACCCACTATAATATCCAGGCTTACCGGATTGACTGGGGTAGCAAGATTTGACGTAAAAGCTTGCTGCTTTCTGGGAATCAACACTGGTCGTTGGGTATTTACCAAAATCATATCTGACGGCTAACTGCAGGCAACTCGGCCCACTACCACTGAGACACTTTCTTTCTAAGTCATTATGGTTGGCGCGGTCATCTGCCAGAATTTTAACTTGTTTATCTTGCTCCGCCTTTACCGCTGCTTGCTCCGCTCGTTCCTTAGCCTCACGGGCGTCTTTATCAGCTTTCAATTTTGCTCTAATCTGTTCGTTTACCTTATCGTCTATTTTTATGAGATAGTCAGACATTTCGCGAGTTAAAGCGTCACCAGAGTCGTACGTATAAAAGTTATCGAGGGCGGCTTTAGCTTTGATATAGTCGCCTTGGCCAAAGTATATTTTGACTTTCATCGCCGCCGTCTTCGGGTTTTCCCCCTCTAAGAGTAGTTCGGTTTGCGTGATTGCCGTTAAAGCGGTCTCATAATTGGATTGTCCAAGAGCTTTCTCAGCTTGGAAGTAATACGCTTTAGCTTTGTTGGTATCTAGGCTCTGTGCGCTAGCCAAACCTCCGCAGCACAAGAACAACAGGAAACTGAATGTGAGAACGGACCAACTTCTATTCATGTCGATATCCTTCATTTTTCAAGCGGACTATGATGCGTTCCATCTCACGATGGACGTCTTGTTGACAGGAATTTAATTGCGCCGCGACTTCCCGTGCGCGTATTCTAGCGCGTTCCTTTTCTCTCTCTCTTTTGAGGGCGTATCGTTCTTCTTTGGCTTCGCGAGCGCGTCGTTGGCTTGCTGTTTCGTTTGCGGGCGGAACATATTTCGACGTTAATCTAAAACCACTGGGCGCTCTCCCATCTATTTCCTTTGCCTTATTTGTGTAAAATCCTTCTGGGGGGGTTACCCAATCGCCAGAGGCATCAACATAGCCAATTTGAGTGGTGGAAACTTCATAGTCCCAGCCTTGAAGAGAACTCAGCGAACTGTGGCAGTCTCCGGTCAACTTGTCCTTTAAACGGACTTCAGCCAAGCCGCTTTTGTAAGACAAGACTTCCCAAATCCGAAAAGGTATCAAGATCTCTCCGAGGCTCGAAACCACACCTTGAGTGCCGCCGTCAGTTTGGATTTCAAAGCCGTCGGTATTGGCTTCGCCTCCACCGTTCCAAAATGCTGAAGAACCTTCATTTTTGTATCTGTCGGCGCTATCAGTCCAAAAACTATCCTCAGGTACATCTTGGATGGTAGCCCCATCGATGTCTTCTTCGTTTGCTTCGACTCGATCCCAGAAGTCATCTTGTTGAGGGTTTTCCGACGCTACTGCCTCCGTGATAAGTTCTTCCTCGCTCTCCCCACTCCAAAAATCATCTCCTTCCGTCGTAGTCGTTTTGGCATCATTTTCGTCAACAATGGCGTCTCGAATAGATTTTACTGCCTCTCCTATACATTTGAAAGATTGCTTATTGACGGTCAGCGTGCAGTCGTTTTTACGGCTTTCAAATGCGTCGTAGATTTCTTTGATCTCACGGTTGGGAATCCGGACTTCAGAAATGCGGGCATTCGAAAAATAAATTGAGGCTGTGTTGTTAAAGGTTGACGAAAGGCGTTGCTCAGCATCCTTTCCCGGATTTATTGCATGATAACTACTCTTAATATCCATGAAGTCGAAGTAGCTTGGACTGCCTGGACTCATCCCCTCCGTTCGTTTGCCTGAACGTCCGATCAATAAGGTGATGTCCTTCACTGTTTTATTGAGCGTAAACGTTCCGTCGTCATTAAAATAGGGGGGGGCGTTTCCGATCCAGGTCTGTTTGGGTGCAGCACGGAGTGTCGCGTTGTAGGATATATCGACTTTGAGTGGTTTAAGGTCGTTAAAACGTTTTAAAAGGTCAGGGTAGACGACTAAATCTTTACGGGCGAGCGTCGCAGTTTTGTGATGTGCCCCTAGCTTTGTAGACACCTTGTTGGGTAAAACTGGAAGCAAGGAGAGTGTCTTATGGGCAGTCGCATTCGATATACAGAAGAGTTTAAATTAGGG
>NZ_BMZH01000030.1 GCF_014652695.1 Algimonas arctica
AGGCGGCGCCTGCGTCATCAACTTTACCGGCGCGACGATAGCGTCCGGGTCTGTAGGGACTCCTACGGTGGCAACCGTCACAATCAGAGCACTGATTCAATAGGGGGAGGGGGCACAATACGCGCCACTAAGAGCGCGTTCGCTCCTTCTCGCTTGTCGGGAATGGTTAGGTGGGTCAAACATAAGAGCAGCAGGTTGTGCCTGCTAATAGCGACCCTTTGGGTGGCCCTATTGCCCAGCGCGCATGCGGCCACCTTCGGCACAGAAGTCACGGGAAATGCGAATTTGAGCTATGACGTGGGTGGCACACAAGTCATTATCCCGACGAACTCTGTCTCTTTCACAATTGTCCCCCCTCAGGTTGACCCCATTGTCAAATTCTTCCGGTTTACCCCCAACAACCCTCAGTTAACGGCCTCCATTAATGGGGCCGACTTCAGTCCTTCGGGAAGTTTGGACGGACCCTTTATTCAAGTTGATCCACAAGGGTTGGTTGGCACTGGGATTGATCTTGGATCTCCTTTGGGTTTTTCCCGCGCAAACACATTTCTACCTCAAGAGCCCATCTTTATTTCAGTTGATTATATTACGGGCAATAATACCTCAGGCTTGATCGAAACCCTCACGCTGAAAATTTTCACGCAATCTGGTGATACTGACGTGTTTCGCCTCTATGAGACTGGTCCGGATACCGGGGTGTTTTGGGCTTACCTCCCAACAACACGGTCTGCGAAGGCTCCCAATGACGGGTATGTATCCATCATATCCGGTGAAGATATTATTGCCGAGTTCGAAGACAATCGCCGCGCCGTTATTAACGCGACCAATACATCTGAAATCATCGCAGAAAACCGTATTTTCGATTCTGTCTCCGGAGGCCTTATCGATGGCGTCGGCGTGCGCCTGATCAACGTCGACACTGGCGCGGAAGCAACCGTTTTCGGCATCGACGACGTCACACCATATCCAAGTCACGTTATCAGTGGTGCGGTGACGATGGATGCAGATGGAACCGTTTATGAACCCGGAGCGGGCGCCTTCATTTTCCCACGCGTTGAACCCGGTCGTTATAAGATACAAGTTGAATCCCCGACCGGTTACGGGCTCGCCTCAATTCTCAATTCAGGTACAATCGCTGAACGGGGTTGGGCTGGGTTTTTGGTATCAACACCCTCTTTTGGTGATGTATTTGAGCACACAGAAACGGGCCCTATTCGCTTCGACATTCCGCTAGACCCGCAATCCGATCTCAGTGTGACGCTGTCAACCAATACACTTTTCGCTGATATTGGCGACCTGGTGACCTATACGGCACAAGTGATCAACCTCGGCGTAGCGACAGTCCCTGTTACACTTGATACCGTCTTGCCAAAGGGCTTCCGCTATATTGAGGGCTCAACCCAAGGGGCAAGCAGCGTCGGACCCGAGCCAGTCATTGATCCCAATGGCCGTCGCTTGACATATGGACTTGGTGTGCTCGGTCCTGGTGGGTCCGCATCCATTGATTTTACCGCAATAATTGGCCCAAACGTGTGGGTCGGTGAAGCCACAGCCACCGCTGCTGGAACAGACAATACAGGGGCAGCCATCACAAACCGAGCCAGCTCGTCATTGACACTGCGCGAAGATTTATTGCGATCAAACGCCACTGTGACTGGCCGGATTGCAGAAGGAGCCTGCGATATTGACGCGCCTTGGGTCCGAGCTATCCAGCGGGGGCGCGGCGTTGCAGGTATCCGTATTTACATGGAAACAGGTGCGTATGTTGTTAGCGACGAAAACGGACAATTTCACTTTGAAGGCGTCCGTCAAGGCACTCATGTTGTCCAAGTTGATCGTCAAACTCTACCCCCCGACTACGAGCTCGTTCGCTGTAAAGAAAACACACGTTATACTGGGAGCGCTCAATCTCAATTTGTTGATGTGCAGGGTGGCGGCCTGTGGCGTGCTGACTTCTTCCTACGAAAGTCCGTGAATAATGGCTTGGCGAAAAATGAGGTGACTGATCAAAAAACGCTCTCAGACGCAGAGCGTTTTAATGATGTCTGGTTAGCTAAGCAGACCGATGCGCCAGAGTGGGTTTATCCTGACCCAAACCGAACACCGTCTAAACCGTCCATTAATGTTGGGATTAAACATCCCGTTGGGTCCCGAGTGGCGATGACCGTAAATGGTCGCCCAGTTGATACGGCCAATTTGGTGGCTCGAGACACTGATGTTCTGCGTACTGTGATGATCAGCCATTTCAAAGGTGTCGACATTCTCTCAGGCGAAAATGTGATTTCAGTGACGATTCAGTCCGCCGAAGGCGGCATCTTGGCCGTGGTTGAGAAACGCATTGCCTATGTCGAGGAAATTTCCCGCGCCTCCGCCGTTGTGAGCGAGTCAATTCTGGTTGCCGATGGCCGCACAACGCCTGTTCTTGCAATCCGATTAGAAGATCGTGCGGGCAGAGCGGTTCATGTTGGGCGCGAAGCCAGCGTTTCAATTCCAACTCCCTATCGGCTGCAATCAGACGCCCGGAACGATCAATTTGGACCAAGTGAGGTCGATAATATCTCAGCCTTGGGCGCGGATGATCGCCTCTTTGTCGAACAAGACGGAGTCTTGCGCCTGCGGCTGCAACCCACGTTGCAAACCGGCCCGGTCACTGTTCAGGTGACCTTGGATGACGGTCGTATCGTCCCTGTCGAATTTTATATTCGTCCAGAAAAGCGTGACTGGATCGTGGTTGGACTTGCAGAAACGACGATTGCGAGTGAGCGCATTCGGGACAATATGGTCGGCTTGGCGGGATCAAAATCTGCGGGCGTCACTCGCACGACGGAAACATCCGCGGATGGCCGCGTCGCTTTTTTCGCTAAAGGTATGATCAAAGGCGAATGGTTGATGACCTTGGCCATTGATACAGACAAGGGTCGAGGGAGCCGCGATGGTGATTTCCTCACAGAGATCGACCCCAATGCGTATTACACGCTTTACGGGGATGCCTCTTATCAGGCTCTGGACGGGAGCAGCCGATACCCGCTCTTCTTGAAACTCGAAAAAGACACGGCCTACGCATTGTTTGGTGATTTTGATACAGGACTTCAGGAAGGCAAACTGACACTTTATAACCGCCGCCTTTCTGGTCTGAAGGCTGAGTATCTTAGCGAGACTTTCCAAGTGCAGGCTTTCGCGGCGGAGACCAATCAGGGTTTTGCCAAGGATGAGCTGCCCGCTGACGGCACATCAGGCCCTTACCGCCTCTCCAACACAGACATTCTTGCGCAGTCAGAGACGGTCATCGTTGAGACGCGCGACCGTGTACGCGCCGACATCGTGCTGGATCGACGCGAGTTGGTCCGCTTTCGGGATTATACGTTGGACTATTTCACGGGCGAGTTGATCTTTAGTTTCCCGGTTGCGTTGAGCGATGCCGATTTCAACCCCAATGTCATTATCGTTGATTACGAAACATCTGAACAGGTCGAGCGCAATATTACTTTCGGGGGGCGGGCGCAGGCAACCTTGCTCGACGGTCAATTGAAGCTCGGTGTAAATGTGATTTCGGAAGACGGCAGTCATGTTTCGGCTGGCTCCCTGAAGCGGCTCGCTGGAATTGACGGTCTGTTGAAATTTGGTGCCGATACGGAGTTACGGTTGGAATATGCCGCGTCCGAAGACGCATCGATGATTGGGGTCCGCGAAGCGAAACTTGCCGAAATCACACATACAAGTCGCAATCTGTCCGGCGAGGCCTATTATCGCGAAGAAGAAGCCGGGTTTGGACTGGGCCAAACCAATTCGAATACCAGCTCGATCCGTCGATATGGATTGCGCGGCAGTATTCGCTTATCAGAATTTACAACCGAAGACGCAGCGCGGCGCGGGGTTCGGACGTTGGACACAGCGCTTTACCGGGAAGAAAATCTGACGACAGGCGACACGCGGGATGCCGGCGAAGTCACCGTTAAACATCAATCCGCCCGTCTGTCTTTCGCCGCTGGCCTGCGTGCGGCACGGGACCGTTTAATTGGCCGGGGTTTGCGCGAATCCGTTTTAGCACTGGCACGGGCAAACTACTCTATTCCACGACTAGGCCTCAGTTTACTCGCCAGTCGCGAGCAGCCCATTTCCGGCGGCGATGAGGTCTCAGACTTCCCGCAACGCACCCTAATCGGTATGGATAAAACGTTGGGGTCGCGAGCAATCTTGAACTTACGCCATGAAATCACGGAGAGTGGATCTACGAAAGCTCAAAACACGGCTTTTGGCGTCACAGTCAATCCATGGCGTGGATCCACCCTATCTGCATCATCCGACCTGGTCCAAGGCCAGTCCTTACGCCGCTTTGGCGCGACGTTGACGTTGGACCAAGAATTGCGCCTGTCTGAGCGCTGGGCCGCATCGGCGGGCTTACGCAGCCGCCGTGTTTTCGCCCGCAGCGTGGGTGTCATGGATGAATTTATACAGGTTGCACCAGACGCCGCCGTCTCACCGCTCGAAATAAATGAGGACTTCACCGCAGCTTATGCCGGCCTATCCTATCGGGATGATCTTATGGTGGCGTCTATTCGCGGGGAAACCCGTCAGGCCGTCAGCGAAGATGCCTATATTGTCACGGCCTCCGTTGCGCGCGAATTAAGCGAACGTCTTTCTATGGCCGGGTCGTCCCGCATCACGCTTCGAGACCCACAGACGGGCGCGAGTTCTGAACAGGTCGATGTCCGGATGGGCGTCGCCTGGAGACCAAACGGAAATGGCCTGATTATCCTCAACCGCACGGATTTCGGTTTGCAAAGCGGCGGCACCCAGCGGGCGCGAACCAAATGGGTGAATAACCTGTCCGCCAATATGATGGTGCGCGAGAATTTAGAACTGTCGTTCAACCACGGCATTAAATATGTGTTGGAAGACGCCTCATTTGGCCGGGAAACATCTTTGGTCAATCTTGTCGGCGCGGAAACTCGCTTCGATGTCTCTCCGTATATAGATTTAGGTTTGACAGGATCCATTCTGTTCGATGACGCGGGCAACCAGCGCTACAGCTATGGGCCGAGCCTCGGTTTCGCCCCGGCTGATAATATCTGGATGAGCTTGGGGTATAATTTTGCGGGCTTCGAGGATGCCGACTTTGCCGCCGCCGAGCAGAGTCGCAAAGGCGTCTATCTGAAACTCCGGATGAAATTTGACGAACGCTCTTTACGCGGGCTGTTGCAGCATGTGTCGCCCGGCCAGCGTCAAGACGCTCCGAACTCGCCCGCCGCAGTGTGGCTTAACTAGCCATAAACGCTGATGTTTTAGGCTCTACTAGGGTTAGCCAGTTCTTAAGTCTTCGCGCTTAAAATGAAGCGAAACTGGAGTCTGATCATGAAAGCGCTGTCATTCGCTCTCGCCTTGATAATGCTTGCGACTGCGCCCGCCGCGCTCGCCTTATCGGCGACACAGCGCGCGCTGAAAGAAATTGTCACCACGACCCCGTCGGGCGATATTGAGACCCGCTATGTCGAGGCGAAACTCGTCGTTCCGGGCGAGACCATTGTCTACCGGATCGACTATATGAACGATAGCGACGCGCCTGTCACAGACTTGGTTCTGACCATGCCCGTGCCTGCCGAAGTGACGTTCCAAGAGGGGTCCGCCGAACAAGACGGCATGGAGACCTATTTTTCAACAGATGACGGTCAAAGCTTTACCAATCGAACGGACCTAAGGGTCGATATGGGCGGCGGCATCATGGCCCCGGCCGGATCCGAGGACATCACCCATGTCCGTTGGGTGTCGATCCGCCCTGTTCCGGCTGAAGCGGACGGTTTGCTGCAATTCAAAGCCGTATTGAAATAGATCTATATATTTCGCGCGTATCAGAACGCTTTGATTACAGAGCTTGTCGAGGCATTGTCAGGGAAACTTTCGTTTGAAGCGATGTGATAGGGTTTGCGCATGACCCAGAACCCGTTCCGGTATTTCAAAACATCTTGGGAAGTCATCCAACTTGCCGTGATGATGTATGTCCGTTTCCCGCTGTCGCTCCGGAATGTGGAAGATATGCTTCATGAGCGTGGCATCGACCTCTGCCACGAGAGCATTCGTCTTTGGGTTGACCGATTTGGGCCCGTCTTCGCAAAGCAGATACGGGTTAATCGCTCGGCGTATCTGCGCCAGCATACCCAATGGCAGTGGCACCTCGATGAGGTCTTCGTGAAGATCAAAGGGGTCCAGCATTACCTATGGCGGGCCGTCGATCATGAAGGGGAGGTCATGGAGTGCTATGTCACCAAGAACCGCGACAAACTCGCGGCTTTACGGTTCTTGAAGAAGGCGATGAAACGCTACGGTCCACCCCCAATGGTCATTACAGACAAGCTCCGGCCCTAAGGAGCTGCTATGCGCGACATTGGTAATCAGAGCCGTCAGAACACCGAGCAATATGCCAACAACCGAGCTGAGAATTCACACCGACCGTTCAGGCGACGAGAGCGCGGCATGACCCGCGTCAGGCAGCCTTCGACCCTACAGAAGTTCACCTCTACCCACGCCTCAGTCTACAACCACTTCAACCATCAGAGACATCTCGAAAGCCGGACCCGTTTCAAAGCGATGCGTGATGCATCCCTCAGCCAATGGCGTGAGTTGATTGCTGTCTAATCGTGGGGCAATTTGTTAGAAATCCGGCCGTAGCCGTTTAAGCTGACAATACCCAACGATCGCAACACTCAAAGGTGGGTTACCTTGTATTAAGCTCCGATCACTATATCGCCAAAAAGAGTGAGCCGTCGCAAAGAAACTAAAACCGCTGCATTGCGCAGAAAGCGCTTTGCCCATCTAGTGACGATGTTCCCCCGCATCCGTTGATAGCGGCAGATTGGTTGCTCGGAAAGAAGATCGGCTTTTGAGACGTCCCTGCGCGGCCCGCACCGCCGAAGGGGAAGTTGAATGAAATTCGGCCTGACCGCGCATTAAAGTCACCCTGCCCAATACCGTCAAGTGACGTCTCGACGCTGACCCGGAAGCCCGATTTAAAGGCTAAGCTCGCCGACAGTCCGCCATCGACGCGGATTGGATCGCCGCCTGTCGACAGGCTACCAGTGTTAAGGTCGAGAGTGCCGGCACCTTCATAATTCCAGACCGCTCTGAGGCTCGATCCCAGCTCTAGTAAAACATCGTCATTGCGATGTGACCAGACAAATTCCGGTCCGGCTCGGAGGCGACCGATTGTTACTGTTTGAGACGGAATTTGGATACCAAGGCTATCAATATAATCTTCCTGCTGGTCTTCGTAATGTGCCCAACCCAGCTGTGGCCGGACCCGCAAACCGCCCCAATCGAATTCACCGGTCACGTTCGTTTGCAACAAAAACCGCTCGGTCTCGAATTGATCTTTATAATACCCGAATGGATCGATATTATTTGAAGATTGACCAAAGATACCCATGGCGTCGACAGTGAGATTCTCGGCTGGTTTCCAAACGGCGTAGGGTCCGACCATAAAGCCGTCGCCGTCTACCCTTGCGCCTCTGAGTGCGCCCACATCCGGCGTGATGACTGCGTCATCCTCTGACATCCAGTCATATTGCACTAACCCCCCCACAAGCAAATTGTCCCGCACTTGATAATCTGCGCCGAGCTGAGCCACAAAGAACTCACTATCAACACCAACCCCGTCACGTCTGTCCTTCACCTTTGCGTATTCTGCGCTTGTCCAGACATCCCAACCGTCAAAGCGAGGTTTGACGAGGTCAGCATTGTCGCCAACAGCCTTCGCCTTTGCTTGATTGCGAGCACCGGATAGCGAGCCTTCAAAGCTCATGGACGCCCGCAAATCATTGGCGTCGGCGTTAAACGCACCGGCCCCAACCTGTTCACGCGCAGCGAACCGTTTCGACAAATCCGGAGCCGCCGACAGTATGCGGTCACCACGACGCTCCATAAAGCCACGAATAGCCTTCATGGTTGCGAGGCGGATCGCGGCATCATTTCTGCTATTCGTGATGATACAGGTTTGGCGCTCCGTCGCGTCCAGATCAATGCTGATCCGGCCGGATTGAATATCGATGGCATTGCCATTGTCCGTGTCACCCGCGCAGGTAATATCAGCGATAAGATATCCGTCCAAGGTAGGCTGTTCGATCAGGTATGATCCGTTGAGCAGATTTGAAACGGCAAACCGGCTCTCCCCCGCATTAGTAGCCACAGCCTGCCCGTCAATCGCCGCGATATCGGACGTCAAGAGAAAGCTGGACCCGTTGGACAGGCCGCTCGGCGTGCGCACGATTAGTTCGAAATCGCCGCGTTGTTCTTGCAGCTCAACTGTCACAGGAATTTCCGCGATCAATCGCCGCCCTGTCGCTTCCAAAGGCCTGTTACCAGACGCTTTAGTCGCAGCGCTTGCTTGGCCTATTCCGTCATCGACCTCGACAATAACATTCGCGATGTAAGTTCCCGCCGGGAAATCAAGGATGAGATCGTTGATCTTGAATGACACTTCGAGGTTGCCGAGGCTCGGAATTTCACCTGACGCGGGCGCCACGTCCAACCAAGGTTGGTCGGCGTAGGCAATGAAGTTTAATGCCGTACTCCCTGGGTTAGCGAGTGTGATAGCCCCGTTGACGTCAGCAGGATTGTCTCCTGACGCAACAACAACGCTGACCGCTCCAGCCCCACTTGACGCCGTCACGCTCAGTGAGGCCTCAGTAGAGTTATTGCCCGCGACGTCTTGGGCTGCGCCAGCGGGGAGCAGAATATCGACAGAGCCCAAAGTCGTCGGGGTCACAAGTCCCGAATACGCCGCACCCGAACCACTAAAGTCTGACAACGCCCCGTTTGAGATCAGAACCGTCTCAGCCAGCAAGTCGGTAACATCTTCGGAGAACTGGAACTGAACCCTGAACGGTCCAGTCACGTCTGCCGAGCTCGAGGCAATCGATACAGACGGGGCACTACCATCATTCGTGATCGAGAACTGCGTTGCTGCCGTGCTATCATTACCCGCACTATCCGTCGCCGCAGCCGCCGCAACATCGACCGTCACAGCACCGTCCGCCGCCGGT
>NZ_BMZH01000031.1 GCF_014652695.1 Algimonas arctica
CTATATGTCTGGCTTACCTTCGGGCGACTTTACAACAGACGGCAATCGGAATGCCTTTGGTAATTTCCTACGGCAGGCCGCTTCGGCGATCCAGAAAGGCAAGCCTTCTTCAGCGATCAAAAAGATCGAGAAAGCGATTGAACGTACGGACGGCTGTGCTTTGAACGGAACGCCCGATACACATAACAAGCGCGACTGGATCACCAGTTGCGACGCGCAGGCCGTCGTTCATGCCTGTCTCACGGAAGCCTTAGAAGCTCTTCAGAGTGAGACAGCCGGAACCGGTCAGGGTCATTCGAACGGGCGTGGCAAGGGACACTCTAAGAATAATCACAAAAACAGACACTAGCTTACCGCTGGTCCTCAATTTGCTTAATAACTCGACGCTTGATAATTACGGTTTTCGCCCAAATTATCAGGTGTTGGATTCATTTATATTTTCACACTCAATAGTGCCATCTTTCAATGGCAAAGTGAAAAGTAGTGCGGATGGGGCCACCCCATGAGTGAAAATTCGGCTGTCCAAGAATTTAAAACTGGAAGCCTCGTCTTATTCACCTGCGTCATCGGCGTGAGCGCAGGGCTTGCGTCTCTCTCTGCTACTGTCGGTGTCGAATAGATTGATTTATTTATTGGAGAATCCCTATGCCAAAACATGAGAAAGTCCTTGTTGAAAACATAAACACCCCCGGAAGGCTTCATAGCGTTAATGCTGAAAAGTATAGCGCAATGAAGAAAGCTATTCTTTCGTCCTTGCCGAGTGCACCGCCGGGGAGAAATTTTAATGAAGCCTTAGTCGAGGTTAAAAAACATCTCCCTGAAAAACTGTTTCCGGGTGGCGCAACGTCGGGCTGGTGGTTCAAAACTGTTCAACTGGATTTGGAAGCCAAGCGCGTGTTGAAACGCTCCGACACAAAACCACTCCGGTGGTGGTTGGTCTGATTGCATCTAGATCAACGCCTTCCCAAGTTTAGTTAATACCCTAGAATGCTGCCATGACAGCCAAATATTCAGTGTCTTAAAATCGCCCAATTAAGGACACTCGGCTAATGTCGGTTATGCCCCCAAATGCACGATATATCGATGTCGCCATCACTGTCATCACGCCGTCACGACCCAGCCGAAATGTGATGGCGTGATGGCGGTGCTTGGAGATGGCATAGCGAAGTGGGGCCTATGACATGCTCTGGACCATCAAATTCAACATCTACAACCTTTGCGATGACGCCATCGCAGGGCCGTCATTGTCAGGCTTGTTCTAGGCGTTCGGGTCGTTCGGGTATCCTGGCGAGGGTCTCCTATGATGGGGCGATGCCCCGGCAGATCTCCGAGAGATATAGAACGGCCAGAACGGCCAGAACGGGGTCGGTAAGGTGGCGCGCGTCTGGATCTTTGGAGCTCCCTGCCGATACTAGCACCACCTCCGGCAACTTAAATTCGCGCGATAATGGGTCCCGTCAGGCCCCTCTTATATTACTATGCTGGCCCCCATGGGGTAGCGTCGCCGGGTCATGGTGGCCCGCCGTCAAGGTGGGTTGCGCGATCGGCCCTCGGGCCCCGGGGGCACCATTCCGCAGGGGCCCTAAGCCTGAACTCTTGCTGGGTAGCCAAGGCATCATCCCGATCCCCCAGTATGCGCGAAAGCCTCACTCCTTCACGTCCCGACTATTCGCGATATGCTCGGAGAATACCTCGGACCGTTCCGACCACTGCCGACCATGGCCCCTTGTCATTCATGTGTCACCGCGCCGCATATCCGGAACACCTCCGAATAATTGTGGCCGGATTCCCCGGATGTTTTTCTTCCCCTGTAACCCAACAGGAGCCAGATCATGACCCGAAGACCCAACCCACCCAAAGTCACCTTGGGCACGTGGAACCGCCAGAAAAAGCGCTTCCATACCGTCAATTGGTGGTGCCCCGAGACCGGGAAGAAGCGCCGCCTCTCGTTCAGGACCAAGCGGGAAGCCGAAGCCAAGCAGGAGGAGGTCCTCGCGAGCTTGGCGGGCGAGCGCTATTTCAACGCCAACATCAATCCCAGTGTCGCGGAGGTCGCGGATCATTGGCTGGACGCCAAACGCGGCTCCGTGAAGGCTCAGACCATCAAGGGCTATCAACCGCTCCTCAAGATCATTGTTGGGCCCCTGCTGCAAGGAACGCCGCAAGAGCGGGCCCATCATGCACTGACGGGCGAGAAGCCCAGCCGCGACACCAAGCTGCTGCTGATGTTGGGCGAGCACAAGATATCGGCGCTGACCACGGCCCAGCTCCGGCAGTGGCATAACCTCGTCCGCAAGGAAGTCGGAGCCCATACGGCCAACCGCTGCATGTCGATGCTGCGCTCTATCTTCTCCATGGCCGAGGAAGACTTTGGCGTGCGCGTTTGCAAAACGCCGACCAATCTCGCCCGGCGTAAATCCAAACCCAAGAAGGACATCCTGACCGCCGAGGAGGTGGCCCAACTCATTGATTATGCCGAGACTGACTTTGATCGGGGCATCTATTACGTCTTCCCCTTCCTCACAGGCGTCCGCATATCGGAGCAGCTGGGTCTTCTATGGGAGGACGTCGACCTTGAGGCGGGCGTCATCCACATCCGGCGCGTGCAGGAACGGGATGGGACATTGACCGACCGCACTAAGACGGAAGCCGGGACGCGCGAGATTCCCATTTCGAAGACGCTGCGGCAATTCCTCTTGCAATGGAAGCTGATTTGCCCCCGCCTTGATGGTGAGCTCTACCGGGTGTTCCCGGGTCGCGGGGTCAAACGGGCTTGGCCGCACATGTCGCGAGAAGGCGGCGGCGGGCCGCTGCTGTACGCCAACTTCAGGCAGCGCTATTGGAAGCCTGCCTTTAGCCGGGCAGGCGTTCGCTACGTCACCCATCATTCCGCTCGCCATGCCTTCGTGTCCAATCTGCAAGCGCAGGGCGTCGAGGTCGGGCTGGTGGCCAAGATGACAGGCCATTCCAATCCCATGGTGACGCTGGGCTACTACACGCAGGCCACGCGCGGCGGGGAAGCGGCAATTGCCAAGCTGGATGCGGCCTACCGTCATGGGAGCACAGGGGCATGATTAAGCTGATCCTGATGGTCATCATCATCCCGATCATTCTGGAACACCTCTTCGACTAGAGGCCGGAGCGGGTGCGGGAGGGGCATCGGGTCGCGGGGCCATGACCATGCCGGGGCACTGCCTCCTGCCGCTCCCGTGTACCCGGGACGGGACGCCCCTGCATATAGATAGGCCCCCTCTATGCGCGCGCGTCGCCGAGCTCGCCCGAGAGAGGCTGACCCTACTCTCAGCACGCTCATTGGGGCATCGCTCACCGGGTCTCGAGGGGTAGTGTGTGACAGTGAAATAGGTCAGATTAACGCCGCCCGGAGAAGGATCTCAGCATGGGGTCACAGGGGCCCTAAGTAGAGATGGAGCTAAAGCATCGCCTCTCCTAAATTACCTCGTTTCCATATTAATCCATATTAAACCTTGCCATATGGATTTTATGGTCTTATAGAGCCTCTAAAGGACATTTCCTATGGAGTTTACGAATGGCCAAGCAAATCGAAGTCTCAGATTGGGCATACCAAACAATCTCAACATTAATGGCGGAAGACGACACAGCGGGATCTGTCATATCTCGGCTATTGGCGAGCGCCATATCACCAGAAAATTCGACGCAGACAATCGCCGCCCACTCAAATGAATTGAACTTTCACCTCGCGGCAGTACCCGATTTGACATTCACAAAAATCATCGCGGTCAAGGTAAACGGTAAAACCATCAACGCTAACAAGTGGAAGTCTCTTCGGGATGAAGTGATAAAACTGGGCATAGAAAACGGTGTGAATATGGCCGATATTTCTTCAGTTCATACGGTGACTGGAGAAAAGAGCGACGAGGGATTTGAGTTTCATGAAACGCTTGGGATATCGATTCAAGGACAGAGCGCCAAAGATTCATGGAAAACCTGCTCGGACATTTGCTCCCTTATTGAAGCGAGTGTCGAAGTGCTTGTTCAATGGCGGGATAATGAGAAGGCCGCTTATCCGGGAAAAAAAGCAAAACTATTGATACCTTAAGCTGGCACCCAACAAAACATAATCTGCATCACGAAACTAAAACTAAACTAGGGAAGGACGTCACATGGCTGAGAAACGCATAGACATTCAATATAGAGGGCATCGCATTATAGCGAATTTAGGTGGGGCCATGGTCTACCCTGAAAAGCACCCAATCGATGGCAGCAGCCAAGGGGAATCCTTGGCGAATGCAAAAGCCTTTATCGATGCAAAATATAACGAAAGACAGAAGAAGCGAACAGCACCGCACATCGGAACGGTTGATGATTACGCTGAAGCGCTAGCAGCATTGAAATTAGGAGCGCACGAGCGCGCCATGTTGTCCGCGCATTACAGGGCAGAGGGACGGCGCTTAACCGCGACACAACTTGCAGAAAGCGCTGGTTGGGACGGATTCAGCTCGGCCAATAGCCACTATGGACGACTCGGGAAAAGAGTTGCGGAGCATGTAGAGTTAGATTTGAAGGGACGTGACGATGAAGCCTGGACACAAGCCCTAGCAGAATTTGATGAAGATACACGTCAGTGGACAATGCATGATGATTTAGCAAAGGCACTTCTTCGACTTAACATAGTCTAATCTGAGTCGTTTATTCAGGTTTTGATTGAAAGCGGGCCACTTTTTGCGAAGCTTTAGGAGAGCATTCTATGCTTGCTTCACCATTGCCGACCTTAACTACGGCTCCAGAGGCCATTAGCTGTGTCAGTGCATCCACAGGGCCTTCATCTTTTCGACTGGACTGATCAAGCTCAAACAAATTTTGAGTCACGCCATCGAGCCAAGCCGGTGGAACATTCGATAGCCCGTTGTCCTCTTCGCCCATTTCTAAGACTGTTTCAATGACCCAACTTGCCCTATCAATATCGAATAAATATCGTTCTAGGCTATGAGCTCGTTTACCAGCTTCTGCCTCTAAAGAACGAAGATAACTTAACATATACAAGCCAATAGCAGTCGCTGCAATTATCCCGAGCGCACCCCTTAATAAAAGTGACCCAACAACCCAAGACGACATAGGAATTTGAGTAATAGTCCCATCTTTTGCGACTATTGGTGCGAGTTTAACTATCTGCGAGAAAGACCAAAAGCCAAGCCCCGCACTAAGAATTAAACCTAAAAACCCACAAATAAGGATTGGCCATCTAAGTTTTCTGGCTGAGGCGGGTATAATCTCGTGAGTCTGCCTTTCTACGAGGTTTCTTGTTATGTCGCCCCGTATTCCTCTTCGTGTAGATCGCGCATCAGCATTATCAAGTTCAGCTTCTTTTGCATCGAGATCTGCCTTAATTTTATTGAGTTCTTCTTGCTCCAATTTAGCGGCGGCTGCAATTTCTTCGAGACGAATTCTTTGTAGTTCTTCTTGTTTCTCAAGTAGATCGTCCATTCGTTTTTGTTGTAGAAGCTGGGACTTAGCAAGATTATCGGCCATACCTGCAGAAACTGATGACAACTTAGTAAAAAGGTCGGCAAAAGGTCCTTCATTTGTAATCAACTGACTTACATTTCCTGAGGGAGATAAATGCTGTGCGATGAGGGCCTTTAGTTTTTCAAAGCTTTCCGTTTTTGTGGTTGCTCCATTAAAAATAACTTCGCTCACTTTGGCGCTTGGACGAGGTTCGTATGTCAACGCCCCATTACGATTTGTAATTGGTACACTTTCAACCCGTTCGAAAACGAGTGTGTCAAAAGTAATTTTAGGAATGCTCGCCGAAAGCTCGGTGGTTCCGTCAAAGGCTAGTCTAAGATTTTTTTGAGCTTCTATCCCATTTCGCCAAGAAGTAATTTCTTCCGTTACAAGCTCATTTTCATCTTCATCTAGCGAGACCTTCGGTTCTGTGGAGGGCATAGAATTGAGGTGGGTAACGTTAATGACCAAATTTATTGCCGGAGCGGTGGACACAGTCACTGAATTTACCAGAGATTTTTTTACGATGTCATGAACAAGCCTTTTCAGCGCCCCATCTGTCGGAGATAATATTTGCAATATTTGGCTAATGTTTCGAGACATGATGACCACCTTTAAAATTCAATGAGCCGCCGCCGGATGCGCGGCAAAACGTACCACTAAGTAGATCAACCTGTGAATAGCCGACTTTAAGGCCTTTGTCTCAGGTGTACCCCAACTTTTTGAACCCCATCTGTAAACGCGTCCTGTCCATTTTTGTTTAGTTTTAATTTTGCAGGATTCAGTGGGTGTCAAACATTGAGATGGCTATTAAAATTGATGGGAATTGCCTCGGAGTTTTGAGCGGGCTCAAACTGCGCCTTCGACACTAGCGTTCGTTTAGGAGGGTGTCCCCGGGCCATATCGAGGTGACAAGCTGGTGACAGCGGACCTCTTGCAAAACGGTGACAACCAGTCCCGATTGCAGACGCGCAGGCCGAAGGACCTGATTTATATATCGAAAATTGTGAGGGAACTGGTGGAGCCTAGGGGAGTCGAACCCCTGACCTCTTGCATGCCATGCAAGCGCTCTACCAACTGAGCTAAGGCCCCGATCAGGTCGGGTATATAGAACCATTATCGGGGCCGATGTCTCGGCCCCGTAGGCAGGCTGCGCGTCATAGGGCTGTGCCCCTGTTCGCGTCAAGCGGCTTGTGTGCTGCTTTTACGTCTATGTGTCGAGTTCGATGTCGTCGTCATCATCATCGTCATCATCGTCAGCTCCGGGAGGGCCTTCGTCGGCGTCATCGTCATCAACGAGAGCGGCGTCTTCATCCTCATCATCGTCAATGTTTTCGACATCCGGGTTTTCTTCGTCGTCGCCGTCCGAACCGCCGATGATCGCGACGTCGTCGCCATCAAGTTCAAGCTCTTTCGCTTCGACTTCTTCCTCGTCGATATCATCTTCATCAATTTCGACGACGTCAGACGTCTCGTCCTCATCATCATCGTCTGTTTTGGATGATTTCAATTGTGATGCGGGGACGAGGCCTTGCTGATCGAGCTCAGCCGGGTCGAAGCTGTTCTTACACATTGGGCAGATGGCCGGATTGCTATTGAGGTCGTAAAACTTGGCCTCACATTCCGGGCAAGCCCGTTTCGTGCCGAGCGCTTCGGCGCGTTTTTCTTTTTTTGTCTTCGCTGCAGCCATGAGGGACTTGCCTTAGAATATCAGGTGGGCCGCCCATTTTCGATCTTGCGACCTTGTGATCCGGGCGGGTCGGGCTTACGGCCCTGAATTCGGTTTAACGGCGGGTCTTTAGCGGTCCGTCAATCTCTGTCAACATGCACGACCCGGAACCTACAGTGAACCACACTAAACCCGCCTCTAGTCATTCATCCAATCCCTTGTTGGGCCACATCCGTGCGCCGGGCGATAAATCAATCTCGCACAGGGCGATTATGTTCGGAGCCATGGCGACAGGTCGGACGACCATCGCGGGCCTGTTGGAAGGCGCAGACATTGTCGCCACGGCGGACGCGATGCGTGCGCTCGGCGCGACGGTCACGCGCACAGGGGACGGCGACTGGACGGTTGAGGGGGTCGGGGAGGCCGGTTTGCGCACACCAGATGCGGTTATTGACTGCGGCAACGCTGGCACAGGTGTGCGCCTGATTATGGGGGTCGCCAGTGCCTATGATGTGAGCGTGACATTTACGGGCGACGAAAGCCTCCGCTCCCGCCCGATGAACCGCGTGCTCGACCCGCTGCGCCTGATGGGCGTGAGCGCGGACGCACAAGACGGCGGGCGCCTGCCGTGCACGATCCGCAGCAATGGCGCGCTCACCGCGATTGACTATTCTCCGCCCAAAGCGTCTGCGCAGGTCAAAAGCTGCGTCCTGCTTGCAGGTCTTGGCGCGCAGGGGCGCACGACTGTGCGTGAGCTGCACGCCACCCGTGATCATACAGAAACCATGCTGGAAGCCTTTGGCGTGCCCGTCCACCGCGACGGGTTGGCCGTGAGCCTGGACGGTCCCGCGACCCTCAGCGCGACCCATGTCGATGTACCGGGCGATCCCAGCTCGGCCGCCTTTGCCATTGTCGCGGCGTTGATTGTGCCGGGCTCGGACGTGGTGGTCGAGGGCGTCATGCTCAATCCGCGTCGAACCGCTTTGTATGAGGCGCTGACACAAATGGGGGCCGATATCACCTTTGAGAACACCCGCGCCGTCGGCGGCGGCGAACGGGTCGCCGATATTCGCGCGCGGTCTTCCAAACTGACGGNGTCGCGGCGTCGGTGGCGCAGGGCGAGACGGTGATGAACGGTATTCACGAGCTGCGGGTCAAAGAAAGCGACCGGATCGCCGCGACTGTGGCGCTGTTGCGCGACAATGGCGTGCAGGTCGAAGACCGCGAGGACGGCATGACCGTCACGGGCGGGACTGTCCGAGGCGGGGCGACCGTAACGACCCACCATGATCACCGCATCGCCATGAGTGCGCTCATTTTGGGCTGCGTGGCGCGAGCCCCTGTCAGCGTCGATGACGCCAGCATGATCGCGACCAGCTATCCTGATTTCTTTGATCATATGGCGACACTCGGCGCAAAGATGGATTAATCGCGTCCCCGTCCTTCATGGCCGGGGACGATCACGCGTCAGCCACGCGCTCACGTTCCACCGCGCATCAAGGCGTCGGCCATTAGCCAAAGTGTCATGAGGCGACACGAGCGCGGGCGCTCCCCCGTGACGGGTAGAGCAATAGAGAACCGATTTACACGAAGGCTGATGTGCCCCTAGCTTTATAGACACCTTGCTACTTCATTTTGCTGTCATCTCAAATTCGACGGGTGACAACATCCCGTTGTTAGCATGCCTGCGTTTCGGAT
>NZ_BMZH01000032.1 GCF_014652695.1 Algimonas arctica
TAACGCCCCGATCTTCACAAGCGCTGAGACCGCGACGGTCGCGGAGAATGCAACGGGCATCGTCTATACTGCGACCACATCGGACGCCGACGGTAGTGCCGTCACTTATTCGCTCTCTGGCGCGGACGCGGCGCTATTTACGATTGATACAAATACCGGTGTGGTCACGTTCCTCACAGCGCCTGACTTTGAAGGGCCCGGAGATGCGGGCAGCAATAATGTCTATGATGTGATTGTCACGGCGAATGACGGCACCACCACGACGGACCAAGCGGTCGCGATTACGGTCACTAATGAGAACGATAACGCCCCGATCTTCACAAGCGCTGAGACCGCGACGGTCGCGGAGAATGCAACGGGCATCGTCTATACTGCAACCACATCGGATGCCGATGGTAGTGCGGTCACCTATAGCCTGTCAGGGGCGGATGCCGCTCAGTTCACGATTAATGCTGCGACGGGTGAGGTGGCATTCCTAAATGCTCCCGATTTTGAGACCCCGTCGGATGTCGGCGAAAATAACGTCTATGATATTATTGTGAGCGCCAATGACGGCGCAGCCACCACCGATCAAGCGGTCGCCATCACGGTGACCAACGAGAATGACAATGCCCCGATCTTCACAAGCGCTGCGACCGCGACGGTCGCTGAGAACCAGACGGCAGCCTATACTGCGGCGATAACCGACGCCGACGGTAGTGCGGTCACCTATAGCCTGTCAGGGGCGGATGCGGCCCTGTTTGCGATTGATACACTTAGTGGTGTGGTTACATTCCTCACGTCGCCTGACTTTGAAGCGCCCGGGGATGCGGGCGGCAATAATGTCTATGATGTGATTGTCACGGCGAATGACGGCGCAACCACGACGGATCAGGCGGTTGCGATTACGGTGACCAATGTAAACGATAACGCCCCGATCTTTACGAGCGCTGCAACCGCGACGGTCGCTGAGAATGCAACAGGTGCTGTCTATATAGCGGCCACAACGGACGCCGACGGTAGTGCTGTCACCTATTCTCTCTCTGGCGCGGACGCGGCGCTATTTACGATTGATACCAATACCGGTGTGGTTGCGTTCCTCACGTCGCCAGACTTTGAAGCGCCCGGGGATTCGGGAGGCAACAATGTCTATGATGTAATTGTTACGGCTAGTGACGGCGCAACGACGACGGACCAAGCGGTCGCGATTACGGTGACGAATGAGAATGATAACGCGCCGATCTTTACGAGCGCTGCAACCGCGTCTGTCGCGGAAAACCAATCGACAGCCTATACCGCGGCGATAACCGACGCCGACGGAAGTGCGGTCACCTATAGCCTGTCAGGGGCGGATGCCGCTCAGTTCACGATTAATGCTGCGACGGGTGAGGTGGCATTCCTAAATGCTCCCGATTTTGAGACCCCGTCGGATGTCGGCGAAAATAACGTCTATGATATTATTGTGAGCGCCAATGACGGCGCAGCCACGACGGATCAGGCGGTCGCCATCACGGTGACCAATGAGAATGACAATGCGCCGGTCTTCACAAGCGCTGCGACCGCGTCTTTCGCCGAGAATGCAACGGGCATCGTCTATACTGCGACCACATCGGACGCCGACGGTAGTGCCGTCACCTATTCTCTCTCTGGCGCTGACGCGGCGCTATTTACGATTGATACACTTAGTGGTGTGGTTACATTCCTCACGTCGCCAGACTTTGAGGCGCCCGGGGATGCGGGCGGCAACAATGTCTATGACATTGTGGTCACGGCGGATGACGGTGTCGCGACGACGGCTCAGACCGTGGCTATCACGGTCACCAATGACAACATCGTTTCCGACCTCGACGGAACGAACGGATTCCAAATTAATGGGGTCAATGTACAGGATTATTCAGGTTATTCAGTGTCGTCTGCGGGCGATGTCAATGGCGATGGATTTGATGATTTGATCATTGGGGCGCGGTATGCTGACCCCAATGAGAATAATACTGCTGGCTCAAGTTACGTTGTGTTTGGTGGTGCGACTTCTCCCGGATCAAACGGTATATTTGACCTCTCTACGCTCGACGGATCAAATGGATTCCGGCTCGATGGGCTCGATGCAAACGACTACTCTGGGGGCACTGTAGCGTCAGCGGGTGACGTGAACGGCGACGGGTTTGATGACTTGATCATTGGCGCGCGTGCTGGCGACCCGAATAGCGCAGTTAACTCTGGAGAGACCTACGTTGTATTCGGTGGGGCCACGGCTCCGGGTGTTGACGGTGTGTTTGACCTGTCGACACTCGACGGCACGAATGGTTTCCAAGTCAACGGTGTCATAGCAACCGATGAGTCAGGTTTTTCCGTGTCGTCTGCAGGAGATGTGAACGGTGACGGGTATGACGATTTGATCATTGGCGCGCCTCTGGCTGATTCGAATGGCAATCCAAATACAGGGGTAAGTTACGTTGTATTTGGTGGGGCAACGGCTCCGGGTGCATCGGGAATGTTCGACCTTTCGACACTGGATGGGACCAATGGATTCCGTCTCAATGGTGTCGATGCAAGTGACTACTCGGGAGCATCAGTATCCTCTGCTGGTGATGTCAATGGTGACGGATTTGATGATCTAATCATCGGGGCGCGCTTCGCTGATCCGAACGGCGATAGTTATGCCGGAACGAGCTATGTTGTGTTTGGCGGAGCGACGGCTCCGGGCACGGCTGGTGTATTTGATCTCTCAGCGCTTGATGGCACCAATGGTTTCCGTCTTGACGGCGTTGATGCGGATGACATCTCGGGTTTTTCCGTGTCGTCTGCGGGCGATGTGAATGGCGATGGATTTGATGACTTAATCATCGGCGCTAACAGGGGTGATCCCAATGGTGATGCCAGCGCTGGGGAGACTTACGTTGTGTTTGGCGGGGCAACGGCTCCGGGAACAGCGGGCGTATTTGATCTCTCGACGCTTAATGGGACCAATGGGTTCCGCCTCGATGGGATTGATGCGTTTGATTATTCGGGCATTTCTGTGTCTTCTGCTGGTGATGTCAACGGAGATGGCTTTGACGATTTGATTATTGGCGCGCGCGGCGGCGCAACGACCGCCGGAGAGAGCTATGTCATCTTCGGAGCGGCCGTAGCGTCAGGGACAAGCGGCGTTTTTGATCTCTCGACATTAGACGGGAGCAATGGTTTTCGCATCGATGGGGTCGATGTGGCTGATCATTCGGGCATTTCTGTGTCGTCCGCAGGGGATGTTAATGGTGATGGGTTCTATGATTTGTTCATCGGGGCTTATGGGGGTGATGCGAACGGTAATAGTGCTGGCGAAAGCTACGTCATCTATGGCGGGGCGACAGGCACGGAAGACACAACAATTGTCACGTCCGCAGGCACGGAAGCCGCCGATAATTTCACCGGTAATGCGGGCAATGATGCCTTCACGAATATCTCAACCGATGACGTCGTTCGCGGCGGTGCGGGCGATGACATGATCACGGTCACTTCTCTCAACTTCGCCGATATTCGTGGCGGGACGGGCAAGGACACGTTGGTCTTGGACGGAGCGGGTNTATTGATCTCACGGGATCGGGTGACAATGCACTGTTTATTGATGCGCAGGCCGTGTTTGACCTGACGGAAGAGCGGAATAGCGGATTGGCAAAGATTGATGTACGAGGCAATTCGGGGGATGTTGTCGACCTGACGTTGGGTAACTTCACCTACGGGGGTCAGGTCACTGATGGCGGCGTGATTTACGATACCTATTCAGAAGGCAATGCCATCATACGGATTGAAGCTGGGGTTACGGTGGTCCTCCCGGAAGTGTTTAGGAAAACGATCTTATCTCTTGTGTCTGATGTTACGATCGACAGTCTCTTGAATTGGAACAACGGGTTTTCTCTCTCAGCATACGATGATGAGCCAATTGCCTATGACAAAGATATAGTCCTATTCGCGGACGTCTCGAGGCCGAACGCAACAACGGAATCGGCTTTCGAACTGGCCACGATAAAGAGTAATGTCCATGATGGGCTAACTCCTGCCCCAGTTGAGGGCGTTCTGGACAGAGCGGACCTAGTCTTTACGATTGAGGCTCCGATCAACGCTCTGCTGATCGGGGACGACACGCTTGAGGCCCAGTTATTCGCGGATGAGGCGATCAGCTTCGAAGACGACGCCGCCCTTGTCGCGGGCGTCTCAGGACCGAAAGCAACGCTGGGGCCGGCTTTCGAACTCGCCACGATAAAAAGTTGCGTCCATGTTGGGCTGAATCTGGAGGTTGATGTCGAGAGTTCGGGAGGTGACATTCCAAATCTGACACCAGTCACAGATCTGTCGTTAGAGGCAGATACAATGATCGAAAGTCTCCTGATCTGGGACCACGCGATTTCCCTCAGCGAGTTCGAGGATGGGCCGATTAGCTCCGGCATAGACGCGGGGCTGTTCACTATCCTTGGAGATGACCTCTTCGAAAGTCTCTCCGTTGAACCCGTGGGTGATGGGCAAGACCGTTTGGGCATCTTCGAGTCTTTGGGAGTTGATGATTTTGGCGTCGTGCCCGCTATAGAGCGATCACTTCCGTACGAAGAGATTTCACCAGAACTCCTCGACTTTATGGATGATCTTATGCTCTTCGTCGACGATGGTCTAAATATCGATACTGGAATGCCGTCGGATGCTTGATGAACAAACGAGTCGGAGCAAAAACTTGAATTCTCCCGGGTCACGGGAGGCCGCTTTTTCGGTCGATACCTCGCGCGGATTTGTCGAATGGTTGGAATCTAAGTCAGTCAGCCTTGGCGTAACGACTTATCAAGTTGGAAAAATCATCCTTTTCGGTGTCGACCGACAAGCTGACACCGCACCAAAGCTTTGGAGCTTTAATCGCAATATTGGCCGATGTTTAGGTATGGCCACGGATGATCAAGGGTTTTGGGTAACCAGTGATACGCAACTGATTCGGTTCAATAATTTGCTTGGTGACGGTCAAATCGGCGCCCTTCAAACGGATGCGCTTTTTGCACCACGGTTTTCCTATTTTACTGGTGATGTTGACGCGCATGATCTTGCTATTCAAAGCAATGGCGACCTCTTATTCGCGAATACACTGTTCAATTGCGTCTCGAAGCCCAGCAAAAACCATAGTTTCGAGCCGGTCTGGCGGCCGGACTTTATATCACGTCTCGCAGCGGAAGACCGATGTCATCTTAATGGCGTCGCGATACGCGATGGTGCACTCCGTTATGTAACGCTCGTCAGTCAAACTGACGTGTTCGACGGTTGGCGTGAGCACCGAGAAAATGGCGGGGTCGTCATCGATGTCCAATCTGGTGAGGTTATATGTTCGGGCCTTTCCATGCCACATTCGCCGCGATGGCATGCCGAGCGATTATGGCTAAATAATAGCGGAACGGGGGAGTTTGGTTATGTGGATGAGAAGAAGAAAGGTTTCGTGCCGGTGACTTTTTGTCCCGGTTATCTCCGGGGCCTTAGCTTCATAGACGAGACGACGGCCGTCGTTGGCTTGTCTTTGCCACGTGACAATAAGACCTTTCGGGGCCTTGAGTTGGATGACCGATTGAAAGATGCAGGCGTGTCAGCCCGTTGCGGCCTCTATTTTATTGATCTGGCCAGTGGTGATGTCATTCACTCTATGGTTTTTCATGGAGTCGTTAGCGAGCTGTATGACGTTGTGACATTCCCTGGCATCAAAAAGCCATCGATGATTGGGCCAAATACGCCGGATATTAAGCGGACATTGTCAATTCCGCCCGAGAGCCATCATGCGTGACACGCCGTCACTCAGTTTAATGGGTTGGCTAAGGTCGCTGGCTTCCGCAATTTCGGCCTATATCGCACCGATCTTAGGTTTTACGATCCTTGCCAACCTCCTTCTCTTAGTCTCACCCTTCTATATGCTTCAGGTCTATGACCGGATCCTGACCTCAGGGTCCATCGACACCTTAATTTGGCTGACAGTTATCTCCGTGTTTCTGCTCGGAATTTACGCTGCAGCGGAAGTAGGGCGCCGTCGACTTGCAACGCTCGCATCAGTCGAGTTGGACACAATCATTTCAGACAATATGTTTACTCATTTCTGCGACGATCCTCAGGAAGCAATAGAGATTCCGTCGCGATTGCGTTACACCGCACGCGTCAAAGGGTTTCTGTCAAATCAAGCCATTTTACCGTTTTTTGACCTTCCTTTTGCCCCGTTATTCATCGCGATCCTATTCGTAATTCACCCGTTGATTGGAACGATCGGCCTCGTAGGTGCGGTGTTAATGGTCGTCATTGCTGTGACGGCTGAGGGGGCGACGCGAGCAACATTTCTCGAAGTGAACCAGAAGGATAGTCAGGCATTCGAGCTAGCCTTGGGTCTCAGTCGACAGCGTTCAGCGATTGTATCGATGGGGCTAACGGAGGGGGCCTTATCGCGCTGGAAATCTATCCGTGAAGAGGCTCATGGTATAGCGCTGAACGGGGGGAGGGCAGAGGTCAGTTTTGCGTCGTCGGCAAAGTCCGTCAGGCAAATGTTGCAGATTCTTGTCCTGGGTGCTGGGGGGGCGCTTGCGGTCCAGCAACAAGTATCCCCTGGGGCCATCGTTGCGGGGTCGATCATTCTTGGGCGAGCACTGGCACCAATTGATCAGATTGTGGGGGGCTGGAAAAATATTACATCGATCCGTGAAGCCTGGGATGAACTCGGGGAGCGGGTTCTTCGCGTGAATGACGGGCGAGCTGATATGCCTCTGAGCCGTCCAGATCCCATTCTATTGCTGGACCGGCTTGCCATCGCACCCCCTGCGAGTGAGGAGGCATTGATCCGTCCGTTCCGGTTGCAGTTACAGGGCGGTACATTGGTGACGCTACTCGGCCCCATCGGTAGCGGTAAAACCAGTCTTCTTCAAACGGTTGTCGGGGCTTGGCAGCCGTTTTCCGGGAAAGTGGTCCTGGGTGGACGGGATGTTCACGCATGGGCCAGCGATGACCGTGGTCCATACGTCGGGTATGTCCCGCAGGGCGTCGAGCTGTTGCCAGGAACGATCGCCCAAAATATTGCCAGAATGGGTAAGGCAGAACCCGAAGCAGTCATATTGGCGGCACAAGAAGCGGGCGCACACGCCATGATCTTATCACTGAAGAACGGCTATGATACACTGATCGGCCCGTCTGCGACGGTGCCCCTGTCAGCTGGACAGACACAGTTGATTGGTTACGCCAGAGCGCTGTTTGGCGAGCCAGTACTGCTGATTCTGGATGAACCGACAGCAAACTTAGACAGAGATTCTGCAAAGCACGTCATCGCTTCTCTCAAAGAGAAGGCAGAACGCGGGGCGATCGTTTTTGTCGCAACCCATGATCGTGCCGTTATCGAACAGTCCGAAACTGTTCTCGCCATCCGCGAAGGTGGTGTGATTTCAGCTGACGCAAATCGTTATCTGGCGAGTTTAGACTCATCGGCAAGAAAAGACCCGCAGCAAATTTCGACGGGAGTGGGGAAGACCGCATGACGGTTGCGTCCAAGACCCGAATTCATCGTGACCCCTTGGTTCGGAAGATGTCTGTTATTTGCTTGATTGGCTTTGGCGGGTTTATTGTCTGGGCTGGATTTGCACCGCTGGAGGAAGGCGTCTCTGCGGCTGGAAAAATCATCGTTGAAAATGATCGTCAGCAAGTTCAACACTTTGAAGGCGGGATCATCGATCAATTGCTGGTCAGAGAGGGCAGTCTAGTTGAGGTGGGCGATACTCTCGTCGTTCTTAAGTCAACGGCGTCTCGGTCAAACCGCAATCAAGTCATTCAGCAATATGCAGCCAAGTCAGCGACAATCGCACGCTTGGAAGCGCTGAAAGAAAATAAGCCCCAACTATCGTTATCGGGCCTTGATGACTTGCAGTTGGACCCGACACAACTTGCGTCAATAATAAAGCGAGAAACGACATCTTTTGAACAGGAGGGCATCATGCTTTCCTCTGACATTGCGGTCCTCAGGGCCCGGATCAATACGGCACAACAGCTCCAGCGATCACGCACCGATGAAATCGAAATCGGCACGAGGGCCCTAAGTTCGGCAAGATCTGAGCGAAATGTCATTGCCGCTATGGTTGAGGAACAGTTGGCCCGGCGTGACCGCTTGACGGAAGTGAATCGTCTTGTTGCGTCTATCGAAGGAGATATCTCGCGGCTCGAAGGTGAGCGGGCAGATGCTATTGCCAATGAACGGGACCTACGCGCACAGATCGGTCAGACAAGAGCCCGTGCGGCTCAAAGGTGGGCGAATGAAATTTTACTGGCAAGCGCCGACCTTCAAGCGGCAAGAGAACAGTTGGAGGCCGCTCAGGATGTGGTCGAAAGATCCGTGATCACTGCGCCTGTTTCAGGTGAGGTGCTTAACCTGAAAGCATCGACGATCGGCGGAGTTATACGACCTGGCGATACACTCATGGAAATCGTCCCGGCCCTATTCGATGTTACGGCCTCCGTTCAAATTATGCCGGCTGACAGGCCGACCGTCTATGAGGGCCTCTTGGTTCGA
>NZ_BMZH01000033.1 GCF_014652695.1 Algimonas arctica
GCCAGGTGTCGATGACGGCAGTGCGATTGCTTATAACAGCACCAAGACCCCCGATTTGGCTGCTGACGCCCTATTCTGGGTGATTGTGCGCGGCAATATTCCAACGGGCCTCAATGACACGAACACGGATGATATTTCGGTTGTGGCCAATACACTGGAGCCCAGCTCAGGTGGCGCCAGCGCGACCCCAGTTGTTGCCGACTCAGATGGCAACTCCCTGACGGGCGCCGCTGAGAACGTATTGGCTGACGGATCGGGCACATCCAATGAAAACGCCAATGAGGGTGATCACTCGGCCAGCTCGGCCTACGTCGTTGCGTCTGCTGATATTGCTGCCACCAAAGCGATCACGATTTTCTCTGAAGACGGCACTGGCTGCGCGACTATTCCGGGCACCCCAGCGGTCGGGGACCAATATTCAATTCCGGGGGCTTGCATCCNCACGGATTGCACGGGCGGCGCCTGCGTCATCAACTTTACCGGCGCGACGATAGCGTCCGGGTCTGTAGGGACTCCTACGGTGGCAACCGTCACAATCAGAGCCCTCATACAATAGGGGCGTGCATTTGATGATTGCCGCTTTTCGCTCTCTTTCTGAACTTGTTTCGCAGCCAACCAAGAGCTCGGTCGCGATGATTGCATTCTTGCGAGTCGCGATAGCATTCCTTTGCGCGTATTTTGTCTTCGCAGCGAGCCTATCCGTGCACGCCCAAACGCCGCCAGTAATTACTTGCCAAGGTCGCTCAGTCACGTCTTTAGATTTCACGTCTAGCGTGCTTGAATCGGGCACAGCCTTACAAACGAATGCGGTTTACCGATACACAAACGTCGCTCCCGGAGTTGATGCGCGCGTTACAATTTTGGGGTTTGACGGGGGTGGTGCCTTATCAACGATTGACACGTCCAGCGGATTGCCATCCTTTTTCCAACCTGTGCTTGAAGCTCAACCGGGAGAGTCATCCGCCGATTTTAGAATTAGCTTTGTCACCAGCGCCAATCAACCTGTCGAATTAGACATCGCCGCAACACCGATCGATATTGATGGCGACGCGTCCGCGAATACCCGTGAATATGTCGAACTAGAAACATCACTGTTGGGGTATGCACTGAGTAGCACCACTGAACTTGATGTTGATTCATCGACGCCCTCGTCGCCGACCCGGAGACGTTTTGAATCTCGAACAACCCTAACAGTGCCGGGTATAGACCCGAATGACGAAGAGAATATTGTGACGGTGTTTTATACGGATGTCAGTTCATTTGAGTATAGAATCGGTGCATTTACGGACAATCAAATCAACCGCAGTACCTCTTTGGGTTTCAGCTGCCCGAACCTTTCAACACCCGTATACACATCGGAAGTCGGAGAAGATTTCGGTGATGCGCTTATCACCAATTATGGTCACCCCAGACACACGCTTGTTACTGGCATCAGAATGGGCGGGGCGAATAATGCCGATGCGGGGTCATATGATTCGCCAACAGCCAGCGGTGACACCGGAGATGACGGGGTGGTAATGCCCAGTTTTGTCACAGGAGCGAGTAAAACTTTAGTAGTGAATGCGGTCGGCACGAGCGGGAAATTGCAAGCGTGGTTTGACTGGAACCAAGACAATGATTTTCTGGATACGGGGGAGCAGGTCGCGACCAATTTGACAGACGGTGATAGCGATGGTGAGATAAGTTTCACTGTTACCGCCCCCATAGATGCCATAATTGGCGATACATTTTCGCGGTTCCGGTGGTCAACAAAGTCTGACGTTGATCCCGGGGAGGCAGCCGGGGATGGGGAAGTCGAGGATTATCAGTTTACCATTTATGACGCCCCTCCGAACATCGTTACGAACACGAATGATAGTGGAACAGGATCGCTCCGGGCGGCAGTAGATTACGTCAACGCCAACACGGATGATGATAATATTACCTTCGATATCCCCGGCGCGGGGCCACATACGATTACATTGACCAATTCCCTGGAGCTTCTAGATGATGGGATCAGCGTTGACGGAACAACTCAAAGCGGAGCCTCGTGCGGAGACCTCTGGTCTGGAACGCCGCATACGCTCAAGGTCCGGATTAGTAGTTCGACAGGCTTTTTCAATGCCTTCAAGCTAAACGGTTTAAATATTTCATTGCGAGGCCTCTCTATAACAAATAACACGTTTGCCGGTGTTGGTGTTATTGGTGGAACCAACCAAACTATTGCTTGTTCTTATCTCGGATTGACCCCTGCCGGGACGGCAGCCCCAAACCGATATGGTGTTGTGGACCGGGGCGTAGGCACAGTGATTGGAGGTCCAAACCCCGGTGATGGAAATGTGATTTCTTCAAATGGATTTTCTGGAATTATCTCGATGATAGCCGCGTCAGCTAGCACCATCGAAGGAAATTTCATCGGGACGAATCCGCTCGGTCTGTCCGCAATGCCAAATGGTCAGGGTATCGGTAATGATCTTGCCTCTGGAAGTGCAACATGGGACGCGGTGCAGGGTAATTTAATTTCTGGAAATTCTGGTGCAGGTATACATTTAACAAACGATAACCCCGTGAGTGGGTCTTCTGGGGACGCAGTCATTTCTGGAAATTATATCGGCGTGGACCGGACGGGAAATACGGCGTTAGCCAATGGTGGTGACGGCATTCACTTTGAAGCGGGCTCAATCAGCGGCGTTACCATTGGCGGGACTAACGTCGCGGACCGCAATATAATCTCTGGCAATACTGGCGACGGAATCGCGTTCTCCGGCGTTGATACTATCACGATTCTGGGTAACTCAATTGGTTTGGGCGCAGACGGCACGACAGCTGTCGGTAATACCGGGACTGGCGTCTCAATTTTGGCCGCAGCGACGGGTGTACAAATAGGCAATGGGAGTAGCAGCGGAGCTAATGTTATCACAAACAACGGCGCTGACGGGATATATAGTTCAGGCGATGATTTCTTTGCCCTCGCCAATAACATCTATGGCAATGGCGGTCTTGGTATTGATTTAGGCGGCGGTACTGAAGATGCCGATGGCGTGACGGCAAACGATAGCGGTGATGGTGATGCGGGCCCCAATAATCTCCTCAATTTCCCAATTATCAATGAACTTTCCGTAGCCGGTTCCACCCTTAATTATGACATTAATCTGGATGCGCCGGCAAATACGGATGGCTACCGAGTGGACTTTTATAAGAGCACAGAAGCAGACGCCTCGAGTTACGGCGAAGGCGAAATTCATTTGGGCTTCGTCGATATCACCCACGCAGGGGGTGACCTCAACTTCACCGGCATATTCACAGCCAATGACACCGTCGCTGAGGGCAATACTATCTCCGCCACAACAACTCGTAAAACTGTTGCCAGCAGCTATGACATATCCTCTGAGTTCTCTTTAACTTACTCAGCTATTGCTAGCGCTGCAGAGCTTACGGCGAGTAAATCCGTGACGGTATATGATCCCAGTATTTTAGGTTTATATATCTTGCCGGGCAATGACGTGATTTATTCTTTGACGGTAACAAATATTGGGAATGGTAATGCGGACGCAGACACAATTGTGTTGATGGAGAATGTCCCACCGGAAATAAGCTTCTATAACGGTGATATGGACGATGGGGGGCCCATTCTAAACCCCGTTTCATTTGTCGAAGGTGAAACGACAGGATTGACTTTTACCTATGGTACAGATGTCGCGTACTCAAATAGCGGAACGAAACCGACGAATTTCGCCGCGTGTAATTTTATCCCTGCAGCAGGATATAATAATAATGTGACCTACATCTGCGTCAATCCAAAGGGTGAGATGGCCGCTGGAGACCCCGACCCGAATTTTACTATCGCCTATCGCGCAAGGGTAAATTAGCCTTGTCGATTTGTCTTACTCCGACTTGGGATGTGCCGCTAGACACGGCATTTTCGAGTTCCGACCTCCCTAACCTGATGGCTTGGTAAAGCGGTTTATTGACTTGCCCCTATGAGGTGGTCCGCCATTTAAGCTAGAGCTTGGCGGTTTTGAGGTGCTTGAATTAAGGAAATCATCACACTCTCCAGCATAAAATTGTGTAAGGCTCTCTCCAAATGTGCCTTATTGGAAACTCGGCCTGCCAATTTCGCGCTGCATTTTCGGCGTCGAATCAGGCGGGCCGGGTAACCGCCGAGCCGTTATATTTGCGAAAGATTTAGCAATCACAGACGCAGCCAATGCCAAAGGCCTCGTAGCAAGACTAAGTGAGATCACGCGACAGTGATCCTTCGCAGCGTCACGACCCACATCCATAAGGTAACCTGCTCAGAAGCTTGACTGATCATACCACAGTAACGCTGATTGCTGAGTGTCTTAAAATCGCCCCAAGTAAGACACTGAGCTAAGGTCCGGTTTGGGGATCACCGTGACTTCAGCTCAGGGGATGTTCCAGACCATCGCGCCTGCCATCGCCAAAACAATAACAAGGACGATGAGCCCGAACCAGCCACGGGGCTCGTTTGCACGCGGGATGCGGGTCAATTTGCGCACCAATCCGGCTTACAGGCACGGCCACAATCGTCATAATCCCATCGGCGCAAGTAGCCTGCCGCAATCATAGTTTCCGCATAGTCCAAGCCGTCCACTGTCAGATTGCCAAGGTAACGACCATAGCGGTCAGTTCGTGTTGGTTCTAGCGGGCGCGGTGTGACGTTTTTGGCATTCCCAAGCCATTCCCGCGCGTAGGCTGTGCCGAGCACTTCTAATTCACGTTCTGCGGTGCATTCGGCCCGCCAGCCCTTCTCAGGGCCGTCCCACGCCAATGATGCGGAGGTTCTCAGGCAGGCCAACGTCAACTGTATCTGGGTCAATGACATAGGGATGCAGGCGATGGTCGCCCGGCTTCGCAATTGTCGGGCTTGCGCACAGGCAGATAATCGCTGCAATGAGAGTAGCATTCTTACGGTCCTTCATAACTATCCCTCCCCATTACAGTCTGTCCGATAGACATTGCGTCTTTAGTTGGAAATTCGCCATACTGATTGCGCGCTGGTAGGTAAATCCGATGTGCAACCTTTACCATCATTCGCTCGATAATAGGGCCATCTTCGACACGCTCTCGCAAGCTAGCTTGAAACTGGACGAAGCCAGCCGCGCGCGTAACTTTGCTCCGGACTATACGGGAGCCGACCAAGACGGCCCTGTCATTATATCGGACGGCACGGGAGCCAAGATAGAAACCATGCGCTGGGGTTTCCCAGCGGTTGGCGACGGGAAACGTCCCATAACAAATATTCGCAATCTGGACAGCCGCTGGTGGCAAAATGTGAACGGCGCTTACCTGAAAGAGCCAGAGTATCGCTGTCTCGTCTCTTTTGATCGCTTTGCTGAATGGGACAAAGTCAGCAAGGGGAATGCTTGGTTTAAGACTACAGGTGACGCGCCGTCATTCTTTGCCGGAATATGGCGACCATGGACAGGCGAACGCTTGAAAGCTGTTGAGGGCAAAAAGCGTCGACAGCGAGAAACGGACGAATGGCGGCTCTATGCGTTTCTAACGACAGAACCGAATAGCATTGTCGCGCCTATCCATCCGAAAGCTATGCCTGTGATTCTTACTGATCCCCATGAGTGTGGCGAGTGGCTAGCGGGAGGCGTGGGGAGCTTGCGAATTCAGCGCCCGCTTCCCGGTGACGCACTTGAACTAATCGAGCAGAGGGATTAGCAAAATTGGTGTTTGGCTGGCAGTCACAATGGACGGATTGTAACCACTCGCCAAACCGTAATTTTTTAGTAAACCTATGCTAATTTATCAAGCTTGGGCTTTTATCGCCCTTGGGAAACAATGATTGGTAGGTTGGTCCGTTTTTACGCGCCGCGTCCAGAAACTAAACCTGGGATGCTCCTTGCTTCCACTTTTACGGACCAAGGTGTCTACAAAGCTAGGGGCACATCAACCATCTGACCCGATTGCTTTTCTGGCTGCGCTGGACGCGCTTAGACCGTTTGCCTGACAGGAAAGAGTTTACTTAAAAGGCTCGGAAAATCTTACGCCGGGATCACTGATCGAGTAGAAGGTTTTAACTCGCCGTCCTAGTTGGTCTCGGCTACGTGGATTGTTTTAAGTGAAGTACGTTGTCCTCGACCACTGGCAGAACTATGTCGACGGCATTGTCAGCTTAAACGGCTACGGCCGGATTTCTATAAGGTTAGCCCTCAGCTAGACAGCTATCAACTCACGCCATTGGCTGAGGGATGCATCACGCATCGCT
>NZ_BMZH01000034.1 GCF_014652695.1 Algimonas arctica
ATAAAGGCGAAGTCCTGGAGTGTTTTGTCACCAAGAAGCGCGATAAACTCGCGGCGTTACGGTTCTTGAAGAAAGCCATGAAACGCTACGGTCCGCCTCAAACTACCGTCACAGACAGGCTCCGCTCTTACGGCGCTGCCATGTGCGATATTGGCAATCAGGACCGACAGAACACGGATCAATATGCCAATAATCGCGCCGAGAATTCCCATCTCCCGTTTCGACGGAGAGCGCGCGGCATGACGCGCTTCAGGAGACCCGCGACGCTCCAGAAATTTGTCTCAACCCACGCCTCAGTCTACAATCACTTCAACCATCAGCGACATCTTGAAAGCCGGGCCCGTTTCAAAACCATGCGGGATGTGTCGCTCATGGAGTGGCGGCAGTTGGTCGTGGCCTAAGACCTGACGTCTCGTGAAAATCCGAACTCATCCAATTTAAGCTGACAATTCCCCCNGAGTCTTCCGACCGGTTCAATCAACGGGCTCTGGACCAAGCGCGCCATATCAAAGCTGCCCTGCGAACATATCCAGGCAATGGGTTTGGACTTTAGTGTTCCAGCGGCGCCCGCGAAACTCGATGAACACGAGGCTGCATTATATGTGTTCCAGACAATGGCCGATCGCACCCTACCTGATTGCGAGCATAGGGAATGCCGTTATCGGAACGCTGAGGCTGAGGACTACATGTTTCAGTTTGCCGCCTACACTATGAGTCGAATGGTTGTCCCGGAGGATGATCCGTTATGGAGGGAATATGGACCGATTTTAGTCGATGCTTATCTGGACCGTAATTTCTTTTATGGCCCGGAGCCGGATCCGCATCAGTACAAAGTCCGCGGGGCAAGCGTTCCTGACCCACGGCACAAGAAGGGTCTTTGGCTTAAGGCTTGTGACGAGGAGGTGGAGTTTCGTAAGACGATGAGGTCTTGCAAACAAGATGATATGGGGAAGGACTGGTATCGCCGATTTGAGCTAGAGCACCTGATTTACCCAAACGTCGACGCTGACTATCTGGCGTTTTGCATTATCCGCTCTGACGATCCAGAGGCCGCTCTTACGGACGAACTCGTCGACGCGATCGAATGGCCGCGCTTTCTTCACAGGTTCAAAAAGGAAGATACAAGATCCCTATTTACTATCTGACCCTAGCGCTCTTAGCGCAGCATAAATTTGCCCAATGGGCGCTGACGTCAGACATTAGTCTGTCTCATGCTTTACTCCATAAGGGTGGAGGCAAGCGGAGTCTCTCTTAGCCCAGGCTCAAATCTGTGCCATGGATGCTGACGTCAGACACTGTCTCATTGGATGAACCGCATCGCTCAGCGGAGTGTCAGACCTCGTGCCTGACCTGTCCCCAAGCCATCATTGTGAAAATCGCTGTGCCACCGACGATATTGCCTGCAAGGACGGGAAGAAAGAAACCAATCACAGCGCCCTGAAAATCAAGGTTTCCGGTCACGACGAGGATCGCCATTTCGACTGACCCGGCGATTATATGGCTGAACTCACCGGCCGCAATAAGCCAGGTGAAGATCAGTATGACGAAAAATGCGGAGAACTTAGCTTGCGGCAGCATCCAGACGATCGCAGCGATTAAAATACCCGCTGGTATGGCTCTCATGAAGGCATCTTCGGCGGATAAGTCCAGCGCATGCTTCGACAATTCGAGCATAGCAGGCAAAAGCTCTGGAGGTATTGCCGACGTATGCATGAAGAATATGCCCGCCACAAAAGCGCCGACGACGTTAGCTGCCAAAACAACCGCCCAGAGACGTACGACGCGGGTAAACATTGCCAAAGTCGGCTCTGCCATCAACGGCAAAACTGTTGTGATCGTATTTTCTGTAAAAAGCTGCATTCGGCCAAGAATGACCACCAGAAAGCCTAAGCTGTAACCGAGGTTCTCAACCAAAAACCTTGCAGGCGTGTCGGGCATGTGGGTTCTAAAGATCGCCTCGCCGATAACGGAAAGTCCCATAATCATCCCGGCAGCGACGCCTGACCACAGCAATGACACTAGGGGCCGGCTGAGTTCTTCAGCGCCATCGCGACGGATGACCTCATATATCAACTTCGATGATAGCTCCGCTGCGTCTTTAACGGAATCCTCTTCAGCGACCTCGTTATTGATATCTCTAGGTTTAATCTTCCTGCTCTGACGGTTTTTTGAGTTCATATTAGTCAACGTGGCTATCTTTAGGAGTTGAATTTATCGGTCCAAAATTTGATTTATGGGTAGCCAACAAAGTGTGTCTGCAGCAAAAACCCTGAGACTGCCGATACTACCCAGATACTCTCTATCGTGAGACCACGTCTATTCGGGCAGGATAAGGACAGCGCATTTGGTCTTCCGGGCGACGTGTCGACTAACCGATGGATCGATGATGAATTCCAGCCAGCTACGATTATGCGAGCCAAGAATAATGAGGTCAGCGTTCCAATCAGCAGCTTCCGAAACAATTTCGTGGGCGGGCGTGCCGAGCCGGACAACCTGATCAGCCTGACCTTGCAATGCATAGCTGTCGACGAACTGTTGCACGACAGTCTCCCTTTGTTTGACAGCGTCGCGTGAAATTTGAGGGTCAACCATGACAGTCGGTACTATCACAGGAGTTCCTATCATCGGGGACACTCCCGTCATCGGCGGTGCCAAGACGCTGAATAGCCTCACAGAAGCGTTGTATGTTTCCGCTATTTTCAAGCTTATCTCTACGATCCCAACGGCTTCTTCGACATCGCTCGGTAAGGCGATTAAGATTTTCTGGAATAAATTAGCCGTACCATCACCCCGTTCGCGTCGGTCGAGTTCAACAAGCGCGGCTTGAATTGGCTTAAGGCGGGGCACTTTCCCATCTCCCATATTTTCAGACTTCGCTGTTGAGATCAGCTCCGCATCGAGCTTTAATGAATTGAGGACCTTACGCTTTTCTTTCGCCGTTAATTGGACGTCATCCAGCACATGCTGGGGCGTTTCGAAATAATTATCTGGGTTGGCAATCCGTATCGCCGCATAGTCGGTCATCCTGTCTCCTAATTTTACTGATAAATCGCTGCACGGGTTGTGATCGCGATGTAGCCGTTGTGGGGCTTACGCCGACGGCGGCCTGTCCCTCGTCATACCGTTTGAAAGTTTTAGCTTTCATCATAGGCCGTTGTGTGAGGCGGTAGCTTTTAAGGAGCGTAGCACGCGCCAGTTGTCTTGGGGGAATTAACTGGACGGTGCAGTGTGTGTTCCAGTTCACCAAACGTCTGACGTCAGCGTCTATCTTTCAGATTTGGGGCAAGGCGAAGAGAGATTTTTCGCTTATCTGCACGTCGTCATATAAGGCTGATTTTGTTAAATCTACATATGCCAATAATGTCTTATTAAGCGTTTTGATAACTCACTGTTGCTTTATGGTCGGCGGCCTAGTGCGGAAAAACTACGTTCAGGATTTTGCTGCTCTGGGCTGTCGGTGTCTGCTCGATAGGTTACTGAGATCTAGCCCCATACCTCTAAGATCGGAGCAATCGAAAGGCTCTTAAATATTTTTCCAGTTTGCCGATGACCTTAGCAAACCTGTAAGTCGGCCTCAGGAGTAGCAGAATGAACATACGCAAACCGAAACTTTTCCTACTAATGCTCGGGTTCGCTGGAGCTATAGCCGCTTCAGCCTGTTCTCAAGGCATTGAGCCGGAGATCAAAAGTCTAACGAAACGAGCGGTTGCGGGTGACGTATCGGCTCAGGTTGATCTGGGGTTAAAGTATGCCAACGGCGACGGTGTTTCAGAGGACGACGCGGCGGCCCTGAAATGGTATCGCAAGGCGGCAGAACAGGGGGATAGGAAAGCACAGTTTAATCTGGGCACAATGTACGCCGGAGGCGAGGGCGTTCCAGAGGACGACGTCGAGGCCATGAAGTGGTATCGTAAGGCCGCAGAGCAGGGAGATGTGAACGCGCAGAGAAGCTTGGGCATTACATACGCCTTTGGGAGTGGCGTTCCGGAGGACAAGGTGCAGGCCATGAAATGGTACCGCGAGGCGGCAGAGCAGGGAGGTGCAAGGGCGCAGCTCAATCTGGGCACAATGTACGCCGATGGTGAAGGTTTTCTGCAGGATAAAGCGGAGGCGGTGAAATGGTACCGTAAGGCAGCAGAGCAGGGAAGTACGAGCGCGCAATTCATTCTGGGGTCAGTTTACGCCAAGGGCGAAGGCGTTCCGAAGAGCGATGTGCATGCCTATAAATGGATGTCCTTAGCGGCGGCTCAGGGGGATCATGAGGCCAAGACAGGCCAAAGAACATTGGCGTTTCAGATGACGAAAGAGCAAATAGCGGAGGCGCAGAAACTGTCAGCCGAATGTTTTGCCAATGACTACCAAGGTTGCGATGGGTAACTAGTCGGCAAACGCTATTTTACCCATTTCTGGGCAGTATCCGCTTAAACTGGCGGAGCTGTGTTTTTGAACGAACGACAGACTCTAGGCCACGACCAGTTGATGCCATTTATGATTTTCTGTCGTCCAAGAGCTATTGAGCAACCTTTGTCCAGGCTACTTTTGCCTAGATTGTTTTGGCCATAACCACCAAGACTTCACAAACATGACCTTTCTTATCGGAGTTTTAACGACAAGAAGAAGAATTCCTATTGATAACAGGCACCATATTGCGGCCACCTCATTAGGGTTGCCCGTCAGTAACATAGCCAGTTGGGGCCCAACCAAGAAGTGGTACATCGTAAATCGCCAAGACCCGTAAATAAATGGCAACAAAATTCCGGCGAAGAAATATGTGGGATAGAGGGTTAAGAACGATGCCCATGAGTCAACTGTTATAAAGTTGAGCATTCCGTTCGTCGGCACATCCCAAGCGATATGCCAGTCTCCTGATACTGAGCAGAGTTGATCGCCACACAGTCCGCGCCCCAGCTCGCATGATCCCGCCCATTCAAATGGGTAAAGCTGCAAGAGCATGACGACGGCTGAAATAAAACAGACGGTATAGACTGGCCATTGAATTTTCTTCCGCACAGCGCTTGGGATAAAGTACATCGACAGAAGATTGATAAAAAAGGGTTGGAAAGTGATGTGCAGATAGCTCAAAATCGTTGCGATTTGGTTGGGCGGGAGTGAGCTGTCCGTCGTCATATAAAACGGCACAGATTTTGGCCTGGGCCAAGAGAGACTTTGCTCACCTTTATTGATTGATATTAGGCGACGGCTTTGCGGTATTGCAACCGTCGGCACTCAATAGTTCTTTCTTTTATTTTCT
>NZ_BMZH01000035.1 GCF_014652695.1 Algimonas arctica
CCTAATTTAAACTCTTCTGTATATCGAATGCGACTGCCCATAAGACACTCTCCTTGCTTCCAGTTTTACCCAACAAGGTGTCTACAAAGCTAGGGGCACATCAGGGCTTCCTTTTTTCAGTGCGCCCAAAATGAAGCCTATAACTCGGCAGATTGAAAACATTGCCAGTGGCCTTCTTTGAGCGACAACGGCCTCCGGGTTGAGCGACAGGTTTGAGGCGAATTTTGGTCACTCAGTTTTGATTGACGGATAGAAAAAAGCCCAGAGCACTATACTTAAGTAAAGCAGTCTCTGGGCTATATAGTTTTAAACATCGGGGAAAACTGATGCTGTGAATTTTGTATGTAGAGCTTCGCAGCTAAATGAGAGCCAAACCCATTTGTACGCCCTGCATTGAACTGTTTCTGTGAAAGATAGGACGAGAATTGGTGGAATTGGACAAATTCAGTGCATCATTATTGAAGTTCCAGGAGAACTGGAAAAACGCACCATTTTTGTGCGCGCCCGTCCAATGCCTAGGAAGCGCTATGATTAAATTGATACCGAGATGCTTCGTTCTTACCAATCATGAATGACAACACCCATCGCAGATGACGTCAAAGGAGCTAAGGGTAAATCCCCACGCCTCATCGCTGTTTCAAACAGAACAGCCATAGATTCAAATGCGCGGGCTGGCGGCCTTGCGGTTGCGCTATGGGATTCTCTAAAGGCAACTAATGGGCTTTGGGTTGGCTGGAGTGGGAAAATTAAGGATTTCCCGTCCAGTAAAACCACAATAGCATCGGATGACGGCGTTGATTTTGCTCTCTACGACATGAGTAAAGCGCAATATGAAGGCTTTTATCTAAATTACGCTAATAGCGTCTTATGGCCCCTGTTCCATAGCCGATTGGATTTGGTCAATTTTGATCAAAGTGACTTCAGGCATTATCAAGACACAAACAAACAATTCTCCAAAGCTGTCGCTGATCATGCGACACCAGATGATTATGTCTGGGTGCATGATTACCATTTCATTCTTCTTGCCGACGAATTGAGAAAGTTATCTTGGCAGGGAAAAATTGGATTTTTCTTGCACATCCCTTTCCCACCGCCTGAAACCTTCCGGGCTCTTCCAGAAGCGATTATCTTGGCGAAAGCCTTAACGATGTATGATATTATTGGCCTCCAAACCACGATGGGGGTTACGAATCTAAAGAGGCTTTTAATCGAGGTTTGCGGCGGGGTTGATGAGGGCGGCGAGGATATTTTGGTTCATGGGCGTACAATAACGATCCGCCATTGTCCCATTGGTATTGATGCCGTCGCTTTCAAGGCCTCAGCTGAAAGTCCCCAGGCTAAAATGGCGACTAAGAAACTACGGAAATTTTTGGGTGACCGAAAGCTAATCATTGGCGTTGACCGCATGGATTATTCCAAAGGGTTGCCGCAGAGATTTAAATCCGTTGCAAAACTATTCGATTCTTTCCCGCACACCCATGGGGTCACATCCTTCATGCAAATCGCGCCGCCGTCTCGTGCCGTCGTAGATGAATACCAGCAGTTGCGTAAAACATTGGATGGGCTGTGTGGGCGTATAAATGGCGATTATGGTGATCTCGACTGGATTCCAATACGATATTTAGCGCGGGCCTATAAACGTGAAGAAATTGCGGGGCTTTATAGCATCTCCGACGTTTGCCTCGTTACACCATTGCAAGATGGTATGAATTTGGTGGCGAAAGAATTTATTGCCGCTCAAGACCCAGATGATCCAGGCGTTTTAATTCTCTCGCAATTTGCGGGCGCGGCAGAACAAATGACAGAGGCCCTTATCGTTAATCCCTATGATACGGATAAGGTGGCCGAAATGATCGCCCGTGCGCTGGATATGCCGCTCGCCGAACGCAAAAAAAGATGGAAATCGCTCAATCACAATGTCGTCGTGGAGGACATTAACTGGTGGCGAGAGCGGTTCTTCGCAAAGGCACTAGCACCCGCCAAAACGATCGGATTTACGACATAATATGGCGACTACTTTAAACAAAGATTTTGCTTTTCCTAGCAATGCAGCGCTCTTTTTAGATTTTGATGGCACGCTTGTTGGATTTCAAGATAATCCATATTCTGTTCATTTAGCGAATTCTGAGATTTCCTGCCTTCTAAATCTGAACGATAAGCTGGATGGGGCCCTAGCGATTATTAGCGGTCGAGACATTGTGGACTTATCTAAGCGCGTTCCGATTGCGTTATGGCGCATTGGCAATCACGGCCTTTACAGTGCGGCCCCTGATACGCCACCTCCGAATGACCTCCCAAAATTTTCATCTGATATTCGGCGTAAGATTGATACAGTAATGTCGCAAGTTCCCGAGATCTGGATTGAAGATAAAGGTCCGGTTTTAGCTATTCATCACCGTAAAAAACCTGCATTGGGGCTTGCCATCAGCCAAGCAATATCCCCGCTCCTTGCTCCCCTGAAGACCCACATCATTCAAGTGGGGAATTGTGTTGTCGAGATTAAACCGGCTTCGGCGAATAAGGGGATCGGGCTAAGAAAACAAATGACCCGCGATCCGTTTCTCGGCCGTATCCCTATCATGATTGGGGATGATACAACGGATGAAGAGGGCTTTATCGCGGCAAAGAAATTAGGAGGGTTTGGCATCAAGATTGGGCACGGCCCGACCCAAGCAAAATATAACCTCCTAAACATCCAAGATCTATATAGCTTTTTGAGGCTTCCAACATGAGTCATCTAAATCTCGGGATAATCGGAAATAGCACGATAGCTGCGTTGATTGACACCGACGCGCGTATCAACTGGCTTTGTCTGCCAAAACTTGATGGGAACCCGATTTTTGATACACTTTTGGGGGGCGAGGGCAGCTTTGGCGTGTGGATTGAAGATCGTGTCTCTACTGAGCAGACATATGAAATCAATACAGCAATTTTGCGTACTCGCCTGACCGATGCGGATGGTGCGATACTGGACATCATAGACTTCGCGCCCTATTTCTCCAGTCGCGGCAGGAGCTTTCAGCCCGCAAGTTTTGTGCGGCAATTTAAAGTCATTCAGGGCTCGCCCCGGATTCGTATCGAGGTCAATGCGCAAGCAGACTGGGGCGCGAGAACAATCAAACCGAAGCGGGGTATCCATCACCTCAGCTATCCGACCGAAGACGGCGGGTTTCGCATCACGACCAATGCACCGTTGTCCTTTATATTATCAGGCACCACCTTCGTATTGGATAGCGACATATCCTTTATTTGCGGCCCTGACGAAACGGTTGCTGAAAATGTAGAGTTTCTTGCCCGTGACTGGATGGAGCGCACGGCTGACTTCTGGCGTCGCTGGACGCGTAGCCTTGCTGTGCCCCCTGATTGGCAATCCGCCGTTATTCGCGCTGCGATTACACTCAAGCTTTGCGTTTATGAAGAAACAGGAGGGGTTGTCGCTGCGCTGACAACATCTGTGCCTGAGCATGCGGGATCAGAGCGTAACTGGGATTATCGTTTTTGCTGGATAAGGGATGCTTATTTCTCGGTGACCGCGCTCAATCGCTTAGCCTCAATGGAAACCTTAGAACATTATATGCGCTTTCTGCGCAGCGTTGTCGCGCAGGCAAAGGGCGGGCATATTCAACCCGTTTACGGCATTGGCCTAGAAACCGATTTGACCGAAGAAGTAGCCTATAATCTTCCAGGCTATCGAAACTATGGACCCGTCAGAAAAGGCAACCAAGCCGCAGAACATATACAGCATGATGTCTATGGGCAGATTGTGCTGGCGGCGGCGCAAGCCTTTTTAGATGATCGTCTGCTCTCTAAACCGGGCATTGCGGAGTTTGAACAATTGGAACCCGTCGGAGAGCGCGCATTTTCCGTTCATGATACGCCCGACGCCGGCATCTGGGAATTTCGCACGCTGTCTTATGTTCATACTTCATCGGCGATCATGTGTTGGGCAGCGTGCGACCGCCTTTCAAAAATTGCCGACCACCTGAAGATTAAAGAGAAGGTGAGCTATTGGTCCGAGCGCGCTGAGATTATCAAGAAACATATTTTAGCAAATGCCTTTAACGTGGAGATCAATGCATTTTCGGCCTATTATGGCGGGGATTCGTTAGACGCCTCCGTCCTCCTTATGGCTGAGATTGGTTTCATAGACGCCTCTGATCAACGATATATCGGAACAGTTGAAGCTATTGATCGTGACCTTCGTGAAGGGAACCATATCTATAGGTATAAGACGAAGGATGATTTCGGACGCCCGGAGACGGCGTTCACCGCCTGTACCTTCTGGCATATTGATGCGCTTTACAGGATTGGTCGGGAAGACGAAGCGCGGGAGATGTTCGAAGCTATTCTCGCGCAGCGGAACCATGTCGGATTACTATCCGAAGATGTTGATCCGAAAACAGATGAGCTATGGGGGAACTTCCCTCAGACATATTCAATGGTCGGTATCATAAATTCAGCCAACCTGATGAGCAGAAAATGGACGGATATATTATAGCCCGTTACGCTCCATTTAGATTAATTATTCCAGTTGAATAAGACTAAACGCGAATGAGTTTCTTTTTAGTCCGGTATTGTCTTTTAGCGAACATTATCAGCGTCCGTTTTTGGGCGTGGTCAGACTTACCAAACACCAGATTTGGCCCGCGCCTCGCATGGACATGATTTAAGGAGGAAATCATGTCTTGTCCGTCGTCATATAAAACGGCACAGATTTCGGCCTGGGCCAAGAGAGACTTTGCTCACCTTTATTGATTGATATTAGGCGACGGCTTTGCGGTATTGCAA
>NZ_BMZH01000036.1 GCF_014652695.1 Algimonas arctica
AGCGATGCGTGATGCATCCCTCAGCCAATGGCGTGAGTTGATAGCTGTCTAGCTGAGGGCTAACCTTATAGAAATCCGGCCGTAGCCGTTTAAGCTGACAATGCCCTACTTCTTAATCACGTAGCTCTCCAGTACTTCGTCTTCTTGGTCGACGGCTCTCCAAAGGAAATTCTGGGCACAATTGAACTTCACAAAGACCTGGTCGAGGTGCCATTGCCTCTATAACATTTTCGGACTTATCACGCCAAATTTCACCATGCTTTCAGCCATGGATACGCTCATCTCTTTGATCGAGCGTGGCGTGATGTCTAATTCTTCGATAAGGCGTTGATTGCTGAAAATGGATTTTTTGCCCAACCCAGCTTTGATCAAACGAACGGTTGGATCGAAAATTCCTAGAATATGTACCATGAAATTGGGGAGTTTCCTGACCGGAGCCGCATATCCGGCCGAACGGAGTTCACAAGCAACATCAATCATCCATGCATAATCCCCAACCAAACAATATCGTCGACCCGCCGCGACTTTGCGGATCATGGCCTCAAAATGCGCATCCGCAACGTCACGGACATCAATACAACTGAAACCAATCGCCGGGCAGGCAGGCACAGAGCCGTCGAGTAATTTCTTGACCATATCACCAGATGTCGAATAATCGGCGCTCGTCAAAGGACCAAGAACGGCGCCAGGATTGATCACGGATAATTCCATTTTTCCAGCCGCGTCTGTTTGCATGAACTCCCAAGCCGCTTGTTCGGCAACCGTCTTGCTTTTGGCATAGGCTGTGAGGTCGCCCTCCAAATTTGACCAATCATCCTCGGAATAGATGTAATCCTTAGGATGGTCACGACCATAACCGATCGCGGCAATTGAAGAAGTCATAACAACACGTTTGACCTTGGCTTTGGCGGCGGCGCGTAAGGCCCTTAATGCGCCTTCGCGAGCGGGAACTATCAAATCATCTTCATTGTCCGGGGCAGTATTAGGAAATGGAGAGGCAACATGTTGGACGAAGGTACATCCCTTGGCCGCCGTCTCCCATCCCTCATCTGAAGAGAGGTCGAGTTCGACGAAACTTAGGTCTTTGACATCAGCATAAGCAGACAGCGCTGTTCTGACGTCTTCTGCTTGGTTCATCGAGCGTAAAGAACCGCGCACTTTATAGCCCTCATTCAGCAGTCTGATAATGCAGTGACCGGCGATAAACCCTGACGCGCCGGTCACTAGAACGGATTTCTTTGGACGTCTCGTCGCTTTGGGTTTTAACGTGGTTTCAGGTTGGGGCTTTGTTGAGGTCATTTCAACCCGTTATCATGGTTACGCAAAACGGGCATCACAGAATTTAAAAGCCTAAATATATTGACTCATTGGAAGACCCTAACAGACCAATTTAAGACCAAGTTCCTCCTACAATGTCGTCAAGAGGAAAAAGACAAGGCCAAGGACGTTTCAAAATCGATTGCAGAGGGATGCAGGCGATAGTCCCTCGGTTTGGTGCAAAAAAGATTGAGTTATTTCTGAGTGCGCGCGGCGAAGATGCGGTCTACTCGCATCGCTCAAAGAGTGACGGCTTTGTCCTCGGCTAAATTCGACTCGAGGTGCTGAAGCGTCCGTATTAGTGTTGCGAATTATGCGGCGTATGTGCCGAACACCGCGACTTACACGCCGATCATATCATTTATTGTTCCCCGTCACGAGGACCCCTGCGGTCCATCATGTGACCCAAACTTTGTTTTGCAATTGTCTGACTTCAGCGCCTACGAGAAAGATTTGAGTTTGGGCTAAGCGAGGGGTTCTCAAGGGAACTGCCGGACGAACGCCTCCTCGTTTCGCCGCTTTTGAATAATCGCATGAGTGTCCGTCGTCATATAAAACGGCACAGATTTCGGCCTGGGCCAAGAGAGACTTTGCTCACCTTTATTGATTGATATTAGGCGACGGCTTTGCGGTATTGCAAC
>NZ_BMZH01000037.1 GCF_014652695.1 Algimonas arctica
CGATATTCGTGGCGGGACGGGCAAGGACACGTTGGTCTTGGACGGAGCGGGTCTATTTCTGGATGCGGCGACTGCAGGCAATGCAGGTCTTGGCAGTATCGAAATCATCGACATAACAGGCTCAGGCAACAACACGCTGACGCTTGACGCTTTGGCGGTGTTCGACCTAACGGAAGAGCGCAGTAGCGGAACGACCACGATCGATGTGCTGGGCAATGCGGGCGATACGGTCAACCTTCAGGGCTGGGTTCCGGGCACTCAAGTCACGGACGGGGGTGTGACCTATAATGTCTACACCGACGGCAATGCGACTGTGCGCGTGCAAGACGGTGTTGTTGTTGCGGGGGCAGTTGTTCCTGTCATCTCATTGTCTAGCCTCGACGGCACCAATGGCTTCCGCATCGACGGGATTGATGTGGGTGACGCCTCTGGCCGTTCGGTGAGTTCAGCCGGCGATATCAATGGCGACGGCTTTGATGATCTCATCATCGGCGCATATTATGCCGACCCCAATGGTGAAAGCTATGTGGTTTTTGGCGGAGCGGCCGCGGTGGCGGGCGGCGTGCTGGATCTTTCGACACTGGACGGCAGCAATGGCTTCCGGATCGACGGCATTGATGCCGGTGACTATTCTGGCCGTTCGGTGAGTTCAGCCGGCGATGTCAATGGCGATGGCTTTGACGATCTGATTATCGGCTCCTATGCCGCTGACCCTAATGGCGATAGCTTTGCAGGCGAGAGCTATGTCGTCTTTGGCGGCGCGACTGCGGTGGCGGGCGGCGCGCTGGACCTGAGCACACTGGACGGCACGAATGGCTTCCGGATCGACGGCATTGATGTGAATGATTTCTCTGGCCGTTCGGTGAGTTCAGCCGGCGATGTCAATGGTGACGGCTTTGATGATCTGATTATAGGGGCCTATACAGCCGACGCCAATGGCGATGTTTATGCGGGTGAGAGCTATGTCGTCTTTGGCGGGGCGACTGCGGTGGCGGGCGGCGCGTTGGACCTGAGCACACTGGACGGCACGAATGGCTTCCGGATCGACGGCATTGATGCCGGTGACTTCTCTGGTTATTCTGTGAGCTCTGCTGGCGACGTGAATGGTGACGGCTTTGATGACCTCATCATCGCTGCGTCTGATGCATTCCCAGCAGGCGAGAGCTATGTGATCTTTGGCGGTGCGGCAGCGGTGGCGGGCGGCGCACTGGATCTCTCGACGCTGGACGGCACGAATGGTTTCCGGATCGACGGCGTCACCGCGACCGTCTCCGCCCGGTCCGTCAGCTCTGCGGGTGATGTCAATGGCGACGGCTTTGATGATCTTATCATAGGCTTCAAAGACGGGGACCCCAATGGCAATAGCGCGGCCGGCGAGAGCTATGTGATCTTTGGCGGTGCGGCAGCGGTGGCGGGCGGCGCACTGGATCTCTCGACGCTGGACGGCACGAATGGTTTCCGGATCGACGGAATTGACGCGAATGATTTCTCTGGAATTTCCGTCAGTTCCGCGGGTGACGTCAATGGCGACGGCTTTGATGATCTGATTATAGGGGCCTATGCAGCTGACCCCAATGGCAATAGCGCGGCCGGCGAGAGCTATGTGATTTTTGGCGGTGCGGCAGCGGTGGTGGGCGGCGCGCTAGATCTCTCGACGTTGGACGGCACGAATGGTTTCCGGATCGACGGCATTGACGCGAATGATTTCTCTGGAATCTCCGTCAGTTCCGCGGGTGACGTCAATGGCGACGGCTTTGATGATCTCATCATTGGCTCATTTAATGCCAATGAGAGCTACGTCATCTTTGGTGGGGCGACCGGAACGGAAGATACGGTCGTTGTCATGTCCGCAGGCACGGAAGCCGCCGATAATTTCACCGGTAATGCGGGCAATGATGCCTTCACGAATATCTCAACCGATGACGTCGTTCGCGGCGGTGCGGGCGATGA
>NZ_BMZH01000038.1 GCF_014652695.1 Algimonas arctica
GTTCGACCCGCTCACCCCCGTGTCGATCGTGTTCTGATCAACTCCACTGACCTTATAGTCGAGCGTGAATGTGTTTTGCACATTCGTTCCCGCCGCAGTGCCGTTCGCAAAGGCAATAGTTGGTAAAACAGCCGTCAGTGTTGTCGCTATCGCAAGACTTCTGCAAAGTTTTCCTAGGTGTGTCATCGGAGCCCCAAATGTATTCGTTGGGTATAAATAGTGTATCTAAGTTAAATAATCGCGCGCAAGCGTGGTTAAGTAAGCCTTTAGGCATTGTCAGCTTAAACGACGATAGCCGTATTTCTAACACATCAGCCCGCCACTCGATGAGCGACTCATCACGCATGGTTTTGAAACAAGTCCGTTTTTCGAGATGTCTTTGGTGGTTGAAGTGATTGTAAACTGAGGCGTGGGTGGAGGTGAACTTCTGCAAGGTTGAGGCTTGCCTGAACCGAGTCATGGCGCGCTCTCGCCGTGGGAACGCTCGGCGTGAGTTCTCCGCTCGATTATTGGCATACCGCTTGGTGTTCTGGCAGTTATGATTGCCGATATGGCGCATCGCAGCGCCGTAAAACCGGAGATTGTCTGTCGCGACCATTGGGTGTGCTCACGCATATAGGTTGAGCGCCGAGATCGGATTTGCTTTGCGAAGACGGGTCCAAACCGGTCAACCCAGAGCCGGACATTCTCATGGCAGACGTCTATCCCGCGCTCATGAAGCAGATCTTCGAAGTTTTGGAGCGAGAGCGGGAACCGGACATACATCATCACGGCCAGCTGGATGACTTTGCGAGATGTTTTGAAATAGCGAAATGGGTTCTTATGTCGCCGCATTGAAGAAACTGGGTCTAAGAATACTTCAGGATGTGGGCGGTAGAAAGAATAACCGAGCTGAATGTTTTCATGTCCCGATCCGAAGACAGGAGAGAAAAATGATTTTTCTTGACCGCTGCAGTCTCTGCCAATAGTCAGGTCGCAACCGTAATCATGTGATTATGGTTATGTTGCCAGATGATTGCTATTGAACACCGGAGAAAAAATATGAAATGGCCAGCGCAAAGGTTTTCAACAGCATCCGAAAAGAGTTTTGGTATGTATGGGCGGGCAGCTGAACTAGATAGAGAGGGCGTTGACCTTATTCATTTAGAATTAGGCAGACCACATGCAGATACCCCGCAGCACATAAAAGATGCGACAAAAAAAGCTTTAGATGACGGCATAGTTCATTATGGCGATTTTCGTGGTTCAGCTCATTTGCGGGAAGCCTTATCGAAAAAGCTCAAAGATTTTAACGGCATTACAGCCGCCCCTGACGAAATATTAGTAACCAACGGCCTTACGCACGCTTCTTTTGCATCAATATTTGCAGCGGTTGACCCAGGGGATGAGGTAATTTTACTTGGTCCATATTATCCGCAGCATATTGGTAAGGTCGAAATGGCGGGCGGGCGGGTTGTTCCCGCAATGCTAGATGTTGAGGACAATTTTTCCATTAAGCGCGATTTAATTGAGCGCAGCATCACACCTGCTACGCGGATGATTATTCTCATTAACCCTGCAAACCCGACTGGCCGAATGTATAGTGCCGAGGAGTTGCAAATCATCGCGGACCTCGCCATCCAATATGATCTTCTTGTCCTCTCGGATGAGGTGTATGAGATGGTAACTTACGGTGAAGTTCCACATATTAGTATAGCCTCTCTCGCAGGTATGCGAGAACGCACGATTACATGCTTTGCGTTTACGAAGGCATATTCAATGGATGGTTGGCGTGTTGGGTATCTCACCGCCTGTCCGTCGTCATATAAAACGGCACAGATTTCGGCCTGGGCCAAGAGAGACTTTGCTCACCTTTATTGATTGATATTAGGCGACGGCTTTGCGGTATTGCAAC
>NZ_BMZH01000039.1 GCF_014652695.1 Algimonas arctica
CACACTAACAGAGCGAGCAACCGTGGCCGCTGAAATCTCAGACGCGGAGGCATTCGCGCTTGACCTTAACTTCCAAATGGAAAGCGCATTGATTGAATTTGAACTCGCGACAGGGGCGTCACAAGCACCGTGCAACAAGACTTTTCAGCTCGCTGATACAATTCCTTCAACTTTCCTTTCAGACGATCAAATCTTACTGGAAAACCCAAATATTCAGGCCCTTAGAGGGCAAGCGGAGGCATTGGACGCGGACACGATGCGTCAAAAACGCTCTCGTTTGCCCATCATATCGGTGGTCGCGACTGGTTCCTATGCCTCAGTAAAAGATTTTGATCAGTTTGAATATCAAGACCGGATTGGAGTTGATATTAGTGTTCCGCTCTATGAGGGCAATGGTCTTCGGGCGGCGACCCAACGCGCCAATTCGCGTGCTCAACAGGCTAAGAGTGAAGTGTTAATCGCAGAACGCGATTTGCGGCGGGAATTACAAATTACCCGCAGCCACATTAAAATACTACGCAGTCAACGTCGGATCCGCCAAGAGGCCAAGGCGCAAAACGCGATCCTGCTTCAGGCAGCAGAAGACGAAAGGTCTGCTGGAAGGCTGACGTTTCGGCAGCTGACAGAGATACGTCTGGATTTTGAGGCGTCCGTCTTAGAGGAAATATCGACGCGTTTTGATCTGATCAGGCAGAGAATTAAACTTGATTTATTAAGCGGTCAAATTCCAAGAATTTGATGATGTACGCGTCGGTTAGACGTGCCGGTAAAAAGATTTTACATTGATCTAGTAAACCTTTTACCAGCCCATTCTTTGTGATCCTAATTGGCGCCAGCTACAAACTTCACCAGCTTATGAATTATGAATGTCAATCGACTTGCGTTCTTAGGACTATTGAGAACCGCCCAAGTCGGCATACGTCTCATAGCTGCCGTCCTTGATTGGGTCAGTTTGTGCTAGCACTGCCGACAAATCATTGGACTTCGCGTACAAAGCACGCGGGAGTGTCTTGCGGCCCAATCTGAGGGCCTTGTCTCGGTAGTGGCGCTCACACGGTGTGGGTGCAATGCGAGGGATACAAAGAGGGATACAATAAGTTGATTTATCCCGTCTAAGTATCTGAAATTTATAGTTGTTAGATTGTGAATGGAGCGCATCGCCCGCTCCAATTTCCTGAGCCCCAAAATCAACGATCCGATGGGATATTGAAGCTAATTCGATGTTTTCAACTGGGTTCCGAGAGCAGCTCTTCGCGGGGTCACAGGGCCGCGGTTACTTCGCGGTTACATAACGAATATATCGACTGGCAAATGCGCGGCGAAACTTAGATATGGTAGTAAGCCTTCTTGCGTGATGTCGATGTGCTCATGGAAAACAAGTCAAACTTCAGCTTACACAATGTTGCGGTAAAAGCCGTCTGTCGGCTAATGTGGGGCCTAGCGGACCTTAGACGGGCGTCTTAAAACGCCCAAAGTAAGATACTGATATTTCCGGTCGTTATTTGGTTAATAAATATGAAATTCTCATCTCAATTTTAACACGCTTCTTTTAGAGCACCTGTTGGTTCGCCATTGATGACATCTGCGCCATCATTTGTTTACCATAATCGGAGAATAATTCGTAAATTTCTTGGTGTAAGTAGGTAAAATGTCACACCGACCAAGATCTAATTTTTTCCATGATACACGAGGAAACCTTGATGTGCCCCTAGCTTTGTAGACACCTTGTTGGGTAAAACTGGAAGCAAGGAGAGTGTCTTATGGGCAGTCGCATTCGATATACAGAAGAGTTTAAATTAGGG
>NZ_BMZH01000040.1 GCF_014652695.1 Algimonas arctica
CCATGGTCGGGGCTCTGACTCTTCGGTCAGCCCCTATGGGGCTCAACCGGAACTGTCGCATTTGAACTTTGCAGAAAGTGTCTTGCCTTATCTTTGCTCCAACACAACGATAGAAGGTTCGTCGTGGGACACCGAGCTTGTCGAGTGTCCATTTTCCGGGCTTCTTTGATCGCTCCACCAGGCGGATGATCTCGAGCTTCTCTGATGCTGGATATCTCATTCGTCGTCGCCCCCATCCCCGATCATGCTTTTTTTGAGCAGACGGTTTTCCAGAATTAGCTCGGCAACACATTCCTTGAGTTCGCGGGCTTCAGAGCGCAGCCCTTTGACTTCAGATGTGTTGGCTTGGCGGACAATGTCTCCGGCGAGCCGCTTCTTACCGTTCAAGGCCCTTCATCCGCCTTAGGGCGGCGGGCCTCTCACCCATAAAGTCCTTCGACCACTTGTAATAAACGCCTTGGGATATGCCTTCTTTGCGGCACAACTCAGCAATGCTGTCTTCGCCGCGAAGACCGTCCAGAACGATGCGGATCTTCTCCTCGGCCGATGGCCGCTCGCGCGGTTTACGCTTGATGTCTTTGATCGTCCGCTCTCCGGACGTCGTTTTAGTTGGTCTCATCTGTCTCTCCACGAGATACTAGATGAACAAAAAGTCTCTCTTAGCATGTGTAATTGGACGGACGGCTCAGGCCATTACGTTTCTGATATGCTGCGGGCGTAAGTTCGCATTTATGGGAGAGAAGAATGAGTTACTTTGTCGGATTAGATGTATCGCTGCGATCAGTCGCCTTGTGCGTTGTTAATGCTGAAGGCGATATTGTTCTAGAGCGCGCTTTGGACTGTGAAGTCGGCGCCATCGACGCTTGCCTTCGCAATTTCGCGCAACCGATTACTAAACTTGGCTTTGAAGCCGGCGTTATGAGCCAGACGCTATTCCACGGTTTACGGTCTCTCGGATATGATGCCGTCTGCATGGAAGCCCGTCAGGTCAATGCGGCCCTGTCGGCAATGCGGAATAAAACTGATAAGAATGACGCGCGCGGTATTGCACAGGTGGTGCGCTCAGGCTGGTATCAGCCCGTTCATATGAAGAGCCGAGAGAGCCATTATATCCGCGCGATGCTCTCAAGCCGCAAGGCTGTGCTGCGCAAGTGTGTCGATCTTGAGAACGAGATCCGGGGTCTATTCAAGACTTTCGGAATCCGTCTCCCGGGAACCTTATCCCACCACCGCTTTGACGATACTGTGCGTCCGATCATTGAGGCCGATGAAGGGCTAAGCTTTGCAATGCTCCCCATGCTGGAAGCCCGTGGGGCTTTACATGCTCACTTTCGAGAACTGGATAAACGCGTCAAGCGCGGCGCCGCTCATGATCCAGTTTGCAGTCTCCTTATGACGACGCCCGGGGTTGGTGCCATTACGGCTATGCACTTTAAGGCCGCCATTGATGATCCTGCGCGGTTTAAATCGTCCCGCACTGTCGCCGCGCACTTTGGTCTTACGCCGAGACGCTTCCAATCCGGAGAACTCGACAACCCCGGTCGAATATCCCGTGCCGGCGATTGTCTGACGTCAGCGCTCATGGCACAGATTTGAGCCTGGGCTAAGAGAGACTTTGCTCACCTCCATCCTTATGGAGTGAAGCATGAGACAGACTAAAACAACG
>NZ_BMZH01000041.1 GCF_014652695.1 Algimonas arctica
ATTCGGACTTCGGTCCACAATACGCTTCCGAGATGCTCGGTGAACGTCATGATATCATTGTCAGTCGTGAGACCTTGCGTCAGTGGATGATCCAAAGTGGCCTTTGGAAAGATCGAAAGACTCGTCGTAAAATCCATCAGATGCGGTCACGTCGGGATTGTTATGGGGAATTGATTCAGATTGACGGATCCCATCACGATTGGTTTGAGGGACGCGGACCTAAGTGCTGCTTACTTGTGTTTATCGACGACGCGACCAGCGCGCTTCAAGAACTTCGCTTTGTTGAGAGCGAGAGCACTTTCTCTTACATGCGGGCCTTGGAGACATATCTTGAACGCCACGGTCGTCCCGTGGCGTTCTATTCTGACAAGCATACAGTGTTTAGAACGGCAAAGCCTAATCCGGCGGCTAATGGAATGACCCAGTTCGGCCGTGCCCTCGCTGAGCTGAACATCGACATCATTTGTGCGAACACGCCACAGGGCAAAGGTCGTGTCGAGCGGGCCAATAGAACGCTGCAAGACCGTCTTATCAAAGAGATGCGCCTTGAAAATATATCAAACATGGACGCCGCCAATCGCTATGCGGCTCGCTACATAGCCAAGCACAATGAGCGCTTTGCAGTCACACCCCGACAGGCCGTTGACGTTCATAGACCAGTGGAGATCGCTGTTGCCGCTCTCGCCAAGATACTCTGCGTTCGTGATGAGCGGTATGTTGGTCAAAACCTCTCGCTGAACTTCCAGAGAGTGAAGTACATGCTAGAGCGATCTCCTGAGAACAACGCAATCATTGGTAAGAAGATTGATATTCACGTCTATGCGGACGGGATTGTTGAGCTGGCATTTGAAGGACGCAACCTCCCCTACACGGTCTATGATCAAAGGCCCCGGATCAACTCAGGCGCAGTCACCGAGAACAAACGTCTCGGCAGCGTATTGGCGTGGATTAAGGAGCAGCAGACCCTTGACGAACCTGACCCGGGAACGGTCAGGACGATAAAGGCGAATAGCTCTGTCCGCAACAATGGCTACGTCTCCACTGGCAAACACGGTGGATGCAGGCCGAAACTGAAGGATGGAACTTTGTTGCCGCCAACGTCTTACGGGGTCGGTGTTAAATCAACACATTCGACACCTGAAAACACCTAAAATACCTCCTCGATTGATTGTCTTACGCTAGTGATAATGTTCGGAAACTCTTCACTAGACTGGCATCTAAACAATCAGGTTTTAGGACGAATTGATAGACAAGAACCTCGACCTCTAAACCCTTCTTTTCCAAAATCCGTTTGCGCTTCGCGCTCTCCTAGAGTGTTGGCTGGGTGAAGCCAGCGGCCGACAGGGCCGCCCCATGGTCGGGGCTCTGACTCTTCGGTCAGCCCCTATGGGGCTCAACCGGAACTGTCGCATTTGAACTTTGCAGAAAGTGTCTTGCCTTATCTTTGCTCCAACA
>NZ_BMZH01000042.1 GCF_014652695.1 Algimonas arctica
CACGCAAATGATAGCGGGTCCATTTCTGGGTCGTTACTGCCGGAGCCGTCCAAATAGACGTTTGAGCCGAGGATGACGAGTTGTCCCTCTCCCGCAATCGCGGTCAGCGCGAGATTGTCGCTGCTGACGCTCACGCTATCAGCGTCACTATTCAAACCGCCCTCATCCGTCACGACCAGTGAAACATCATAGGCGCCAGCCAGATCAGCGACAAAGCTCGGCGTGGCTGTCATAGCATCCGTTATCGTCGCGGTACTGCCCGTCGGTTGCGAAGCGAAACTCCAGCTATAGGCGAGCGCCGCCGAGTCTGTATTGTCATCAAACGATGCGCTGCCGTCGAGGTTTACAGTATCCCCCGCGCGGATGGCTTGATCTACGCCCGCGGCGGCGATTGGCTTTTCATTGGCGGCCTCAGGTCTGAACTCAATGTCTCGGGGCCTCTCTCCAACCGTAATAGTGCCGCCGACGACGGTGTTTGTCGTAGTGTCAATTACAGTTACGGTTTTATCAAATATGTTGTTAACATAGCCAAATCTGCCGTCCGGTGTAAACAGAAGGCTCACAGGATCATTTACCATTGGTATCGTCGCTGTGATCGTGTTTGTTGACAAGTCTATAACCGTAATTTTATTGCCACTTAGACTCATTACATAGGCAAAATTGCCATCTGGGGTGATCGCAATATCCCTTGACGTGCCTCCCATCTGAATTGTCGAAATCACAGTATTGGTCGCTGTATCGATCACCGAGATAAAGGTTGATTTAATGTTGGCAACAAGGGCTAAACTGCCATCAGGTGTAATTGTCACATGTCTGGGAAATAGCCCAACAGTAACATCCGCAACGACGACGTTGGTCGCGATATCGATCACGGAAACGCTTCCGCGAACAAAACGGGAGCCTTGATTGGTGACGTAAGCAAAGCTACCATCTGGTGTAATATCGAGACCAAAGGGACTTGTTCCAACAGTAATGGTATCGACGACAGTATGGGTCGCGATATCGATCACCGAGACGTTATTGGAACCCTGATTGGTGACGTAAGCAAAATTATCATCCGGCGTAAACTCAACGATACCCGTTTGCGTGCCAACGTCAATAAAGGCAATAATGGAATTGGTTACGGCGTCGAGCACCGTGACGGCGCCTCCAAGATAATCGGTAACATAAGCGATGCTGCCATCTTGCGTGAATTCAATATAGGTCGCACCCGATGCCCCTGGCAAATTAATGGTCTCTGTCTGACGTCAGCGCTCATGGCACAGATTTGAGCCTGGGCTAAGAGAGACTTTGCTCACCTCCATCCTTATGGAGTGAAGCATGAGACAGACTAAAACAACG
>NZ_BMZH01000043.1 GCF_014652695.1 Algimonas arctica
AGTTCAAATTCAATCAATGCGCTTTCCATTTGGAAGTTAAGGTCAAGCGCGAATGCCTCCGCGTCTGAGATTTCAGCGGCCACGGTTGCTCGCTCTGTTAGTGTGGCACCACCCATCTCCATCAAACGATCAAGTGAGCCTAATTGCTGAGTGAAATAGTCCTGCCGATCCCGCGTTTGTTCCGACTTTTCCTTTGACTCTAAATAGGTCAAATAAGCGTTTGCCACGCGTCTGCCTGCGCCCAATGTCTCTGCACTTGTCTCAAAGCGAGAGGCGTCCGCGTTGGCGCGGGCCGAGCGGCGAGCGAGCCGAGCGTTACCGAAGTCAAAAACCCGCTGTGAGAGTTGTAACCCCGCCTGACTGGAGACAGCGCTATCGACCAAGCCCGTGTCACCAAACCCGCTTCGACCAAATGCAGAAACCCTAGGTCGGCTCAGCGCCTTGGCCTCCGTTACCCTCGCATCAAAATCTAACTCCCGCGCCATTGACATCAATACTCTAGGGTCCCGAACGCTTGCTAAATCGAATGCCAACCCCAAGCTAATACAGGCCTGCGTCTGTGGAAGTTGACTGGGGTCAAACTCAACTCCCTCAGTTTGAGCCCCTGCGACATTGGGCCCGCTCAAAACAAATGAGGCTGACATGCATGAGATTCCAGCTCCCCGAAATAATCGTCGAACATCAAACCAGATCATGGCCATTACCCTTCCCTCAAACCCCGAAACAAGGAGTCACTGAGGGGCTCCAAAACATATTCGATTAACGTTCGGCTGCGTCCTGAATAAATGAAGGTATCAACTGGCATTCCGGGCAAAATATTGGCATTCTCGATCCGAGCCAGCTGATCTTTGGGGATACGGACTCGGGCTTCATAATAGGACACCCCCGTGACCGGGTCCGTCTTCAAGTCGGCTGAAATACCGATGATTTCGCCATCGAGTCGCGGGGCTTGCCAACCTTTGTAAGACGACAGTTGTGTTCGAACCAAGAGGCCCTCATAGACGGTCGGCCTGTCAGCCGGCATAATTTGAACGGAGGCCGTAACATCGAATAGGGCCGGGACGATTTCCATGAGTGTATCGCC
>NZ_BMZH01000044.1 GCF_014652695.1 Algimonas arctica
TTATGATTGGGTCAAGCGATATGGCGATCAACCCGATAAGCCAGCCCGCTCTGCGCAGCATGATGAGATTAAACGGCTCAAAGCAGAGTTGCGCCGCGTGACTGAGGAGCGTGACATCCTAAAAAAGGCCACGGCGTTCTTCGCAAAAGACCACGGGTGAAGTACGCCTTTATTAAAGCGCATCGGAATGAGTTTTCGGTGCGCGCCATGTGCCGCGTATTGAAGGTTCATGTGAGTGGATTTTATGCGTGGCTGAAGAATGGGTTATCGGGACAAGCTAAGCGCAGGCGCCGCCTGACGGGCCTTATCAAGCAGTCCTGGCTCGAGAGTGGCTGCGTTTATGGCTATCGCAAGATACATCACGACATGCTCAGTCTTGGCGAACCCTGCGCCCCGAACACGGTCGCAAAGCTCATGAAGAACGAAGGATTAAGGGCTCAGGTCGGCTATAAACGTCGCCCGGGTAAGTGTGGTGCAAAGCCCGCCATTGCAGCAGCCAATCAGTTGCAACAGGACTTTAACGTGGACGCACTTGATACGGTTTGGGTAACGGATATCACTTATATTCGAACGCATGAGGGCTGGCTCTATCTGGCGGCCGTTATCGATCTCTACTCCCGCAAAGTCGTGGGATGGTCGATGCACTCTCGGATGCAGACATCGCTCGCACTCAACGCTCTATTGATGGCTGTTTGGCGGCGCAAACCGACCGACACGGTTATTGTGCACTCTGACCAGGGTTCACAATTTACAAGCCATGAGTGGCGCGAGTTCCTGACCGATCACAATCTGGAAGCCAGCATGAGCCGGCGTGGCAACTGTTACGATAATGCTGTCGCCGAGAGCTTCTTCCATCTTCTCAAGACTGAGAGGGTCAGGAGAAAAACTTACAAAACCCGTCAAGAAGCGCGGCAGGACGTGTTCGATTACATCGAAATGTTCTACAATCCGAAACGCAGGCATGCTAACAACGGGATGTTGTCACCCGTCGAATTTGAGATGACAGCAAAATGAAGTAGCAAGGTGTCTATAAAGCTAGGGGCACATCA
>NZ_BMZH01000045.1 GCF_014652695.1 Algimonas arctica
TGCCTATATTCCACAGCCAGAACGCGCTGTTGATCAACCGTTCCTGATGCCAATCGAAGATGTGTTCTCCATCTCAGGCCGCGGTACGGTTGTGACGGGTCGGATTGAACGCGGTGTCATCAATGTTGGTGACAGCATCGAAATCGTCGGTGTTCGCGACACAACAACAACGACCTGCACAGGTGTTGAAATGTTCCGCAAGCTGCTTGATCGCGGTGAAGCTGGCGACAACATCGGCGCCCTTCTTCGCGGTGTTGACCGTGAAGGTGTTGAGCGCGGTCAGGTTCTTTGTAAGCCTGGTTCTGTTTTGCCACACAAGAAGTTTGAAGCTGAAGCCTATATCCTGACCAAGGATGAAGGCGGCCGTCACACGCCATTCTTCAACAATTATCGCCCACAATTCTACTTCCGCACCACGGACGTGACCGGTGTTGTCACGCTCAAAGAAGGTACGGAAATGGTCATGCCGGGCGACAATGTGAACGTTGATGTTGAGCTGATCGTCCCAATCGCGATGGAAGAGAAGCTCCGCTTCGCCATCCGCGAAGGTGGCCGCACAGTCGGCGCCGGCGTGGTGTCAAAAATCACGGAGTAGGCCC
>NZ_BMZH01000046.1 GCF_014652695.1 Algimonas arctica
ACCGGCGGCGGACGGTGCTGTGACGGTCGATGTTGCGGCGGCTGCGGCGACGGATAGTGCGGGTAATGATAGCACGGCAGCAACGCAGTTCTCGATCACGAATGACGCGTCGGCTCCGACGGTCTCTATCGCGTCGGCTCCGCCGGCGTCTGTGAACGGCCCGTTTGATCTGGTGTTCAACTTCACGGAAGACATGACGGGCCTGACGGCGGCTGACTTTGTGGTCACGAATGGGGCCGTGGTCCTCAGTGGCGGTCCTCGCGACTTCACCGTGACGGTCACGCCCAACGGCAATGGCGACATCACGCTTGCGCTGCCAGCGAATGTGGCGACGGATGCAGCGGGCAACGGCAATGTGGCTTTTGCTGCAGCGATAACCGTCAATGTCGATACGGCAGCTCCGAGCGTGTCGATTGCCTCGACGTCTTCCGACCCTGTGTCTGGCGCGTTCCCGATCACGGTGACGTTTAATGAGGATGTGAGCGGCTTTGTTCTGGGTGACCTGACGGTTGGTAACGGCGCG
>NZ_BMZH01000047.1 GCF_014652695.1 Algimonas arctica
ATGGCTAAGGAAAAGTTCGAGCGTAATAAGCCACATGCCAATATCGGCACCATTGGTCACGTTGACCATGGTAAGACGACGCTGACAGCGGCGATTACGAAATATTTCGGTGACTTCAAAGCGTATGACCAGATTGATGGCGCGCCTGAGGAAAAAGCGCGCGGGATCACGATCTCGACCGCCCACGTCGAATATGAAACAGACGCCCGTCACTACGCGCACGTCGATTGTCCCGGCCACGCTGACTATGTGAAAAACATGATCACCGGTGCGGCGCAAATGGACGGCGCTATCTTGGTTGTGAACGCGGCCGACGGCCCGATGCCACAGACGCGCGAGCACATCCTGCTCGGCCGTCAGGTTGGTATCCCGGCGATGGTTGTTTACATGAACAAAGTTGACCAGGTTGACGATGAAGAGCTGCTTGAGCTCGTCGAGATGGAAATCCGTGAGCTTCTGACATCTTATGATTATCCGGGTGACGATATCCCTGTGATCGCGGGTTCAGCCTTGGCGGC
>NZ_BMZH01000048.1 GCF_014652695.1 Algimonas arctica
AGACATCGGCAGGCGTGACGTTGCTGAGGCTCTCGTGGTAACGCTCGTGATTGTAGTGATCCACAAAGCTTTCGATCTGGCGTTCCAAGTCATCCGGCAGGAAGTAGTTTTCCAGCAGGATTCTGTTTTTCAACGTTTGATGCCAACGCTCGATTTTGCCCTGCGTCTGCGGATGATACGGCGCTCCGCGAACATGGCTCATGTGGTTGTCTTTGATGTAGTCAGCAAGTTCATGTGAGATGTAGCTGGCACCGTTGTCGGACAGCAGTCGCGGTTTGTGCGCGACGTTGGCCTGATCGCAGCCTGAGGCTTCGAGCGCCATATTCAGCGTCTCAGTCACGTCAGACGTCTTCATCGTTGTGCAGAGCTTCCAGCTGATGATGTAGCGTGAGAAGTCGTCCAGTATCGTAGACAGATACATCCACCCCCAGCCGATGATCTTGAAGTATGTAAAATCAGTCTGCCACATCTGGTTGATGGCTGTCGTCTTGTCACGGAACTCACTGGCGG
>NZ_BMZH01000049.1 GCF_014652695.1 Algimonas arctica
AAAGGCCACTTTGGATCATCCACTGACGCAAGGTCTCACGACTGACAATGATATCATGACGTTCACCGAGCATCTCGGAAGCGTATTGTGGACCGAAGTCCGAATAATGAGTCCTGACAAGTGATACGGCAGTCTTGCGCAGAGCACCAACGGATCGATTGTTCGACGGCATTCCGCGCTTACGAGAGACGAGGGCGCCGTGTCCGTCACGACGGTAAGCGTTGACTAAAACACTCATGCGTTGACGCGAGAGTGAAGCCGCAGCCGCGGCCGCCGTTACAGTCATTCTTTTTTGGCAAACTCGCTGAACCAGCTCTAAGCGATCAAGTTCTTTCTCGGACATAGGGATTAGCTTCGACATTGCACTCGCTCCAGTCTGCCTCGAGCACCGAGAGAAGATCTAAATGAGTTCACGCAATGCGAGTTTATGGAACCAATTGGCTAGAGGAGTGTCAACTTTGAACTTTGCGCAAGTGTCGCCTTTCAACTTTGCGCTTATA